>JAKFBZ010000065.1:0-58839 GCA_036676945.1 Marmoricola sp.
CACGCGCGGTTGATCGCCGAGGCGTGTGGTGTCGACCCTGCCTCGGTGCCGACCAACATCGTCGTGATCGACGTGCCGTCCGCTCCTGAGGTCGTCGCCCGGGCGGCCGAGGCGGGCGTGCGGGTCGGTGCGGTCGGTCCGCAGCGGGTCCGGTTGCTGACCCACCTCGACGTCACGCGGGAGGACGCCGAGAAGGCGGCGACGGTGCTGGCCGGCGTCCTCGGCTGACCGAACAGTCCTCCGGCGCGGCTCAGGTCGGTGGCCACGGTGCCGATCAGTGCGCCATGGCCCCGCATCGGTTCCTTGTGCTCGCCCTCGTGGCTGCAGCGCTCGGCATCGGTCCAGCTGTGGGAGCCGACGGAACCTCGCAGTCTTCCCACAGGCTGCCGAAGTTCCGCGCGACCGGGTGCCGGGTTCTCCCGGCAGCGGCCCAGCCGCGCCCGGCCCCGGTCGCCCAGCGCAGAGTCGCGGCGGGCACAGCCGTTCCCGTGACCGGTCAGCGCGTGGTCGTCTTCGTTCCCCGGACGACCTGCAACCGCTGAGTCCCAGCGCCATGCCGGCCCCGGGCCACTCGCTCAGCCGCGGATGCGTTCCTTCGCGTCCAGCCGGCCGACGACCGGCGGGATCTGCCGGACGGCCTGGGCCAGCTCGCGCAGCTCGGTGCCGAGGAGCGCTTGCGGACCGTCGCAGAGCGCGTGCTCCGGGTCCGGGTGCACGTCGACGATGACGCCGTCCGCTCCGACGCCGATGGCCGCGCGGGACAGCGGGACGACCAGGTCCTTGCGCCCGCCCGCGTGCGACGGGTCCACGATGATCGGCAGGTGGCTGATCGACTGGACGACCGGCACGGCGGAGATGTCGAGCGTGTTCCGGGTCGAGGGCTCGAAGGTGCGGATGCCGCGCTCGCACAGGACGACGTCGAGGTTGCCGCGCTGGGCGACGTACTCGGCGGCCATCAGCCACTCCTCGATGGTGGCCGTCATGCCCCGCTTGAGCAGGACCGGCTTGCCGGCGTCACCGACCGCCTGGAGCAGGCCGAAGTTCGCCATGTTGCGGGTGCCGATCTGGAGCATGTCGGCGTGCTCGGCGACGACCGCCACGTCGCGCGCGTCGACGACCTCGGTCACGATCGGGAGGCCTGTCGTCGCACGGACGTCGACCAGGATCTCCAGGCCCTTCACCCCGAGGCCCTGGAAGGCGTAGGGGGAGGTGCGCGGCTTGTAGGCGCCGCCGCGCAGGATCGTCGCACCGGCGGCCTTGGCCATCTCGGCGGCCTCGAGCGTCTGCGACGGCGTCTCGACCGCGCACGGGCCGGCGATGAAAGTGAACGTGTCCGGGCCGATCGGCACCTGGTGACCCACGGGGCCGACCCAGACCGTCGAGCGGTCCGCATGGTGCTGCCGGCTGACCAGCTTGAACGGGTCCGAGATCCGGTGCACGTCGGCGACGCCGGCCATGCTGCGCAGGTTCAGGCCGTGGAAGGACTCGATGTCCCCGACCAGGCCGATGATGGTGCGCACCACCCCGCGGCTGACGAATGCCTGGCCGCCGACGCTCTCGACCCGCTCGGTGACATGGGCGATCTGTTCGTCGGTGGCATCCGGAGCCATCACCACAACCATGGCGAGAGGCTAGTCCCGATGTCCGATCGCTGGACAGCGATTCCGACCTGCGAGACCGCAGCCGTGGCCGGGCCGGCGGGTCAGCACTCGATGGTGAAGGACTCCGTCGTACCGGTCTGGCTGCAGTCGTCCAGTTCGTTCGTGACCATGGCGCCGATCGCGAAGATGCCCAGGAACGCGAGGATCCCCAGCGCGCCCAGCGCCGTGCCGATGATGCCCAGCACATAGCCGGCCTGGGCCGTGGAGCGGCCGCCGAGCTGCCCCTGCGAGGCGTCGATCTCGCGGACCGAGTTCCGGCCGATGATCCACGCCGGGATCGAGGCCACCAAGGGACACATCACCACGCCGACGATGCCGAGGATCAGGGCCGTGGTCGCCGATCCGGGCGCCGGGGGCGGTGGCTGGTAGGCGTACGGCTGTCCGGGAGGCGGCTGCCACGCGGGCGGCGGCGGGGGAGTCTGGGGGTAGGGCTGGCCGTACTGGGGTTGCTGTGGCTGCTCCGGCTGCTCTGGCTGCTCCGGGTTCGGCGGCTGCTCGCTCATCGGTCTTCCTCCCCTGGTCGGGCGCCGTTCCTGCGCCGTCGGCAGCGACGATAGCGGCTTCTCAGCGTGCCGGCTGCGGGCGGCGCAGGCGCGCCGGCAGGTACGCCGCGCCGGGCGCGTCCGAGGTGGCCGCCGCGATGTCGGACGGGTTGGAGAACGCGCACCGTTGCAGCGACAGGCAGCCGCAGCCGATGCAGGCGTCGAGTCCGTCCCGGAGCCGTTCGAGAGCGCCGATCTGGTCGTCGATCCGGGTGCGCCAGTGCCGGGAGATGCGCTGCCAGTCGGCCTTCGTCGGCGTCCGGGAGGAGGGGAGCGTCGCCAGTTCCTCGCGTATCTCCTGCAGTGTCAGGCCGATGTTGCCGGCGGCGCGGATGAAGGCGAGCCGACGCAGCACTCCGCGCTCGTACCGTCGCTGTCCGCCGGAGCTCCGTCCGGCCTGGATCAGGCCCTGGTCCTCGTAGAACCGCAATGCCGACGCGGCGAAGCCGCTTCGCCGCGAGACCTCGCTGACGGTGAGGACGTCGTGGGTGTCCATGTGGTCCCTTCGCTCGGCCCTGATCGGATGCGGGCTTGACTTCAAGTTCACTTTAACTTGAACGATGGCAGGAACAAGTCATCCGATCAAGACCCGCACGCTAGGAGCAGGACATGCCTGTCGCACTCGTCACCGGAGGATCAGCCGGCCTCGGCCGCGCCCTCGCCCACGCTCTCGCCGACGACGGGTGGACCGTCGTCGTGGACGGCCGCGACCCGGCCCGGCTCGCCGAGGCTGCGGACCGCCCGGGCATCGTCCCCGTCCCCGGTGACGTCACCGACGCCGATCACCGGGCCGCCCTGGTCGCCGCCGTACGCGCCCGTGGCTCGCTCGACCTGTTGGTGCACAACGCCAGCACGCTCGGCCCGCTCGGCCGGGACACCTGGCTTCCCGAGCTGGGCAGCGTCACCGTCGACGACCTCCAACACGTCTGGCGCACCAATCTCGGCGCACCCCTGGTGCTCACCACCCAGCTCCTCGACGACCTGGTCGCGAGCCGCGGCGTGCTGGTCGGGATCTCCTCGGACGCCGCCGTCGAGCACTACCCCGGCTGGGGCCTGTACGGCGCGTCGAAGGCGGGGCTGGACCACCTGATGCTCACCTTCGCGGCGGAGAACGACGCCGTCACGGCGTACGCCGTCGACCCCGGCGACATGCGCACGCAGATGCATGCGGACGCCTTCCCGGGGGAGGACATCAGCGACCGCCCGCTGCCGGAGAGCGTCGTACCGCGCCTGCTCGGCCTGCTGGCCGCGCACCCGGAGTCGGGTCGCTACCGGGCCGCTGACTTCGCGGCTGCCGTGCCGGGCAACGTCCGTGTGGGGGCCTGAGGTGCGGATCCTCGAGGAGCGGCCCAGCATCCACTTCCGCGCGCCGGGCGAGTCGACGGCACCGGCGCCCGCTGAGGCGCGCGGACTGGAGCGGGACGCCGTCCGTCTGCTCGTCGCCCGGCCCGCCGGGATCGAGCACACCACTTTCCGGGAACTCACCGGGCATCTCGGTGCCGGGGACCTGCTGGTCGTGAACGACTCCGCCACCGTGGCGGCCGAACTCGACGCCGACCTCGTCACCGGACGCCGCGGGCACGGCCCGGTGGTGCTGCATCTGGCCGCGCCGCTCGAGGACGGCACCTGGGTGGTCGAGGTCCGGACCGCGCCGTTCGCCGACCGTGCCGTCCTCGACGCACGGGTGGGAGACACCCTGGTGACCGGTGCGGTCACGGTCGCGCTCGTGGAGCCGTACCCGTCGTCGGGGTCCTCGCCGACCGGGCTCGGCAACCGGCTCTGGCGGGCTCGTGTCGACGGCCCGATCCAGGACCGGCTGGCGGGGCACGGCCGGCCGATCGCCTACGGGTACCTGCCGCGGCGCTTCCAGCTGAGCGCCTACCAGACCGTCTTCGGTACCCGCCCCGGCAGTGCCGAGATGGCCTCGGCCGCTCGCCCGTTCACGCCACGCCTGGTGACCGACCTGGTCGCGCACGGTGTCGCGATCGCCCCGGTCACGCTGCACACCGGGGTCTCCTCGCAGGAGGCGGGCGAGGCGCCGCAGGCCGAACGGTTCGCCGTGCCGGAGACGACAGCGCGACTGGTGAACGCGGTCCGGGCCGGCGGCGGCCGGGTCGTCGCCGTGGGGACCACCGTCACCCGCGCACTCGAGTCGGCCGTCGACGACGGCGGACGCGTCGTCGCCCGCTCGGGCTGGACCGAGCGGGTGGTCACGCCCGCCGATCCGCCCCGGGTCGTCACCGGGCTGATCACCGGCTGGCACGATCCGCAGGCCTCGCACCTGCTCCTCGTCGAGGCGGTCGCAGGCCGTGAGCTGAGCCAACGGGCGTACGACGCAGCAGTGGACGGCGGCTACCTGTGGCACGAGTTCGGCGACGCCGCGCTGCTGCTGCCATGACGAGCACCCGGGTGGCCGTGCCTTCAGACGGCGATGTGCACGACCTCGCCCTCGATCCGGCGCCGTGGCACGAGTTCGACGAGCAGCATCGCGGCGAACACCATCAGCCCGCCGCAGAGCATCCGCCAGGTCACCGACTCGCCGCCGAGGACGACCGCGAAGAACGCGGCGAAGACCGGCTCCATGCTCATGATGATGGCGCTGCGGGTGGGTGGCAGGTGCGCCTGCGCCCAGGTCTGCCCGAGCAGCGCCGCAGCCCCGGCGAAGAGCGCCATGTAGATCACCGCTAACCAGTCGCTGGTGCGGTCGGGCAGCGTGATCCCGTCCGGCACCGCCACCACGAAGCAGATGGCGGTGATCATCAGGCACTGCAGGATCGACATCCCGATCGCGTCGGCCGGCTTGGACCAGGCGCCCAGGCCGACGATGTGCAGCGCGTAGATCGCCGCGGCGATCAGGGTCAGTCCCTCGCCGTACCCGATGCTGAACCCCTCGAGCGTGAGCACGCCGAGACCGGTCACCGCGAGTCCGACGGCTGCCCAGGTCATCCCCGTGATCCGGGTGCGCAGGATCGCCGCGGCGAACAACGGCGTGAAGACGACGTACATCCCGGTGATGAAGCCGGAGACGCTCGCCGCGGTGTGCGCCAGCCCGACGGTCTGCAGGATCTGGGCCACGCCGTACAAGGCGCCCAGGACGAGCGCGTGCTTGCGGACCACGGGGTCCAGTCGGCTGATCGCGCGCGGCGCGATCAGCAGCATCGCCACACTCGCGATCGCGAACCTGACCGCCAGGAAGTCGACCGCGGGGACCCGTTCGACGAGGTCGTGGATCAGGTAGAAGGTCGATCCCCAGCAGGCTGTCATCGCCAGCAGTGTCAGCGTGGCCAGCAGCGCCGTCCGGCGCTCGCGGACGGTGCCCGGGGCGGTCATCGTTCGCGCAACTTCTTGAGCAGCGGCAGGCACGTGCCGGTCACGTCACCGGACCCTGGCGTCTCCAGGATGAACGGCACCCCGTCGGTGGCTGGATGCGCGAACAGGTCGGCGAACGCGTCCTCGCCGATGTGGCCCTCGCCGATCCGCTCGTGCCGGTCGCGGAAGGACCCGCGTACGTCGAGGGAGTCGTTGGCGTGGATCAGCCGGAGCCTGCCCGGCCCGGCGATCTCGACGAGCCGGTCCAGCGTCGCGGCGGCGCCGCCGGGCTCGTCCAACGGGGCACCGGCCGCGAACACGTGGCAGGTGTCCAGGCAGATGCCGACCTTCGGGTGGTGGTCGAGTGCGGCCAGGTACGGCTCGAGATCCTCGACGCCCGCGCACAGCGAGCGCCCCTGGCCGGCGGTCGGTTCGAGCAGCAGCCACGGCGACCCCTCGTCCAGGAGGTCCAGGACGGGGAGCAGTCCTTCGCGGACCTGGCGCAGCGCCTTGTCGACGGTGCCCTTGTCCACGCAGGAGCCGGTGTGCACCACCACGCCCTCGACGCCGAGCGGGACGGCGCGCGCGAGGTTGTGGGCGACGCTGGCCACCGACTTCTCGTACGTCGCAGCGGTGGGCGAGCCCAGGTTCACCAGGTACGGGGCGTGGATGAAGGTGCGCATCCCGCGCTCGGCGCACGCATCGGAGAAAGCGGCGTCCTTCGCGGGATCGCCGGCGCTGTGCGCCCAGCCGCGCGGGTTGCCGGCGAAGATCTGGATCGTCTCGGCGCCGAGTTCGTCAGCGGTCGCCAGCGCTCCGTCGACCAGGCCCCTGCCGACCTTGACATGGGTCCCGATCGGCCGGGAGGAGGGCCGGGAGGCGGAGTCGCGCACCGGAGCAGCCTACGTTCCGACCGTCAGACGATCGACAGCGTGATCGTGCTGCCCTTGGGGACCGACGAGCCCTCGGCGGGGCTGCAGCCGACCACGTAGTCGGCCCCGACGTAGAGGACGCTGCGCTCGACCTCGACCTCGAAGCCGAGTGCCTCGAGCCGGTCGATCGCGGAATCGGTGCGCGATCCCTTCACCCTCGGGATCTCGACGAGCTCGGGGCCCTTCGAGACCACCAGCGTGATCGTGTCGCCCTTGTGGCCGGTGCCGCTGTTCGGGGTCTGCGAGATCACCCGGCCGGCGATCACGGTGTCGCTGTTCTGCTCGTCCACGGTCACCTTGAAACCGCGCGCCTTGAGCGCCTTCTCGGCCTTCGCGGCGTTGCGCCCGGTCCAGTCCCTGATCGGCACCGGCTGCTTGCCCTTGCTGATCACCAAGGACACCGCGGCCTCGCGCTTCAGCGGCGTGCCCGGACGGGGGTCGGTGGTGATCACCTTCCCGGCGGGAACGACTTCGTTGAAGACCTCGCGGACCGTGCCCAGGGAGAGGTTCGCCGAGTCGAGGAGTGCCTCCGCCTCGGTCTGGGTGCGGCCGCGCAGCGCCGGGACCTCGTGGCGCTCGGGTCCCAGCGAGATCGTCGCGGTGACGGTGCCGTCCTCACGGATCCGGTCACCGGGGGCGGGATCGGTCTCGATCACCGAACCCTTCGCGACCGTCTCGGAGTACTGCGCGTCTCCGGTCTCGAAGGACAGGCCGGCCTTCTCGACCTTCGCCTCGGCAGCCGCTTCGGTCAGGCTGATCACCGCCGGCGTCGTGGTGTAGCGGGCGACGCCGAGGTACCAACCGCCGAGTCCGACGAGCAGCGCCAGCAGGAGCACCGAGATCAGCAGGAACAGCCCGCGCCGCGAACGCCGTTCGCTGGGGTAGCCCGGATGGCCGGGCTCGCCGACGGCCGGCGGCGGCACGCCGGGCTGCTGCGGCGGCGTCGCCGCGGTCCTGGTGACCGGGACCACCGGGATCCGGGGCACCGGCGTCGTCTTGTCGAAGCCGGGGTCGTCCATGAAGTCGGGCACCGCGTACACCTCGTCGCGCACCGGTACGACGTCGAGCTCGCCGGTGCGGTCGATCCCGGCCGAGGTCCGCGGCTGCAGGTCCGCGGTCAGCTCCGGGTCGTCGGTGACGCCGTGGTCGAGTGCCTGGCGCACCCGGCGTACCTGGTGCAGGAGCATCCGGCCGTCCGAGGGGCGCAGATCGCGGTCACGGGCGGTCGCCCGGGCCACCAGCGCGTCGACGTACGGCGGGAGGCCGGGCACCCGGGCCGAGGGCGGCGGGACGTCCTCGTGCACGTGCTTGTACGCCACCTGGATCGGGCTGTCGGCCTGGTGCGGCTTCTGACCGGTGAGCATCTCGTAGAGCAGCACCCCGGCGGCGTACACGTCGGAGCGCGCGTCGGCCTTGCCGTCGACGACGAGTTCGGGGGAGAGGTAGGAGACGGTGCCGATCAGTACGCCGCCGGTCGCGGTGTGCTGCGTCTCGGCGTTCACCGCGCGGGCGAGACCGAAGTCGGCGACCTTGACCCGCCCGTCGTCGGCGAGCAGGACGTTCTCCGGCTTCACGTCGCGGTGGATCATCCCGGCGACGTGCGCCGCTGCCAGCGCGGCCAGGATGGGTTCGAGCAGCGCCAGCGCCTTGCCCGGCGCCATCGGGGCTTCCTTGCGGATCAGGTCGCGCAGGGTCAGGCCGGGGACGTACTCCATCACCAGGAACAGCGTCCCGGCGTCGTCGCCCTGGTCGAAGACGGCGACCACGTTGTGGTGCGAGAGTCGTGCCGCCGATCGCGCCTCGCGTTCGAACCGCGCGACGAACTCGGGGTCGTCTCCCATCCCGGCGTGCATCACCTTGACCGCGACGGTGCGGTCGAGCCGCAGATCGCGGGCCTGGTAGACGGTCGCCATGCCGCCCCGGGCGACCTTGGACCGGACCTCGTACCGGCCGTCGAGGATGCGACCGATCAGCGGGTCGTCGCTGCGACCCGTGTCCGTGCGCTCCACTACGTCCTCCCGCGGTGACCGGTGGGGAAGGTACCGATCGATGTGAGTTTAGAGGGAGGGATGCCCGAATCGCGGTAGCGCGGCGCGGCTGGCAGCATGGGTACGTGAGCGAGAACACCCCTGACCAGACGTCCGGCACCGGTTCCGACCCGACTTCGGAGAACGTCGACCTGGCGACCCTGATCCCCGACTGGCTCGACTGGAAGGCGGCCGGGGCCGCTCTGGGTGTGAGCGTGACCAGGATCCGTACCCTCATCCGCGAGCACCAGCTGGCCGCGGCCGTGCCGACCCCCGGCGCGGGCCAGCAGGTCCCGGCCGAGCTGTTCATGAACGGCGAGATCGTCAAGGGCGTGTCCGGCCTGTTGATCGTGCTGCACGACGGCGGGTACGACGACCGGGAGATCCTGACCTGGCTGTTCACCGCCGATGACAGCCTGCCCGGCCGTCCGATCGACGCGTTGCGCGAGAACCGCGGCTCGGAGGTCAAGCGCCGCGCCCAGGCGATGGCTCTCTGAACGAGTAGCCGATGTCGCCGCGCCTCCGGGTCCCGCTGCTGGTGGTCGCCACCGTGGTGGTGGTCGCGCTCCTGACCTGGTCACGCGGCGGTCCGGAGGGCTCCGGGTCGAACGCACCGGCCGCGCCGGGCGCCTCCGCGGACAGCGGCACCATCGCCTACGCGGCGCTTCCTCGCGAAGGCCGGCAGGTCCTGCGCGCGATCGAGGCCGGCGGGCCGTTCGCCTACGACCGCGACGGCGTCACCTTCGGCAACCGCGAGGGGCTGCTACCGCGACAGCGATCCGGCTTCTATCGTGAGTACACGGTGCCCACGCCGGGTTCCCCGGACCGGGGCGCGCGACGGATCGTCGCCGGGGAGGACGGCACGCTGTACTACACCGACGATCACTACGCGTCGTTCCGGGTGATCGTGGCGGTGCCCGGGGAGGAGGACCGATGAGTGGACTCGCCGGCCTGCTGGCCGGGCACCAGGAGCCGGGGATCTACCGCTGGCAGGCCGCCTTCGACGCGGCGGACGTGCGTCGTACGGTCGAGCACGCGGGCGCCCGCTTCGGTCATGTCGACGGCTGGACGCACACCAGCAAGACGGAGACCCTGGACGCCTTCGCGCTCGCGCTGGACCTCCCGGAGTGGTTCGGGCGCAACCTCGACGCCCTCGCGGACTGCCTGCGCGACCTGGAGGACCCGGTGGTCGTGCTCTGGGACGGCTGGGCGCCGTTGGCGCGCGAGGACCACGACGCGTTCACCGGACTGCTCGGCGTCCTCGCCGAACGGGCGACCGACCCGGTCCCGTTCAGCGTCCTGCTCCGCGGGGACGGGCCCGACCTGGACATCGCCGCACTGGGCTAGGGGGTCCTAGGACCCGCTGCCCGGCGGATGGTGGTGCCGCTTCGGCGCTCCGGGCAGGTCCAGCGGCACAGCCGGCGTCGACGGAGGCGCCCACGCCGGGTCGGGGTCCTCGTCGAGCCAGCCGTCGAACCGGTCGACCAGCACTTCCAGGACGATCGCGGGGGCATCGCTGCTGACTGCCCACGGATGGCCCTCGTCGTCGTCCTCGCCCGCGTACCGGACCCGGCTCAGCGCGACTTCGTACCCGTCGTTCGACAGCAGTCGCTCGACCTCGCGAGCGTCGTCCTCGTCGAAGAAGATCCCTCTCATCGCGGGTGCCCTGCTCAGACCGTTCGCTGGGTGGCGGCCGCGGCGAGGTCGCGGAGCACCGCCCTGGCCTCGGTCCGTACCTCGGCAGTGTCGAGTGCCTCCAGGGCACGGGTGGTCAGCGCGGTGATCACGTCCTCCACCTGCTCGTGCGCCCCGCTGGCGTCGATCAACCGGCGGAGCTCGGCGACCTCGTCAGCGCCGAGGGGTCGCCCGAGGCTGCTGTCGAGCAGGGTGCGGTCCGCGCCGCTGAGCCCGTCGAGCGCCAGCGCGATCAGCACGGTGCGCTTGCCCTCGACGAGGTCGTCCCCGGCGGGTTTGCCGGTGACCTCGGGGTCGCCGAAGACGCCGAGCAGGTCGTCACGCAACTGGAAGGCCTCACCCAGCGGCAGCCCGAACCGGGAGAGTTCCTCGATCCGGGCAGCGCCGGCGCCGGCGAGAGCGGCGCCGATGTGCAACGGCCGCTCGATCGAGTACTTCGCCGACTTGTAGCGGACCACGGTCATCGCGGTGTCCACGTCGCTGGCGCCGCGTGCCTGGGCCGACACGTCGAGGAACTGGCCGGTGACCACCTCGCTGCGGGTCAGGTCGAAGTAGCCGAGTGCTTCGAGGACCCGTTCGGCGGGCATCCCGCAGGTGCGCAGCATCTCGTCGGACCAGGACAGCAGCAGGTCACCGAGCAGGATCGCCGCGGAGGCGCCGTACTGGGCCGGGCTCGCCGACCAGCCGTTCTCGCGGTGCAGGCTCTCGAACGCGCGGTGCGTGGCGGGCCGCCCCCGGCGTACGTCGGAGGCGTCCATGTAGTCGTCGTGGACCAGAGCGCTCGCGTGCAGGAGTTCGAGCGATGCGCACGCCTTGAGCAGGGCGGCCTCGTCGGCGGCGGGTGCGATCGCGAGGTGTCCCCACCAGCAGAACGCGGCCCGGAACCGCTTGCCTCCGGTGACGCTGATCCGGGCGTGCTCGACGAGACGTTGGGCGTCCTCACCCAGCATGTCCAGCCAGGAGGCCTGGGAGTCGACGAAAACCTGGACGATCTCCTCGATACCGGCGCGGAACGCGGCCGCATCCCACGGAGAACCGGCGTTCGTCCGGGAGGCTGGCGCGTCGACGGAGGCGACTTCCTGAGACTTCGTCACGCCGCGAGCGTAGCCCTCGTATCCTCTGCGACATGGTCACGGGACAGCCCACGAGCATCGCGACGCTCCTCGCGTCGGGACAGCGCTCCTTCTCGTTCGAGTTCTTCCCTCCGAAGGACGAAGCGGGTGAGGAGGTGCTGTGGCGTTCGCTCAGCGAGCTCGAGGAACTCAAGCCGACCTTCGTCTCGGTGACCTACGGCGCGGGCGGTACGACGCGTGACCGCACCATCGAGATCACCGGCCGGATCGCGCGCGAGACCACGATGACGCCGATGGCCCACCTGACCTGTGTGGGGCACACCGTCGCCGAGATCGGCGAGATCCTCGACTCGCTCGCCGACGCCGGGGTGTCCAACGTGCTCGCCCTGCGCGGTGACCCGCCCGGCGGACCGGGCACGGAGTGGATCCGCACCGAGGGCGGCGTCGACTACGCCGCCGATCTGGTCGCACTGGTCCGCGAGCGCGGTGAGTTCGCGATCGGCGTGGCCGTCTTCCCCGAGGGACACCGCGACGCGACCTCCCTGGACGAGGACGTCGCCGTGATGAAGGCGAAGTACGACGCCGGTGCCGAGTTCGGGGTCACCGAGATGGTGCTGCGTGCCTCGGACTACTTCGGGCTGGTGGAGCGCTGCCGCGCGGTCGGCATCGACATGCCGATCATCCCGGGCATCATGCCGATCCTCGCGATCGGTTCCATGAAGAAGATGGTCGAGCTCTCCGGTCGGGAGATGCCCGACGAGGTGCTCGCCCGGATCGAACCGCTCGCCGACAACCCCGAGGCCGTCCGTGCCGAGGGCATCCGGATCGCGACCGAACTCTGCGACGACCTGCTCGCCGGCGATGCTCCGGGGCTGCACTTCTACACCCTGAACCGGTCCAAGGCGACGCGCGAGATCTACTCCGCACTCGCCTGCCACGCCTGACCAGCGCCCCGATACGCGGCGCCTGGCTGCGTTGTCGTCGGCTCGACGGCCGCTCCGCTGCGCTCCGCTGAAGGCCGCCTTCGCTCCTCCGCCTTGCCATGCTTGCGTCTCGCGACGCTGGCCCTGCGTGGGAAATCTGTGAGGACCTCGGGTTAGGCCGGGCCGATCACCTGGGCGGCCAGAGCCGCCGACAGGCCGACGCTGGGCAGGCCTGCGCCGGGGGTGGTGTGCGCTCCGGCCATCACCACGCCGTCGATCGGGGTACGGGTCCCGAGCTTGCGGGTGACGGTGCGCGGGCCCTGCCACAGCACGCCGTTGGGGGAGCCGTTCCAGGTCTGGACGAGTTCCTTCGGAGAGCGGTCCACGCGGACCTCGACGAGATCGCGCACTTTGATCCCCGCCCGGTGCAACGCGACGACGATGTCCTCGGCGAGCTTGCCGCGGCCCAGGATCGTCCACGCGTGGGCACCCTCCGGCGCGGTGCCGTTGGTCCGCAGCACCAGGCTCGGGTCGCCGTGCAGGACGACCTCGTGCGGCAGGTCCGGCACGTCACCGACGAGGCCGACGTGACAGACCACCGGCGGGATGACCGGCATCGTCCGCTCGACGTACCGGGCCAGCACCGGCAGCCGCCGCGGGTCGATCGCGACCACCACGTGATCGGCGGCCAGGTCCTCGGTGATGCCCTCGACGTCGACTCGCACCGCGACGACCCGGCCGTTCTCCACGACCAGGTCCCTGGTCTCGGTGCGGGTGAGCACGGTGACGCCGCGGGTGCGCAGCCGGTCGGTGAGGATGGCGGTGAGCTGACCCATCCCGCCGGGCAGGGTCCACCGCCCGAAGTTCTGCTCGACGTACTCCCACAGCCCGACCCAGGCGGGCACGTTGCGCGGATCGTGGCCCTCGAAGGTGACCCGGTGCAGTGCCAGTTCCCGGAGCCGGTCGTCTCGGAACTCCCGCAGGACGGCCTTGCGCAGCGTCAGCCGGCTGTCCAGCAGTGCGAGGGTCTCCTTCGACGCGTGCTCGGGTGACCACGGTCGTTCGAACCAGTCACTGCGCAGCAGTTCCCAGGCCGCGGCCTGGTCGTCGACGTAACTGACCCAGCGGCCGCCCGCCCCGTCGCCGAGGGCGGAGTCGATCGCCGCCAGCTGGGCTGCGCGGCTGCCGCCCGGGAGATCCAGTTCGGTGCCGTCGGAGAACCGGTGCCGCGCGACGGGTTCGACCGGCACGAGGTCGAACTCCTTCTCGGCGGCGCGTCCGGACTTGCGGAAGAAGTCCCGGATCACTGCCGGGAGCAGCGTGTCGGTCGGTCCTGAGTCCCAGGTGAAGCCGTCCTGCTCGACCGTGCCGAGCGCACCGCCGAGCTGTGCCGCGGCCTCGACCAGGGTCACCTCGTGGCCGAGCTTGGCCAGCCTGGCTGCGCTCGCCAAGCCACCGAAACCGCCACCGACCACCACGACACGTGCCATGCGCGCAACCTTAGGGTGCCGTCGTCTAAGCCGGGGCGGTACGTCCCTTCCAGCGTCGCCAGCCACGGCGGACGACTTTCAGGACCAGGACGAGGAGGGCGATCCCGACGATGAGCAGCACGATGCAGACCGCCATCGCGAGCCACGGGTGCTGGATCGCGAGCAGCACCACGGCGACGACGGTCACGTCCTCGGCGATGCTCGCCGCGATGTTGGAGAACGGCTCCGGTGTGCTGTTGATCGCCAGGCGGCCACCGGCCTTGACCGCGTGACTCGCCAGCGCGGTCGTGCCGCCGATCGCGGCGTACCCGGCCTGCTGGAGCGACGTGGCGTCCCCCGAGACGAGGAGCGCGATCACGGTGCCGATCAGCGGACGGATCACGGTCGAGATCGCGTCCCAGGTGGAGTCGACGTACGGCACCTTGTCGGCGACGAACTCGACCGCGCACAGCACGGCGGCGGCGATCAGGACATCGGCACGACCGAGCGCGTCCGGGATCTCGGCGAAATCCCCGAAGCGGTCGGAGAGGCCCAGCACGAGGACGGCCAGGTAGGCGTTCACGCCGCTGGCCCAGCCGCTGGAGAACACCAGGGGGAGCAGTTCCACGACGACACGGTAGACGGCGCGAAACCCGTTCGCCTGCAGAGCGGGCGCGAACGTACTGTCTTGTCGTGGACACGACCTGGACCGAGATCGCCGACGAGGACGCGCTCGTCGCACTCCTCGGTGAGCCGCTGCCGAGGGTGCGCGACAAGGCCCGTACGGCGCTCACCGACCTGGACCGTGACTGGCTGGCCGCGTCGCCGTTCTGCGTGATGGCGACGTCGTCGGCCGCCGGCGCGTGCGACGCCTCGCCGAAGGGCGACCCCGCCGGTGACCTGGTGCACGTCCTCGACGACGTGACGATCGCTCTGGCGGAGCGTCCCGGCAACCGGCGCGCGGACGGCTACAAGAACATCCTGGAGAACCCGCACGTCGGGCTGAACTTCTTCATCCCCGGTCGCGGCGACACCCTGCGGATCAACGGCCGCGCCCGGCTCGTCTCGCAGGCCCCGTTCTTCGACGACCTGGTGGTCAAGGGCCACCGCCCGATCCTCGCCGTGGTCGTCGAGATCGAGGAGTTGTTCCACCACTGCGCCAAGGCGTTCCTCCGCTCCGGGCTGTGGGACCCGGCCACCTGGGACCCCGAGGGTCAGGTACCCCGGCGCGCGGTGATCGCCCGTGAACTCGATGCCTCCGAGCTCAGCCTCGAGGAGTTGGACGCCTACTACGGCGAGCAGTACTCCCGAGGCCTGTACGGACCGACCCCCTGAGCCGGGCCGACCTCAGTCGGCAGCCTGCTCGCAGGCCGCGGCGACGACCGCGGGGTCGGTGGGCGGGGTGAGCAGGAACGGCTCGGCGCGGTGGCGTCCCAGGTTCCACTCCAGCCAGTCGTCGTCACTGGGCTCGTGGCCGATCAGCGCGCACTGGACGACGTCGTCCGGAAGGGTGGCCAGCGCCGGCACCGCATCCGCGGAGAGTCCTTGAAGGTAGGCGAAGTCGACCTTCCCGGTCTCGGCGTAGCGGTCGACGTTGTGCTGCGCGATCCAGGCGTCCGGGTTGATCGCCGCCAGCAGCAGGAGGGCGCTGGCCCCGCTGAGCAAGGCTGCGCGGGGGAGCCAGGCCGTCCGCAGCGTCACGCCTGCTGCCATCACTGCCAGCACCAGCAGCCCGAGCCAGCCCTCGAAGACGTCGACGAGCAGGCGGAGCTGGGTGAACCCGTACGCCTCCTGGTAGAGGTGCATCCGGTGGAGAGCGGACGCGACCACGACCAGGGTCAGTGCGCAGAGCAGGCCCAGTGAGCCGCGCAGCCAGGCGAGGTCCGCCGGCGTGGCACGCGGCGCCTTGCGAGCGGCCGCCCACACGACCAGCAGAGTCAGTGCGGTCGCGACGGTGAGCTGACCGAACCCCTGGTGCACGTACTCCGCGTAGGTGAGGCCGGTGGTCTCGGCGAGGTAGTCGTGGCCCCCGAAGAGGACGGTGACCTGGGCGCCGAGGAACAGCAGGAAGACGCCATCGATGAGCAGGACCGGAGCCAGCCATTCATAGCGGTGCGCGACCGGGCGAACCGGACCACCGGCGGGTTCGACCTGCGGCGGGTTGAGGGCGAGATACGTCGCAGCCAGGACCACGCCGCCCACCCCGACGGTGATGAACGCACGGAGCACCAGCGAGTCGATCCGCAGGTCCGGGACGATCGCGCCCACCCATTCGGCGAAGAGCGCGTCGGCCGAGGCGAAGAGCACGCCGAAGACGACGACGCCGAGGACCGACCAGGCGACCGTGCGCAGCACCGCCGCGCTGTTCCGCTGGCCGGTGACCGCGCGCATCGAGCGGCCGAGCCAGGGAAGCCCGCGGAGCCCGGCGAGCGGCCAGGAGATTCCAGCCAGGACGAAGGCCGGCAGGCTGCGCCCGTTGACCAGTCCGGCCATGCAGACCGCGCATCCGGCGAGGAGACACAGGACGGCGATCCACTCGGCATCCCGGAACATGACGACCGACGCGAGGAGTGCGCACAGCGCTGCGCAGGTCAGAGTGAACGGCGACCGGCGGTGGACGCTGAACCGGAGGACGACGCCGCCGGCCGCCAGCAGCGCGACGAACGTGCCGAGGCCGAGGTCCCGGAACGGCAGGATCAGGCCGGCCAGCAGTCCGACGGCGAGGCAGGCCAGCACCGGGCGGGCGCTCCCGCGCAGGCCGGACTCGGGCCAGAACGTGCCGAACAGCGGGTCGATGACCGGCTGGGGCGGCCGGGGGCCGGCAGCCGGATGGGCCGGGTACGGCGGAGGCGGCCCGGGAACCGGTGGGGTGGGGCTGACGTCGACGTTCGGCATGACCGACTCCTGTGCGTTGGTGGGGACGTGCACGCGCTGTCGCGGCTCGCGTGGAAGATCGACGCGGACCCGGGCGCCGGTGCTGCCCGCCTCCGGATCGACGAAGTGGATGGTTCCGCCGTGCAGGTCGGTCACCCAGCGGGCGATCGCGAGACCGAGCCCGGTGCCGCCTCCGCCTTCGGCGTCGGTGAGGGTGCCGAACCGCTCGAAGACACGGTCGCGGTCAGCGGTCGGGAGGCCCGGTCCCTGATCGGTGACCTCCAGGCGCCAGCCGTCGGCCTCGTCGCCGGCGGTGATCCGGACGACGCCGCCGGCCGGACTGTGGCGCGACGCGTTGTCCAGCAGGTTGGCGACCAGTTGGTGCAGCCGCGCCGGGTCGGCGGTGGCGACGAGCGCCGGCGGCATCACCCGGACGTCGTACGTCACGTCGCGACCGACCACGCGGGCCTCGGCGACGACGCGCTCCAGGAGGGCGCCGACGGGGACCTGTGTGGTCGACAGCCGGGCCTCGCCGGCGTCGACCTTGGCCAGGTCGAGCAGATCGGTGGCGAGCGCGGCAAGCCGCTCGGCCTGGGCGAGCGCAGTGCCGAGGGTCACGGGGTCCGGCTCGGCGACGCCGTCGGCGAGGTTCTCGAGTACGGCGCACAAGGCGGTCAGCGGGGTCCGGAGCTCATGGCTCACGTTCGCCACGAGTTCGCGCCGCTGCCGGTCGACTCCTGCGAGGTCTGCGGCCATCCGGTTGAACGCCCTGGCCAGATCGCCCACCTCGTCGTTCGAGGTCGCGGTGACCCGGACGGAGTAGTCGCCGCGGGCCATCCGGCGCGCGGCCGCGGTCATCTCGCGCAGCGGGGATGTCATCCCGACCGCCAGCAGCTGGGTCACGCCCAGGGCGATCGCCACTGTGACCGGGACACTCAGCCAGAACGGCACACCTCCGCCGACGCCGATCGCCGCGACCACCGAGGCCACCGTGACGCTGACCGCGACCAGCAGGCCGAGCTTCACCTTGACGGACGTGACCTGGTCCAGCAGCCGGCTCATGGTGCGTCACCGGGCTCGAGGGCGTAACCGACACCGTGAACCGTGCGCACCCGGTCGGCGCCGATCTTCGCTCGCAGAGCCTTCACATGACTGTCGACCGTCCGGGTCCCGGAGGCGTCCGACCAGCCCCAGACCTCGGCGTACAGGGTCTCCCGGGTCAGGACCGCCCCGGGGTTGGTCGCCAGGCACGCGAGCAGGTCGAACTCGGTCGGCGTCAGGTGGGTCTCGGTCCCGGCGACCCAGACCCTGCGGGCGGCCGGATCGATGCGCAGGTCGCCCAGTGACGCGGCGGGACCTGCGGCGAGCTCGGCGGCCCGTTCGACCCGGCGGAGCAGGGCCGCGACCCGGGCGACGAGCTCCTTCATCCGGAACGGCTTGGTCAGGTAGTCGTCCGCGCCGACACCGAGCCCGACCAGGATGTCGGTCTCGTCGTCCCGGGCGGTGACCATGAGCACCGGAACCGGCCGCCGGGCCTGGATCCGCCGGCACACCTCGTGGCCGTCGAACCCGGGAAGCATGACGTCCAGCACGACGAGGTCGACGGGCGTCTCCGTGAACTGTTCCACCGCACCGGGACCGTCCCAGGCCTGGACGACGTCGTAGCCCACGCCGCGGAGCCGGTCGGTGACGGCCTGGTTGATCACCGCGTCGTCCTCGACGACGAGGATCCTCCGAACCGCTCCGGTCACTGGCATGCAACGAGCCTAGGAGGCTGCGCGGTCAGGAGTGGGGGATGACTCGTGAAGGTTGTGTGCAGGTCTCCGAGGAGGTGCGTGCGGGCTAGCCCCGCTCCCGTACGACGATCGCGGCGACCGTCTCGGGGTCCCGGGCCACGACGGTCGTGCGGTCGCTCGCGGTGATGATCGGTCGCTGGATCGCCTTGGGGTTCGCGATCAGCGCGTCGATCCACTCGGCACGGTGGTCGGCGTCCTTGGGCACGGTGATCCCGGCCTCGCGGGTCTCCGCCGGCCGGGCGATGTCCCACGGTTCGAGACCTAGCCGGTCGAGGACGGCGGCCAGCTCGGCAGGCGAGGGCGGCTCCTCGAGGTAGCGGCGTTCGACGTACTCGATCCCGGCGGCGTCCAGGTCGGCCTTGGCCGAACGGCACTTGCTGCAGGCCGGGTTGATCCAGATCTCCACCGACACGTCAGTTCACCTCGATCTCGGTCGCGCCGGTCATCGTGGCCAGTTCGTCGTACGTCGTCGAGAAGACAGCTGCCGGGTGGCCCGCTGCCGCCCACAGCTCGGGGAAGCGGCGCAGTGACGGGTCCAGGTAGGTCGCGATCGGGGCCGGGTGCGCGATGGGGGAGACCCCGCCGATCACCTGCCCGGTCCGCTCCTTCACGAACTCCGGCTTGGCGCGGCGCAGCGCGTCGACGCCGATCAGGGCGGCGACCTTGTCGGTGTCGACCCGGTGCGCCCCGGAGGTGAGGATCAGGACCGGCTCGCCGGCCCCGTCCTCGGTGGGCACCGTGAACACCAGGCTGTTGGCGATGGCGCCGACCTCGCACCCCAGGGCCTCGGCGGCGAGCGCTGCGGTGTGCACCGAATCGGGCAGGACGACGATCCTGCCCTGTCCGCCCGCCCGGGTCAGCGCCGCCCGGAAACGGGCGATCGACGGGTGCTCCTCGGGTGTCTCGTCAGGCATGGCCGAAACGTATCCAACGCCCCGGAACGGTGCTTGACGAGGTGTCGGGAGGCGGGTGTACCTTTGGATTGTTCGAACACCTGTTCGAACAGGCGGTGGATGGAGGGTGACCTCGACCCCCATCCTCCATCCCACCGCCGACAGGGGTCGTCGCCGAGCAGGACCAGCGCAACGACGAGCGGAAGGAGAGCGCAATGCGGCAGTACGACGACCTGGTGGAGGTGCGCAAGGGGCCGGTGCCCGGCTACGGGGCCGACGGTCCGGGAGCGTGGGCGGAGCCGTTCTCCGACGTCCTGACCCTGGATCCCGCCTCCGGGGCAGAGGTCCCCGACGACGGTCCGCAGCAGTTCCTCTGGCGGGGCCGGCTGTGGCAGGTGCGCGAGGTCGTCGCGCACTGGATGGAGGTCGGTGCCTGGTGGCTGCGACGTCCCGAGGACCAGCCCGGTCGTTCCGAACTGATCCGCGAACGCGAGGTCTGGCGGGTGACGGCGGCGCGCGGTCGCGCGGTCGCCACGGCTGACGACCCGGGTTTCGGCGTCTTCGACCTCGCCTTCGACCCGGCCGGTGGCGTCTGGCGCCTCGCCGCGGCCCTGGACTGAGGGCCTGATGAACCTGATGCTCCCGGCGTCGACGCACTCCTACCTCGAGCGATCGGCCGAGTCGTTGCGCGAGGCGATCACCTGCACCGACGTGCCACAGCGGTACGCCCTCGCACACGTGGCCGCGTTGCGAGCCACGGCTGCGGTGCTCGCCGCGCGTGCCCAGCCGCTGCCGGCGGCACGGCGCCGGCAGAAGAACGCCTGGGTTCTGCTCACCGAGGTGGCTCCTGAGTTCACCGAGTGGGCCACCTTCTTCTCCGCCGGTGCGCAGAAGCGCGCTGCCGCCGAGGCAGGCTCGCGCCGTGCGGTGACCGAGCGCGAGGCCGACGATCTGGTGCGCGATGCTGACCGCTTCCTCGCGCTGGTCGAAACGTCCCTGGGGCTCACGAGCCATGCCCCCTTCCGAGTCGCATGACGCCGTCCTCCGCGGCACTTGGCCGCGTTGTCGTCGGTCGACGGCCCGCTCCGCTCAAAGGCCGCCTTCCCTCCTCCGCCTTGCCAAGCACCACGTTTGACGACGTCATGACCGCGCCGAGGTACGCGGCGGTGCCGTCCTCCGCGGTGCCGGGTGAACCACTAGTGTTTCCGGCATGGAGCGACCCCTGGAGCGCCGCGCGTCGATCCGCACCGCTGTCGTCTGGGAGGCGTGTCGCTCCCGGCTCGACTCGTCGGCATCGCAGGCGGTGCTCGACATCGGCGGCGGCACCGGAGGTCTCGCGGTCCGGATCGCCGAGCTCGGTCACCGGGTCACCGTGGTCGACCCGAGTCCGGATGCGTTGGCGGCGCTGGACCGGCGCGCCCGCGAGCACGACGTCGCGGATCGCATCACCTCGATCCAGGGCGACCTCGACGGACTCGACGGGCTGGTCGACCCTGCTGGGTTCGATCTGGTGCTCTGTCACGAAGTGCTCGGCCTGGTGGCCGATCCGAGTGCGGCGCTCGCCACGATCGGCCGCGCGCTGCGGCCCGGCGGTGCTCTCAGCCTGGTGGTCAGCCAGCAGCACGCCGCCGTCCTGGCCCGTGCGATGGCCGGCCACTTCGCCCAGGCGCGCTCGCTGCTCGAGCCGGGAGCGCAGGCGGGCGCCGGGGATCGCGGCACCGAGACCAGGTTCACGGCCGAGCAGCTGGAGACACTGCTCGGCGACGCCGGCTTCGCCGTCGAGGACGTGCACGGGGTCCGGGTCTTCTCCGACCTGGTCCCGTCGTCCCTGCTCGACCTGGAGCCCGGCGCGGTCGCCGGCCTCCTCGATCTCGAGCGTGCGGTCGCCGACCGCCCGGAGTACCGGACCCTGGCTGCGCAGTTGCACGTCCTCTCCACGCGCTGACGTCCGGCAGCGCCCTCCGTCGAGGCTCCGCCCGTGATCGACGACGGGTCCTGGGACTGCCCGATCCTGCACGTCGACATGGACGCCTTCTACGCGTCGGTCGCCCTTCGTGACCGCCCCGAACTGCGCGACGTCCCGGTGATCGTCGGTGGCGGGCACCGCGGCGTGGTGCTGGCGGCCAACTACCCGGCCCGGGCTCACGGGGTCCGCTCGGGGATGTCCGGCGTCGAGGCGCGCCGGGTCTGTCCACAGGCTGTCCGGCTGCCTCCCGACTTCGATGCCTTCTCGGCGGTCTCGCGCTCGGTGATGGAGACGTTCCGCCAGGTCACCCCGCTGGTGGAGGCGTACTCACTCGACGAGGCGTTCCTCGACGTGAGCGGTGCGGCGCGCCGTCTCGGGTCGCCGCTGCAGATCGCTGAATGGCTCCGCGCCCGGGTCTATGACGAACAGCGGATCACCTGCTCGGTCGGACTGGCACGGACCGTCTCGGTGGCGAAGCTGGCGAGCCGGCGGGCGAAGCCCGACGGCGTCCTGCTGGTCCGGCCCGGGGACATCGAGACCACCGTCCATCCGCTCGACGTGGGCGAGCTCTTCGGGGTCGGGCCGAAGACGCGCGCCAAGCTGCAGCGGATCGGGCTGATCACAGTCGGTGACGTCGCCGCGCTGCCTCTGGAGACCCTGAGGCACATCCTCGGACCGGCCACCGGATCGCACCTCCACCAGCTCGCCTGGGGCACGGATCGCTCCACGCTCACCCCTCGACGTGCCGAGGAGGACCCGGAGCGCAGCATGGGAGCCGAAGAGACCTTCGGCCGCGACGTCGCCGACCCCCGGGTGATCCACCGGGAGCTCCTCCGGCTGACCGCCAAGGTCACCGCGCGGATGCGTCGTGCCGGGCTCGCCGGCCGCACGGTCGCGATCCGGGTGCGGTACACGGACTTCACCACGCTCACCCGCTCCAGCACGCTGCCGGACCCGACCGACGTGACGACCGAGGTGTACGCCGCTGCGGTCCGCCTCTACGACGCCCTGGGCGCGGAGACCTCCCGGGGACAGCGGGTCCGCCTGGTCGGGGTTCGCGTCGAAGGACTGCGTTCCCGCGACGGCGCGCAGCGCCAGGGCGTGCTGGGTGAGCGCGACGTCGGCTGGTCCGAGGCGGACCGTGCGATCGACCGCGTCGGGCTGCGTTTCGGCCGCGGGCTGGTCCGGCCGGCGTCGCTGCTCGCCGGGGACCGCCCGTAGGGCGTTCGTAACGGCCTGCGCACGAATTCTCGATCTCGGGTACCGCGTTGACCAGAGGCTGCCTAGACTTGGCTCATCGGTCCCACGCTCACCGGGAGGAAGTCGTGCCGCTGTCGGAAGAGGAGCTCCGTCTGCTCGAGCAGATGGAACGCGCCCTCGCCGCGGAGGACCCGAAGTTCGTCTCCGCCCTCCAGGGTCGTACGTTGCGGCGTTCCGCACGCCTGCGCACGGTCGGGGCAGGCGTTGTCTTCCTCGGTGGAGTAGCCCTGTTGATGGGCGGCGCGATGGCGCAGCTGACCTGGCTCGGCGGCATCGGTTTCATCGTGATGCTGGGCTCGGCGACCGTCGGCCTCGCCGCGTGGCGCGGCCACCGGGTGCCCGAGGAGCGCGGTGGCGCAGACGCGCTCTTCGATTTCGACGACCAGCCGCGACGGTTCGACGTGATCGACGGGGGCCGGACCTCCAAGACCACCAAGGCGTCCAAGCCGCGGCGCCAGCGTCGTCCGAAGGCGCCCAAGCACGGGACGTTCATGCAGCGCATGGAACAGCGCTGGCAGCGCCGCCGCGACCAGGGTTTCTGACCGGGCTCAGCGGATCTCGCCGGCGCCGACCCGTACGGCGGTCGCGCTCGTCGGCACCACCACGTCTCCCCGGGTGAGGATCGACCGGGGCAGGACCGTGGCCAGCGCCCGACGTCCCCTCGGGGTCGCGCGGGCCAGCAGATGGTTCCACTGACGTACGTCCGCGGTCAGCTGCGCGACCTGCTCCGCCGGCGCCGGGCCCGGAGGTCCGAACCGGGATTCCTCGAGCTGAGCCACCAGGGCGTCGAGCCGGGCGCGGTCGGCGGGCTCGGGGACGACCGTGCGGGCGAGGACCTCCGCGACGATCCGGATGGACCGCCCCCGCGGCACGCTGACGCCGAGGTCGGCCGCGGTCGCCAGCAATTCGGTCCAGAGCGCAGCCGCGACGACATCGCGCGCGGTGCCGCCGGGGAGGGAGAACCGACGGCGGCGCTGCCGGCGGCGCACCAGCGCCGGGACGGTCAGCGCCACGGCTGCCACGACGAGCAGCGCCATCACGGGCAGAAGGCCGTTCGAACCGTCGGACTCCGACGCCGGGGTGACCGCGTCGGGGATGACCGGACGTCGCTGCTGGGGTGCCGGGATCGGCAGCGCCCCCGGTGTCTCGGTCGGGATCGGCGCCGGCAGCAGTTGCTGCTGCGTCCAGTCCGGGGCTGCTCCGGTGCGGGAGGGAGGGGTCGGCTCGAACCGGACCCAGCCGCTTCCTTCGAAGTAGATCTCCGGCCACGCGTGCAGTGCGTTCGAGGTGTACGTCGTCGTCGAGTCGTCCACCTTGCTCGGCTTCAGGAACCCGACCACCACCCGGGCCGGGACGCCGAGGGTACGAGCCATCACGGCCATCGCGGCGGCGAACTGCTCGCAGTAGCCGACCTTCTCGTCGGTGATGAAGTGCACCAGGGCGTCGGTGGTACTGCCCTCCTTCGAGTTCTCGAGCGAGTACTCGAACCCGCCCTGGCTGCGGAACCAGTCCTGGAGGCGCACCATCCGTGCGTAGTCGGTGGTGCCGGCCGAGGTCACCCTCCGGGCGGTCTGCTCGACGATCGGGGAGACGTCGTCGGGCAGCGCGGTCATGCTGTCCCGCAGTCCGTTCGGCGGCGGCGCGGCGGACTCCAGCGAGTCCGGATCGATCTGCGCGTGGAAGGCCCGCAGCTGGTACTCGATCGGCACGCCCTCTTCGGTGTCGACCCGGACGAAGTCCATCGTCCGGCTGTCGAACCGCCAGTCGCCGCCCTGGGTCACCAGGGACTCCAGCGGGTACGGCGCCGGAAGCCACGACGTTTCGAAGTCGTCGGTCACCGTGACGTCCCACCCGGCGACCGTCCCCGGGGTCGCGGGATCCAGACCCGGCGGGTTCGGCAGGCCGCCGGCGACGCGGTTGACACTCGGGAGGTCACGCTTGGACGGCTTCCAGCGCTCGCCGTCGAAGCTGTCCAGCACGGTCAGGCGCAGGTAACTCCGGTCGCGGTCCTCCGTCGCGGCCACCACCAGCGGTATGTCGGCGTTCTTGCGCAGGTCCCTGAGCAGGTCGACCATCGGGTTGACCAGCTTGACCGGCTCGCTCAGGCCGCGCCCCGGGCCGAACGCCTCACCGCGTCCGACGATCCCGTTGCCGATCGGGATCAGCAACGGGAGCAGCAGCGCGCCGATCGCGGCCACGGCTCCGATCCCGGCCGCGGCGGTGGGAATGGCGTCCGGGTTCACCAGCGGCGGGCCGGGGGAGTCCGCGGAGCCGGACCCGGACGGCTTCCGCGCCCAGGTCCGCACGCGTTGCGCCTCGTCCCCGGCGAGCAGCATCACGAACAGCAGGGCGCAGCCGAGGAACACGACCCAGGAGAGGTTCGCCTCGAGGACGCTGACCGGCACCGAGAGCGCCACCACCACCGGCAGGCCGGCCCACGGAGCCCGGCGCAGGCCGCCGGCGAGGACATCGATGGACAGGATCACCACCAGGCCGAGGACCAGGACGTACTCGACGGCGTCGACGTGCCGGGCCGAGACCGGAGAGGCATAGGTGTTCATCGCCGACGCGCCGTTGGCGAGGGTCTCGACCATGTTCCGGAGCCCGGCCGGGGTCGGCACCCAGGCCATCAGCCCGGACCGGTCGCTGGTGCGGTACTGCATCCAGAGGACGAGGACCCCGAGTTGCACCAGCAGGACGACGTACCAACGCCGGCGGCGCGAGCGCATCACACCGCCGATCAGGGCGATCATCAGGCCGCCGTAGAACGCCGGGCCGAGGAACCGTCCCGGCTCCTCGATCAGGTCGCTCCAGGAGAACAGTGCGATCCAGCCGAGTCCGGCGCCGACAGCGGCGAACCCGATCCGCCGCCACATGCCGCCGCCCGTCCCGTTCGTCGCGGTGTTCATCGGCCCAGCTCCTGCCAGGTGGAGGCGATCGATCCGCCGCGCGGGAGCGACGCGGCCTTCCAGCCGTGATGACGCAGCCACCGCGCGGCTTCACCGCCGGCCGGGCGTCCGGGGGACAACGGAACGGCGCGGCCGAGCCAGGTGTCGACGTCCATCGTGATGGCGTACGCCGCGCTGCCGCGGTGCCGGATCCGCGCGAGCAGGGCGCGGTCGTGGTCGTCGGTCGCGCCGAGGACGGCGATCATCATGCCGGCGGTGACCGTGTCGTCGACCCACTCGTCGTGCAGGTTGACGCTGCGGATCGTCGGCAGCACCGCCAGTTGGTCGAGGATCGGCTCCGGGCTGAACGGGACGTCGTCGTGCCAGTCGTTCTCCGCCGCGGTCCCGTGCGCGCTGACCAGGCGCACGACGTAGCCGTGCCGGGACAGGTGCACGGCGATCGAGGCGGCGGTGGTCACCGCCCGTTCCAGTGACGAATCCGGTCCGTGCCCGCGGTGCGCACTCGCGCGGTTGTCGATGAGCAGAGTGCACCGTGACTGCCACGGCTGCTCCTCGGACCTGACCATGAGCTTGCCGGTCCGCGCACTGCTGGGCCAGTGCACCCGGCGTACCTCGTCGCCCTGCCGGTACTCGCGCACGGTCACGTCCGCCGCTGAACCGCCCGCGAACGGACGCGGTCGGTTGTCGCCGGTGCCGGTCCAGCCGCCGAGCAACGGGATCGAGGGCAACGGCTCCGCCGTCGGTACGACGACCAGTTCGGCCGTCTTGGTGAAGACGCGATCGATCTCGACCATGCCGGTCGGGTCGGCGGCCCGGATCCGCAACGGCCCGATCTGGTAGCGCCCGCGCTGCTCGGCGCTCACCGGGTAGTCGACGGCCTGCACCTGTCCGGGGCGCAACGCGTCGATCAGGAAACGCGGCCGGGTGCCCAGCGCCCAGGGGATCTGCTCCTCGGCGAGCAGCAGTCCGGTCCGGGGGCCGACGTTGGTCACCTCCAACCGGACTGGCGCCTCCTGACCGACGCCCACGCGGTTGCTGCTCAGCGAACGGACCAGCCCCAGCCTGTTCCCGGCCCGCGCGATCCAGACCACGGCCACGATCGGCACCAGGACGGCCACGAACCCGATCCGGACCAGGTCGCGCTCACCGAGGACGAGTCCGCAGAGCGCTGCGGCCACGCCACCGGCCATGAACCCGCGGCCGCGGATCGTCAGCGAACCGACCGCCTCGCGGAAGACTCCGGTCCGCACCGACTCGGCGACCGGAGCGGCCGCGTCAAGGATCGGGACGGCAGTCATGGCACATGCCTCAATGCGGGGCGGGGACCGCGTCGATGAGCCGGCTCAGGATGTCCGCGCTGGTGCGTCCGCCCATCGTGGCCTCGACGGTCGGCAGCAGGCGGTGGGCGAGCACGGTCGGTGCCAGGTCGTGCACGTCGTCGGGCACGACGAAGCTGCGCCCCTCGATCGCGGCCTGTGCCTTCGCGGCCCGGACGAGGTGCAGGGTCGCTCGCGGCGAGGCTCCCAGGCGCAGGTCGGCCGATCGCCGTGTCGCGGTCGTCAGTGCCACGGCGTACTGATGGACGGCGGGCGAGACGTGCACCAGGTTCACGACGCTGATCAGCTTGCGGACCATGCCGGCGTCCGTGACTGGCTCGAGGTCCTCGAGCGGGCTGGCGTTGTCCCGGGCGGCGAGCATCGCGATCTCGGACGACTCGACCGGGTAGCCCATCGAGACCCTGGCCAGGAACCGGTCCCGCTGGGCCTCGGGCATCGCGTAGGTGCCCTCCATCTCCAGCGGGTTCTGGGTCGCGATGACCATGAACGGTGATTCCAGCGGGAAGGTCTTGTCGACGGTGACCTGTCGCTCCTCCATGCACTCGAGCATCGCCGACTGGGTCTTCGCCGAGGCACGGTTGATCTCGTCGCCGATCACGATGTTCGCGAAGATCGGCCCCGGCCGGAACTCGAAGGTCCGGGTCTCCTGGTCGTAGATCGAGACCCCGGTGATGTCGGACGGGATCAGGTCCGGCGTGAACTGGATCCGGCGCACGCTCAGGTCGATCGACCGGGCCAGCGCCTTGCCGAGCATCGTCTTGCCGACGCCGGGCACGTCCTCGATCAGCAGGTGGCCCTCGGCGAGCAGCACGACCAGAGCAGTCCGCACGATGTCGGGCTTGCCCTCGATGACGGTCTCGATGTTCTCGCGCACCCGATCCGTGACCGAACGCAGTGTGTCCAGATCCGTGGCCGGCGCGCCCTCGTCGGGCCGGACGGCGTACCCCTCATCTCCCATGTCCCTAGTCAACCTCATAGCGAAAGAGACGTCCCGCGTCTGCATCTGGTTGCCGCCGGAAGAAAACGGACCGGAAAGGGGAGGAAAAGGGGGAGAAGGTGGTTGACGGTGGAGGGATGTGGAGTAAAGTGGGGGAAAGTGGTGGAAGAGAGGGATGAGGTGGCGCGATGTTCTCGGGCACCTTCACCCCGAAGCTCGATGACAAAGGGCGCCTCTTCCTCCCGTCGAAGTTCCGAGAGGCGATGGGGGACGGGCTGGTGATCACCCGGGGTCAGGAGCGCTCGATCGACATGCGCACCAAGGCCGACTTCGACGTGTTCGCCGAGAAGTTCCAGCACGCCTCGCAGACCGACGCACGACTCCGCGGCTACGGACGCATGTTGTTCGCGCTCGCCTCGGAGCAGGTGCCCGACAAGCAGGGCCGGTTCACCGTCACCCCTGAGCTGCGGCAGTACGCCTCGCTCGAGAAGGAGTGCGTGGTGATCGGCATCTACAACCGCATCGAGATCTGGGAGCCCCGCGCCTGGGCGGAGTACACCGCCCGCCAGGAGCAGGAGTTCTCGGACGTCTCGGAGGAGATCTTCCCGGGCTTCTGACGCAGTCCGGCGCTCGGCAGCACAACTCAACAGCGGTGATCGCAGGACGAGGCTCGAGTCCGCTCATCCCCCCTAGGCCGTCTGGGACACCTTCCCCGGCCCCAGAAGACCGCTTCCCGGGGGCGAGCGGACCCGAACCTGGTTCGGCGATCACCGGCCGGAGCAGGGGGCTCCGGACGTCAACAAGTTCACTCGTCCAGCAGGGCACTCACAGGGGTCGAAGCCATGAGCATGAGCGGAGCCAGCGGGTCGGTCACACCGGCTCGGCGCGTGCGTCACGACGTACGTGACGGCCTCGCGGTGATGGCCTTCTCCGCAGTCATGAGCGTCGTCGTCGGTCTCACCATGGCCTTCCTCGCCGGACTAGGGAAGTAGCGGCCGATGAGCGGCCCCCGCCACGTCCCGGTCCTCCTCGATCGGTGCGTCTCGTTGCTGGACCCCGCGCTGCAGGCGCCGGGCAGCGTCGTCATCGATGCGACCCTCGGCCTGGCCGGCCACTCCGAGGCGTTGCTGACCCGGTGCCCGAACGCGCACCTGATCGGCATCGACCGCGACGTGCACGCGCTCGAACTGGCCGCCGAGCGGCTCGCGCCGTTCGCCGGCCGCACCTCGCTGGTGCACGCCGTGTACGACGAGATCCCGGACGTGCTCGCCGACCTCGGCATCGCCGCGGTCCAGGGAGTGCTGTTCGACCTGGGCGTCTCCTCGATGCAGCTGGACGTGCGTGAGCGCGGATTCGCCTACGCCGAGGACGCACCGCTGGACATGCGGATGAACGACACCGAGGGCCCGACCGCCGCCGAGGTGCTGAACACCTATCCGGCCGCCGACCTGGCCCGGATCCTGCGTGCGTACGGCGAGGAGAAGTTCGCGCGCCAGATCGCCCGCGCGATCGTGGCCGAGCGGGAACGCGAGCCGTTCACGAACTCGGCCCGGCTGGTGGAGCTCCTCTACGCGGTGATCCCCGCGCCGGCGCGGCGCACCGGCGGGCACCCGGCCAAGCGGACCTTCCAGGCACTGCGGATCGAGGTCAACGAGGAGCTCGACGTGCTCGCCCGGGCCGTCCCCGCCGCGGTGGACTCGATCGCCGTCGGCGGACGCATCGTCGTCATGAGCTACCACTCGCTCGAGGACCGGCTGGTCAAGCAGGTGTTCAGCGCGCGCTCCACCTCGAAGGTGCCGCACGACCTGCCCGTCGTACCCGAGGAGTTCAAGCCCGAGTTGAAGCTCCTCACCCGTGCCTCGGAGAAGGCCACCGCTGCAGAGATCGAGGAGAACCCGCGCGCCGCCTCGGTGCGGCTGCGGGCTGTCGAACGGGTTCGTCAGGGGGCGGCGGCATGAGCGGACGGGGTAGTTCATGAGCTCGTTGACCAGTCCCGCGAAGGCGCGGGTCCAGCGCACCGCGATCGCTGCCGTCGAGCGTGCCCGGCTCTCACTCGTCCCGGTACGACGGGCACGTGCCCCCCGGGCGCCCTTCGCCGTCCTGGTCCTGGCCGTCCTGGCCGCCGGTGTGGTCGGCCTGTTGATGTTCAACACGCACATGCAGCAGGCGTCCTTCTACGCGACCAGCCTCCAGCAGCAGGCCGACGACCTCACCGCTCAGCGCCAGAAGCTCGACATGGAACTGGAGAGCATGCGCGATCCGCAGCGCCTGGCCGTGGCCGGCCGTGAGCTCGGCCTGGTCGCCCCCAGTGTGCCGGCGTTCATCAGCCTGCGGACCGGTCAGATCCTCGGCATCCCGACCGCGGCCACCCCGGAGGACGGCGTCAAGGTCGTCCCGCTGCCGGCCGCCCTGCCGCGACCGCTGCGACCGAAGCCGATCACCGTCGACGTGATCGCGCCGCTTCCTCCCAAGACCGCTACGACGACCACAGGGAACACCCGCGGCAACGGCAACGGCCCCGCCTCCACGAACGGGAAGCCTCCGACAGGTACTAATGGGACAGCCCCTGCCAACCCTGGAGCAGCGCGTTGACCCAGAAACGTACGCCACGACGTACTCCGGCTCGCCGACCGGCCGCTCGCAACCGGCGTCCCGCTGCCACAGCACCCTCGCTGCGCGCCTCCGCGCAGTTCCGGCTCCGGTTCGGGCTGATCATGATCATGATCGTGCTGTCGGTCTTCGGGGCCCGGCTCTTCCAGTTGCAGGGACTCGACCCCAAGGCGTACGCCGCCCGTGCCGACGCCGAGGGCCTGGTCACCGTGCCGCTCCCGGCCACGCGCGGTGAGATCACCGACCGCAACGGCCAGCCGCTCGCCGAGACCGTCGCCGGCGTGATGATCGTCGCCGACCCGCTCCGCACCCGGGCGAACGCCGAGAAGATCGCCCGGATCCTCGCCGACAAGCTGGACCTGGACTACTTCGAGGTGCTCGCGAACCTCCGCAAGAAGCAGCCCGACGGCGACTTGCTCCGGTTCGCCTACCTCGCCCGCCGGGTCCCCAGCACGATCGCCAAGTCAGCCATCGACGCGGTCACGAAGGCCGGCTACAAGGGCGTCGAGACCCGGCCGGACCCGGTCCGGACCTACCCGGCCAACGACGTCGCCGCCAACCTGCTCGGCTTCCTCGGGACCGAGGGCAAGCCGCTCTCCGGACTCGAGCTCGCCTTCGAGAAGCTGCTGGCCGGCAAGGACGGTCACGAGACCTACGAGGTCGGCGGCGGCAACCGGATCCCGCTCGGCGAGAACACCGAGGTCGAGCCCGTCGACGGCCACGACCTCACCCTGACCATCGACCGGGACGTGCAGTGGTACGCCCAGCGCGTGCTGCGCACGGCGGTCGAGAACTCCCGGGCCGAGTCCGGTGTCGCGGTGGCTCTGGACACCCGCACCGGCGAGGTGCTGGCGCTCGCCGACTACCCGACCTTCAACGCGAACGACGCCGGCGCCTCCCCGAAGGCGGATCGCGGCAGCCGGGCACTGAGCAACGTGTACGAGCCGGGCTCGGTGGAGAAGGTGCTCACCGCCTCCTCGCTGATCGATGCCGGCAAGGTCTCGCCGCGGACCCGGATCACGGTGCCGCGGGACCTCCCGGTGATGGACCGGGTGATCCACGACTACTTCGACCACGGCACCCTCCGGCTGACCCTGGCCGGCGTGATCGCGAAGTCCTCCAACGTCGGCACCGTGCTCGCCGCGCGCCAGTTCAAGCACCCGCAGCTGTGGAAGTACCTGAGCGCCTACGGCCTCGGTCAGCGGACCGGGATCGGTGTGCCCGGCGAGACCCGCGGCCTGCTGCCGGCGCTGCCGGACTGGACCGAGCTGACCCAGGCGACGGTCGCGTTCGGTCAGGGCGTCTCGGTGAACGCGCTGCAGATGGCGACCGCGGTCAACGCGATCGCGAACGGCGGCGAACTGATCTCGCCGAGCCTCGTCCGGGGCCGTGCGGTCACCGGAGCCGGGGAAGAGGTCGGGACCGACATCGCCACCCGCAAGCGCGTGATCAGCCCGGCGGCCGCGACTGCGACCGCGCGGATGATGGAGATGGTCACCACCCAGGGCGCGGGTACGGCGCCGGGCGCCGGCATCGCCGGCTACCGGGTGGCGGGCAAGACCGGTACCGCCCAGCAGGTCGGCAAGGCCTGCCGTTGCTACGACGGGTCGCTGGCGGTCTCCTTTGCCGGCTTCGCTCCCGCCGACGATCCCCGCTTCACCGTCTACGTCGTCATCCAGAAGCCGCAGGGAAGCGCCAGCGGCGGTGGCACCGCCGGTCCGGTGTTCCGCAAGATCCTCAACTATCTGCTGCAGAAGTACGCGGTGCCGCCGACGAACACCCCGCCCGCGGCGCTGCCGGTGGAGTGGTGAACCGATAGGTTCGGCCCTGTGTACGACGCCGAGCTGACCCGCCCCCGACAGCCGGTCCCGACGGCTCTCGCCGCGGTCACCGCACGTCTCGGGGCACGCCTCGTCGGCTCGGAGGCGGGCGTCGCGGTCACCGGCCTGACGCTGAGTTCGCAACGGGTGCTGCCCGGGGACCTGTACGCCGCCCTTCCGGGTGCGCGCGCCCACGGAGCCGACTACGCCGCGGACGCTGCCCGAGCCGGCGCGGTGGCGATCCTGACCGACGCCGGTGGTGCGGACCCGGCTGCGGCGACCGGCCTGCCGGTGCTCGTGGTCGAGTCGCCCCGGGAGGTGCTCGGCGACCTGGCCGCCTTCGTGTACGGCGATCCGGCGACGTCGCTGGTCCTGATGGCCGTCACCGGGACCCAGGGCAAGACCACCACCACCCGCCTCCTCGAAGCCGGGCTCGAGCGGGCCGGGGTCAGCGCCGCGGTCGTCGGCACCGTCGGCACCCGGATCGCCGGCCAGGACGTGAAGACCGCGCTGACCACTCCCGAGGCACCGGACCTGCAGGCGTTGTTCGCTGTCATGCGTGAACGCGGGGTGCGCGGCTGCGCCCTCGAGGTGTCCAGCCACGCGCTGGTCCTCGGCCGGGTGGACGGCGTGGTCTTCGACGTGGCGGCGTTCGTCAACCTCGGTCGTGACCACCTCGACTTCCACGCCGACGTGGAGGAGTACTTCGCCGCGAAGGCGTCGTTGTTCACCCCGGAGCGTGCCCGGCTCGGCCTGACCAACGTCGACGACGAGCACGGCCGCCGGCTGATGGAGGTGGCCGGTATCGAGATGCGGACCTTCTCGCCGTCCGGAGCCGAGGCCGATTGGCGCGCGCTCGACGTCGAGCTGGAGCCCGAGGGTTCGCGGTTCACCGTGCTCGCGCCGGACGGCACCCGGATCGCCGCGGGCGTGCCGGTGACCGGGTCCTTCAACGTGGCGAACGCGCTCTGCGCCATCGCGCTGGCCGGCGAGGCCGGCTTCGACCCGGTCGCGGTCGCGACCGGGATCGCCGGCTCCGCCGGGGTGCCGGGACGACTCGAACGCGTCGACGCGGGACAGGACTTCCTCGCCGTCGTGGACTACGCGCACAAGCCCGATGCCGTCGAGGCGGCTGTCGCGGCCCTGCGCCCGCTGACCAGCGGCCGTCTGGTCCTCGTGATCGGCGCCGGGGGCGACCGGGACAGCGGCAAGCGGCCGTTGATGGGCGAGATCGGTGCCCGTCTCGCCGACGTCCTGGTGGTCACCGACGACAACCCGCGTTCGGAGGACCCGGCCGCGATCCGGGCGGCGCTGCTGGCGGGTGCCGCGACAGTGCCGGCCGAGGATCGCGCCGAGGTGATCGAGATCGGCGACCGGGCCGCGGCGATCCGCCGTGCGATCGATCTGGTCGGGCCGGGCGGCACGGTGCTCGTCGCCGGCAAGGGACACGAGACCGGGCAGGAGGTCGCCGGCGTGCTGTCCCCCTTCGACGACCGCGACCAGGTGCGGGCGGCGATCTCGCAGCGTTCGAACCGAGGAGAGACCGGCCGATGATCCCGATGACACTGGAGGAGATCGCGGCGGTGGTCGACGGCGACGTCGTCGGGCTCGGTGCCACCCCGGACGCGGACGGCGACCTTCTCGTCACGGGTCCGGCGTTCCTGGACAGCCGCGAACCGCTGGCCGGCGGCCTTTTCGTGGCGATCGCCGGCGAGCACGCCGACGGACACGAGTTCGCCGACGCGGCCGTGGCCGGAGGCGCTGCGGCGGTGCTCGGGAGCCGCCCGACCGGCGTACCGACCGTCGTCGTGGACGACGTGCAGACCGCGTTGCAGACTCTCGCCGCGCACGTGCTGCGCCGGCTGCGGACGAACGGGACCGCGCTCAAGGTGGTCGCCCTCACCGGGTCGCAGGGCAAGACCAGCACCAAGGACCTGCTCGCCGCGGTCCTCGGCGATGCCGGGGCGACGGTCGCCACGTTCGGTTCGTTCAACAACGAACTCGGGCTGCCGCTGACCGTGTTGCGGGCCGATGCGACGACCCGGTTCCTCGTGCTCGAGATGGGCGCGCGCGGGATCGGCCACCTGACCGAGCTGTGCGCGATCGCGCCGCCGGACATCGCCCTGGTCCTGAACGTGGGCAGTGCGCACCTCGGCGAGTTCGGGTCCACCGAGGCGATCGCCCGGGCCAAGGGGGAGATCGTCGAGGCGCTCGGCCCCGGCGGGGTCGCGGTGCTCAACCTCGACGACCCGCTGGTCGCGGCGATGTCGACCCGGACGCACGCACCGGTGCGGACCTTCGGCCGGAGCGTCGGCGCCGACGTCCGGCTGCACGAGGTCGGCACCGACGACCTCGGCCGGGCCCGGTTCGACGTCCAGCACAGCAAGAACCGCGAGCACGTCCGGTTGCAGATCCTCGGCGAGCACCAGGCGATCAACGCCGCGGCCGCGACCGCGGTCGCCCTGCTGCTCGGCGTGCCGCTGGACCGGATCGCCCGCAGCCTCGAAGGAGTCGCCGCACTGTCGAAGTGGCGGATGGAACTGCGCGAGCGCGCCGACGGGCTGGTGGTCATCAACGACGCCTACAACGCCAACCCGGACTCGATGGCCGCGGCCCTGCGCACGCTGGCGGACGTCGGCAACCGCTCGGGCCGGGTGACGGTGGCCGTCCTCGGCGAGATGCGGGAGCTCGGCGACAGCTCCGACGACGAGCACGCGGAGGTCGGTCGTCTCGCTGCGGACCTGGGGATCGGGCTGGTCATCGGGGTCGGCTGGGCGGCGCGACGGTACGACGGACGGCAGTTCGGCGGATCCGCCGCTCTTCAGGCCGAGTCGGTCGACGAAGCGATCGCCCTGGTGCGGAACAATGTCGTCGGCACGGAGATCGTGTTGATCAAGGCCTCTCGGGCCGCAGGACTTGAACGGGTGGCCGACGCGCTGCTGGAAGCTGGGAAGGAGGCGGGTCCGTGAGAGCGATCCTGCTCGCCGGCGGACTGTCGCTGATCCTGACCATCATCGGCACCCGGGTGGCGATCCGGGTGTTCGCGGCCCGCGGCTACGGCCAGCTGATCCGCGACGACGGCCCCACGACGCACCACACCAAGCGCGGCACTCCGACGATGGGTGGGGTGGTCATCGTCCTGGCCACGCTGGTCGCCTACTTCTTGGCCAAGCTGATCACCGGCTCGGAAGTCTCGGTCTCGGCTCTGCTGCTGCTCTTCCTGTTCGTCGGCCTGGGTTTCGTCGGGTTCCTCGACGACTTCATCAAGATCTACAAGCAGCGCAACCTCGGTCTGCGCAGCAAGGCCAAGTTCATCGGACAGACCCTGGTGGCCGTGGTCTTCGGCTGGCTCGTCCTGTGGCAGGTCGAGCCGTTCACCGACGACCGCGGGCAGACGCCGGCGGGACAGGCGATCTCCTTCACCCGCGACATCGCCGTGCTGGCGGTGCCGACCGGAGTCCTGATCCTGTTCATCGTGCTGCTGATCGCCGGCTTCTCCAACGCGGTCAACCTGACCGACGGCCTGGACGGGCTGGCCGCCGGCGCGTCGATGATGGTCTTCGGCGCCTACACGCTGGTGAACATCTGGCAGAACAACCAGTCCTGCTCGCTCAGCCCGGGACCGGCTTGCTACGAGGTGCGCGACCCGCTCGACCTGGCCGTTGTCTGCGCGGCGATCACCGGCGCCTGTTTCGGCTTCCTCTGGTACAACGCCTCCCCGGCTCAGATCTTCATGGGTGACACGGGCTCGCTCGCACTCGGCGGTGCGGTGGCCGGCATCGCGGTGCTGACCCGGACCGAACTGCTGATGCTGGTGATCGGCGGGCTGTTCGTCCTGCAGACCGCGTCGGTGATCCTGCAGGTCGGCTGGTTCAAGCTGAGCAAGGGCAAACGGCTCTTCCGGATGGCGCCGTTGCACCATCACTTCGAACTGCTCGGCTGGGAGGAGATCACCGTGGTGATCCGCTTCTGGCTGATCGCTGCCGTCTTCGTCGCCCTCGGGCTCGGCATCTTCTATGCCGAATGGGTGGCCGGAGCGTGAGCGTGCCCCCGGCACGCGACCTCGAACACCTCGGCCGTGACGATGACTGGGGCGGTGTCCGGGCGCTGGTGCTCGGTGGCGGGACTGCCGCCTTCGCTGTCGCCGACAACCTCTCGCACCTCGGCGCGAACGTCGTCCTGGCCTCCGAGTCCGATGCCGAGGCCGGGAGCGAACGTGCCGAGCTCCTCGGCATCCTCGGCGTCGAGGTGTGCCTGGGCGACGGGGCACGCGGCGTGGTGGCCGATGGCCGGGCGGGGTTCGACCTGGCCGTCCTGGCCCCGGGTCCTGGTGATGGCCCGGGCCTCGGGACCGTCGTGGCCGCCGTTCCCGGGCTCCCGGTCTGGGGTGAGCTCGACCTTGCCTGGCGGCTGCGCGACCCCGCCACTGCGCCGCCGTGGTTGGTGGTCGCGACGGACGGGATCACCGACACGCCTCTGGTTCTGGACTCGATCCTGCGCGCCGCCGGGCTCCGGGCGGTCGTCGGCGGCGAGGTCGGACTGCCCCTGCTCGAAGCGGTGATGGACCCCTCGCCGTACGACGTCCTGGTCGCGGCGCTCGACCCTGTCCGGCTCGAACACGCCGGCGCGATGCGCGCCCATTCGGCCGCGGTGCTGTCGTCCGGTCCGCCGGTGCTGGGCCGCGCCTACGAGGGCGTCGAGGTCGCCTGCGTGTACGACGTGTCCGACCGGGCCGCCGAGGACCTGGTACGGGAGGCCGACGTCACCGAGGGTGCGCGCGCGATCGGCGTCACCCTCGGCATGCCGGGCCTGAGCATGGTCGGCGTGGTCGAGGACGTCCTCGCCGACAGGGCCTTCGTCGCCGACCGGGCGACCGCGGCCGCCGAGCTCGGCACTCTGAGAGACCTGGCCGGCACCGACCCCCGGTTCGTCCTCGAGGCGCTCGCCGCCGCCGCCCTCGCCCGCGCTTTCGGAGCCGAGCCCGCGGCCGTTCGCGAGGGTCTGCGCAGCTTCGGTCCGCCGGCCGGCTGAGTCCCGATCCCACCAGGCGTTCGACACGCGCCGGATGTGCCCGGGTTCGACCGTCCCTGCGGCGAGACTTCTTCTCAACTGCGCGTACACGCGTGCCCAGGACCGACAGCGATGAGGAGGACAGGTGAGCGTCACCGCCCAGCCGGGGGAGTCGTGGAACACCGCCGGCCTCGGTCTGTCCGGGCGTATCGCTTTCCTCCGCCGCCAGCTCGCCAAGCCGCTGGCGCCGTACTACCTGCTGATCGGTGCCACCGGCCTGCTGCTCGCGATCGGCCTGGTGATGGTGCTGAGCGCCTCGAGCGTCGACGGGTTCGAGAAACACGGCAACAGCTACTACTGGGCGACCAAACAGCTGATGTGGGTGCTCGTCGCGATCCCCTGCGGCTGGATCGCGACCCGGATCCCGCTGCGCGTGCTGCGGTTCCTGGCCTGGCCGATGCTGGGCACCGCCGTGGCGATGCTGCTGCTGACCCAGACCGCGATGGGCGTCGAGGTCAACGGCAACAAGAACTGGCTGGCGGTCGGTCCGCTCCAGGTCCAGCCGTCGGAGGTCGCGAAGTTCGCGATGGTGCTCTGGTGCGCAGATGTCTACGCCCGCAAGGATGCTCTCCTGGGGAGCTGGCGGCACGTCGCGATCCCGGTGCTCCCGGTGTCCGGCGTGATCACGGCGCTCGTGCTCGTCGGCGGTGACCTCGGCACCGCGCTCGTGCTGTTCGCGATCACGCTCGGGATGCTCTGGGTGGTCGGTGTGCCGGCGCGGATCTTCATCGCAGCGGTCAGCCTCGTCTCGGTCGGCGCGCTCTACCTCGCGGCCAGCAGCCCGGAACGACTCGACCGGATCACCGGGTTCGTGAACCCGTTCAACGACTACCAGAACTCCGGCTGGCAGGCCGGCCACGGCATCCTGGGGATGGCCAGCGGCGGGCTGTTCGGCAAAGGCATCGGCGCCAGCCAGCAGAAGTGGGGCAACCTGCCCGAGGCGCACACCGACTTCATCTTCGCGGTCCTCGGCGAGGAACTCGGCCTGGTCGGCACCCTGCTGGTCCTGGGGCTCTTCCTCACCATCGCGTACGCCGGGATCCGGGTCGCGATGAACACCGAGAACCTCTTCATCCGCTACGCCACCGCCGGCATCGTGATCTGGCTGATGGCGCATGCGATCATCAACATCGGCATGGTTCTCGCACTGCTGCCGGTCATCGGCATCCCGCTCCCGCTGGTCTCCTACGGCGGCTCCTCACTGGTCCCCGAACTCGTCGCGCTCGGCCTGGTGATCGGCTTCGCCCGCACCGATCCCGCGGCGGCCGGCGCGCTTCGCTCGCGGCGCAACGAGCGGCGCACGCTCAAGGCCGTCAACGCCGGAGCGGTCCAGCGTCGTACGCCGCGCCGCGAGGCGTGAGCGTGCCCGGGGCTCTGCGCAGCGTCCTCCTGGCGGGTGGCGGCACCGCCGGGCACACCTCGCCGCTGCTCGCGACCGCGGACGCGCTGCGGCGACGGCACCCGGACCTCGTCATCACCTGCCTGGGCACCCCGCGTGGCCTGGAGAACACGGTGATCCCGGCGGCGGGCTACCCGCTCGAACTCGTCGATCCGGTGCCGCTGTCCCGGTCGATCAACCTCGACCTGTTCCGGACGCCGGCGAAGCTGCGCGCCTCGGTCAACCAGGCCACCGCTGTCCTGGACCGGATCCGCCCGGACGTCGTGGTCGGCTTCGGCGGCTACGTCTCCGTCCCGGCCTACCTCGCGGCGCGTCGCCGCAGGACGCCGCTCGTCGTGCACGAGGGCAATGCCCTGCCCGGCATCGCCAACAAGCTCGGTGCCCGGTTCACGTCCTACGTCGCGACCAGCTTCCCCGACACCGCGCTGCGCAACGCGGTCTGCACCGGCCTGCCGATCCGGCGGATGATCGCGACCCTGGACCGGGCGGCGCTGCGGGCCGAGGCCCGGGCCTTCTTCGGACTGGATCCGGACCTGCCGGTCCTGCTGGTCACCGGCGGCTCGCAAGGCGCGCTCCGGCTGAACACGACCGTCCCGGCAGTCGCGGCCGCCCTCGCCGGCGCCGGGGTCCAGGTCCTGCACATCGTCGGACCGAAGGGCGAGGTCGAGCCGCCGGCGAGCGCGGGCGGCCCGCCGTACGTCATCGAGCACTACGTCGACCGGATGGATCTCGCCTACGCGGCGGCGGACGCCGTGGTGTGCCGGTCGGGGTCCAACACAGTGACCGAGGTCTCCGGCGTCGGACTGCCCGCCGTCTTCGTGCCGCTGCCGATCGGCAACGGCGAGCAGGCGCTCAACGCGCGGCCCGTGGTCGACGCCGGGGGAGCGCTGCTGGTCGCTGACGCCGCGTTCACCCCTGCCTGGGCCGGCGACGTGCTACCGGACCTCCTGACCGACGCCGCACGCCTGGCCGCCATGGGCAGGGCGGCCCGGGGTGTCATCCCGCTGGATGCGGACGAGAGACTTGCTGACATGGTCGAACAAGCAGCCCTGAACCCGCCGGGCGGCCGTCGATGAGAGTTCCGGTTCCAGCTGACCTGCTCCCGGCCGACCGGCTCGGCAGGGTTCACTTCGTCGGTATCGGCGGCGCCGGCCTCTCCGGGATCGCCCGGATCATGCTCGCCCGCGGCATCGAGGTCTCCGGCAGCGACGCGAAGCCGTCGGCGACCCTGGAGGCGCTCGGCGCGCTGGGCGCGCGCTGCTACGTGGGGCATCGGGCCGAACAGGTCGCCGGGGTCGACACCGTCGTGGTCTCGACCGCCGTGCGCGAGGACAACCCGGAGGTCGTCGAGGCAGTACGGCTCGGGCTGCGTCTGGTGCCGCGCTCGGCGGCCCTGGAGTCGGTGATGCAGGGGAGCCGCGTGATCGCCGTGGCCGGGACCCACGGCAAGACCACCACCACCTCGATGCTCACCGTCGCCCTGCAGCACTGCGGTGTGGACCCGTCGTTCGCGATCGGGGGCGACCTCAACGAGTCCGGGTCGAACGCGCACGACGGCACCGGCGACCTCTTCGTCGCCGAGGCCGACGAGAGCGACGGCGCCTTCCTGGTCTACTCGCCGTACGTCGCGCTGGTGACCAACGTCGAGGCCGACCACCTGGACAACTACGGCACCGAGGAGGCCTACCGGGAGGCGTTCGTGACCTTCCTGGACCGGATCGACCCGGACGGCTTCCTGGTCGCGTGCATCGACGACCCCGGTGCCGCGGACCTGGTCGCCGTCGCCCGCGAACGCGGGATCACCTGTGTGGGCGTCGGCGAGTCCGAGGACGCCGAGATCCGGGCCGAGGGCGTCACCCTCGTCGGCAAGACCTCCACCTTCACCGTCGTCGACCGCGGCCGTCGCCTCGGAGAGGTGCGCCTGCAGGTGCCCGGTCGCCATTACGTCCTCGACGCGCTCGCCGCCCTGGCCAGCGGCCTCCGACTCGGCCATCCGTTCGCCGACCTGGCCCGCGGACTGGGTGCCTACTCGGGCACCCGGCGGCGGATGGAGTTCAAGGGCGAGGCAGCCGGCATCCGGGTCTACGACTCCTACGCCCACCACCCGCGCGAGATCGCCGGCGATCTGGTCGCGGCCCGTTCCCTGGCCGGCTCGGGTCGCGTCGTGGTGGCCTTCCAGCCGCACATGGTCTCCCGTACCCGGATCTTCGGCCCGGAGATGGGCAAGGAGCTCGGGGCCGCCGACGAGGTCGTCGTCATGGACATCTACGTCGCGCGGGAGGATCCCGAGCCGGGCGTGACCGGGCGACTCGTCTCCGACGCGGTACCGCTCGACCCCGCGAGCGTCGTCTTCGAGCCGTCCTGGTCCGCGACGGCAGCTCATCTGGTCGCCCGGGCCCGACCGGGCGACATCGTGCTCACCCTCGGCGCCGGTGACGTGACCCTGCTCGGTCCGTCGGTCCTGGAGCTGCTCGGGACCCGGGCAGAGGACGCCGCGGAGGGGACCGACGAGGAAGCCGATCATGAGCGTGACTGAGTCCGAAGAGGTCACCGTCGCGCTGGTGTCCCGCGAGTTCAAGCGCCGGCGCCGCTTCCAGCGACTGCGCCGCTGGCGCCCGTTGATCCTCGCCGTTCTCGCCGCCGCCCTGATCGCCTTCGGCGTCTGGGTGGTCTTCTTCTCGTCCTGGGTGACCGTGCGCGAGGTCGAGGTCAGCGGCAACACGACGGTGAACGCGGTGCGGATCGAGAACGTCGCCCGGGCCCCGATCGGCCGTCCGCTCGCGCGGACCGACCTGGCCGCGATCCAGGCTCGCGTCGAAGCGCTGCCGGTGGTGAAGTCGGCCTCGGTGTCGCGGTCCTGGCCGCACACGGTGCACGTCGAGATCGTCGAGCGGACCCCGATCGCGGTCGTCAACCGCGGCTCCGGGCTGCAGGCGGTCGACGAGGACGGGGTCCTGTTCGGGAGCTATCCGGTCAAGCCGGCCGACCTTCCGTTGGTGCTCACCGATCCCCGGGTCAAGGCAGAGGCACTGGCCGAGGCGGCCGAGGTGATCCGCTCGCTGCGCTCCGACATCGCGGCCCGGGTGAAGTTCGTCGACGTCCAGAGCATCGACAAGATCGAACTCCGGATGGCCGACGGCCGGACCGTCACCTGGGGGAGCGCGGAGGAGTCCGCGCAGAAGGCCGAGGTGCTCGCCGTCCTGCTCGAGCGGAAGGCTCGCGCGATCGACGTCAGTGTCCCGGGTCGCCCGACGACGCGCTGAATCCACAGGCCTGCAAGGAAATTCTCGATCAGTCCGCGTGTCGCTGGCGTGTTGCCGTCGATTGACAGACCCGCGTGCCTACCTTGGTTCCACGACCTCAGGTTGACATAACATTAACCTTCTACTGGAGGGTTAAGGTTCTTTCAGCCAGAGGTGCTTCCCCAGAAGTCGGACCCGGAGCCGCCTTGCAGTCGGGCAAGGCGACACACAGCAGAGCGAGAGGCACCGCCGTGGCAGCACCACAGAACTACCTGGCCGTGATCAAGGTCGTAGGTATCGGTGGAGGTGGAGTCAATGCCGTCAACCGGATGATCGAGGTCGGGCTGCGGGGCGTTGAGTTCATTGCCATCAACACCGATGCACAGGCACTCCTGATGAGCGACGCCGATGTGAAACTCGACATCGGCCGTGAGCTCACCCGTGGACTCGGAGCCGGCGCCAACCCCGACGTGGGTGCGCGCGCGGCCGAGGACCACGCGGAAGAGATCGAGGAAGTCATCAAGGGCGCCGACATGGTGTTCGTGACCGCAGGCGAGGGCGGTGGCACCGGTACCGGTGGCGCTCCCGTGGTCGCCAAGATCGCCCGCTCGCTCGGTGCGCTGACGATCGGTGTGGTGACCCGCCCGTTCGCCTTCGAGGGCAAGCGCCGGTCGACCTCGGCGGAGGAAGGCATCGCCAACCTGCGCGAAGAGGTCGACACCCTCATCGTGATCCCGAACGACAAGCTGCTCTCGATCGCCGACCGCAGCGTCAGCATGCTCGACGCCTTCAAGCAGGCCGACCAGGTGCTGCTCCAGGGCGTCTCCGGCATCACCGACCTGATCACCACGCCCGGCCTGATCAACCTGGACTTCGCCGACGTGAAGTCCGTGATGTCGAACGCAGGGTCGGCGCTGATGGGCATCGGTTCGGCCCGCGGTGAGAACCGTGCGGTCGAGGCTGCCGAGCTCGCCGTCTCCTCGCCCCTCCTCGAGGAGTCGATCGACGGTGCGCAGGGCGTCCTGCTCTCGATCGCCGGTGGATCCGATCTCGGCCTCTTCGAGATCAACGAGGCCGCCGCGATGGTGGCCGACGCGGTGCACCCCGATGCGAACATCATCTTCGGCGCCACGATCGACGACGCCCTCGGCGACGAGGTCCGGGTGACGGTGATCGCCGCCGGGTTCGAGGGTGGTCGGCCCAAGCGCCGCGAGGAGGCGCCGAGCCTGCGTCGTCCGGCGGCGCCCGTGCCGCAGACGCAGACCCAGGAAGAGACCCGGGCCGCGGCCCAGGCCCTCGCCGAGGAGCGCAAGAACGGGACGGCTCCGGCAGCGCCGCGCAAGGATCCGGTCCCGGTCGGTGTCTCGGCGCCGTCCTCGACCCGTGGCGACCTGGACGACGAGCTCGACGTCCCCGACTTCCTGAAGTAGTCCGGAGGCCCACCGCTCCGTGTTCCGGTTCCGCACGTCGCTCGGCCCCGTCGACCTGGCCTTCACGGACAGGTTCGGCGGGGTCAGCGCCGTTCCGTACGACGAACTGAACCTGGCCCTGGAGAGTGACGACGACCTCGCCGCCCGCGCCGAGAACCACCGACGGCTGATGCAGGCCTTCGCGCCGACCGACGAACTCGTCGATCTCCATCAGGTCCACGGGGCGGCGGTCAGCGTCGTCGAGCAACCGCTGGAACCGGATGCTGCGGACGGCCGAGCCAGCGCCGACGGCATCGTGACCGCACGGAGCGGATGCACGCTGATGGTGCGCGCCGCCGACTGTGTGCCGCTCCTGTTCGCCGACCCCGCCGCCGGCGTCATCGGGGCGGCGCACGCCGGGCGCCCCGGGATGGTCGCCGGGATCGTGCCCGCCACCCTGGCGCGGATGCGTGAGCTCGGCGCGGGGGAGATCACGGCCTGGATCGGGCCGCACGTCTGCGGCGCCTGCTACGAGGTGCCGGCCGCGATGCAGGCCGAGGTCGGAGCCGGGCTGCCCGCTGCCGTCTCGACCACCAGCTGGGGGACCCCGGCACTCGACATCGGCGCCGGGGTGAGGTCCCAGCTCGCTGACGCAGGGGTGCGGGTGATCGACCTGGAGGTCTGCACCCTCGAGTCCGCCGACCTCTACTCCTACCGGCGCGACGGTGCCGCCGCCGGTCGGCACGCCGGGCTGATCAGGCTGCGCCCGTGAGCCGGCGCGAGGAGATCGCCGCGAATCTGGCCGCCGTCCGCTCCCGGATCGCGGCGGCGTGCGAGCGCGCCGGCCGGTCGCCTGACGAGGTCGGCCTGGTCGTGGTCACGAAGTACTTCCCGGCCTCCGACGTCCGGCTGCTCGCCGAGCTCGGTGTCACCGACGTGGGGGAGAACCGGCACCAGGAGGCCGAGGTCAAGGCCGCCGAGTGCGCGGACCTCGGTCTGGCCTGGCACTTCATCGGCTCTCTGCAGAGCAACAAGGCGGCCGCGGTCGCGAGCTACGCGTCGGTCGTCGAGTCGGTGGACCGGCTCAAGCTGGTGGCGGGCCTGGACCGCGGCGCGCACGAACGCGACGCGGTCGTCGACTGCCTGGTCCAGGTCAGTCTCGATCCGCCCGGGCGACCGGGTCGCAGCGGCGCCGACCTCGCCGACGTGCCGGCGATCGCCGCCGCGATCGCCGGATCAGGAGCCTTGCGACTGCGCGGCGTGATGGCCGTGGCGCCGCTCGGAGAGCCGGCACTGCCGGCGTTCAGGAGGCTCGCCGACGTGGCCGCAGAGCTGCGGATCGGGTACCCCGACGCCACGGTTGTCTCCGCAGGGATGAGCGGAGACCTCGAGGAAGCAATTTCCTGCGGTGCGACACACGTGCGTGTCGGGTCGGCGGTCCTCGGTCCGAGGCCTCCGATCCAGTAATGTCCGAAACAACCGGTCCAGTCGACGGACCGCCGGCCCCCAGTGGTCGGACAGGCGCAGAGGAAGAGGATCAATGAGCGGCGCGATGCGGAAGATGGGCGTCTACCTCGGACTGCTCGAGGACGCCGACGGCGAATACGCCGAGCTCGACAACGACTACGACGAGCCTGCTCGTCGTCAGCCCGAGCAGGCCCGCGCGGTCTCCAGCATCTCGGACCGCCGCCGGACCGCGGCCCCCGCCGCGACGACCACCGTCGAGCGCGCGTCAGCGCCGCTGTCGCGGATCACCACCTTGCACCCGCGGACCTACAACGAGGCTCGGGTCATCGGCGAGAACTTCCGCGACGGCATCCCGGTGATCATGAACCTCTCCGAGATGAGCGACACCGACGCCAAGCGCCTCGTCGACTTCGCCGCCGGCCTGGTGTTTTCCGTCCGTGGCACCATCGAGCGTGTCACCAACAAGGTGTTCCTGCTCTCGCCGCCCAACGTCGACGTGGACGCCGAGGACAAGCAGCGCATCGCGGGCGGCTTCTTCAACCAGAGCTGAGGACCTGAGTGCATCAGATCGGCCAGATCATTGAACTGGTCCTGCAGATCTTCATCGGCTTGCTCCTGGTCCGGCTGATCGTCGACTGGATCCAGTTCTTCGCCCGCTCCTGGACCCCGAGCGGTCCGGTGCTCGTGATCCTCGAGGCCGTCTACTCGATCACCGATCCGCCGATCCACGCGTTCCGCCGGGTGTTCAAGCCGATCCGCATCGGCGGGGTCGCTCTCGACCTCAGTTTCCTGGCCGTTCTGCTGGTCTGCTACTTGCTCCTCGAGGTGAATTCGATCATCTTCTTCGGGTAGCCGCATCGGCCGGGAAGACAGTGACTGGAACTACCGCCCATCCGGGGCATGCCCCGCATCGGCTGAACGGCTATTGTTCAATCCGCAAGAGTTTGTCCGACTAACGAAGAATGGGTGAGGTCATGCCGCTGACGCCTGAGGACGTGAGCAACAAGCGCTTTACTCCCGTCCGGCTCCGTGAGGGCTATGACATGGGTGAGGTCGACCAGTTCCTCGACGAGGTCGAGTCCGAGCTGGAACGCCTCAACAAGGAGAACGACGACCTCCGGACCAAGCTCAGCGCGGCGCAGCGAGGCGGCGGAGAGGCCGCACCGGCCCCGGCGCCCGTGATCGAGAAGACGCCCGAGCCGGTCGCGGCGACCCCGGCCCCGGTGCCGGCTGCCGCTCCGGTTCAGGAGATCAAGGTCAGCACGGTCGCCGACGCATCGAGCGCCGCCGCCAAGCTGCTGGAGATCGCCACCCGCAACGCTGACGAACTCGTCAACGGTGCGAAGGACGAGGCCGACCAGATCGTGGCGGCGTCGAAGACGAAGGCTGAGCGCCTCGAGGCCGAGACCAAGGCCAAGACCGACCGTCTCGAGTCCGACGCCCGCACCCGCGCGGCGATGCTCGACTCCGAGACCGAGGCCCGCCGCAAGGAGATCTTCGGCAACCTCGAGAAGGAGAAGGACGCCCTCAACGGCGAGATCGAGGGTCTGCGTTCCTTCGAGCGCGAGTACCGCAGCCGCCTGCGCAGCTACTTCACGCAGCAGCTGGAGTCGCTCGACGGCTCGGCTCAGGCCGCCAGCCTGCCGCTCGGCGGGGAGCAGGCGCCCAAGCGCCTCCGCTCGATCCTGGGCGACGAAGCCGAGGGCTGAGTTCCGTAGAACGTCGAAAGGCGCCGCACCCCTCGGGGTGCGGCGCCTTTCTGCTTCGCAAGCTCGCGGATGGCGGCGCTAGACGCGGAAGACGTTGAAGCGGAACCCTAGGTCGTCGTCGGAGAACGCCAGGTCCTGCGGCGAGTCCGACTCGGCCATCGATGCCGCGAGCACCTCGTCGGCGATCAGGGCGGAGTGCTCGTGGAACGCCGCCGCCATCTCGCCGTTCGCCGACCAGGTCAGGGCGATCCGGTCGGAGACCTCGAAGCCGCTGTTCTTCCGCGCCTCCTGGATCATCCTGATCACGTCGCGCGCCAGACCGGCGCGGCGCAGTTCGTCGGTGAGCTCCAGGTCCAGGGCGACGGTCTCGCCCTGCTCGTTGACCACCGACCAGCCCTCGCGCGGACGCTCGGAGATGATCACCTCGTCGGCGAGCACCTCGACCGGCGATCCGTCGAGGTCGACGCTCGCGCGCCCGTCGGCGGCCAGCGCGGCAGCGAGCGCGCCGGGGTCGGCCGCGGCGATGGCCGCCGCGACCTGGGGCGTCTGCTTCGCGAACCGCTTGCCGAGGGCGCGGAAGTTGCCCTTGGCGGAGTGGTCGACGAGGTCGGCCCCGGCGGCGCTGATCGGCTCGATCGAGCCGAGGTTCAGCTCGTCGGCCACCTCGGCACGGAGCTCGTCGCTGAGTCGCTCGTAGGCCGCGGTGCCGACCAGCGCGCGTCGCAGCGGCTGGCGGGTCCGGACCTTCGCATCGGCCCGGGCGGCGCGCCCGAGCTCGACGAGCCGTCGGGCGATCGTCATCTGCGCGCTCAGGTCGTCATCGACGAGAGAACCGTCGACGGCCGGCCATGCAGCCAGGTGCACCGACTCGGGCAGTTCGTCCGAGGTCGAGGCGAACATGTCCTGCCAGACGCGCTCGGTGATGAACGGGGTGAGCGGAGCCATCAGCAGCGTCACGACGTACAGGCACTCGTGCAGGGTCGCCAGTGCCGCGGCGTCGCCGTTCCAGAACCGGCGCCGCGAACGACGGACGTACCAGTTCGAGAGGTCGTCGACGTACGCCGAGAGCAGGGCGCCGGCGCGCTGGGTGTCGAAGTTCTCCAGCGCGTCGGTCACGCCGACTGCGAGCCGGTGCGCCTCGGAGAGCGCCCACCGGTCCATCACCGAGCGGTCCGCGAGTGCCGGGGCCTCGTCGCCGGGCTTCCAGTCCGACGTGCCGGCGTAGAGGACCTGGAAGGCCACGGTGTTCCAGTAGGTCAGCAGCACCTTGCGCACCGTCTCCTGGATGGTGGCGTGCCCGACCCGCCGCGCCGACCACGGCGAACCTCCGCACGCCATGAACCAGCGGACCGCGTCGGCGCCGTGCTCGTCCATCAGCGGGATGGGTTCGAGGATGTTGCCGAGGTGCTTGCTCATCTTGCGACCGTCCTCGGCCAGGATGTGTCCCAGGCAGAGCACGTTCTTGTACGACGACTCGTCGAAGACGAGGGTGCCGATCGCCATCAAGGTGTAGAACCAGCCGCGGGTCTGGTCGATCGCCTCGCAGATGAAGTCGGCCGGATAGGCGGCCTCGAACTTCTCCTTCGAACCCTCGACGTGCGGGTAGCCCCACTGCGCGAACGGCATCGAGCCGGAGTCGAACCACGCGTCGATGACCTCGGGGACCCGGGTGGCCAGGTCGGTGCATCCCTCGACCGGGCAGCGGAAGGTGACGGCGTCGATGTAGGGGCGGTGCGGATCGAGCTCGGACTGGTCGGTCCCGGTCAGCTCGGAGAGTTCGGCGAGCGAGCCGACGCAGGTCTGGTGGCCTTCGCCGCAGCGCCAGATCGGCAGCGGCGTTCCCCAGTACCGGCTCCGGGAGAGCGCCCAGTCGATGTTGTTGTTCAACCAGTCGCCGTACCGGCCCCATTTGATCGTCTCGGGGAACCAGTGGGTGGTCTCGTTCTCGCGCAGCAGCGCTTCCTTGACCGCGGTCGTGCGGACGTACCAGGACGGCTGCGCGTAGTAGAGCAGCGCGGTGTGGCAGCGCCAGCAGTGCGGGTAGCTGTGCTCGTAGGGGACGTGCCGGAAGAGCAGGTCGCGCTCGGTCAGGTCGGCCACCAGGTCGGTGTTGGCGTGCCGGAAGAACTGTCCGCCCACCAGCGGGACGTCGTCGGCGAAGTGACCGTCGGGCTTGACCGGGTTGACGACCGGCAGGCCGTAGGCCTTGCAGACGATCATGTCCTCGGCGCCGAACGCGGGGGACTGGTGCACCAGCCCGGTGCCGTCCTCGGTGGTCACGTAGTCGGCGAGGACGACGAAGTGCGCCTCGCTCGGGAACGGCACGAGCTCGAACGGGCGCTGGTAGGTCCAGCGCTCCATCGCGGGGCCGGTGGTGGTCTCCAGGACGACGGCTTCCTCGCCGAGGACCGCGGCCAGGAGCGGCTGGGCCACGACGACCCTGCGGCCCTCGTGCTCCGCGAGCACGTACTCGACGCCCGGGTTCACCGCCACCGCGGTGTTGGAGACCAGGGTCCACGGCGTCGTCGTCCAGACCAGCAGGTCGGCGCCGGCCCAGGGCCCGCTGGTCAGTGCGAACCGGACGTAGACCGACGGGTCGGTGACCGTCTCGTAGCCCTGCGCGAGCTCGTGGTCGGAGAGACCGGTGCCGCAGCGCGGGCAGTACGGCGCGACCCGGTAGTCCTCGACGAGCAGGCCTTTGGAGTGGATCTGCTGCAGCGCCCACCAGACCGACTCGACGTAGGAGGAGTCCATGGTGCGGTAGGGGTCCTCGGTGTCGACCCAGTAGCCCATCCGCTCGGTCATCTGCTCGAAAGCGCCGACGTGACGCTGCACCGACTCGCGGCAGCGCGCGTTGAACTCGGCGACGCCGAAGGCTTCGATGTCGCCCTTGCCGGAGAACCCGAGCTCCTTCTCCACGGCCAGTTCGACCGGGAGGCCGTGACAGTCCCAGCCACCCTTCCGGACGACGTGCCGGCCGCGCATGGTGTGGAAGCGGGGGAAGACGTCCTTGAAGACCCGGGCCTCGATGTGGTGGGTCCCGGGCATCCCGTTCGCGGTCGGCGGGCCCTCGTAGAACGTCCACGGCTCGCCGTCACGGGTGAGGTCGACGGACTTCTCGAAGGTCTGCTGGTCGGCCCAGAGTGCGAGTACGTCGCGCTCGAGCGCCGGCAGGTCGACCTGCGGGGGGACGGGGTTGTAGCGGTTGTTCACGGCCACGGGGTTCCTTCACATCTCTCGCAAGCTGTTCGACGATGTTCGCCGATCGGCAACGAGGGACGAGGACCCTTCGGGCTCCCGCGGTACCACCCTCTTTGGCCGGCATGTCCTGCCGACCCGCTCAATGGTCGCTGCCGCCGGTTCTAGTCCGTTTCGGGAGGTTACGAAACGTTTCTTCCGGCAACTCCGGGGTGATGGCCCCATCAACGTCGCGCAGCAGGGACAAGTGTGCCAGAGCGGGGGCGTCAGGAGCACCTCGACCGGGCCCGGCCGGCAATGTCGTTCGGAATTCTACGGAATGGCGAGTTGAAGGGCCCCGTTGTTCCACATATCCTCGCGGCCACTGGATATGAGTTCCGTCATATTTCCTCCTAGCCCGATGGGGGCACCCGCTCATGGCAAACACCGGTAAGCGATCCCTGGTGAGCCGCGCTGGAGCAGCCGCGCGCAAGGCAGTCGGTCGGCCGACCGCCAAGGCAGCCGCCGGCAAGAAGACGGTCGCTACCGCGAAGAAGACGGCGCCGGCCAAGAAGGCTCCCGCGGTCAAGAAGGCCCCGGCGAAGAAGGCAGCCCCGGTCAAGAAGGCAGCCCCCGCGAAGAAGGCGGCTCCCGCGAAGAAGGCGGCTCCCGCGAAGAAGGCGGCTCCCGCGAAGAAGGCTCCCGCGAAGAAGGCTCCCGCGAAGAAGGCTCCCGCGAAGAAGGCGGCCCCGGTCAAGAAGGCCGCTCCCGCGAAGAAGGCGGCCCCGGCGAAGAAGGCTCCGGCGAAGAAGGCGGCCCCGGCCAAGCAGGCGGCCCCGGCCAAGCAGGCGGCCCCGGCCAAGAAGGCCGCCCCGGCCAAGAAGGCGGCCCCGGCCAAGAAGGCCGCCCCGGCCAAGGCCGCACCCCCGGTCAAGAAGGCAGCCCCGCGGCAGCCGGCGAAACTGGTCGTTCTCGCGGCCGAGGACCCGTGGACGAAGGCCGAGCTCAACGAGGTGCGGACCTTCCTCAAGGCCGAGGTGAAGAAGCTTCAGGCCGAGCTCGCGATGGTCGAGGGCGACCTCGCCGACCTGATCCGCGACGCCGGCGACGGCGCCGGCAACGACCAGGCCGATGTCGGCTCCGCGTCGTTCGAGCGCGACCAGGAGATGACGATCGTCAACAACGCCCGCGACATGCTCGAGCAGTCCGAGCACGCGCTGCGTCGTATCGCTGACCGCACCTACGGTGTCTGCGAGGTCTGCGGCAACCCCATCGGCAAGAATCGGCTGATGGCGTTCCCCCGTGCCACAATGTGCCTGACATGCAAGCAGCGCGAGGAGCGTCGCTGACCAGCGACACTGGGCCTACCAGCAACAGATCCCGGACAGGGCTCCTCTTCGGCATCGCCGTCGCCGCCTGGTTGGTGGACGTGATCACCAAGGTGATCGCCGAGAAGAAGCTCGCCGGCCAGGACCCCGTGGAACTGATCGGCACCCTGCTGCAGCTCAACCTGACCCGCAACCCGGGCGCCGCGTTCAGCACCGGGACCGGGATGACTCCGTTGATCAGCGTGTTCGCCATCGTCGCGTTCGTCGTGGTCATCTGGCTCGCGTTCCGGGTCCGTTCCACCCTCTGGGCCTGGGCGTTCGGGCTGCTCCTGGCCGGGATCGCCGGCAACCTGACCGACCGGCTCTTCCGCGAGCCGGGTCCGCTGCGCGGGCATGTCGTCGATTTCCTGCAACTCCCGCACTGGCCGGTCTTCAACATCGCCGACATCTGCATCAACATCGCCGCGGTGCTGATCGTGGTGCAGTCCCTGCGCGGCATCCGGCTCTCCGGCGAGCGGATCGTCGAGCCCGCGAAGACCGACGACAGCGAGGACCTCCGGTGAGCACGGGCGCGGACGAGCACCGGTCGCTGCACGTGCCCGAGAGCCTCGCGGGAGAACGGGTCGACGCCGGCCTCGCCCGGATGTTCGGCATCTCGCGGTCGAAAGCGGCGGACCTGATCTCCTCCGGCCGGGTCGTCCTCGACGGCTCCGCAGCGGTGAAGTCCGACCGGCTCCTGCCCGGCGTCACGCTGGAGGTCAGTCTTCCCCCGGCCGCGGACCCGCTCGAGATCCGCGCCGAGGAGGTCGAGGGGATCACCGTGATCCACGACGACGAGGCGATCGTGGTGGTCGACAAACCTGTCGGGGTCGCCGTGCACCCGTCGATGGGGTGGACCGGCCCGACCGTCGTCGGGCACCTGGTCGCTGCCGGGTACCGGATCGCGACCAGCGGAGCCCCCGAGCGTCAGGGCATCGTCCAGCGCCTCGACGTCGGCACCTCCGGCGTGATGGTCATCTGCAAGGGCGAACGGGCCTACTCGGTCCTCAAGAACGCTTTCCGGCACCGGGAGATCGACAAGACCTACCACGCGCTCGTCCAGGGTCACCCGGACCCGCACGAGGGCACCATCGACGCCCCGATCGGACGGGCGCCGAAGTCGGACTGGAAGTTCGCTGTCCGCGAGGACGGCAAGCACAGCGTCACCCACTACGCGACGCTGGAGGCGCACCGCTTCGCCAGTCTGCTCGACATCAAGCTGGAGACCGGTCGCACCCACCAGATCCGGGTCCACATGTCGGCTCTGAAGCACCCCTGCGTCGGCGACCTGACCTACGGGGCGGACCCGACCCTGGCCAAGCGGCTCGGCCTGGAGCGGCAGTGGCTGCACGCGGTCCGCCTCGGGTTCACCCACCCCGAGTCCGGCGAGTACGTCGAGTTCAGTTCGCCGTACCCGGCCGACCTCGCCGACGCGCTGGAGAAGATCCGTGGCCTCGACTGATCCCGACGTCGACCTCGTCCTGCGGCCCGCCACGGCCGAGGACCTCGCCGAGATCGCGGAGCTCTACATCGCCACCAGGCGTGACGCCGTGCCGCAGATGCCCGCGCCCGTCCACGACGACGCCGAGATCCGAGCCTGGTTCGAGCGCACCGGCGCGGATAAGGAGATCTGGGTCGCCGAGGACGACCAGATCGTCGCCTTCGCGGTCCTCGACGGAGAGTGGCTCGACTCGCTGTACGTCGGCCCGCAGCGTCAGGGCTCGGGGATCGGCGCGCTGCTGCTCGACCTCGTCAAGGCGCAGCGGCCCGACGGCTTCGGACTGTGGGTCTTCGCGAGCAACACCGCCGGGCGCGGCTTCTACCACCGGCACGGCCTGGTCGAGCTCGAGCACACCGACGGTTCCGCCAACGAGGAGCGGGCGCCGGACGTACGGATGGTCTGGCCGGGCACCGAGCCGCTGCGCTACCTGCGCGGCCAGATCGACCGGGTCGACGACGAGATCGCGCTCCTGCTCGCCCGCAGGTTCGCCCTGACCGCGACCGTGCAGGGCTTCAAGACCCAGCCCGGCAAGGACGGGCGCGACCCGGACCGGGAGGCCGAGATCGCCGCCCGGATGGCAGCGCACGCCCCGGGGCTGGGCGAGAAGGCGATCGCCCGGATCATGCACACCGTGATCGAGGAGTCCCTGGACGCCTACGAGCGTGACTCCCGCTGAGCGGCCGGAGGCGCCGTGAGGCGGGGATCACGCCGGATCACCGTCGGGTGCGGAACCCGCACCCGGCCTGACACGTTGGGAATGACATGCACAACCATTTCAACGGCCTGAAGACCGCGCTGCTGCTGGGCGGCATCTTCGGCCTGCTCCTGGCCATCGGTTCGGTGATCGCGGGCGGTCAGTACATCTGGCTGTTCGCGCTCTTCGGCGTCGCGATGACGGCGTACGGCTACTGGAACTCCGACAAGATCGCGATCAGGGCGATGCACGCCCAGCCGGTGACCCGCGAGGAGCAGCCGGCGATGTACCGCATCGTCGAGGAGCTCTCGGCCAAGGCCGGTCAGCCGATGCCGAGGCTCTATGTGTCGCCGACCGAGGCACCGAACGCGTTCGCGACCGGGCGCAACCCGAAGAACGCGGCCGTGTGCTGCACCCAGGGCATCCTGTCGCTCCTCGACGAGCGCGAACTGCGCGGCGTCCTGGGCCACGAGCTGATGCACGTCTACAACCGCGACATCCTGACCTCCTCGGTGGCCGCTGCGATCGCCGGCGTGATCACGTCGGTCGCCCAGATGCTGATGTTCATGAACATCTTCGGCGGCGGCGACGACGAGGACCGGCCCAACCCGCTGGCCCTGATCGCGATCTCGCTGCTGGCCCCGATCGCGGCCGCGGTGATCCAGATGGCGATCAGCCGCACCCGGGAGTACGACGCGGACGAGGACGGCGCCCGGCTGACCGGCGATCCGCTGGCCCTGGCGAGCGCGCTGAACAAGCTCGAGCACGGCGTCGCGGCCCGCCCCCTGCAGCCGACGCCGCAGCTGCAGAACGCGAGCCACATGATGATCGCCAACCCGTTCAGCACCCGCGACGTGTCCAAGCTGTTCTCGACCCACCCGCCGACGGCGGAGCGGATCGGGCGGCTCCAGGACATGTCCCGCCGGGGTATCTGAGCCGGTTCCCGGCGTGTCGTTCCGGGACACGCAGAACGGACCCGGACGTCGGTCGGTCCGCCCTCCGGAGTGTCGGCACGGCCTGACAGACTGAGGTCGTAGGCTGGCGATCTTCCCCCAGAAGGCGCTGCTGGCGCGCTCTGCTTTCAGGCTGTTTCAGACCCTTCGGGAAGGTGAGATCCCCGCTCCATGACGACCGGTTCCGGCGACAACTTCGTCCATCTGCACGTGCACACCGAGTACTCGATGCTCGACGGTGCCGCCCGGCTGGGCGCGATGGCAGAGCGGACCGCGGAGCTCGGCATGCCGGCCATCGCGATGACCGACCACGGCAACGTGTTCGGGGCCTACGAGTTCTACAAGAAGGCCAAGGACGCCGGGGTCAAGCCGATCATCGGGATCGAGGCGTACTTCGCGCCGAACATCTCCCGGTTCGAGCGCAAGGGCGTCAACTTCTACGACGGCGGTCCGGACGACGTCTCCGCGCGCGGCGCGTACACCCACATGACCCTGCTCTCGGAGACCACCGAGGGCATGCACAACCTGTTCCGGCTGACCACCGGGTCCTGGCGGGACGGCTTCTTCAAGCACCCGCGGATGGACCGGGAGCTGCTGACCCAGCACGGTCGCGGCCTGATCGGCACCACCGGGTGTCCCTCCGGTGAGGTCCAGGTCCACCTCCGCTACGGCAACTACGACGAGGCCCGCAAGGTCGCCGGTGAGTTCCAGGACATCCTCGGCCGGGAGAACTACTTCCTCGAGCTGATGGACCACGGCCTCGACATCGAGAACCGGGTCCGCGACGGCCTGCTCAAGCTCGGCAGGGACCTGCAGATCCCGCTGCTGGCGACCAACGACTCGCACTACGTGCGCAAGGAGGACGCCAAGTCGCAGGAGCACCTGCTCTGCATCAACTCGGGCAGCACGATGGACATCCCGGCCGGCGACGGACCGGGGCAGCGCTTCGCGTTCTCCGGCGACGGCTACTACATCAAGTCTCCCGCCGAGATGCGCGCGCTCTGGGCCGACAAGTACGACCTGCGTGAGGCGTGCGACAACACCCTGCTCATCGCCGAACGGTGCAACGTCGAGTTCACCGAGGGCAACGGCACCTTCATGCCGCGGTTCCCCTGCCCTCCGGGGGAGGACGAGACCTCCTGGTTGATCAAGGAGGTCGAGAAGGGCCTGCGGTTCCGCTACCCCAACGGGATCTCCGACGAGGTGCGCAGACAGGCCGACTTCGAGGTCGGTGTGATCACCCAGATGGGCTTCCCGGGTTACTTCCTGGTGGTCGCCGACTTCATCAACTGGGCCAAGGACAACGGCATCCGGGTCGGCCCGGGCCGCGGCTCCGGTGCCGGCTCGATGGTGGCCTACGCGATGCGGATCACCGACCTCGACCCGCTCGTCCACGGCCTGATCTTCGAGCGCTTCCTCAACCCCGACCGCATCTCGATGCCCGACTTCGACATCGACTTCGACGAGCGCCGGCGCGGCGAGGTGATCCGCTACGTCACCGAGAAGTACGGCGAGGACCGCGTCGCCCAGATCGTCACCTACGGCACGATCAAGGCCAAGCAGGCGATCAAGGACTCCTCGCGGATCCTGGCCTACCCGTTCGCGATGGGCGACCGGATCACCAAGGCGATGCCGCCCGCGGTGATGGGCAAGGACGTGCCTCTCAAGGACCTGTTCGACCCCGAGCACAAGCGCTTCGGCGAGGGCGGCGAGTTCCGGGCGCTCTACGACGGCGACAACGACGTCAAGCAGGTCGTCGACACCGCGATCGGCATCGAGGGCCTGAAACGTCAGTGGGGCGTGCACGCAGCCGGCGTGATCATGTCGAGCGAGCCGCTGATCGACGTGATCCCGCTGCTCAAGCGGCCGGCCGACGGCGCGATGATCACCCAGTTCGACTACCCGACCTGCGAGGCCCTCGGCCTGATCAAGATGGACTTCCTGGGGTTGCGCAACCTCACCGTCCTCGACGACGCCGTCAAGAACATCCAGGCCAACCGCGGCGAGACGATCGTGCTCGAGGAGCTCGAGCTCACCGACCCGGCCACCTACGAACTCCTCCAGCGCGGCGACACCCTCGGCATCTTCCAGCTCGACGGCGGTCCGATGCGCGCGCTGCTGCGCTCGATGAAGCCGGACCAGTTCGAGGACATCTCCGCCGTCGGTGCGCTCTACCGTCCGGGCCCGATGGGCGCGGACTCGCACAACAAGTACGCCCGGCGCAAGACCGGTCGCGAGCCGGTGGAGCCGATCCACCCCGAGCTGGCCGAGGCCCTCGAGGACGTCCTGGGTGAGACCTACGGGTTGATCGTCTACCAGGAGCAGGTGATGGCGATCGCCCAGAAGCTGGCCGGCTACACGCTCGGCCAGGCGGACCTGCTGCGGCGGGCGATGGGCAAGAAGAAGAAGTCCGAGCTGGACAAGCAGTTCGAGACCTTCTCGGCCGGCATGACCGGGCGCGGCTATTCGATGAACGCGGTCAAGACCCTGTGGGAGATCCTGCTCCCGTTCTCCGACTACGCCTTCAACAAGGCGCACTCGGCGGCGTACGGCGTGGTGTCGTACTACACCGCCTTCCTCAAGGCGAACTACCCGGCCGAGTACATGGCCGCGCTCCTCACCTCGGTGAAGGACGACAAGGACAAGATGGCGATCTACCTCAACGAGTGTCGCCGGATGAAGATCCAGGTGCTCCCGCCGGACGTCAACGAGTCCGCGGCGAACTTCACCCCGGTCGGCAACGACGTCCGCTTCGGGCTCGGCGCCATCCGCAACGTCGGACACAACGTCGTCGACGGGATCGTCGCGGGCCGCACGGAGAACGGCCGCTACACCGACTTCAACGACTTCATGGACAAGGTCCCGGCGATCGTCTGCAACAAGCGGGTGATCGAGTCGCTGATCAAGGCCGGCGCCTTCGACGACATGAAGCACAAGCGCCGGGCGCTGGTCGCGATCCACGAGACCGCCGTCGACCAGTACGTCGACATCAAGAAGAACGAGGCGATCGGCCAGGACTCGCTCTTCGGCGGCCTGGACGACGAGGCCGGCGGATTCGGCATCACCGTGACCGTCCCCGACATCGAGGACTGGGACAAGACCACCCTGCTCGGGCACGAGCGCGAGATGCTCGGTCTCTATGTCTCCGACCACCCCCTGCTCGGCCTCGAGCACATCCTCTCCGCCTCCAGCGACTGCACGATCGGTCAGCTGATGCTCGACGAGGAGCGGGCGGACAACTCCACCGTCACGATCTCGGGGCTGATCACCTCGGTGCAGCGCAAGATCACCAAGCGCGGCGACACCTGGGCGATGGTGACGGTCGAGGACCTCGACGGCGCGATCGACGTACTGCTGTTCCCGAGTGCGTACCAGCTGGCCGCCACGCACCTGATCGAGGACCAGGTCGTCACGGTGAAGGGCCGGCTGTCGCGGCAGAAGGACCAGCCGGAGCTGCACGGCCAGGAAGTGACCCTCCCCGATCTGAACGACGGTCCCAGCGGGCCGGTCGTGCTCTCGATGCCGCTGACCCGGTGCACCGAAGCCGTCGTCGATCAGCTCCGCGAGATCCTGGCGACCCACCCCGGCATGTCCGAGGTGCGGCTCAAGCTCCTCAACCGTGAGTCGACCACGGTGATGCGGCTCGACGACCGCCTCCGGGTGGCGCCGAGCCCCGCACTCTTCGCCGATCTCAAGCAGCTCCTGGGGCCCGGATGTCTGGGCTGAGCACACCGCCGCCGCCGGGGCAGCCGGTGGGGTCCGGCCTGCCGACCGACCCGCCGACCGGCCCACCCGTCTTCCCGGGTGCGTACGGAGCCGGCGCCGACCTGCCAGCCGAACCGGCCGAGGCTCGCGAGGACCGGCGACGTCGCGCGGTGCTGGACGGCCTCGGCGACCTGTCCGTGGTGGTCGCCTGGTGTGTCGTGGCCGGCCTCCTCGCTGCGGTCGTCTGGTGGCAGGTCACCCCCCTCGCCGAGTTCACCCGGACCGCGACGAACGGCGAGATGGGGGAGCAGGCGCTCGCCCGCGAGGTCGCGGCGGACGGCTGGTTCTTCGTGGTCTGCGCCGTCTTCGGCCTGATCACCGGCATCGCGCTGGTCTGGTGGCGCCGCCGCGACCCGCTCCTGATGGTGCTGCTCGTCGCCGCCGGCGGGATCCTGGCCACCTGGGTGATGGTCACGGTCGGTCTGGCGCTGGGTCCCGCGGACCCGGGCACGGTGCTGCCGGACGCTGCCCTCGGTGCGAAGGTCCCGCTGCAGCTGGAGGTCCAGGCGACCGGCCTCTACGCCACCTGGTCGGTCGCGGCACTGATCGGTGCGATCGGGGTCATCTGGGGCACCGAACGCCGGTAGGGTTCGGCGCTACCGCACCCGACGAGCAGGAACCGCCGATGTCCGACCAGACACCTCCCACAGAACCCACCGAACCCACCCTTGCGCTGGGGTCCGAGTTCCAGCCGGAGCCGGCAGAGGCCGGGCACGGCTCCAAACGGCGCGGCCTGCTGCTCGCGGGTGTCGTCGCCGTGGTGGTGCTGGTCCTGGGCGGTGCCGCTTTCGCGGCGTGGTCCTTCCTCAACGGCACCGGACCCCGGCCCGACGAGGTGTTGCCGGCGTCGACCGTCGCACTGGCGACGGTCGACCTGGATCCGAAGGCAGGACAGAAGATCGAGGCGATCAAGACCCTGCGCAAGTTCCCGGCGCTGCGCGACAGCCTGGGCATCGACTCCTCCGACGATCTGCGCCGGTACCTCGTGGACAAGGGTCTCGGACTGTGTGACGGACTCGACTACGAGACCGACGTGAAGCCGTGGATCGGCGA
>JAKFBZ010000066.1:0-22947 GCA_036676945.1 Marmoricola sp.
GACTCCGACTACGACCGCGAGAAGCTGCAGGAGCGCCTGGCCAAGCTGGCCGGCGGTGTTGCGGTGATCAAGGTCGGCGCGGCCACCGAGGTCGAGCTCAAGGAGCGCAAGCACCGCATCGAGGACGCCGTTCGCAACGCGAAGGCGGCCGTCGAAGAGGGCATCGTCGCCGGCGGTGGCGTCGCCCTGGTGCAGGCCACCGACAAGGCGTTCGAGAAGCTCGAGCTCGCAGGTGACGAGGCGACCGGCGCGAACATCGTTCGCGTTGCCGCCGAGGCGCCGCTCAAGCAGATCGCGATCAACGCCGGCCTCGAGGGCGGCGTCGTGGCGGAGAAGGTGCGCAACCTTCCCGCCGGTCAGGGCCTGAACGCGGCCACCGGCGAGTACGTCGACATGATCGCCACCGGCATCATCGACCCCGCCAAGGTCACCCGGTCGGCGCTGCAGAACGCAGCCTCGATCGCCGCGCTCTTCCTCACCACCGAGGCCGTTGTCGCGGACAAGCCCGAGAAGGCCGCCCCGATGGGCGACCCGTCGGGCGGCATGGGCGGCATGGACTTCTGATCCCTGGAAGTTCCTGAAGCATCCGGCCGGGGCGCCGGGGACGAGAAATCGTCCTCGGCGCCCCGGTCTCTTCGTTTCGGCAATCCGCAGCGGTGGTAGAAATGTCCGCCTAGGCTCGTCCGCGAAGGGCGTGTGGGCGTGGGGTCCCACGGCATCCGAAGAAAGGCCCTCCCTTGATGTTCGCTGCGCCGCTGCGCCGCTGGTTCTCGCTCGCTCTGTTCCTCGGGGTGTTCGCCGGATTGGTCGGGACCTCCCTCCCGGCGCTGGCGGCTGTGACGCGCACGGTCTCGGTCGCGGTCCGTCCGGCCGCGGTCGTCGCGGGCGGCACGGTGACCTTCTCCGGCGCGGTCAGCGCGTCCCCGGTCGGCAGCCCGGTCCAGGTGCAGCGCCGTTCCGGTGATCGCTGGATCGTGGCCCGCAGCACCAGCACCACGACCTCCGCAGGCGCGTACCGCGCGGCGGTGACCCTCCCCAAGATCTCCGGGGTGCACTCCTACCGGGTCGTGGCCCTGACCAAGGGCAACCTCAGGACCGCGGCGTCGCGCACCGTCAAGGTGACCGCGCTGCGACCGGTGAAGGCGACCATCCGGGCCACCCCGACACGGGTCTCGCCCGGTCAGGCCGTGACCCTCCGGGGCACCGTGAAGCCGTTCGTCCGACGCACCACCATCGCCGTCCAACGCCTCACCGGTGGCCGCTGGGTCTCGATCGGCTCGGCGACGCTGACCTCGACCGGCACCTGGAGCCGGGTCGTCAAGCCTTCGGTCACCTCCAAGTTCCGGGCCTTCGTGCCGCGTCGCGGGATGAACGCGCCGGCCGTCTCCGGCGCCACGACCGTCGGCGTCCTGGTCCCGCCGCGCGTCACCACCACCTCGCTGCCCACCGCAGCCCAGGCGTTCCCGTACCACGAGACCCTGGCCAAGGTCGGCGGCGCCGGCACCTGGTCGATCGCCAGTGGCTTCCTCCCGTTCGGCATGACGCTGGGCGCCTCGACGGGCGTGATCTCCGGCACGCCGACCGCGATCGAGACCGCGACCTTCACGGTCCGCTTCGCCGAGTCGGCCACCAGGCTCACCGACACCCAGACGCTGTCCATCAAGGTCGTCGCCTCGTCGCCGCCGAGCATCAACACCCAGACGCTGCAGGACGCGACCAAGCGGTCGCCGTACTCGGCCCAGCTCGTCAAGACCGGCGCCACCGGCACCTGGTCCCTGCTGAGCGGCACCCTGCCCACCGGTCTGGCCCTGAACAAGAGCACCGGTGAGATCGCTGGCACGCCGATCCTGAAGACCAGCAGCCCCGCGTCCTTCACGGTGAAGTTCACCGAGACCGGATCCGGGCTCACCGACACCCAGCCGCTGACGCTCACGGTCCTGTCGAACCCGCCGGTCGTCACGACGGCCGCTCTGCCGAACGCGAAGCAGGGCCAGGCCTACAGCACCCAGCTGGCGGCCACGCCGGGCCGGACCGGCTCGTGGAGCCTGGACGCCGGCCCGCTGCCGGCCGGCATCACCCTGAGCCAGGCGGGTGTCCTCTCCGGCACCCCGACCGTGAACGGCAGCTTCCCGTTGACCGTCCGGTTCACCGAGAACGACATCGACGCCGAGGCCGCGACCAAGGCCCTGACGTTGACGGTGAACGCGCCCGACGCACCGGAGATCGTGACCACGACCCTGCCCGACGGCAAGGTCGCCCAGGCCTACAGCGTGCAGCTGCAGAAGACGGGTCTGGCCGGCACCTGGTCGGTCGTCAACGGCACGGTGCTGCCGAACGGTCTGACGCTGAGCTCCGCCGGTCTGCTCTCGGGTACGCCGAACTTCGACGGCGACTTCGCCTTCATGGTCCGGTTCACCGAGACGTCCTCCGGGCTGGACGACACCCAGTCGCTGTCGCTGAAGATCAACCCGACCGCCGCTCCGACGATCACCACGACGAGCGTTCCGGTGGGCGATGTGGGGACGCCGTACTCGAAGCAGCTGGACGTCGAGATCACCGAGGGCAACCCCGCCGGGACCTGGGCGGTCACCGGCGGCGACCTGCCGGACGGCGTCACGCTGAGCGCCTCCGGCCTGCTCTCGGGCACGCCGACCGAGTACGGCAGTCACACGTTCACGGTGACCTTCACCCAGACCTCGACGAGCCTGTCCGACAGCCAGCTCCTGGTGCTCCGGCTCCGCCCGCGGGTCACCACCACGGTGCTCCCGGACGGGACCACCGGGCAGGCGTACAGCCAGCAGCTGGCGAAGAACGGCACCGCCGGGACCTGGGCGGTCACGACGGGAGCGCTCCCGAACGGCGTCTCGCTCTCCTCGGGCGGCCTGCTCTCCGGGACGCCGACAGCCGTGGGCGACTTCGGCTTCACCGTCGAGTTCACCGAGACCGCGTCCGGCCTCACGGACACCCAGGCCCTGACGGTGCACGTGGACGCCGGTCCGCCGTCGATCACCACGACCACGGTTCCGAACCTGAAGCGCGGAGTCGGCTACTCGGCCCAGCTCCAGGTCGCCGGGAACCCGGCCGGCACCTGGTCGGTCATCGCCGGGTCGCTGCCGGCCGGCATCACGCTCAGCCAGGCGACGGGCGTGCTGTCCGGGACGCCCACCGTCGACGGTGCTTTCCAGATCACGGTGCAGTTCACCGAGACCGCGACGACCTTGAGCGACACCCAGGTGCTGAACCTGACGGTCGAGCAAGGGACGCCGCCGACGATCGCGACGTCGTTCCTGCCCGAGGGGATCCGCAACCAGGAGTACTCGACGAGCCTGACGACGGTCGGCAACGTCCCGGGCACCTGGTCGCAGACGGGCCTCCCGGCCGGTCTGACCCTGTCGACCAACGGCATCATCAGCGGGACGCCGACGGGCTTCGGGAACTTCAACGTGTCCTTCACGTTCCTGTCCTCGGTCTCCGGTCTGAGCACCACCAAGCAGCTCAACCTGCATATCGCGCAGTCGGCACTGGTCGTGATCCAGACCGACTCGCTGCCCAACGGCAAGGTGGGTCAGGCCTACGACACCAGGGTCGACACCAATGCAGGTGCCGGGGTCTGGTCGGTCAGCAACGGTTCGCTGCCGAACGGACTCAGCATCGTCGGAAGCACCGGTCGGATCAGCGGCACCCCGACCGTGCCGGGCACCTTCACCTTCACTGTCCGGTACTTCACGTTGCTGTTCGGCTCGGACGAGCGGGTGCTCTCGATCACGGTCGCGCCCTAGCTCTGACGCCGCCGGTCCGGCGGCGTCAGAACACGTTGCGCGGGCGGAACTGCACGCTCACCCGTGGCCCGACCGGCTTCGAGGACTTCGGGACGGCGTGCTCCCAGGTGCGCTGGCAGCTGCCGCCCATCACCAGCAGGTCGCCGTGTCCGAGGGCGTGGGCGACCGCGGTCCGGCCGCCCCGTGGACGGAGCAGGAGCCTGCGCGGCGAGCCCAGCGACACGATGGCGACCATCGTGTCCTGGCTGCGGCCGCGTCCCAGGTTGTCGCCGTGCCAGGCGACCGAGTCCCGGCCGTCGCGGTAGTAGCAGCAGCCCGCGGTGACGAAGGGCTCGCCGAGCTCGGGACCGTAGTGCCGGCCCAGGGCGTCGCGGGCTTCGACGAGGAGCGGGTGCGGCAGGTCGTCGCCGACGCCGTAGGTGTGCACCAGCCGGGGGACGTCGACCACCCGGTCGTACATCTCGCGGCTCTCGGCGCGCCAGGGCACCGCGGCCACCAGGTGCTCGAAGAGGCCGTCGGCTCCGCTGACCCACCCCGGAAGGACGTCGATCCAGGCTCCGTCACCGAGCGTCGTACGACGGATCCCGTCGATGCCGCGCAATGCAGGCGCGGCTGCGTCGACGTCGAAGAGCGAGGGCTGGAACGCCGTGGGCATGTCCCGATCCTAGCCCAGGATCGAACAGATGTTCGATCATTCCGCGATGGCGGTTGCTCCTTCGGCCGGCCCCGGCGTGGATTCGACGACCGGCTCGGTCGCCCGCAACAGGCCGTTGGTGCGGTCGTCGAGCTGGGGTTCGAGCCGGGCGATCGCCAGCCATCCGGTGATCGCGCAACCGATGACGAGCAGCAGCAGGTACTCCAGATGCCAGCCGTGCCCGATCAGGAAGCCCGCGACGATCGGGCCCAGGATCGAGGCGAACTGGAAGGTCCCGGCGCTCAGTGCGTTGTAGCGGCCGCGCAGGTGCTCGGGAGCGAGGTCGTTGATGATCGCCGGGATGGTCGGCTGCATCAGCGTCTCGCCGAGGGCGAACATCGAGGCGCAGGCCGCGACGAACAGCGTCGCGCTCAGCGTCCCTGGCGCGATGCCGCTCGCGCTCAACAAGCCCCAGGACAGGGCCCAGCAGACCGACATGGCCACGATCACCCGGCTGCGCCGCCGGCCTTCGATGCGCTGGAGCACCAGGAGCTGGAGGAGGACGATCACGCCCGTGTTGGCCGCGAACGCGATCCCGAGGCCCTGGGTCGAGATCTCGCCGACCGCGCGCGCGTACGCCGGCATGCCGGTGCCGAGCTGGGCGTAGCCGACGAACGCCGCCATGAACATCAGCAGCGTCATCGTCTTCATCGCCGGGGCGCGCAGCACCGCGAGGTAGCTGACCTTGCCGTCGCGCCGGCTCTGCTCGGTCGCCGGTGCGGGTCGGCCGATGTGCCGCAGCGGGACCAGCATCAGGAACAAGGAGGGCAGGTAGCTCACGACGTCGGCCAGGAACAGCACCTGGAAGGTCTGCAGGTCCGAGACGTCCACGATGAAGCCGCCGAGGATGCCGCCGATCCCGATGCCGAGGTTGAGCAGCGAGAAGTTGATCCCGTAGTAGCGGGCGCGGATCTCCGAGGGCACCACCGAGGCGATCAGCGCCTGCGACGTGGGCCAGCCCATGCCGAAGGCGGCGCCGACGATGGAGATGCCGATCACCGCGAGTGCGAGGTTGTCGGCGAACGCCACGGTGAACTGGCCGGTCATCGCGATGCACAGCGTCCAGAGCATCGCCACCCGCGGGCCGGACCGGTCGATGAGCATGCCGCACGGACCCGAGGCGAGGAATCCGGCGAGCGACATCACGGCCAGCAGGACGCCGACGACGTCCAGCGAGAAGCCGCGCATCTCATGGAAGTAGACGACCCAGAACGGCATCACCAGTCCGGTGCCGATGAACTCGAAGGCGACCACGGACAGCATCAACTTCCCCTCGCGGGGGAGGTCGTGCCAGAAGGAGGCGATCGAGGGGCGGGACGGTTCGGACATTCTGTCGAGTCTGGCACCGGTGACCGGCCGGACGCACCCCGTTATCGCGCGCTGCTCCGCCGCCGCCGGGTGACGGGTGGGCCGGAAGGGAAATAAGGGAAAGCCAGCACAGCGGCGATGCAGCCTCGCTATCGTGGCCGAGGCGACCGAGGGGAGCGACAGTGGCCGAACACGCCAACTCCGCAACGCAGCGGGGGCGCAAGCATCTGCTGGTGCGGGAGTATGTGCGTTCGCTCATCGTGGATGCCGAGCCGGGAAGCCCGGCACCGTCCGAGCGCGACCTCGTCGAGCAGTTCGGCGTCGCCCGGATGACCGTCCGGCACGCCCTCGACGGACTCGTCGCGCAGGGACTGCTGGAGCGGATCCCGGGTCGTGGCACGTTCGTCACCAAGCCCCTCATCGACATGCAGATGCGGCTGTCGTCGTTCTCCGAGGAGATGGAGCGGCGCGGGAAGATCCCCGAGTCGCGCACCCTGCTGGCCCGTCGCGAGACCGCCGGTCCGGGCCTGGCCCGCGCGCTCGAAGCAGAGGTGGGCTCGCCGATCGTGCACTGGGAGCGTCTGCGGCTCGCGGACAGCCAGCCGATCGCGATCCAGCACGTCTACCTGTCGCTGGACACGTTCCCGCGCTTCCTCGACGACGCGCTTCCGTCCAGCCTGTACTACTGGTTCGCGGACCAGGACCTGATGCCGACCTGGGGCGAGGACTCGGTCGTCGCGGCGGTCGCCACCGAGGACGAGGCCGCGTCGCTGGACCTCGAGCCCGGTGCCCCGGTCCTGCACATCTCCCGGCGCTCCTTCTGCCGCGAGGTGGCCGTCGAGGTCACCCGCAGCATCTACCGCGCGGACCGGTACACCCTCTGGGTTCCCGTCCTCCGCCCCGAGCACCTCCGCTGAGCCTCGTTCACAGGCTGCCGATCTTCGCCACCACCACGCCGGCCTCCTCGCACACCCACGTCGGGTCCGGCCCGCCGAGGTCCGGGTCCACGTAGAGCGCGTGGGTGGCGTCCTCGCAGGCCGTGCACAGGGGCCATCGCCCGGCCGTCTCGAGGAGGCCGTCCTGCACGTCCTGGGCGACCAGTCCGACGACGAAGTCGCGCCCGCCCGGCCACTGGTCGAGCCACCACGAGCGCTGGGCGAGCGCCTCCTCCAGGAGCGAGACCGCCGTCGGGTCGGCGACGCCGGTGCTCTCAAGGTCGTGCAACACCAGCGCGCGCGCCGTCATCACGGGGTCGTCGAATGTCACGATGGCCATTGTGTCCCCCCTCCCCGAATCGATGCCTCTGCTCGAGGTCACCGTCCTGCATCCGCGCGACGCCGAAGCGGCCACCCGTGGTGAGGCGGACCGCCTCCTGGTCGTGGCCGATCCCGGCTCCGGAGGCCGTACTCCGGACCCGGCCGGGGTGTCCGCGATCCTGCGCGAGACGGACCTGCCGGTCCGGGTGCTGTTGCGCGAGGAGGCCACCGAGCCCGACCCCGCTCGCTTCGCACGCCTCGTCGCGGTCGCGCGCACCTGCCTCGACCTGGGAGCGGCCGGGGTGAGTTTCGGCTTCCTGGACCGGGACCTGGAGATCGACCGGTTCAGTTGCGAAGCGCTCGCCGCCGAGTTGGCCGGTGTCCCGTGGACGTTCCACCGCGGTTTCGACGAGGCCCTGACCACCGGCCGTGCCTGGCGCGACGTCGCCGCGCTTCCCGGGCTGGACGCGGTCACCACGGCGGGTTCGACCCGCGGGCTGGCATCGGGCGGCGACGAACTCGTCGAGCGCGCCCGGCAGGACCCGCGGATCGCCGGACTGGTCCTCGCCGCCGGCGGCCTCCGTCCGGAGTTCGTCCCGTGGCTGGTCCGGGCCGGGGTGGGTCAGTACGGACTGGCGGAGGAGGCACGCCAGGACGGCTCCTGGTCGAAGGCATCCGTCGACGCCGCGGCCGTCCGGTCCTGGCGGCTGCTCCTCGACGACGCCCACCAGCGGGCCCTCGGCGTCCCGGTCGACTAGGGCATCGGCCGACCGGCCGATCGGCCGCGGATCTCGGCGTCGCCACGTAGGGTGGCGAGCGGAGCGAATGGGAAGGGACCCAGTGTGAAGCGTGTCGTCGCCGCCCTCGGAGCGGTCGTGTTGGTCATCTCGGTGTCGACGGTGGTCGGGGGAGGCGGAGCCCAGGCGGTGCCGCAGGCACCCACGCTCGCGTCGATCGGCAGTCTCAGCTGGTCGCCCTGCGGGGGTCTGCAGTGCGCCGATCTCGTGGTCCCGCGTGACTACAAGAACCCCGGCGCCGGCTCGATCACGCTGCAGCTGACCCGGAAGGTGCACACCAGGTCGCCGTACCGCGGCATCATGCTGACCAACCCCGGCGGGCCGGGCGGATCGGGCACGTACCTCCCGGTGCTCGCCGACTACGTGCCCGGCGACGCGGGTCTGCACTACGACTGGATCGGCTTCGACCCGCGCGGTGTCGGACACAGCACTCCCACCCTGCGCTGCAACTCCCAGTACTTCGGTGCCGACCGGCCCAACTTCGTGCCGAGCACCCGGAGGCTGATGCGCTACTGGGTCGCGAAGACGACCCGCTACTCCCGGCAGTGCGCCAACAGCGCTGCCGCGGACAAGGGCCTGCTCCCGTTCCTGACCACCCGCGACACGGTCAAGGACATGGAGTCCATCCGGGCCGCGTACCAGGCGGCGACCCCGCTCCTGGACCGTCCCAAGATCGACAAGCTGAACTTCTACGGCTTCTCCTACGGCACCTACCTCGGCCAGGTCTACGCGGTCACCTACCCGACCCGGGTCGGCCGGTTCGTCCTGGACGGCATGGTCGGCCCGGACACCTGGTGGTACCGGGCGAACCTGAACCAGGAGGTCGGCTTCGACCGGAACCTCAACATCTACTTCCGCTGGATCGCCGCACACCCGCGGGTCTTCCGGCTCGGCACCGACTGGCGCGCGATCAGGCGCGGCTTCCAGGCGCAGCTGCGCAAGCTGGACCGGCAGCCGGCCGCGAACGGCCGTCTCGGGCCGAACGAGCTGACCGACGCGATGCTCTCGGCCGGCTACTACGTCTACGGGTGGGACAGCATCGGCGTCGCGTACTCGGACCTGGTCCGCAACGGCCGCGGCGGTGCCCTGTTCACGATGTACGCCGACGGCAACATGGGCGACGACAACGGCTACGCGATGTACCTCGCGACCCAGTGCACCGACGTGCTCCGCCCGCCGTGGACCCGGCAGGTCACCGACGCGTGGAGGATCCACCAGTCGCGCCCGTTCCTCGCCTGGGACAACACCTGGTACAACGCCCCGTGCCGGTACTGGCCGGCGCCGTCGCGCTCACGGATCCCGGTCTACGGGGGCCGCGCCGGGGTCACGGCACCGATCCTGATGATCAACGAGACCTACGACGCGGCGACACCGTTCTCCGGGGCGCTGACCTCGCGCGGCCGGTTCCCGACTGCCCGGCTGATCGAGGGTGTCGGGGGGACCACGCACTCGGGGTCGCTGTCGGGTGTCTCCTGCGTCGACAACCGGATCGCCCAGTACCTCGACACCGGCGCCGTGCCGACCCGCAAGCCGGGCCGGCAGTCCGACCTGAAGTGCCCGAAGGTCCCGGCGCCCCCGGTGGGCGCCGCCCGCCTGGGCGCGCACGGGATCCCGGACTCGCTGCGCGCGCACCTGCTCGCAGCGCAGGTGCACTCGCTGCGCGGCTGAGCGACCTCAGATGTCGTCGGCGTCCAGGATCCGGTAGGCGTAGCCCTGCTCGGCCAGGAACCGCTGCCGGTTCTGGGCGAAGTCGGCGTCGACGGTGTCCCGGCTGACGATCGTGTAGAACCGCGCGGTCTTGCCGTCGGCCTTGGGGCGCAGCAACCGGCCGAGCCGTTGTGCCTCCTCCTGGCGTGAGCCGAAGGATCCGCTGACCTGGATCGCCACCGCGGCCTCGGGCAGGTCGACCGAGAAGTTGGCCACCTTGGAGACCACCAGCAGGTCGATGTCCCCGTCCCGGAAGCCCTGGAAGAGCTCCTCGCGTTCCTTGACGCTGGTCTCGCCCTTGATCACCGGGGCGCCGAGATGGGCGCCGAGTTCGTCGAGCTGGTCGAGGTACTGGCCGATCACCAGCGTCGGCTCACCCTCGTGGAGCGCGATCAGACGCTCGGCGACCATGGTCTTGGCCGACGTGCAGCTCGCCAGCCGGTAGCGCTCGTCCGGCTCCGCGACGGCGTACGCGAGCCGCTCGTCCTGGGGCAGGGTCACCCTGACCTCGACGCAGTCGGCCGGTGCGATCCAGCCCTGGGACTCGATGTCCTTCCAGGGCGCGTCGAACCGCTTCGGCCCGATCAGGCTGAACACGTCCCCTTCGCGGCCGTCCTCGCGGATCAGCGTTGCGGTCAGGCCGATCCGGCGCCGCGCCTGCAGGTTCGCGGTCATCCGGAACACCGGCGCGGGCAGCAGGTGCACCTCGTCGTAGATGATCAGCCCCCAGTCGCGCGCGTCGAGCAGTTCGAGGTGCGGGTGCACGCCCTTCCGCTTGTGGGTCAGCACCTGGTACGTCGCGATGGTGACCGGGCGGATCTCCTTGCGGGCACCGCTGTACTCGCCGATCTCCTCCTCGGTCAGGCTGGTCCGCTTGAGCAGCTCCGCCTTCCACTGCCGCGCGCTGACCGTGTTGGTGACCAGGATCAGCGTGGTCGCCGCCGCGTGCGCCATCGCGGCCGCGCCGACGATCGTCTTGCCGGCCCCGCAGGGCAGCACCACGACGCCGGAGCCGCCGTGCCAGAACGAGTCCGCCGCCTGCTTCTGGTACTCGCGCAGCGACCAGCCGTCCTCGACCAGGCTGATCGCGTGCGCCTCGCCGTCGACGTACCCGGCGAGGTCCTCGGCGGGCCAGCCGAGCTTGAGCAGCGCCTGCTTGAGGTTGCCGCGTTCGGAGCCGTGCACCGCGATCGTGTCCGGGTCGACCTGCTCGCCGAGCATGCCGGCGACCTTCTTGCTGCGGACCACCTCGGTCAGCACGGCGCGGTCGGTGCTGGACAGCACCAGGCCGTGCACCGGGTGCTTCTCCAGCCGGAGCCGCCCGTAGCGGGCCATCGTCTCGGCGATGTCGATCAGCAGCGCGTGCGGGACGGCGTACCGGCTGTGCGCGAGCAGGGTGTCGATGACCTGCTCGGCGTCGTGGCCGGCGGCGCGCGCGTTCCACAGCCCGAGCGGGGTGAGGCGGTAGGTGTGGATGTGTTCGGGAGACCGCTCCAGTTCGGCGAACGGGGCGATCGCGCGACGGGCCTCCTCGGCACGCTCGTGGTCGACCTCGAGCAGCAGCGTCTTGTCCGACTGGACGATCAGGGGGCCATCGTTCATAAGGGTCCGAGTCTACGGGCCGGTGCGTGAGATGCCGTGCCGTCGTCGGTTGTGCCACCGTGAACAGGTGACCGACGTGCGGGAGCCCCTGTTCACCCGGGCTTTCGTGGCGCTCGGAGTCTCCGAACTCGCGTACTTCAGCGCGGTCGGGGTGAGTCTCTACGCGCTGCCGCTCTACGTCACCGGCCCGCTCGGCGGAAGCGAGTCCGCGGCCGGCCTGACGTTCGGGGTGTTCGCCGTCTCCGCTCTGGTGCTGCGCCCGTACGCCGGGCGACTGGCCGACAGCGGCGGCCGGCGCCCGCTCCTGATCGGCGGCGCGTTGCTCGCCGCGGCCGGACTGGTCGGCACCGCGTACGTCGACGACCTGGCCGCGGTGGTCGTGATCCGGCTGATCCTCGGCGTGGCGGAGGCGGCCTACTTCGTCTCCTCGTTCGCCGTCCTGGCCGACCTCGCGCCGGAGAGCCGGATGGGCGAGGCGCTCAGCTACAACTCCCTCGGTCTCTACCTCGGAATCGCTCTCGGCCCGCCGCTGGGCGAGGCAATCGAGCACTGGTCCGGCTTCACCGCCGCCTGGTGGGCGGCCGGTGGTCTGGCCGTCGTCGCGGCGCTGGTCGCGCTCCTGGTCCCCGAGACCCGGGCCGAACCGGAGCCGGACGCGGCCCGCCCGCCCCTGATCCACTGGCCGGCAGTCCCGCTGTCGCTCGCGTTCTTCACCTCGCTGGTCACGGTCGGCGGCTTTCTCGCCTTCGCCGCGCTGCATGCCGAGGAGATCGACCTGGCCCGGACCAGCCTGCCGCTGCTGGTCTACGGCTCGGTCATCGTCTTCTGCCGCCTCGTCTTCGCGGGCCTGCCGGACCGGTTGCCGTCGCTGCCTCTCGGCGCCGCATCGCTGGCAGCGATCGCGGTCGGCGTGGCGGTCGTGGCGCTCTGGCGCGAACCGGCGGGCATGTTCGCCGGAGTGTGCGTGACGGCCGTCGGGGTGGCGTTCTGCACGCCGGCCTTCTTCTCGGCGATCTTCGCGACCGCGGCGCCCTCCGAGCGCGGGGCGGCGGCCGGAACCGCCAGCATCTTCCTCGACCTCGGACTCGGCCTCGGGCCGATCCTGCTCGGGGTCCTGGCCGATGCCGCCTCGATCCCGTGGGCGTTCGGAGTCGCGTCCTTGGTGGCGCTGGCGGGCGCCCTCGGGACCCTGGCGCTGATCAGGACTGCAGCACCGCGCGCGTGATCCGGTGCACCGCGAACCGGCGCACGTCCTCGCTGCGCTCGTCGTACGCCGACAGCTCGCCGCCGCCGACCTCGAGCGGGCGCACGATCCGCTCTGTCGTGCTCCCGTGGTTGTCGAGGTAGCCGATCAGCACGGTCTTCTCGTCGCCGGCCGCCTCCCTCAGCAGCGCCATCACATCGGCCGGAGCGGTCGCCGGTCCCCGGGACGGCCGAGACGCGGCAGCCCGGTCACCGGCGCGCACCGCGGCGACGACCGCGGAGGTCCGCGCTGCCCGGCGGGCCAGGTCGCGGCCGCTCGGTGGGGCCGCCCGGGGCGTGCGGGCCCGGTACTCGTCGGGGCGCGCGATCCGGATCGTCCCGTCCGCGGCCTCGACCACGGGCGCGGCACCCAGCTCGCGCAGCTTGGGCAGCAGTACCTGGAGGGGGACGTCGGAGACCACCACGGTCGGCGCGATCCGGCGCAGCCGCAACGGTGCGACCGCGCTGTGGTGCAGGAGCTCGGTCAGCGCGGTCTCGTCGTCGCTGCGCAGGAAGGACTCGGCGACCCCGACGCGCAACGTGCCGAACCGGCGGGAGACGTCGTCGACCAAGTAGTCGAGCGCCTGCGGGACCGGGGTGCGTGAGGCAGAGCGGAGGAAGTCCTTGACCTCGATCGCGGACCAGCCCGAGTCGAACGCGCGCCGTACCGAGTCGACCGAGAACCGGTACACCGTGGCGCCGCCACGCGACTCGACGTCGGCGACCAGGCCGAGCCGGCGGCCGAAGTCCTGCTCCAGCGGGCCGGGGGCCACGGCGGTCAGGTCCGCCTGCAGCAGCACGTGGTCGATCGGTGTGGGCATCAGGTCGTCCAGCGGCGCGGCGGCGTCCTGGTCGGTGAGGAGCAGCCGCCCGAACGACGACGGAGCCTCCAGGCCCACGACGCCCAGCTGGGCGGCCTCGGCGAGCAGCGTCGGGACCAGGTCGAGGCGGCCGGCCGGGCGCCGCGGATGCCGCCAGCGCATCCGGGCCACCAGCGTGGCGATCCCGGTCCCGGCGGCGAGGCTCCGGCCCGGCTCCAGGTCGAGCAGCTCGAGGAGCAGTGCGCGCCGTTCCTCGACGAGCCAGGCGCGCTCGAGTCCCGGGGCGAGGGCGTTCATCGGACGGTCGCCGTCGCGACCGCCGATCGCGGAGGCGAGCCGCGGGTTGGCCAACCAGGCACCGACGAGCACCGTCCAGCGCTCACCCCCGGTCCGCGCGGCCCAGCTGTCGTAGGCGTCCGTCGGGAGCCAGGCCGCGTCGAGGTCGTCGTTCATGCCGAGGGCGAGGAGGTGGGCGGCCGAGGCCGTCTCGATCACCAGGCCGGCCGTGCCGGTGTCGCAGTGCAGCAGTTCGGACGCGGCCCGGAGGTCACGGACCGAGAGGCCACCGGATCGCAGGCCGGACGGCGGCCGGGTGGCCCAGCTCTCCAGCAGCATCTCGGTCCGGCGCAGGAACTCGAACGCCGCGCCCGCTGCGGTCCGGTCCACGAGTCCCGGGTCGCGTACGGCGTCGGCGTACGCCGGGACCACGTCCACCGGTTCCCGGGTACTCCGTCCGTCGCGGAGGTGCAACCGGACGGTCCACGGAACGACGACATGGCGGTCGTCGCGGGCGACCAGGAGGCCGCGGGCGAGCAGATGCTCGGTCGGGGTGCTGGCGTCCTCGACCCGTGCCGGGGTGCGCACGTCGGCGACGGTGCCGACGGCGTCGCTCTCGTCGAGGTGGGCCAGGATCGCCCGCGCCCGGTCGTCGACGCCGTCGAGGAGTCGCTGCACCTGCTCGGCCGGGGGGCCGGGTGGCAGCCCGACGATGTCGGCCACGATGGTGACCGGGCGCAGGGCCTCCGGGGTCCCCCAGACCAGCGCGAGTCCGGTCAGCCGTTCGAGAGCGGCGGCGATGCTCACGGGCTCGGCCGCAACCACCTCAGCAAGCTGCCCGCTGTCGGTGGGCCCGACCTGGACGACGGCCTGGAGCACCTCGAGCTGGAGACGGTCGAGCAGGTCGAGCGCCCGGACCACCGAGACCCGGACGACCGCGCGCGCGGCCAGCTGAGCCGAATCAGTGGGGGCCGGAGTGGCCAGATCCGGCCGGGCTTCCAGGAGCGCGCCGACGCGTTCGTCGGGCCAGCCACGGAGCTGGTCGGCGAGGGTGCGGGGCGCGGAGTCGGCCATCCGGCCAATTCTACGGACCTCCGGGTCGCGGACTCCCGGATGCGCGAGGCGCGGATGGCAGGATCGGTCCGTGGCCACCATCGAAGCGCGCGGACTCGGCAAGACGTACGGCGGCAAGCCGGCCGTCGTCGACCTGTCCTTCGAGGTCCGGCCGGGCACCGTCACCGGGTTCCTCGGGCCCAACGGCTCCGGCAAGTCGACGACGATGCGGCTGATGCTCGGTCTCGATCGGGGGGCGGGCAGCACGACCTTCGACGGTCAGCCGTTCACGTCGTTGCACCGGCCGATGCGGCACGTCGGCGCGCTCCTGGAGGCCAAGCCTTTCCACCCGACGCGGACCGCGCGCAACCACCTGCGGATGCTCGCCGCCGCCAACGGGATCGGTGCCCGTCGCGTCGACGAGGTGCTCGCCCAGGTCGGGCTGGCCGAGGTCGCTCGCGGCAAGCCGAAGAGCTTCTCGATGGGCATGGGACAGCGACTCGGGCTGGCCGCGGCGCTGCTCGGCGACCCGCACACGCTGATCCTCGACGAACCGGCCAACGGCCTGGACCCGCAGGGCATCCAGTGGATGCGGCTGTTGCTCCGGTCGCTGGCCTCGGAGGGACGCTCGGTCTTCGTCTCCAGCCACCTGCTCTCCGAGATGGCGCTGATGGCCGACGAGCTCGTCGTCATCGGCAAGGGCGCGTTGATCGCCACCGGACCGGTCGCCGAGCTGGTCCGCGGCTCCCAGCGCAACGCGGCGGTCGTCCGGACCCCGGACGCGACCCGGCTCGCGGCTCTGCTCGCCGGCCCCGGGGTGCAGATCGAGGCCGACGAGCCGGGCACGATCGTCGTACACGGGTCGGACCTGACGCGGATCGGTGACGTCGCCTTCGAGAACGGAGTGCGGATCCACGAGCTCAGTGCCCGGACCGCCACCCTCGAGGAGGCGTTCCTGGAGCTGACCGCGGGCTCCGAGGAGTTCCAGGCGAGCGCGCCGGCCGGAGACGACGGATGAGGGACGCGCTCGCCTACGAATGGACCCGGATCCGGACGCTGCGCTCCACCTGGTGGCTGACCGGGTCGACGATGGTCGTCGGCATCGGCATCTCGGGCCTGCTCGCCTGGGCGCTGCACAGCGAGTTCAGTGAGCACGGTTCGGTCGACCTCGACGGCATCGGCGCCGCGGTGGTCACCCAGCTGGCCGCCGTCGGGCAGGTCCCGAGCCTGATCAGCTTCCTGCTGGCGATCCTCGGCGTCTTCGCGTGGGGCCACGAGTACCGGCACGGCATGATTCGTGCGTCGCTGACCGCGCTGCCCTCCCGGAGCGCGCTGTGGACGGCCAAGTACCTGGTCGTCGGGATCTGGGTCGCCGTCGTCGCGGCGGTGACGATGCTGCTCGCCGGTCTCGTCGGCGAAGTGGTGCTGCGCGACTTCGTGACGGTGTTCACCGCGACGACCTTCCGGGTCCTCGCGCTGCAGGTCCTGTACGCCGTGCTCCTGACCTGGCTCGCGATGGCGTTCACGACGATCACCCGGTCCCAGGCGTTCGCGCTGGTCTCGATCTTCCTCTGGCCGCTGCTGATCGAGTCGCTCGCGTTCCTCTTCTTCCAGATCGTGCCGCAGCTGCGTGACGACACCGACGTGCTCCGGTTCCTGCCGTTCCGGGCCGGCGGCCGGATGGTCGAGGTCATCAACGCGGCGGACAGCACTTTCGGCGACCCGCTCTCCGAACTGGGCGGGACGATCGTCTTCGGCGGCCTCACCGTCGTCCTGATGGCGGCTTCGATCATCTTGTTCCGGCGCCGGGACGCCTGACCGCGAAAAGTTTCCCGGGCGGTGTCGTTTGCGGCGGAACCCGTTCGTGGAAGGGGTGAGAAGACACCCGGGCACAGGCCCCCACGAAAGGACCCGATCATGCGCACCATCATCGTCACCGAGTTCATCTCCCTCGACGGCGTCGTCGAGGCGCCCGGCGGTGAGGTCGGCTACCGGCACTCGGGGTGGACCTTCGACATCGAGGAGGACCCCACGATGTACGAGTACAAGTTCGACGAGACCCGCGAGGCCGAAGGCCAGCTCCTCGGCCGTCGTACCTATGAGGGGTTCGCGGCGGCCTGGCCGGAGCGCGACGGCGACTTCGCCGACCTCTTCAACGCGATGCCCAAGTACGTCGTCTCCACCACCCTCTCGGACCCGGAGTGGAACAACAGCCACGTGCTCCGCGGGATCGACGAGGTCCGCGCGCTCCGCGCCAGTGACGGCGGTCCGCTCCTGGTCGCCGGGAGCGTCGATCTGGTGCACGCACTGCACACGGCGGGCCTGGTCGACGAGTGGCGGCTGATGGTGTTCCCGGTGATCCTCGGCAGTGGCCGCCGGCTCTTCCCCGACGACGTCGAGGACAAAGCGCCGCTGACCCTGGTCTCCTCCCGCACCTTCGCCAACGGCGTCCAGTTGCAGACCTTCCGGCCGGTGCGCTGAGCCGATGAGGTGACCGAGCCCGGTGGTTCGTCGGGTGCACGTCCACGGGCCCGCGACCTGGACGAAACGACGGCGAACGGGGACATACCGCCTAGGCTTGTGCAGTGGCAGGGACCCGGGCGCGACGCCGTCGGACGAACCGCCGGCAGATGAGTCCCGAGGTCAAGGGGATCCTTGTCGCCGGGTTGGCGTTGTGCGCGATTTTCACCCTGGTCTTCACGACCATGGACGTCGGCAACCCGGGGCCGGAGGATCCCTGCACGCCCGCGGCCGCGTCGTCCAGCGTCCCGGTCCAGACCGAGGTGCCCACCCCGAGTCTGCGTGAACTGGCCGAAGCCCAGGCGCGTGAGGAACCGCTCCCGGCGCGAGCGCCGAAGATCGCGGCCCGCAACGTGCTGGTCGCTCACGCCAACCTGTTCGGCCGGATGTCGGCCGACCGGTTCCGGCACGACCTGGCCAGGGTGGTCTCCGGCGGACCGGACTTCGTCACCCTCAACGAGACCTATTTCCGCTCCCAGGGCGAACTCGAACCAGAGGGTTACGACGCCTGGCGTTCCGAGTCACCGTTCGACGCCCGGGAGACGCCGGTCCTGTGGCGCGCCGACCGGTGGAAGCTTCGTGACCACGGCACGCTGCTGATGCACGCCCAGCGCGGGAAGTGGGGGATCCGCTACGTCAACTGGGTCACCCTGGTGGCGAAGAAGGGCGGCCAGGTCGCCTCGGTGATCTCGGTGCACACCTCGCCACCCGGGGGGAACCGCGGTGCCCTGCTCGGGCAGTACCTCGATCGACTGGACGAACTGGTCACGGCGCTGCGCCCGCGCGGCCCGGTCATCATCGGCGGGGACTTCAACGCCAACTACCTGTCCTCGGGTCCGCGATCGTTCCTGATCGACCGGTTCGCCGGGATGGAGGCGACCCCGACGGTGGTCACCCTCGGCGAGCCCGCAGGCGGCTACCGCACCGATCACGGCGGCGGAGCGCTCGACTACATCGTGCTGTCCGGCGCCAAGGCGATCAGCCAGGGTGTCAGCCCGTTGACCTACTCGGACCACAAGATGGTCCGGGCGCTGGTGCAACTGCCCGCCAAGAAGCTCCCGGTGCCGGCGCGGGCGGTGCCGCCGAAGAAGAAGCCGGCACGTGTCGTCTCCACGCCACCCGTCGCTGTCCCGGCGACCACGCCGACGGCGGTCCCGGTCGCAGCGGCCGCGGCGCCGGGCTGCGGCCGGTCGGGAAGCTGACCCGTCGGACCCGGCACGTACGCTGGCGACGTGGAGATCGACGCACAGCGACCCGGGACTGTCGTGACCGAGCCCGGGAGCCGTGACCTGGTCGTCGGGTTCGACCTGGACATGACGCTGATCGACACCGTCACCGGTTTCGTCGCGACCCTGGACGCGCTGGCCTCGGAGCTCGGGGTCGACTTCCCGGCCGCGGAGATGAGCAGCAAGCTCGGGCCCCCGCTCGAGCAGATGCTCGCGCCGTACCTGCCGGCCGACCAGATCGCCGCCGCCGGCGACCGGTTCCGCGCGCTCTACCCGGACCACGCCATCACCAGCACGCCGCACCTGGCCGGCGTGCCCGAGGCGCTCGCCGCCGTACGCGCCGAGCACGGCCGGATCGTCCTGGTCACCGGCAAGTACGAGCCCAACGCCCGGCTGCACGTCGAGCACCTCGGTCTCGACATCGACCACATCGAGGGCTGGGTCTGGGGCGAGGCCAAGGGCGCCGTGCTGCGCGACCACGGTGCGCATCTGTACGTGGGCGATCACGTGCACGACGTCGAGGGGGCCAGGGCGGCCGGCGTGCTGAGCGTCTCGGTGCTCACCGGCGGCTGCACCCGCGAGGAGCTGCTCGCGGCCGGGACCGACGTGATCCTCGACGACCTCACCGGGTTCGGCGAGTGGCTGGCCGAGCACCTCCTGGAGACCCGGCTCGGATGGCTGGCCGACGACCTGCGCGGCCTCGGCCGGGTCATGGTCGCGTTCAGCGGGGGAGCGGACTCGGCCTTCCTGCTCGCTGCTGCGGTGCGTTCCCTGGGAGCGGGGAACGTCGTCGCCGCGACGGCGTACTCGCCCTCGTTGCCGGCCTCGGAGCGTGAGTCCGGCCGGGCCTTCGCCGAGAGCCTCGGCGTCGAGTTCCTGACACCCACGACCGACGAGCTCTCCCGTGAGGGCTACGTGGCGAACGAAGGCGACCGGTGCGCGTTCTGCAAGGCCGAGCTGATCGACGTACTCGCTCCGCTCGCCGCCGAGCACGGGTTCGCGGCGGTGCTGACCGGCACCAACGCCGATGACGACCGCGCCGGGTTCCGGCCGGGTATCGCCGCCGCGGCGGACCGAGGCGCCCGGACGCCGCTGCGCGACGCACGCCTGACCAAGGCCCAGATCAGGGAGGCCTCGCGGCGCTGGGGACTCTCGACCTGGGACAAGCCCGCCGCAGCGTGCCTGAGCTCGCGGATCGCCTACGGGGTCGAGGTCAGTGCGGAGCGTCTCGACCGTGTCGACCGTGCCGAGCAGGCGGTGCGCTCGGTCCTGGCCGGCGCCGGGCTGCCGGTCCGTGACCTCCGGGTCCGCGACCTCGGCGAGGAGGCGCGGGTCGAGTTCGATCCGGAGCTGGTCGGTCGCTGCGACGAGCAGGTGCTGGCGGCCGTGCGGGACGCCGGATTCGCCGATGCCGCGATCGACAGACGCGGTTTCCGGTCGGGATCGATGAACGAACTGCTGCCCGACCCGGAGCGGTTCCGCTGAACCCAGCGCCGATACGGGTCGCGGTGCCGGGGTAGCTGCCCGTACGCTGTGCGTTCGCATTGTCTGGAGAGAAAGGCCGAACTGGTGCCCACCGGAAAGGTCAAGTGGTACGACGCCGAGAAGGGTTTCGGCTTCCTGTCCCGAGAGGACGGGGACGACGTGTACGTCCGCGCGTCCGCGCTGCCCGAGGGGATCACGACCCTCAAGGCCGGGACGCGTGTCGAGTTCGGCATTCTCTCCGGCCGCAAGGGCGACCAGGCGCACCAGGTGCGGGTCCTGGAGGCTCCGGCCTCGGTCTCGACCGCGCAGCGGCACGCGCAGCGCAAGAAGCCCGAGGACATGGTCAGCATCGTCGAGGACCTGATGAAGGTCATCGAGGGCGTCGAAGAGGCCTACCGCCACGGACGGCACCCCGACCCGAAGCACGCCCGGCCGACGGCGAAACTGCTCCGCGCGCTGGCTGACGAGCTCGAGCTCTGAGGACGCGCTGAGCTAACCGTCCAGCGCCGGCTCGGGCGTGGCGACGGGCTGCTCGGTCTTACGGCGGCGGAGAAGGACGAAGAGCGTCCAGCCGACAGTGACGCCGGCAAGGATCCCGAGTCCGAGACGGGGCAGCGGATCGCCGCCCGGCGTGCTGATCGGTACGCCGATCCCGACGAAGCCGCCGATCACCCAGGAGAGTTGCAGCAGCGTCTCGGCACGCGCGAACGCGGAGGTGCGCTGCGAGTCGGGGACGTCGCGCTGGATGGTGGCGTCGAGCGCGAGCTTGCCCATCGCCTGGGCGATACCGGCGGTCAGGCCGAGTGCGATCGAGGAGAACAGGCCGTAGGCGAGGGTGATGAAGACAGCGGCGGCGGCGTCGGCGAGGAGAGCCACCACCACGACGATCTTCGGATTGACCCGGCGCAGGACCGCGGAGATCGCGATGCCGAGGGTGTTGCCGAGGCCCGCGGCGCCGATCACCAGGGCCATCAACAGGTTCTCGCGCTCGTCCCAGCCTGGCAGCGGATGCTTCTGGATCAGGAACGCCATGAACATGATCAGGAAGCCCGACACGAACCGGAGCCCGGCGTTGCAGCGCAGCGCGAAGACGACATCGCGCGGTACCCGGAAGCCCTTGCGGCGTCCCAGCCCGACCTCCTGCTCGCCCTCGGTGGCGTCGGCGCGGGCGGGGAGCAGGATCGCCAGGATGGTGGCGCCGACGAAGATCAGGAACGCGTACCGCAGCGACCACTCCGGGCCGTAGGTGGCGGCGAGGGCGGCGAGCGGAGCCGACAGTGTCGCGCCCACGATGCCGGCCAGGGAGATCCGGCTGTTCGCCTTGACCAGGGTCAGGTCCTCGGGCACCAGCCGGGGCACCGTCGCGGCGCGGCAGACGCCGTACGCCTTCGACGCGACCAGGCATCCCAGCGCGGTCGGGAACAGGTACGGCGAGTCGGAGGCGACCGCGTCGGCCATCAGCCAGACCATGAACGCCCGGAAGGCCATCGTCCCGCCGATCGCCCAGCGGCGGCCGTGGCTGAACCGGTCCAGGAACGGACCGATCAGCGGGGCGACCACCGCGAACGGCAGCATGGTGAGCCCGAGGAACAGAGCCACCGATCCCCGGGCCTCCCCGGGGTTGGCGAAGAAGAGCGTGCCGGCGAGCGAGATCGCGACCGCCGCGTCGCCCGCGGCGTTGAACGCGTGCAGTTCGATCAGGCGGGACAGCCCCGTGTCGCCGGCGCCTTCCGCGCGGGCCGCGCGTCGTGCCATCGCGAACGCCGATCCGACCCCGCGGCCGGTGGCCCGGCCGACAGCGATGACGCCGCGGGTGCCCGCGTTGCCACCACGGCCGGCGGCGTCCGCGGCTTCGTCGCCGGTGCGCCCTTCCGTGGTCGCGTCGAGCTCCGGATCGACTCCGGACCCCGACTGTCGCTCGCCCTCCATGTGCCTATCCTGCCAAGCCCTGCCCGGCGTTGGGGCCCGGGGAGACAGGACCGGACCGAATAGGGGACAATCCAGCGGTGATGAAGTCCGACGAGATCACCGCTGCTGCGGTGGAGACCGCCCGCTCCGCTCTGGTCGAGCAGGTGGGCCAGGCTGTCGTCGGCGACCACGTGGACACCGTGACCGAGGGCGAGGGCGTCAGCACGCTCACTTTCGCGTGCACCGAGACCGGGTACCCGGGCTGGCACTGGGCCGTCACGATCGCCGTCGCGGAGGGCCAGGACTCGGTCACGATCGACGAGGTCGTGCTGCTCCCGGGCCAGGACGCGATCATCGCCCCGGCCTGGATCCCGTGGCGTGAGCGGATCAAGCCGGGCGACCTCTCTCCGGGCGACGTGCTGCCCGTCGAGGAGGACGACCCGCGTCTGGTGCCGACGTACATCTCCGGCGACCCGGGCGACGAGGACATCGACTCCGCCGAACGCCAGCAGCAGAAGCTCGTCGCCGACGAACTCGGCCTGGGCCGCGTCCGGGTGCTGTCGCTCGAAGGTCGTGACCAGGCCGCCCAGCGCTGGTACGACGGCGAGCAGGGCCCCGACGTGCCGATGGCCCAGTCGGCTCCGGCGCGCTGCGGGAGCTGCGGCTTCCTGGTCCGCCTCTCCGGCGGGCTCGCCACCCGGTTCGGCGTCTGCGCCAACGGTTCGGCGAACGACGACGGCAGGGTGGTCGCGTTCCAGCACGGCTGCGGGGCGCACTCGGAGGCTCAGTTGCGCAAGAAGCAGCTCACTCCGCCGCTGCCCGATCACGTCTTCGACACGGTCTCGCGCGACGACCTCGAAGACTTCTAGGCGACTGCGCCGGGTTCGCCCGGATCAGGCCTGGTCGGCCTCCGCTTGCCGGGCGTTTCTCCGGCGGCTGGCCCAGAAGTGACACAGCGTCCCGGGATTACTGCTGGCAACCTCGGCCCGGATCAGGCCTGTTCGGCCTCTGCCTGCCGCGCGTTGCGCCGGCGCCGGCAGTAATCCCAGCCGACGAGGCCCAGTCCGAATCCGGCCACGCACGTCCACAGCCACCACAGGTGTCCGTCGCTGCGCAGGCGTCCCGAGAACGGGAGCAGCATCAGGAAGGCGATGCCCCAGAGCATCGTGCCGATCGCGAGCGTGCGGACGCCGTCGACGTCGAGGGGATCGACATCGGCCACGATGTAGGTCCGGTTGCCGATCTCGTGGACCACGGGCTGCTCGTCTGACAC
>JAKFBZ010000067.1:0-22945 GCA_036676945.1 Marmoricola sp.
GCCGCGGTGTAGATCAGCGCGAGCTCGGAGGCGTCGACGTGCTCGACACCGAGCTCGTCCGCGGGCCGCTCCTCGATCAGCCGGACGACCTCGGCCTGGTTCGGATCCACGTCGGCGCCGTCGAGACCGACGAAGTCGAGCACCGACGGGCGCGACAGGCCCAGCAACCCGCCGACGTCGGCGGCGAAGAAAGCGAGCAGGTCCTCACGCAGTTCGTCGGCAGGTACGCCGAGCCTCTCGCCGAGATCGACGAGCGGCAGCCCGTTCGGGTGCGCGGCGAGGAGTTCGAAGACCTCGGGAAGCCGGGCGACGCGCTGGGCGTACTTCGGCGCCGCCATCACTCACCCGCCATCTCGGCCAGCTCGGCGATCAGCTCGGCGCGTACGTCGTCCGGGCCGACCAGATGCACCCGCGGCCCGAGCTCGTGGAGCCGGGAGCGCAGCGCGGCCCGGTTGGTGACCCGGTAACGCAGCTCGACCATGTCGCCCTGGTCGGTCTCGGACTCAGGGGCGAGCAGCCAGCGGCGTACGTCGGCGACGTACTCGGCCGGCGCGCGCAGAACGACCTCGACCGGCGGGTCGATCTCCCAGGTCATCGGGTGCAGGCCGGTGTGCCTCGACGCTCCGCTCCGGGTGGCGGTGCCGGGGTCGTCGGCGACGACGTCGCCCATCCGCGAGACGACGAAGGACTTGACCACGTCGTCGCCGTCCTCGTGACCGCGCAGGTACCAGGTCCCGTTCTGGGCGCGCGCCGCCTCCGGGTGCACGACCCGGTCCGATCCCGAGTAGCGGAACCTCAGCAGGCAGCCGAGCCGGACCGCGCGGGTGACGATCGAGAGGGACGCGTGCTCGCCGGTCGCGGGGACCGGAGCAGCCACCTCGGGCAGGTCGGAGACCTCGGGCAGCCCGAGTCGCTCGACCAGGTCGTCCCGGTTGGCCGCCAGGGCCGCGCGCCGCAGGGCGGTCTGCTGGCCCGGGGTCAGCCGCACCCGGAGCCGGTTGTCCACGCTGGTCATCCGGTAGACGCCGTCGGTCCCGACGCCGCCGAGGTTGTCGATCTGCCAGCCGAGCTCGCGCAGGTGCCGAAACTCCCGGCTCAACTGGCTGATCGGGTCCTTGCCGCCCTCGAACCCGGCGACGGCGACGAGTCGTTCCGCCGAGACGCCCTGCTTGCCGGCGTGATGGAGGACCGTCGCCAGCCGGACCAGTCGCTCCATGGGCACGCGCTGATCGCGGCCCGGAGTCCGCGACGGTGTGGGTGGCATGGGCCCAGTCTTGCGTGTCCGGCCCACGCTGGGCCGGATCTCAGCCGCGCGCCTCGAGAGCGTCGGTCAGCAGCGTCACCAGGGCCTCGAGCTGCAGGTCGACCGAGGACACCACGTCCTCGTCGGAGCCGTCGAGGGCGCGCGCGGCCAGGCCGGCCTTCGAGTCGATCAGCTCGGCGATCCGGCTGTCGATCGTCTGGGCCGCGATCATCCGCCAGGCGGTGACCGGGTCGTCCTGTCCGATCCGGTGCACGCGGTCGATCGCCTGGGTCTGCTCGGCTGCCGTCCAGGACAGTTCGGCGAGGACGACGTTCGAGGCGACCTGCAGGTTGAGGCCGACACCGGCGGCGGTCAGCGAGCAGACCACGACGGCGACCTCGGGGTCGTTGATGAACGCGTCGATGTTCTGCTGGCGGACCTTCGGCGTCTGGTCACCGCGGATCGAGGAGTACCGGATGCCCTGCTTGGCGAAGGTCTCCTGCGCGACGTCCATGACGTCGATGTGCTTGGCGAAGAAGACGACCTTGCCGACGCTCCGGGCGAGCTGGGCGGTGTAGTCGGCGGCGAGCGCGGCCTTGGCCTGACCGATCCGGCGCATCAGCTCGAAGACGTTCTCGCCCGAGCTCTCGGCGGTGTCCTCGCGTTCCCAGCCGGCGACCCGGCGGACCAGATCGTGGTCGATCCCTTCGACGACGACGCCTTCCTTGCGGGTGGCCAGCGCACTGTCGTACCGGGCCACCAGACGACGGGCCAGCTCGGCCTCGGCCGCCCGGATCGAACGGCCGGCCTCGCCCTCGAGCTCGACCGGGAGGTCGGCGATCCGGCGTTCGGGGATGTCCGAGGCGACTTCGGCCTTGCGCCGGCGGACGATGCCGCGGTCGATCACGGCACGACGGGCGCGGGGGTAGAAACCCGGGTCGAGCGGCGTCAACCCGATGTCGTCCAGGGCGTCCATCAGCGTCGCGAGAGGCTTGCGGTCGTCGATCCAGCCGAGGAACTGCCAGATCGCGCGGAAGTCGTCGATGTCGTTGATCAGCGGCGTACCGGTCAGGGCCATCAGCAGTGGGCGCGGCATCCGCTTGCGGATGCTGTCGGCCACCTCCAGGACGTGCTGGGAGCGCTGCGAGGACTTGTTCTTGATGAAGTGCGCCTCGTCCACGACCATGCCGCGGAAGCCGAGCTCGGTGAGCCAGCCGACGTGCCGGTCCAGGACCTCGTAGTTCACGATCATGATGTCGGCGAACGCGTCCAGGGTGTCGCCGTTGCCTTGGATGACCGAGGCGGGATGGCGGGGCGTCCACTGCTCGGCCTCGCGCGCCCAGGTCGTCTTGACGACGTTGGGGACCACGACCAGCAGCGGGTAGGCATTGGCAGCCTGTGCGGCGAGGAGCGCCTGCGCGGTCTTGCCGAGACCGGGCTCGTCGGCGAGCAGGAAGCTCCGGTGACCCTCGGCCACGGCCGCGACGAAACGGGCCTGGTGGCGCATCAGCTCGAGGCCGTCCGGGACCTTGACCTTGGTCGGCTCGGGCAGGTCCATACAGGCGACCGCACCGCTGTCGGCCTGTTCGAAGGACTTGAACAACGGGCCGAGCAGCTCCCAGCGGGCCAGCTCGCTCTGCCGCGGACGCTGCTGCGCGGCGCCGGAGAAGTCAGGGGTGAGGAACGGGTTGGCGAGCTGGCGGGAGATGACCGCGCGCGGTACGACGCGGCGCTCGACCTCGGGAACCGTCGCGACCTCGCCGTCGAGGTCGTCCTCCTCCTCGAGCTCCTCCTCGGCCTCGAGGCCGGCGGCTTCCTTGAGCTCGCGGATCAGAGCGCGGGTCGCGTCGGTCTCGACCGCGTTGTCGCCGAGGAGTTCGAAGAGGGTGGAGTCCAGCGCGGCGGTCTGCGCCAGGATCGTCGCGATCCCGTCGAGTCGCTTGAGCTCCTCGCCGCGGCGCGACTCGGAGATCGACGTGTCCGCCTTGATCCGGTTGCGCTCCTCGCGGGCGAGCAGCGCGACGACCTGGAACTTGGTCCGGACCGACGGCGCGATCGACCGCATCTGGACGGCCGACTCCACCTGCCGCACCGTGCGGGCGAGCTGCGGGATCAGCCCCTCGTCGGTCGACCTGCGTGTGCTGCGCTGCTGCGGGCGCTGCGTCGTACGACGCGCCCCCGAACGACGCTGACTCCCTCGAGCCACGTAAACCACCTTCCGGCGCTTCTGCGCCCAGCGCGTCCCCTCCGGAACGCTTCCCTCCGGGTCACGCTCGACCCAGCCGCTGACCGTCGCGTGCCGCCACAACGATGACCATCCAGTCGATGACGGACCGTGCCGGACGTGGAGTCCGATCGGGCCGTCGCAGGAGGTCAGTGGTGACCAGCGCGCCCAGCGTGCGAAATGCGAAGCTCCACGACGTGGCCGCTGGAAAAGTCGCGGCCGCGAGTGCGGACTTGCCCCTTCATTGTGCCACACGGCCCGGCGGCGGCACAGCAGGTCAGGCAGACGGCGGCGCCCCATCTGCAGACCGGGTGCCCACCAGTTCGACCGGGACGAACTCCGCGGAGCTCTCGGGGACACAGCACGACAGGTCGGTGCGGCAGGCGCTGGGCGGAGCCGACTCGGCGAGGACCTCCCGGACCCGGTCGAGCTGCGCCGCGAACTCGCGGAGCTCGGCGATCCGGGCGGCGATCGCGGCCTGCTTCTCGTCGAGCAGCCGGTCGACCCGCTCCTGGGCAGCTGAGCAGTTGGTGCCGTCCCAGACCGGGAGGAGCTCAGTGATCTGCTCACAGCTCAGGCCGAGCCGGCGCGCCCGGGCGACGAACAGCAACCGGGTCGCGGAGTCCTCGTCGTAGGTGCGGTACCCGGCCGAGGTCCGTTCGGGGGCTCCGAGCAGCCCGATCCGTTCGTAGTACCGCACCGTCGAAGTGGGCACTCCGACCCGGTCAGCGAGCTCGGAGATCCGCATCCGTCCACGGTAAACCTTCAACCGGGGTTCAAGGTCAAGCCCTTGACCTTGAACCCGGGTTCAACTTCTAGGTTCCCCACATGGACCGCATCCGGTCGGTCCCGAGCAAGGAGCAGAGCAATGGGAACGTTCACCATCGAGAACACCGATGTCGCGGTCGAGCTCGACGGCCTCGGGCGCCAGCACCGGGCCGAGTCCGGCGGCATGGTCATCGCCCTGGAGCAGTGGAAGGCCGGACTGGACACCGGCGAATGGTTCGCCGACCTCCCCGACGGGGCCTGCCAGGAGGACCACTTCGGGTACGTGCTGGCAGGCGCCTGCACGGTCCGCTACACCGACGGAGAGTCCGAGCAGCTGACGGCCGGCGTGGCCTACCACCTCCGGCCGGGCCACAACGTCCACATCGACGAGGACGCCCGGTTCGTCGAGTTCACCCGGGCCGACCAGACACCGGGCATCAACACGCTCGCGGTCTGACCGGGATGCGGCGTCCCGCCTCAGAGCACCTTGGTGCCGTACATCTCCCCCAGCGGGTCGGAGATGAGCTCGAGGCGGGCGCCGTTGGGATCACGGAAGTAGATCGAGCTGCCGCTCATGCTCTGGTACTCGACCCCGGCGTCGTCCAGGCGGGCCTTCAGCATCGCCCACTTCTCCGGCTCCACCGAGATCGCCACGTGATGCAGCCCGCCGAGGACCTCGGCGTACGGGCCGACGTCGAGACCGGGGAAGTCGAAGAAGGCGATCAGGTTGTTGTTCCCGATGTCGAAGAAGAAGTGGTTCGACCCCTGGTAATCGCGGTTCTCGAAGATGTCGGTGAGAGGGAAGCCGAGAAGGCCGGAGTAGAACTGGACGGTCTCCTCGACGTCGCGCGCGACGATCGCGAAGTGGTGCAGGCCGCGCGCCGTCGATGCCGGGCGCGAACTCTCGTCGGCCAGGTACGTCGAGCGGATCCGTTCGCGTTCGACCTCGATTGCCGCCAGGTCCAGCTCAGACATCGAAGGCTCCTCCGTTCCAGTTCTCACGGCGCGCCAGGTCGGAGACCCCGACCCGGCGCAGCTTGGTCAGCTGCTTCACAGGCTTGCCCATCGGGACCACGCACGCAACGGCGTACGACTCCGGGATGCCCAGCAGCTCCTTGACCCGGGGCTCCTCGGCGACGGCCATCGTGGTGATCGTCCCGCCGAAGCCCTCGTTGCGGGCGGCGAGCAGGATGTTCCAGACGAGCGGGTACACCGACCCTCCGCTGATCAGCCCGATGCGGTCGAGGTCCTGGTCGAGTGCTGCGACGAGGTTCAGGTCGACGCAGACGACGAGGACGACCGAGGCCGAGAGCAGCGGTGCGGTGAAACTCTCCGGGACCTCGGTCGCCGCGATCTCCTCGTCGGTGAGCGCCGTCGGGGTGACCGGGTTCCACGGGACCTCCCCGGCGATCCGCTGCGCGGTGTAGCGCCGCGCCCCGGTCAGGGTCAGCTCCACCAGCGCCTCGCGGGTCTCGCGCTGGCGGACCACGATCACCTGGGTGCCCTGCCGGTTGCCTCCACTGGGCGCGAAGCGGGCGTTGTCGAGGATCGTGTGCAGCACCTCGTCGGTCAGCGGGTCCCCGGTGAACTCCCGGACCGCGGCGGTCGTGCGCATCACGTCGTACAGATCCATCCCTGCACGCTAGCCGAGCGAGTGGATCGCGTACGCCACCACGAAGCCGACCGTGGTCACGACGCCGACCAGCTTCCCGCCGTGCTCGTACGCCTCGGGCATCATCGTGTCCGCGAGCATGGTCAGGATCGCGCCGGCCGCGAACGAGAGCACGAAGGCGACGGTCGACGGTGCCGCGTCCTGGAACGCGGCGTACCCGGCGAGCGAGGCGAGACCGGAGACCAGGGCGATCCCGATCCACATCCAGAGGATGCGCGAGGTCTTCCAGCCGCCGATGACCAGGCCCTTCGTCGACGAGATCGACTCCGGCAGGTTCGAGATGAAGACGGCGGCGAGGTACGCCGCTCCCACTTCGCCGCCCTGGAAGATCGTCAGCCCGATCACCATCGACTCGGGGATCCCGTCGAGGACGGTGCCGAGGACGATCGACAGGGCCGAGCCGTCCTCGTCGCTCCCGGCCGCGCGCTTGCGACCGCTGCCGCCCATCCGGTCGATCAGCAGGTCGCCGCCGAAGAAGACGGCGCACCCGGCGAACATCCCGGCCGCCAGCGACCAGTGGTCCGAAGAACTGCCGGCCGCTTCCTCGACGAGGTCGAAGGCGACCGCGCTGATCAGCACACCGGCACCGAAGCCCATCACCAGGCCGACCCCGCGGAGGCTCATCTTGAACCAGAGTCCGATGAAGGCCCCGATCACCAGCGAGGAGGCCGCGAGGGTCCCCCACGCGAACGATGCGCCCATCGGCTACCTCCTCCACGGCCCGCGTCGATCCTAGGAGAACCGTGCTCGATCGAGAAGCCACCGGTCCGCTCCGTCGGGCTACGAATGCGACCCGAAGGTGTCGAGACGTCCCAGGTCGCTCTCGGACAGGCTCAGGTCCGCAGCGGCGACGTTCGCGCGTAGGTGGCTGACGCTGGTAGTCCCCGGAAGCGGGACCACGCGCACTCCGTGCACCTGCTGCCGATGATGGACCCAGGCGAGCGCGACCTGTCCCGCCGTGGCCTCACAGGCCGCACCGATCTCTTCCAGCGCGGCACCCGGAGCACGGCCTCCTTCCTCGTCGGACCCGCTCGGAGTCCGGTGCAGGAGTCCGTGACCGGCCGGGGAGTGCGCCACGATCACCGTGCCGAGGTCCTGCACCACAGGCAACAGGTGCTGCTCGATGTCGCGCTGGGTCACCGACCACTGCTCCTGCAGTGCCGCGATCGGATGGACGGCGTGCGCGCGACGCAGGTCCTCGGCGGTCACGTTGGACAAGCCGAGAGCGCGCACCTTTCCCTGGACGACCAGTTCAGCCATCGCGCCGACTGTCTCCTCTATCGGCGTCGCGTCACTGCGGTGGTGCAGGTAGTAGAGGTCGATCTCGTCGACTCCGAGCCGTCGCAGGCTGGCCTCGCATGCCTGCCGCACATACGACGGATCGGCCCGTACGTCGAAACCACGGGCGACCTCCGCTTGCCAGACCAGCCCGAACTTGCTGGCCAGCAGCACCTCCTCACGCCGGCCTCTGATCGCCCGGCCGACCAGCTCCTCGTTCCGGTAGGCGTCCGCGGTGTCCACCATCGCAATGCCGGCATCGAGCGCGGCATGGACCACGGCCACCGGGTCTCGATCCGCGCCGCCACCGGTCCCGTCCCGCAGCCTCATCGCACCGAATCCCTGGCGACCGAAGGCATCGCGGTCGCCTGCCGGACGCACGTGAGAGTCAGCTGAAGTCATGACCGTGACGCTAGATCCTCAACCCTTGTTGAGGTCGAGCCCTTTGTTGAGTACCGACTCAGCCATGCCGGTCTAGTTACTCCTCGGTAGGGGGTGACGGAACCCGGTCGGACCGATAGAACGTGTTCCATTCTGTTGGCGAGTGAGGGAGATCACATGAAGAAGTCACCAGCCCCGGGCCTGGGGAACGCACGCGTCAGCCGGCGCGGTTTCCTGGCCGGCACGGGGTCTGTTCTCGGGGTGTCAGCACTGGGAATCCCGCTTGTCGGCCCGGCCTCGTCGGCCGCTGCGGCGAGCATCGGCAACGGCGCCTCCGTGCCCGTGCTGGTCATCGGCACCGGGTACGGCGGATCGGTCGCGGCACTCCGTCTGGCCCAGGCCGGGGTCAATGTCGAGATGGTCGAGATGGGGATGTCGTGGGACACCCCCGGCTCGGACGGGAAGATCTTCCCCAAGGTGACCTCGCCCGACCAGCGGGCGTACTGGCTCCGCACCAAGACCAAGGCACCGGTCAGCAACTTCTTCGGGTTCCCGATCGACAGCAACATCTCGAAGTACACCGGCGTCCTCGACGCCGAGGAGTTCGCGGGCATCACCGTCTACCAGGGCCGGGGCGTCGGCGGCGGGTCGCTGGTCAACGGCGGCATGGCGGTCACGCCGAAGCAGTCCCGGTTCGCCTCGATCCTGCCGTCGGTCGATGCCGCCGAGATGTACAGCACCTACTACCCGCGGGCGAACGCCGCCCTCGGCGTCGGCAACATCGATCCGGCCTGGTTCGAGACCGCGAGTTGCTACAAGTACGCACGCGTCGGCCGTAAGCACGCCGGCCGCTCGGGCTTCCCCTGGACGTTCGTGCCGACCGTCTACGACTGGGACTACATGAAGGCCGAGCAGGCCAGCACCGCGCCGCGGTCCGCGCTGGACGCGCAGGTGATGTACGGCAACGACCACGGGAAGAAGTCCCTGGTCCAGACCTACCTCGCGGCCGCCCTGGCCACCGGCAAGGTGAACGTCTCGCCGCTGCACCGGGTCACCTCGGTGGCGCCTGCCGCAGGTGGCGGCTACACGGTCTCGATGGAGCAGATCAACACCGCCGGCACCGTCGTGGCGACAAAGACAGTGACGGCCGCCAAGGTGTTCTTCGCGGCCGGCAGCGTCGGCACCAGCAAGCTGCTGGTGAAGATGAAGTCGACCGGGGCCCTGCCCGGCCTCAACGCCGAGGTCGGCAAAGGCTGGGGCGACAACGGCAACGTGATGTGCGGGCGCGCCAACCACATGTGGGACTCCACGGGGACGCTGCAGTCGACGATCCCGTGCTCCGGCATCGACAACTGGGACGCCGGTGGTGCGTTCGCCGAGGTCGCGCCCCTGCCGACCGGCATCGAGACCTACGCGTCGCTGTACCTGTCGATCACGAACACGGCCCGTCGAGCCGAGTTCTCGTGGAACCCGGCCACCCAGAATGTCGACCTGTCCTGGCAGACCGCCTGGAAGCAGGACTCGATCACCATGGCCAAGACGATCTTCGACAAGATCAACAGCAAGGAGGGGACGATCTACCGGACCGACCTCTTCGGCGGCTACAAGATCTGGCAGGACGGGCTCACTTATCACCCGCTGGGTGGTGCCGTCCTGAACAAGGCGACCGACAACTACGGCCGGCTGCACGGGTACAACGGGCTGTACGTCATCGACGGCGCACTGATACCCGGGAACACCACCGTCAACCCGTTCGTCACGATCACCGCCCTCGCCGAACGGAACATCGAGAAGGTCATCGCCACCGACCTCTGAGGATGTGCGAAAGGCCCGCCGGTCCGGTCCGGCGGGCCTTTCGTGTTCTCAGCCGAGCCCGATCCTGCGGTCGAACCCGCCGGGCGAGTGCACGTTCAGCATCCGTACGTCGGTCTCCCCGGCATTGACGATCGCGTGCGCGGTGCCGACCGGGACGAGCACGAACATGCCCGGCCCGGCCTGCACCTGCCGGTCGTCGTCGCCGACGGTCACGGTGAGGGTCCCGTCGAGCACCAGGAACGAGTCGTCCTCGGCAGCGTGCCGATGACTCGGCACCCCCTGCCCGGGTGCGAGCACGATGATCGACAGGTTGAAGAACGGCGTGTCCTCCGTCCGGGCGAGGAACTCGACGTTGCCGACGCGGTGACCCTGACCGGGTTCGACGACGACGACCGGCCGGCTCATCGCAGACCCACCGGCGTCACCGACGGCGCGAACGCGCCACCGAACCGGTTCCCCGGGTCGACCGACGCCTTCACCCGGCGCAGTCGCTCCGCCACGTCCGGCGTCCAGACACGGCTCAGCGCCTCACCGCCGTGGCCGGCGAAGTTGGCCAGGCCGGTTTCGGTCGACCACGGCGCGAGCGCGTCCAGCACGCCCTGGGCGACCACCGGAGCGACATCCATGAGCGGCGGCGGGGCCGGGGCGATCGCGGTGACCGCGTAGGCGCCGTCACGGCCGGCCACAGCGTTCGGCTCGGCCGCGGGCCGGGCGAGGGCACCGCCCATCAGGCGGAGCTCGACCACAGCCAGCGGGATCTCCACGTCGGGTCCTGCCACCTGCAGGAGGGTGTCGATCGCGTCGGCGGGCAGCGAGTGCAGCAAGCCCCCGCGCGTCACTGCGGGCAGCGGGTCCGGCGGATCCATGTGGATGCCGTCCACGGCGGCGTACGACATCGGCCCGATCGAGTCGAGCAGCGGAGCGGCGACCTTCCGCATCGGTGCGAGCAGCCCCTCACCCTGCTCCGCGGATCCGGTGAACCCGAAGCGGAGGGCGAGGCTGACCACACCGCGCAGCGGGGGCGGCACGTCCTCGGTCGGCGGCAGCCGGAGCAGGGCGACCGACGTCGTCACCTCCTCGGGGAGGGTCGGCGCCCAGGCCGCGAACGCGTGCAGCACGTCCGCGATCGCCGGCGCGGGGAAGATCAGCGCGCCGCCGAAGAACTCGGGCACCTCGATCAGGTCGAACTCGATCGCGGAGACGATGCCGAAACCGCCCTGGCCGCCGCGGACCGCCCAGAAGAGCTCCGGGTCGCTCTGCGCGGTGACCGTCCGGATCGTTCCGTCGGCGGTGACCAGTTCGAGCGAACGGACGTGGTCGGCCGCGAAGCCGTGCCGGCGGGCGAGGTGGCCCATCCCGCCGCCGAGGGTGTAGCCGACAACGCCGACTCCCGACGACGATCCGGACAGCGGGGCGAGCCCGTGCGGCACGGCGGCGTCGATCACCTGTCGCCAGCGGACTCCGGCCTCGACCCGCGCGCTGCGGGTGACCGGGTCGATCCGGACTCCCTGCATGCCCCGGGTCGAGACGAACACGCTGCCGTCGGCCGGTGCGACCGCGCCGTGGCCGGTCGCCTGGACGGCGACCGGAAGACCGGCCTCGTTCGCGTGCCGTACGGCGGCCGCGATGTCCTCGGCACTGGTGGCCGCGACCACGATCTCCGGGTTGTGGGTGATCGCCAGGTTGAAGCCGGCGGTCTCGGTCCGGCTCGCGGGGTCGGAGCCGTCGTACACGGCCCCGGCGACCTCGCCTGCCAGCCGCTGATGAGTCTGCGTGGTCTCCATCTCTCGTTCCTCCTCGTCGCCTCCGCACGGTGCGGCTGGGCACGAGTCGAATCTGGGACTAAGGGGTGCCCTCAGACATGAGGAGATCGCGCACGGTTCAGATCACGTTGAGCAGCCCGCGCCGCTGAGCCACCGTGACCGCCTCGGTCCGGCTGGACACGTTGAGCTTCGCCATCAGGTTGCTGAGGTGCACGCTTGCCGTCTTCTCACTGATGAACAGGCGCTGGCCGATCTCGCGGTTGGTCAGGCCCTCGGCCACCAGCGCGATGATCTCCTGCTCGCGCTTCGTGAACACCGACTCGGCGCCTGCCGACGCGCTCAGCCGGGCGCCGGCGATCGTCGCGGCCACCGCCTGTCGCAACGGCTCCGCCTGCATCTGCTCGGCCAGCGAGGCGGCCTGCTCGGCGTGCGCGCGGGCGCCGTCACGGTCGCCGGCGGCGACGAGTGCCTCGGCCAGCCTCCAGTGGCACCGCGCCTGTTCGTAGACGTGCCCGTAACCGAAGGCATCCAACGCGTCCTGCCATGGCGCGACGGCCGGCACACCGTGGAGCCGGGCGTGCTCGGCCACCGCGCGAGCGTGCCAGGCGCGGCCCTCCGGTCCCAGGCCGCCGGGCCGGCCGCGCCCGCTGGCGACGAGGCCCTCGACCCGCCGCATCAGGACCTCGCCCTTCTCGAGCACGGCTGCCAGCGCAGTGTCCTCGCGTCGGCTGCGGCATCCTGCCGCGTCGTCGGCCAGCGCCGCCAACCCCAACGCCGACAACCACAGTCCGCCGTACATCCCTGGTCCGACCGCCGAATCCAGCTGGGCCTGCGCCCGTTCGGCGACCGCGACCGCTCCGGCGAGGTCCCCTTCCCAGGTCAGGTGATCGGCTTCGCAGCCGCCGGCGACCAGGGCGACCTGCGGATCGACGTCCCAGCTCCGACGCAGGTCCCCGAGCCGTCGAGCGGCGTCCGGATCGCCGAGGGCGACCGCGGGATGGCAGCTGACCGCAGCGAGCCGCGCGGCCGCGACATCGGGCGGAGTGCCGGAGGTCGCCTGCGCCGCAGCAAGACTCCCGGTGAGGTCTCCCGTCGCGAAGCGAGCGACCGTGTCCAGCACCCGCAGTTCGACACCCGGGTCGCTCCAGAGCAGGCCGCTCTGCGTCACCCTGGCCATCGCCGCCGCGATGACCGGGAGCGAAGCCGCGACGTCGCCGTTGTAGTAGTGCAATGACGCCAGCATGTAGTGCACCCGCAGTTCCGCGGCCAGCTCGCCCTGGTCACGCGCGAGCCGGAGGGCACCGCCGAGCCGAGCCGCGGCAGCCTCCCGGTCGCCGCCGAGCTCGTCGAGGAATGCCGACGTGGTGAGTGCGTCGACTTCCAGCCCTGGCGCGCCGGCCGCCCGGGCCGCGTCGAGTGCGCGATCGGCTGCCGGCCGCGCGTCGTCGGCACGGCGGGCGGCGAGCAGGGCCCGCGCGAGTACGGCGTACGCGATCGCGACCGAGGCTTCGTCGATCTCGTCCTGCTCGGCGAGTCGCACCGCCGCTTCGGCCGCCGCGACCGCCTGGTCGCCGGCGTCCACCGCCACCAGGTGTCCGGCCAGTTGCGCCCGAGCCTGCAGCGCGCCCACCGGATCGTCCTCCGGATCGCACAGCTCGACCGCCCGACTCGCCCAGTCGCGTGCGGTCGCGCTCTGTCCGGCCAGCCCGGCCGCACGTGCTGCCCGGATCGCCAGCCGGCCCTCACCGAGCCCTGCGGCCGTCGCCGGGTCGGCGACGGCCGGCCAGGCAGCGAGAGCGTGCTCCAGATGCTCGAGAGCCTCGGCCGGCGCGACCACCAGCATCGCCTCTTCGGCCGCCCGGACCGACCAGGTCAGCAGCTTCGTCGGGTCCTGTGCCTCTGCGTAGTGGTGTGCCACGTGCGCGGCGTGCGCAGTCCCGCCGATCCTGGCCTCCAGCCCGGCCGCGTACCTGCCGTGCAGCCGTGCTCGCTCACCGGGGAGCAGATCGTCGTACACAGCGGAACGGAGCAGGTCGTGGGCGAAGGAGAAGCCTCGACCGTCGATGACGAGAAACCCCTCCGCCACGGCGACACGCAGCGCCTCGTCCGTCGCGGCATCGGAGAGACCAGCCACCGACCGCAGCAGCCTGTCGGGCACCGCCTGCGCGCCGACCGCGGCTGCCCGCACCACGGCTGTGACATCGTCGGACAGCCCGTCGAGCCTGCCGACCAGCAGGTCGGCCAGGGCCCGGGGCAACCCACCGTCGATGCCGGTGTCGTCCGCACTGGCCGCCAGCGTCTGCACGTAGTAGGCGTTCCCGCCGGTACGCCGGAACACCTCGGCGGCGAGCTCCGGGCTCGCGGGCGCGTCGAGCCGGGACAGGTACTCCGCGACCTCGTCGCCGTCGAACGGCTTGAGGTCGATGCGGCGTACCGACGGCAGCCGGTCGAGTGCGTTCAGCAGCTGTCGAGCGCCGGGGCGCGCGGCGAGCCCGTCGGTGCGGACGGTGCCGATCACCGCGAGCCGCTCCGTCGTCATCCGGCTGAGCAGGAACCGGAGGAACGCCGCGGACGAGGAGTCCAGCCACTGCACGTCCTCCACCACCACGACGACCGGACCGGCGAGGTCGCCGAGCCGTCCGAGCAGTGCTGCCATCGCGTCGAAGATCTGGAGACGGCGCGAATCGTCGATCGGGTCGTCGCCAGACGTGTTCGGGTCGGTCAGACCGATGAGCACCGGGAACTGCTCGAGAAGCGCCGCGGTCGCGGGAACGGTCCCGGAGAACGCCCTGACCGCCCGCACCAGGTCGACCATCGCCAGATAGGGAAGGCCGGGGTCGCCGAGGTCGACGCACTGCGCGCGGAGGACGAGTCTGTCCCGATCCGGCAGCTCCTCGAGCAGTGCGCGAACCAGACGGCTCTTCCCGACTCCGGCCTCGCCGGCGATGAGCACTGCACCAGGCTCTCCGGCCGCGGCATCGGTCACGGCTTCTCGAAGCGCGGTCAGCTCCCGCCCACGACCGACGAGCGGCACGTCCGGTGATCCCACCACGACGGCATCATCGCACCCTCGACTACGACGGGACGGGACTTCGGACGGCTCTGCGACGCAGGTCGGCAGCTGAGGCGAGGAGGCCCGGACAACGCCTGTCCGGGCCTCCTCGTTCTCGGCTCGACCCGCCGCCCGCCGTCAGTCAGGTCGTCGGCGCTTCACCACCGGCGGGCCCGGAGCCGTGCGGGCCACCGCCGAAGCCGCCACCGAACCCGCCGCGCGGACCGCCGCCGATCACCTCGGCGTCGTACGCCTTCAGCACCGAGGTCTTGTCGGCCTCGGTCAGGGTGCCTTCCTTCACCGCGGCGTCCAGCCGTTCGACGAGACGCTCGCGCATGTCCGCGCGCAGCTCTGCCTGGTCGGCCTCGGCCTCCTTCTCCAGCACCTCGAGGGCCGCCGTCACTCTCGCCTCGGACACGTCGAGTTCCTTCGCGAGCGCGGCCGCGAACGCGGCCTGGCGCTCGGCGCGCTCGGCGTCGGTCGGCGGCTCGGGCGGGGTCGCGTCGGTCGTGTCCGGCTTCTCCGGGCGCAGGTCGTCGCGGACGGCGCTGAGCGCCTCCTGGACGACGTCCTCCTCGAGCCCGAGCTCCTCGGCGAGCACCTCGGCGGCGTGTCCTCGGTCCGGGCGAGCGCCGTCGGCCGAGTCCGGCGAGTCCGCCGACGCCATCGCGACGCCGCCCACCGCCAGCCCCAGCCCCGCGACCGCCCCGGCGATGCCGGTCCGGGCCATCGTCGATCTGTCCATGTCGGATCCTCCTGATGAGTCGTGTGTGTCTGACACGACCACCGTGAAGGCGGACTCTGTGGGCCGGCTGTGCTGACGACCAGGGGCGCCTAGGAGTCCGCGCGGTCCTACCGACCGCGCTGAGTCACGGCCTCGGCAGCGCCGACGACCGCCGCAACGAACAACGGGACCACCGGGACAGTCCAGAACACCACCAGCGGGGCCACCGCAACGGCGAGCTCACTCATGCCACGGCCTCGGTCGGCACAGGCACCTCGAAGCTCAGCAGGCCGTCGGCGACCGGGTCCTCGAGCAGCAGCTTGGAGTCCTGCCCGTAGTGCATCAGCACCTTCCACGGGTTCTTCGAGCCCTGGCGCGGCAAGGTGTCCTTGGCCCGTTGGACGTAGCCGGACTGCAGCTGGTCGAGCATGCCCATGTCGAGCGCGGAGTCGTCGGCGTCACGGGGTGTGGCGACCATGTGACCGTGGTCGTCCATGTGCTCGAACAAGCGGCACAGGTACTTGCCGGCGATGTCGGACTTCAGCGTCCACGGCGCGTTGGTGTACCCGAAGATCCAGGCCAGGTTCGGCAGGTCCTCGACGAGAACACCCTTGTAGGTCATCTGGTCGTGCAGCTCGCGCGCCTCGCCGTCGACGGTCAGCTTCATGCCGCCGAGCATCTGTACCTGCAGCCCCGTGGCCGTGACGATGATGTCCGCCTCGAGCTCCTGACCGGACTTCAGCAGGATGCCCTTCTCGGTGAAGGTCTCGATGTGGTCGGTCACGACGGAGGCGTCACCGGACTTCAGCGCCTCGAACAGGTCGCCGTCGGGCACCGCGCAGAGACGCTCGTCCCAGGGCATGTACTGCGGCGTGAAGTGACTCATGTCGACGTCGGGACCGACCTTGCGCTTGACCTGACCGAGCAGGAAGGTCCGCATCGTCTTCGGGAACCGGCGGCACGCCAGGTACAGGCCGCGCTGGATCACGATGTTGCGCCACCGCGCGAACGCGTAGACCGTCCTGTCCGGAAGCACCCGTCCCAGGACCCCGGAGATCTTGTCCACCGCCGGCAACGAGAAGACGTACGACGGAGAGCGCTGCAGCATCGTCACGTGGCCGGCCTTTCCGGCCATCGCCGGGACCAGCGTCACAGCGGTGGCGCCGCTGCCGATCACGACGACCTTCTTACCCGTGTAGTCCAGATCCTCGGGCCAGTGCTGCGGGTGGATGCTCCGCCCCTCGAAGCGGTCGGCGCCCGGGAACTCCGGCAGGTAGCCGGCGTCGTAGTTGTAGTAGCCGGTACAGCTGATCAGGAACCCACAGGTGTAGGTGACGATCTCGCCGGACGCCTCGTGCAGTGCGGTGAGGGTCCACCGGCTGTCGGCGGACGACCAGTCAGCGGTGACGATCTTGAGGCCGTAATGGATCTTCTCGTCGATGCCGTACTCAGTCGCGGTGTCCTCGATGTACTGCCGGATCGAGGCGCCGTCGGCGAGGACCTTGAGGTCGTGCCACGGCCTGAACTCGTAGCCGAAGGTGAACATGTCGGAGTCCGAGCGGATGCCCGGGTACTTGAACAGGTCCCAGGTCCCGCCGAGGCGTTCGCGGCGTTCCAGGACGGCGATCGACTTGCCCGGGTGCTGGTCGATCACCTGGCAGGCCGTGCCGATGCCGGACAGACCGGCACCGATGATCAGGACATCGAAGTGGTGTGCGCTCATGGCTTCCTCGCCTTGTGTCGACCGGGTCCGGGATTCGGTTGCTAGATCGAGGATGGCCGGGACAGCACCCGCTAGTCTTGGCCTCGTACGACACGTTTTTGGCCTCTCCCGACAAGCGCCAGACGGAGGACGACGGAGCGCATGGGCAGTCTGATCCGCGCCACGAACCTCTGGGGCTACTCCGACCTGGTCCGCGAGCTGGGCGGTCGACCGGGCCCTTTGCTGTCCCGGTTCGGGATACCGGCAGAGGCCGAGCACGAGCCCGACGCGTTCATCGACTTCAGGTCAGGGGCGCAGCTCATCGAGACGACCGCCGCCGAACTCGACTGCCCCGACTTCGGACTGCGCCTGTCCCGGTGGCAGGGCCTCGACATCCTGGGCCCGATCGCGGTCATCGTCCGCAACGCCCGGACGGTGCGGGACGCACTCACGGCGGTCGCCAACTTCCTGTACGTCCACTCGCCGGCACTGAGGCTGGAGGTGGTCGAGCCGAGCACCGGATCGGACCTGACCCTCACCTACGAGATCACCGAGCGTGGCGTCGCCGATCTCGGGCAGGCCTACGAACTGAGCATCGCGAACTTCTCCCGCATCGTCGGCCTGCTCGCCGGAGGTGACGCGCACCTGGCGTCCGTCTCGCTCATGCACGAGCAGCTCGGGCCGGACTCCTCCTACGCCGAGGCACTCGGATGCCCGGTGCTGTTCGGTCAGGCCGAGTACCGCTTCCAGGTCCCGGCAGCCCTGGCGGACAAGCAGATCGACAGCGCCGACCAGGAGACGCACCGGATCGCGACCAGGTATCTGGAGACGGAGTTCGGGCTGCACGAGTCCACGTTCGCCGAGCAGGTCGCGGCGCTGAGCCGGCGGCTGCTTCCGGTCGGCCAGGCCACGTCCGAGGCGATCGCCGCACAGTTGGCGGTGCACCCCCGGACCTTGCAGCGGCGGCTGGCCGCGGAGGGGATCCGGTGCCAGGACATCATCGACGACGAGCGGCGCAAGCAGGCCATCCGCTACCTCGCCGAACCCCGGCTCTACCTCGGTCAGGTCGCCGGACTGCTCGGGTTCGCGGAGCAGAGCAGCCTCAACCGGGCCTGCCGGCGCTGGTTCGGGCAGACCCCGCGCCAGTACCGGGCAAGCCTCACCCGCTCCTGACCGCAGCAGAAGGACCTGTCGGAGCAAGACAAAAACGTGTCGGTCGAAGCCAAGACTCAGCAATGCCCGCTGCGCCACGCTCGCAGGTATGAGCAGACTCTCCCACCGCGACGTCACCTTCGACAGCAACGGCGTGCGTTGCGGAGCGTGGCATCTGACCGCCACCACTGACGAGGCGAGCGCGCGCCCCTGCGTCGTGATGGCGCACGGCTTCGGAGGGACCCGCGACACCGGGCTGCTGGCGTACGCCGACGGCTTCGCCTCCGCTGGGTTCGACGTCCTCGTCTTCGACTACCGCGGCTTCGGTACGTCGGACGGCACCCCGCGACAGCGGGTCTCCTACCGCCGCCAGCGCGAGGACTACCACGCCGCGATCGCTGCGGCGCGCGCTCTTCCGGGTGTCGATCCGGAGCGGATCGTGCTCTGGGGCACGTCGTACTCGGGCGGCCATGTCGTCCCCGTCGCCGTCGCCGACAGGCGGATCGCGGCGATCCTGTCGCTGACGCCGGCGATGGACGGCCTCGCCGCGCTGCTCGCCATCGTCCGGGCGCATCCGGCCAAGCTGGCGCCGCTGGTCGCGCACGGGGTCCGCGATGCCCTGCGTGCCCTCCTGCGTCGCAGCCCGCACCACCTGCCGATCGTCGGTGCGCCGGGGACGACGGCGATGATCACCGCACCGGGCGCCGTCGAGGGCTACCTGGAGCTCGCCGGTCCGACCTGGCACAACGAGGTCTGCGCACGCGCGGTCCTGGAAGTCGCGTTCAACCGGCCGACCCGGAAGGCCTCCGCACTGCGTACCCCGATCCTGGTCCAGGTCGGCGAGAACGACGCCGTCGCACCACCGGCGGCAGCCTGGGACGCAGCCCAGAACGCGGGCTCGTTCGCCGAGGTCCTCACCTACCCGGTCGACCACTTCGACGTCTACGACGGCGACTGGCAGCGGCAGATCCTCGCCGATCAGGTCAGCTTCCTGGCCCGGCACCTGTCCCCGGCCCGGGTCTCGGGGATCACGGCGGCGGGCTGATGAACCCTGATCACGCGGGCACCCCGCGCTGATCAGACCGCGCTGATCAGACCCGGGCCAGCCCGGCCTGCGCGCAGCCCTCGGTGAGGGCGCCGAGCCCGTACGCCGCCACCGGGCCGAGCGCGCCGGAGCCGAGCATCCCGGACTCGGCGGCGCGGATCGCACCCCAGGCGAGGATGTCGCCGGTGAAGTCGTACGGGTCCGGACCTTGCAGCGTCACCGTCGCCAGCACCGCGCCCGAGACCGACCGCGCCTCCGCCACCATCGTGTGGCTCGAGCGCGAGCGTTCCTCGGCGGTCGGTCCGCCGGTCGAGCCCTTGACGAAGCGCGCGGCCGCCTTGCCACCGAGTCCGCGGAGCGTCTCCGACTTGCGCACCGGCGTGCTCACCGCGGTGCCGGCGCTCATCGCGCGAGCAGCTGCCGGTGGGACACCGAGGAAGACGCCGACCTCCTGCAGGGTGGGGTGCACCTGCGGAAGCCCGAAGTGTTCGGAGCCGGGCAGGCTGACCCCGGTCATCGCCTTGCCGGCGACGTCGAACGTCCGCCGGTGCCGCCCGGCTCGCTCGACCTGGACCCGTCCGTCGCGGAAGGCGAAACCGTCCTCGAGCATCATCCCCGCGATCGACGTCCGGGTGCCGCCGCTGATCTTGAAGCCCACCGGGAAGTAGCCGACGTCGACCGCCACCGCGTCCGGGCCGGCTTCGGCGAGCGCCAGGGCCGCGGCGAGGTTTCCCGGGACGTAGTCGAAACCGAACGCCGTCAGCAGGCCGGTGCCGTTGGCGGCGGCGATCGGTCCCCACTCCTCGAAGACCTCGCGGATGAACGGGCCCTCGCCGGTCGAGTCGAGGTAGTGCGCACCCTTCTCCGCAGCGGCGCGCACGGCAGGCTCGCCGAAGCGGAGGAACGGTCCCACCGTGCTGATCAGGACGTCGCCCGGCTGGACGGCGTCAGCCACGCTCTCCGGACGCGAGACGTCGGCGACGAGGGTCTCGAGCCCGCCGAGCTCGGCAGCGAGTGCCTGCACCCGCTCGGCGCTGCGCGCCACCAGCACCGGGCTCGCGCCCTGGCGGACCAGGCTGCGCGCGGTGAGGTCACCGGTGTAGCCGGTCGCGCCGAAGAGAAGGATTCGTGCAGCCATGACGGCTCCGTTCTGGTCCGTGCGCCCGCGCACGCGGACGCCGGTCCGACGCTACTGCAGGTCGTCGTGCTGGCAGAGCCGCATCACGTCGTACGTCGTCAGGCCCTCGGCCCCGGCGAGCAGGTCCAGCATCCTCCGGCTCGCGAACAGGAAGGACATCCCGTTCCGGTTGCGCGCCACCAGATCCGAGCCGGCCACCTGGGCGTCACTGACCCAGAAATACCCCTCGACATCGCCACGCGCGCGACCGCAGTCCGGGCAGTGCGGCTCGCCCCGCACGGTCGTGTGCGTTCTGCAGGGCACCAGGACGACCCGCTCGGCGGTCACCTGCACCAGACCCGGGGAGAGCGGGGTGAGCCGTACGCCGGACAGCTCACCGAGAAGACCCGCCAACCTCGCGGAGACCGCGATGCCTCCCCCGGGCAGTGCGACGACCTCGAGCGCACCGGGGGGCACCGACTCCTTGACCTCGAACGGCTCGACCTGCCGGACGTCCAGCGCGTCCTGCCCGCCGCAGGTCGGGCAGGGGCCGGTCGGGGCCAGCGCTCGTTTCTCGTTGCGCACGAGCTTGCGCCCGGGGTCCGTGCCGTAGATGCCGACGTACTCGGCCATCTCGTAGTCCGAGTCCTCCAGCACTGTGTCCCGGGCGACCTCGACGACCAGCCCTGCGTCCCGCAGCCGAGCGGCGAGCGCCTCTGCCTCGGCGGCGTCCTCCAGGGCGATCGAACGACCGAACTCCAAGGACCGGTCGACCGGGAGTCCTGGCGCGACGTCGCCGAGGACGTCATCGATGCCCGCCCAGGCCGATGCCGGCTGTTCGTGTTCGTACATCGTCAACGTGCTGGTCGTGATCACAGGACCGCCCTCGTCGCCGCGATGCCCCGCGCGTAGGCAGCGGGTGGGATCGGCGGGCTGCACGACCCGTTGAGAGCCGCGTAGCCCGCACCGAGGGCCGCCGCGAACTGGTTCTTCCGGGTCGGGCTCGCCCGCATCGCGTTGACCATCTCGAAGTTGTACCGGTTGAAGGCGAAGGGGACCCTCCACCTGGCCGCGAACGACGCGGATACCGCGTTGGCCACGCCGTGGAGCACCGACATGTGGACCTCCCGGGTGGCGCCGATCAGCGGCTGGGACGGCAGGCCGCCCACGTTCTTCGGCCAGGAGTGGTGCGCATCCGGGTTGCGCACCGGCAGCGGCTTCCCGGTGAACTGCAGGGACCCGGGCAGTCCCCCCGATGCGACCGCCCGCGGTGAGTTCCGGGCGGCGTTCCAACGCAGACGGGCCCGCTGCCGACGACGCCGGCGGCGCGTCCTGGTCCTCGGCCTGGTCCTCGGCGTGGTCGTCGTGGTCGTGATCAGGGTGATCACCCACGCAAGGAACATCATCAGCTGGAGCTTGAGCCAGGTGAAGAAGCGGTTCACCGCGGGAAGCACGACCTCCCAGATGAAGATCGCCAGGATGATGACCAGGAGCAGGGCGATCGTGGCAAGGACGGCAAGCTCGAGTGCGGTCAGGCCCGCGAGCACGACGAGGACCGGCGACCTCATTCCGGCAGCGGCGGCAAGCCGATCGGTCTGGTACGCCTGGGCCCCCTCGGTCACCTCCTGGGTGTCCGGGACGGATGCCGTGGTCGTGCCGCGCCGGAACAACGAGATGAGACGGTCGACGAGGCCGGAGACGAACGACCGGGCTCGCTGCAGGATCGTCGCCCCGAACCGGAGCAGCGCCTGGACCGGGGCACGGACCACCCCGAGCGCGATGCCCACCACCCGCATGATCCCGGAGACGATCCCCTGGACGAAGGCACGCGCTTTCGCGATCACTGCGAGGACCAGAGAGGCCAGCTTCAGGATCACCCTGGCCGCCGTCTGCGCGATCGTGACGAGCACCATCCCGACCGCGGACCGGACCCGCGCAACCAGTCCGGCCACGAACCTCGCCGCGGTCACCAGCACCAGGAAGACCAGGCGCTGCGCCATCGTCCGGAACCGCTTCACGGCCGCGGCGTTGTCCCGCTTGGTCGCCCGGAAAATCCGGGTGAGGACGGCGCGCAGGGCTTTGTCGCGGGCCTCGGGGGTCGGCGGTTCCCCGTCGTCGACAGCGGCGACCGCCTCGATGATCGCCTCGTGTGCGTCCTTCCGGTTGGCCTCGATGCGCCGCAGGGCCAGGTCGGCTGCCCTGGCCACCGCGGCGAGCATCGACCGCTGGATGATCGCGAAGACCCTCGCGAGACCGCGCAGGCCGGCACGCAGTAGGGCGACCACCCCGGCGACCGCCCGCATGAGCATCCGGGTGACCGTCGCGAGCACCCGGGTCAGTCCCCTGACCACCAGCGCGACCACGTTGAGCACCTGCGCTCCCAGCCGGCCCAGCAGCGAGACCGCAGCGTCCACGGTGGTGCTGACGACCCTGTCCGCGAAGCCGGTGATCCCGTCGACCGTCCCGGTGACGACCTGTCCGATCCGGCCGGCGACCGTGAGCGCGACCTGACGGATCCTCCCGACGAACGGGAGATCCGGGATAGGCAGACTGCGCGCGAGCCCCAGCACCCTGTCGACCACCGTTCCCACCGCGGTCCGGATGCCACTGGTCACCGCGCTCACGCCCTGCTGGAGGGCCGCGCCGAAGGCGGCGGCCGCCCCGATGATCCGGTTGACGGCGGTGACGATGGCGGCTTGCACGATGGCGGCCTTACCGAGCACCCAGCCGGTCAGCAGGCCGATCGCCCCGGCGAGCGCTCCCTGCATCACGCCGACGACCGCGTTGAAGGCCCCGGTCACCGAGGCGCGGCGGGCTGCGAACCAGGCCGTGACCGACGCGCGGTGGCTCGCGGCCGTCGCGCGCACCCGAGCCGCACTCGCGGCGCAGTCGGCGTCGATGAGTGCGTGGTACGTCGCGGCCACCGGGTCCTCGGCGCGACGACTCCCCGCCGCGGACACGGTCCCTGCGGAAACAGCGCCGCCCATCGCTGCGGCCGGTCCCGTCGAC
>JAKFBZ010000068.1:0-58464 GCA_036676945.1 Marmoricola sp.
TCCTTGGTCACCAGTTCCCGGTCCCGGGAACGCAGGTCGGTGACGTCGCGCAGCAGGATCAGACCGCCGGTGATCTCCCCGGCCGGACGCAGCGGGATCGCTCGCAGGATCAGCGTCGTCTCCCCGTTGCCGATCTCGGAGTCACGTGGCATCCGGGCGCCGAGGACAGCGCTGATGGTCTCCTCGTCGAGCCGCTGCGCCGGCGGGACCAGCCCACGGGTCACCTCGGCCAGGTCCTGGTCGGCCAGGTCGCCGGCCAGCCCGAGCTTGCGGTAGACCGACAACGCGTTCGGGCTCGCGTAGGCGACCTTGCCGGACGCGTCGAGCAGGATGAAGCCGTCGCCGACCCGCGGCGAGTCGGCATGGTCCGACCGCTGCCCCGGGTAGGGGAACGCGCCCCGGGCGATCATCTGGGTCAGCTCGCTGGCGGTCTGCATGTAGGAGAGCTCGAGCCGGCTCGGCGTACGGACGCCGTGCAGGTTGGTGTTCCGCCCGACGACGGCGATCACCCGCTCACCGCGGCGTACCGGGATCGCCTCCACCCGCACCGGCACGTGGTCGCGCCACTCGGGATCCCCCTCGCGGGCGATCCTGCCCTCGGCCAGCGCCGCGTCCAGCAGCGGCTTGCGTCCGGCCGCGACGAAACTGCCCACGACATCGTCGACCAGGGCGGTCGGCCCGGTCGTCGGGCGCATCTGCCCGGCCGCCCAGAACCCGCTCCCGTCCCGGGCCGGCAGCCACAGCACCAGGTCGGCGAAAGAGAGGTCGGCGATGATCTGCCAGTCCGCCTGGAGCAGCGCCAACCAGGCCACGTCGTCCCCGGTGAGGTCGGTGTGGGCTCGGGCGAGCTCGGGCAGCGAAGGCACGGGGCAAGACTAGACACGTCCTGGATCCGGTCCCCGGCACTCCCGGGACACCACCACAAAGACCCGCCGGTTCCGGATGCAAGAATGCCCGGCATGGCCTCGGGATTCTGGGAACAGGTGGTCGCTGACGGGCTGAGGGTGCCCGGTGACAGGTCGTTGGTCGAGATGACCGAAGACCTGACCCGCATGCTCGGCGACCCCGATCCGGACGTCCGCGACGGCATCGCCTTCCCGACGATGGCCACCTGGATCGACGAGGGCGTGTACGACGACCTGCTGATCGGCCTCGGCGACGGGATGTGCCACGGATTCGACGTGGGGCTGGGCGAGCGCGGCACGGACACCGTCTTCCGCCGCAGCTTCTCCGCGCTCATCCTCACCGAGTGCATCGATCGCACCACCACCGCGGCGCTGGGCGGCCCGGAGGTGGTGCTGCGCTGGGGCGACCGGGTGATGGGCTGGCTGGCGCGCGAGCAGGACCTGCGCGGGTTCGTGCCCGGCAAGGGCTGGGCGCACGCCGTTGCGCACGGTGCGGACGCCCTCGGCGCGCTCGCGCGGTCGCCGTACCTGGGCCGGCTCGAGCTGACCGTGATCCTGGACGTGATCGCCGACCGGCTGCTGACCCCGACGGACTCGTTCTTCGTCTGTGGCGAGGACGACCGGCTCGCCTTCGCGACCATGCACCTGCTGCGCCGCGACATCCTCGGCATCGACGTCCTGGAGCCGTGGATCGCACGACTGGCGTCCGCAGCCCAGGGGCGCGGCAGTGTGGACGCGAACCCGTTCCACGTGGCCGGCAACGTGCAGGGCTACCTGCGCAGCCTGCACCTGCAGCTCGCTCTCGCGACCGGCGGCGCAGGCCCGCACCCGGCGGTCCGTTCCGACCTGCTGCTGGTGCTGATGGCCCAGCTGCGCGCCACGAACCCGGCGTACTTCGCCACCCCGCGCGCGCACTGACCGACGGCCGGCCCAGGTTGTAACGTCACGCTCATGACCGAGGCTTCCGAGCAGTCCCTGACCGAACCCGTCGAGGCTCACGCCGGCCAGCACGCCGTCGCGGTCGCCCGCGCCCACGGCGTCGAGTCGATGTTCACGCTCTCGGGCGCCCACGTCTTCCCGATGTACGACGGCGCGGTCACCGCCGATCCGCCGATGCGGATCCTCGACGTCCGGCACGAGCAGACCGCCGCGTTCGCGGCCGAGGCCACCGGCAAGCTCACCCGCAAGCCGGGCCTGGCCGTGCTGACCGCGGGCCCCGGCGTGACCAACGGGGTCAGCGCGGTGGCGCAGGCGCAGTTCTCCGGCTCCCCTCTGGTGGTCGTGGGCGGGCGCGCCCCGGCGAACCGCTGGGGGTCCGGATCGCTGCAGGAGCTCGACCAGCCGCCGATCCTGGCGCCGGTGAGCAAGCTGGCGCGCACGCTGCACACCGCCGCCGACGTCGCGCCCGGACTGCACGAGGCGTTCACGGTCGCCGGCTCCTCGCACCGCGGGCCGGTCTTCGTCGACGTCCCCATGGACGAGTTCTTCAACTCCGCGACGAGCGCGCGACCGGTCGTCTCCGCTCCCGCGCCGGTCTCCCCGGACGGCGACGCGCTGAACGCCATCGCCACGCTCCTGGTCACCGCTGACCGCCCGGTGGTCGTCTTCGGCACCGACGTCTGGGCGGACGGCGCCGAGGAGGCAGCACTCCGGTTCGTGACCGAGCTGGGCGTTCCGGCGATCACCAACGGCATGGGCCGGGGCGTGATCCCGGGCGGGCATCCGCTGCTGGTCACCAAGGCCCGCGGCCAGGCCCTGGGTACCTGCGACCTCGCGATCGTGGTCGGGACACCCCTGGACTTCCGGCTCTCCTACGGCATCTTCGGCGGCAAGGACGGAGCTCCGGTCGCGAGGACAGTGCACCTCGCCGACTCCCCCGGCCAGGTCTCGGGTCACGCCGAGCTGGCCGGATCAGCGGCCGGCGACCTCACCCTGGTCCTGGACGGCCTCCGCGACGCCGTCCAGCGCGCGCAGCGCAAGCCGGACTGGGCCGCCTGGGTCGACGCGCTCCAGCAGACCGTGGCCGCGGTCACGGCCCGGGACGCCGACCTGCTCAGCGCCTCGGCCGACCCGATCCACCCGGCCCGGATCTACGGCGAACTGGTCCCGCGCCTGGCCGAGGACAGCATCGTGATCGGCGACGGTGGCGACTTCGTCTCCTTCGCCGGCAAGTTCGTGGAGCCCAAGCGGCCCGGCGGCTGGCTGGACCCCGGCCCGTACGGATGCCTGGGCGCCGGCCTCGGCGCGGCGATCGCCGCGCGCCTGCACAGCCCTTCTGCGCAGGTGGTGCTGCTGTACGGCGACGGCGCAGCCGGGATGTCCCTGATGGACGTCGACACCCTGGTCCGGCACAACCTGCCGGTCGTGATGATCTGCGGCAACAACTCCGCCTGGGGTCTGGAGAAGGGCCCGATGCAGATGCTCTACGGCTACGACGTGGCCGCTGACCTGGCTCCGCAGACCCGGTACGACGAGGTGGTCAAGGCGCTGGGCGGCGGTGGCGAGTGCGTGACCGATCCGGCGCAGATCGGTCCGGCGATCGACCGCGCCTTCGCGGCGAACGTGCCGTACCTGGTCAACGTGATCACCGATGTGAACGCGGCGTACCCGCGGGCGACCTTCGGGATCTAGTCGGGACCTACAGGCGGTCCATGAACCGCCCGGCGTCCACCACGACCCGGGTGACCTCGCCGGAGCCGAGCAGCTTCTGCGTGCCGGCGTCCCGTGCCTCCACCGTGAAACGGACCAGTCTGCCGTCGACGTACGCGACCGAGGCGGTGACGAGCACGCTCGCGCCGACCGGCGACGCCGCCAGGTGCTCCAACGCGACCCGGGTGCCGACCGAGGTCGACGGGTGGGTCAGGGCGAGGACCTCGCAGGTCACCGCCTCGCACCAGGCGAGCAGGACCGGGGTCCCGAGGACCTCGAGGCTGCCGGACCCGACCGCGACAGCCGTGTCGGACCCGGAAACGACGAACTCCCGGGTCGCGGTACGACCCAGGAGCTCGGTTGATTCAGAAGCGTCAGACACCTGATCGCTCAGGCGTTGGGGCGCTTTCCGTCCAGGACGAGCGAAGCGAGTCCTGAATCAGCACTGTGCGCCCGGCGCGGACCACGGAAACGGATCCAACGCCGTCAGGCGTTGGGACGCTTTCCGTGGTTCGCGCCCTTCTTCTTGCGTGCGCGACGCTTGCGGCCGGTCTTACCCATGTGGTCCTCCTCGCAAAAGCTCTGTGCTGCGCCCTCGTACGGCGGAGCAGCGACCATCCTCTCAGGTGAGGGCGGTCCAGGGCGAATCAGGGTCGGTCGCTGCGCTCGCCCGTGGTTTCGCCGGCGGCGATGCTGATCTGCACCTCGCGGATCCGGAGCAGGACCTTGTCGCGGAGCTGGTCGGGCGCCTGCTCGGAGCAGGAACGCTGCACCAGCGACTTGACGGTCCGTTCCAGGTCGTACTTGGCCAGGCACGGCCCGCACTCGTCGAGGTGCTGCTGGATGACCGCGCAGTCGGCCTGGTCCATCTCGTTGTCGATGAACGTGAAGATCTGATGGATGACCGCCGAGCAGTCGGTGCTGTCGTGGCTGGACGAACCGTGCGCGCTCATGACTGAACTCCCTTCGTCCCCGAAGTGAGCAGGTCGTTGTCGCGCACGTAGTCCGAGAGCATCTCGCGCAGCTGGCGGCGGCCGCGGTGCAACCGCGACATCACGGTGCCGATGGGGGTGTCCATGATCTCGGCGATCTCCTTGTAAGGGAATCCCTCGACGTCAGCGAGGTACACCGCAAGCCGGAAGTCCTCCGGAAGACGCTGCAGGGCATCCTTCACGTCCGAGTCCGGGAGGTGTTCGAGCGCCTCCATCTCGGCCGACTTCAGGCCGCCGGAGGTGTGCGACTCCGCACGGGCCAACTGCCAGTCCTCGACGTCCTCGGCCATCGACTGCTGCGGCTCGCGCTGCTTCTTGCGGTAGGTGTTGATGAAGGTGTTGGTCAGGATCCGGTACAGCCAGGCTTTGAGGTTGGTGCCGGGCTTGAACTGGTGGAACGCCGCGAATGCCTTCGCGAACGTCTCCTGCACCAGATCCTCTGCGTCCTGCGGGTTGCGGGTCATGCGCATCGCCGCGGAGTAGAGCTGGTCCAGGAAGGGCAGGGCGTCGGTCTCGAAGCGGAGCTGTCGTTCGGCTTCGGTCTCGGTCGCCAGATCGACGGTCTCGATCTCGGTCTCTGTTGACTCGGTCATCGTCCCCAACAGTAGCGAGGCGTCCGGCACATGGGGACCCTGCGGCTGTCGGTCCAGTACGGCGAGCAACTCGGTGTCCCTCCTCCGGAACGGCGGTCGGCCGACAGTCGTCGGCGTCTGGGGGGTGAACACCGCACGACGTCCGGGGATTCCCGCACCGTGCGGGTCAGGGACTCCAGGAACCCGAGACCTCACGGACCGTCCACTCCAGGACCGCCTCGACGACGATCGCGAGGGCGTCGTCCTGGGAGACCGGTGCGCTCTTCGGGACCCGGAGCGAATGGTCGCCGGCAGGCACCACCGCGAGGTCGCAGCCGCCGGGGAACTCGGCCGGGGTGCCGAACGGGTCCCGCTCCCCCTGGACGACCAGGGTCGGCACCCGGGAGCCCAGGAGCTCGTCGACCCGCGAGCTCTCCGGCTTGCCGGGCGGGTGCAACGGGAACGCGAGAGCGAGTACGCCGACGGCGCCGACGTCCGCAGCGATCCTGCACGCCGAACGCGCTCCGGCGCTGCGCCCGCCGAGCACCAGCGGGGTGCGCTGCCGCAGCGCCGTGACGACCGCACGGTAGGCCTCGTCGATCAGTGCGGGTCGGGGCGCGAGCTTCTTTCCCTGCACCCGCCAGGGCATCTCGACCAGGACGACACTGATCCCGTGGCGCGGGAGCGAGTCGGCGATCCGGACCAGGTCGACCGCATCGATCCCTCCGCCGGCGCCATGGGTCAGCACCAGGGTGACCCGCGGCTCGCGCGCCCGATGAGTGACCAGGCGGGCATCCCCCTGCGGGGTCGGCACCAGCCGGGAGGTCGGCATCAGGCGTCCGCCAACGGCAGCGGCTCGACCAGCTCGGGGCCGTTGTTCGCGACGTTCGAGACCAGGGTGGAGACGGGGAACGCCTCGAGGAGCCCGGGAGCCGCCGGGCTGAGCAGGCCGAGCAGACCGGCCTTGTCGTTGTTCGTCGGGTCCAGCCAGGCGTCGTACGAGTCCCGGGTCAGCATCAGCGGCATCCGGTCGTGGATCCGGCCGAGGTCGTCGGTCGCCTCGGTGGTGATCACGGTGCAGGTCCACTTCCAGCGCAACGGGTCGTCCTGGTCGCGCTCGGGATCGCGCCAGAGCTCGTAGAGCCCGGCCATCGCGAGGATGCCGCCGCCCCGGGGACGGATGAAGAACGGTTGCTTCTTCGGCTTGCCTGCCTTGGTCAGCTCTTCCGTCGCGTACCACTCGTAGTAGCCGTCGGCGGGAAGGATCGCGCGCCGCTTCTCGAACGCCCGCCGGTACGCCGGCTTCTCCGCGACCGTCTCCATCCGGGCGTTGATCATCCGGCTGCCGATCTTGGGATCCTTGGCCCAGGACGGCACCAGCCCCCAGGTCAGCACCCGGGCCTGGCGTTCGGCGGGCAGCTCCTCGGAGTCCGGCGACTCACGGCGCGGAGGACGCTCGACGATCGCGTAGACCTCCTTGGTGGGCGCGACGTTGTAGTCGGCTTCCAGGCGCGGAAGGTCCGCGGTGCGCAGCTCGAACTCCTCGACGAGATCCTCGGGATCGACGCTGGACGCGTACCGGCCGCACATGCGGACAGGCTATCGACGACAGCGGACGTTTTCTGGTCTCGACAGCCGGAGTTAAGTGCGGGCCAGCTCGTCGAGCAGTGCAGCCGACGCGGCGTGGTTGGAGGGCAGTCCCTCGATCCAGACCCGGGCCGGCGCCTGGCCGATCGGGGTGCCGCCGGCGATCAGGTCACGCAGGACCGCGACCCGGTTGCCCAGGGTCTCGGAACGCTCGGCGAGGACGAGCAGCCGGCTCGTGCTCGCTTCCCCGATCGTCTCGGGACCGGCGAAGACCAGCCGGGCCCGATCGGCCAGCCGAGCCATCCCCAGGGCGCGTACGACGCCGCCCTCCTCCCGGGGATAGCTCGGGTGGTCGATCACGATCAGCACGTGGCCGGGCGCTTCGTCGACGGTCTCCTCCGCGGCCCGGAGGACCTCGGACACCCGGCTGCGCAGGTGAGCCAAGGTGGCCAGTCCGGTGAGCGGGTTCTCGCAGGAGACCTGGTGCAGGAAGCCCAGGGTCTCGTCGCTCCACGCGACGCTGAACGCCTCGGTCGAGGCGAAGTCCGGCTGCGTGTGCACGACCAGTGCAAAGGTGGACCGGAGGCCGTGAAGGGCTTCGCTCAAGTCGATCCCGTCACGGGCCAGGTCCCGGCCCACCACTGCACAGGCGGCATGGATCTCGGTACCGGAAAGAAGAGCCTCCCCAACTGCTTCGAAGCGTGCGGGCAACTGCCTCCGCAGGCGTTCGGGCATCTCCTGGCTCTTGCCAGCGGTGCCACCGGCTCGGTTCGTCAACGTCGCGAACAGACCCATGCACCGCTCCTTCCTTGATCCAGCGACCCTCGTGCGGGTTCGGCACCCCCGTAACCGAACTCAGGGGTGAAACGACCGAATCCGGGCTTCGTGACGCGGAACCAGGCCAAATTCCTCTCCGGTGTTTGTCCCTACTCTGCCTCGGTGTGACGCGGAACGTGCCACGATGGCGTCACCTCTTCCGATCTGCGGCGTTATACAGACAAATGACCGAAATCGACCTTCAGTCCCGACGTGGGGACGCCAGCGATGCCGAACTCATCTCCCGGGTTCGTGGTGGTGACGTGTCCGCGTACGGCGACCTGTTCACCCGGCACCGGGACGCAGCCACCCGTCTGGCCCGCCAGCTGGTCCCGCCGGCCGACGCCGATGACCTGGTCTCCGAAGGTTTCGCGAAGGTCCTGAACGTCCTGCTCGCCGGCGGCGGACCGGACGTCGCGTTCCGCGCCTACCTGCTCACCGCGATCCGCCGACTGCACATCGACAAGATCCGTGCGACCGCGCGCGCCACCCCGACCGACGACCTCACCGCGTACGACGACGGCGAGGAGTTCGACGACACCGTGATCGCCGGCTTCGAGGGCGCTGCGGCCGCGAAGGCCTTCGCCAGCCTCCCCGAGCGCTGGCAGCTGGTGCTCTGGCACCTCGAGATCGAGGGCCAGAAGCCGGCCGATGTCGCACCGCTCCTCGGGATGAGCGCCAACGCCGTCTCGGCGCTGGCGTACCGCGCCCGCGAAGGTCTCCGGCAGGCCTACCTGCAGAGCCACGCGGCCGACCTCGCCGGCGACGAGTGCCGCTGGACCCACGAGCGGCTCGGCTCCTACGTCCGCAAGGGCCTCTCGCGCCGGGACGCGCACAAGGTCGAGAGCCACCTCGAGGGCTGTCGCAGCTGTACCGCCGCGTACCTCGAGCTGTACGAGGTCAACGGTTCGCTCGCCGGCGTGATCGGTCCGCTGGTCCTCGGCGGCGCCGCCACCGGTTACCTCAGCGCCTCGGCGGCGGGCTCCAACACCGTGCTCGCGGCTGCGATCCTGCGCTCCCGCGAAGCGATCGCCGGCAACGGCCAGGTCGTCGCCGGCATCGCCGGCGCCGTCGGGATCGCCGGGATCGCGGCACTCGCCGTCTCGCTCTCCTCCGGCGGCGGCACCCCGCCGGTCGCAGGCGAGCCGCCCACCTCGATCGTCACCGTCGGCCCGACGCCGGGCTCGCCGACCCCGGCCCAGCCGCCGACCCCCCGCCCGACGACTCCGGTGCAGACCCCGTCCTCGCCGGTGACCACGCTGCCGGTGTCGAACCCGCCGTCCCAGCCGGCACCGTCGTCCCCCACGCCGAACAAGCCGAAGCCGACGCCGACGCCCACGCCCGGCACGCCGACCCCGACGCCCACGCCGACCCCGCCGGTCCAGGCGAGGACCGCGGACGTCAGCACCCAACTGGCCTTCAGGCTCGGTCTCGGCCTGCTCTCGCCGACCGAGAACGGCACCCTGGGCAACTTGAAGGCGTCCGTGGACGGCATCCCTGAGGGCCAGGAGACGACCGTGACCGTCCAGGTCTTCGGCGGCGTCCTCGAACAGCTCCCTGCCAGCACCCGCACCGGCGCCGCCAACGGATCCGACTGCGAGATCGACGCGAGCGTCGCGGTCTGCACCGTCCACAAGGGATCGGCGCCGCTGACGTTCAAGGTCATCGGTCTCCCGGTCTCCGCCTCGGCGACCATCGGCGTCCCGCGGAACATCTCGGACCCGAACATGCGCAACAACCGCGACAGCATGCTGCTGGGACTCCTCTGAGACGGCAGCGCTCGCGGACGTCCGCGCACGGATAGCCTTTCGGTGTGACCAGCGCCCGGACCGACGACCTGTGGCCGGCCCCGCACGCCTCCACTCCCGTCACGGCCTCGGTGGACCTGCCCGGTTCCAAGTCGCTGACCAATCGTGAACTCGTGCTCGCCGCGCTGGCCGAGGGTCCTGGGACTGTGGCGCGCGCGCTGCGCTCGCGGGACACCGAGCTGATGGCTGCGGCTCTGGGCACTCTGGGCTCCCCCGTCGACAACACCGGTCCGGACTGGCTCGTGAGCCCCGGGATCGGGCCGGCCCGGACCGACCCGGTCGAGATCGACTGCGGACTGGCCGGGACGGTGATGCGGTTCGTGCCGCCGGTCGCCGCACTGCGCGGCGGCGCCGCGTCCTTCGACGGCGACCCGCACGCGCGTACCCGCCCGATGGCGCAGGTCCTGCAGGGCCTGCGCGGTATCGGTGTCGAGGTCACCAGCGCGACCGACACGCTGCCGTTCACCGTGGCCGGCGCCGGAAAGGTCCGCGGCGGAGCCGTCGAGATCGACGCCTCGGCCTCGAGCCAGTTCGTCTCGGCGCTGCTGCTCGCGGCGCCGGCGTACGTCGAGGGCATCGAGATCCAGCACCGCGGTGCGCCGGTGCCGTCGCTGCCGCACATCGACATGACCGTCGCCTGCCTGCGCGCACGCGGGGTCGTGGTCGACGACGACGAGGCGGACCGGTGGCGGGTGCTGCCCGGTCCGATCGCCGCCCGGGACGTGGTGATCGAGCCGGACCTGTCCAACGCGGCGCCGTTCCTGATGCTGGCGCTGACCACCGGCGGCAGCATCACCGTGCCGGGCTGGCCGAGCAACACCAACCAGGCCGGAGACGCGCTCCGCGGCATCCTCGCCGCGATGGGCGCCGAGGTGACCCTGACCACCGACGGGCTGACGGTGCGCGGCACCGGGAGCATCCAGGGCATCGACATCGACCTGCACGACGTGGGAGAGCTGGCACCGGCCGTCGCGGCGCTCGCAGCACTGGCCGAGACCCCCTCGACCCTCCGCGGGATCGCGCACATCCGGGGCCATGAGACCGATCGGCTGGCCGCGCTCGCCACCGAACTGACCGGGCTCGGAGCCGCGGTCGTCGAACACGACGACGGGCTCTCGCTCCGCCCCGCGGCCTTGCACGGCGGGGTGTTCCGCACGTACGCCGACCACCGGATGGCGCAGGCCGCCGTGATCGCGGGATCGGCCGTGCCCGGGGTGCTGGTCGAGGACGTCGGCACCACGGCGAAGACCTTCCCCGGCTTCGAGCAGGTCTGGGCCCGGCTCTTCGAGGGCGACGGCCGGCCGTGAGCCCGCGCTACGACGAGAACGACCCGGAGTCCTACGACCGGCCCCGGCGCCGGACCCGGCCGCGCACCAAGGAACGCCCCAGCTACGACGACGCCGTCCCCGGGGTCGTGGTCACCGTCGATCGCGGCCGGCTGACCTGCCTCCTGCCCGACGGCACCGTGGTGATGGCGATGAAGGCCCGCCCGCTCGGGCGCAAGGGCGTGGTCGTCGGGGATCACGTGCGCCTGGTGGGCGACGTCTCCGGGACCGACGGCTCACTGGCGCGGATCGTCACCGTCGACGAGCGCACCACCACCCTGCGTCGTACCGCCGACGACACCGACCCGGTCGAGCGGATCCTGGTCTCCAACGCGGACCAGCTCGTGATCGTCGCCGCGCTCGCCGACCCCGAACCACGACCCCGGCTGATCGACCGCGCCCTGGTGGCGGCGTACGCCTCGGGGATGGAGCCGCTGCTCTGCCTGACCAAGGCCGACCTGGCCGACCCCGAGACCCTCGTCGGGATCTACCGGCCGCTCGGCGTGCAGTACGTCGTGACCCGGCGCGGCGCCGACGTCAGCGACGTCCGCTCGCGTCTGGCCGGCCGCACCAGCGTCCTGGTCGGCCACAGCGGCGTCGGGAAGTCGACCCTGGTCAACGCGCTGGTCCCGGACGCGATGCGCTCGGTCGGGGTGGTCAACGCCGTCACCGGTCGCGGCCGGCACACCTCCACGAACGCTCTGATGCTGCCGTTGCCGGCCGAGAGCGGCGGTCCGCCCGACGGCTGGATCATCGACACCCCCGGGATCCGGTCGTTCGGGCTCGCCCACGTCCAGCCGGACCAGCTCATCGAGGCGTTCCCGGACCTGCACGAACTCACCCGGGACTGCCCGCGCGGCTGCACGCACGGGTTCGGTGAGCCCGAGTGCGGCCTCGACGCCGCCGAGGGCGACCAGCGCGACCGGGTCGAGTCCTTCCGCCGGCTCCTGGCCACCAGGGACGTCCGCGCCGGCGACTAGGTGCTCGCCCCAGCCCCGTCCCGGGTCGCGTCGCGGGTCACCACTAGCCTGTGGGCATGGCCCTGGACCACACCGACGACCTCCGGCTCGCGCATGTTCTCGCGGACGACGCGGACGCGCTGACCACGGCGCGGTTCAAGGCGCTGGACCTGCACGTGATGACCAAGCCCGATCTGACGCCGGTGACCGACGCGGACCAGGCGGTCGAGGACGGCATCCGGCGGACCCTCTCCCGCGCGCGACCCCGTGACGCGGTGCTGGGCGAGGAGTCCGGGTCGACCGGACAGGGCAACCGCCGCTGGATCGTCGACCCGATCGACGGCACCAAGAACTTCGTCCGCGGCGTCCCGGTCTGGGCGACCCTGATCGCTCTCGAGGTGGACGGCGAGGTCGTCGTCGGCGTCGTCTCCGCGCCCCAGCTGAACCGGCGCTGGTGGGCGATGAAGGACGGCGGCGCATGGACCGGCAAGTCCCTGCTCCGGGCGACCGCCTGCCAGGTCTCCGACGTCTCCCGGATCGAGGACGCGTCGCTCTCCTACTCCTCACTCGGCGGCTGGGAGGAGCGCGACCGGCTCGACGACTTCCTGGCGCTCTCCCGGACCTGCTGGCGCACCCGCGCCTACGGCGACTTCTGGTCGTACATGCTCGTGGCCGAGGGTGCCGTCGACCTCGCGGCCGAGCCTGATCTGCAGGTCTACGACATGGCGGCGCTGGACGTGATCGTCCGGGAGGCAGGCGGGATCTTCACCTCGCTGGACGGCGAGCCCGGACCCGGGGGCCGCAGCGCGCTGGCCAGCAACGGCAAGCTGCACGACCAGGCGCTCGCGTTCCTGGGTTCGGTCGACGACGCTTCGCGGCACGCCCAGCGGGGCGGCGGTTCGGTCCACGACCTGTCCGAACGGCGCCGGCTGTCCGAGGAACCCGACCCTACGTAACCGACCGCCCCCGTTTCCGGGGCGTCAGCGCAGGACGATCAGGACCCCGACGATCCCGGGGAGCAGGCCGAAGGCGAGCCACGGCGAGGGCAGCTTCTGCCGGTGGATCAGCATCCCGCAGGCGACGGCGATCACGCCGAAGGCCGCAGCGATCACGCACAGTCCGATCGCCGAACCGGTCGACATGTCGTCGGGGAGCACCGCCGCGAGGACGATGCCGGCCGACAGGTGCAGGATCGTCGTCGTCGCCAGGATCGACATCACCCAGCGCTGGACGTGCGTCAGCTTCATCGGGTCCTGGGGGCGCGGCGGCGCCGAGGGATCGATGAGGTGCTTGGCCCGGCGTGCCGGCGGTGACCCGCCGGCTGCGCGGGGCTCGAGGTCTGACAAGGGAGGCCTCGGGGAACCGATCAGTGGACGGCGAGCAGGTCGACCACGAAGATCAGCGTCTCGCCCGGCTTGATCGCGCCACCGGCGCCGCGGTCGCCGTACCCGAGGTGTGCCGGGATGACGAGCTGGCGGCGACCGCCGACCTTCATGCCCTGGACACCCTGGTCCCAGCCGGCGATGACCCGTCCGCCGCCCAGCGGGAACCGGAACGCCGAGCCGCGGTTGTACGACGCGTCGAACTCCTCGCCGGTGGAGTGCGCGACGCCGACGTAGTGCACCGAGACGTCGCGCCCGGCGGTTGCCTCGTCACCGTCGCCGACGACGAGGTCGGTGATGACGAGGTCGGTCGGCACAGGGCCGTCATAGAAGTCGATCTCAGGCTTCTCGCTCATGGCACGAGCCTAACCCTGCCCGTCGGTCGAGCCTGTCGAGACCCCTACGAACCGAACCGCTACGTCTGGTGCAGGTAGTTATCGAGCTGATCCCGCTCGAACTCGACCTGGTCGATGTGGCTCTTCACGATGTCGCCGATGCTGACCACGCCCACCAGCTGGCCGTCCGCGACCACCGGGAGGTGCCGGAACCGGCCGGCCGTCATCGTCGAGCGGACCTCGTCGAGGGAGTCGCCGGGCTCGCACACCTGGACCTCGGTGGTCATGATCTCCGCGACGGTCGCAGCCAGGATCGCGTCGTTGCCGACGAGCTTGCGGACGACGTCGCGCTCGCTGACGATCCCGGCGACGCTGGTGCCGTCGTTGCTCACGACCGCGGCACCGATGTTGTGCCGGGCGAGCAACGCGATCAGGTCACGGACCGTGGAGTCCGGGCTGATCGTGATGGTCTCCTGGGTCGCCTTGCCGGCGATGACGTCGCTGATCTTCATGGCTCGGAGACTAGTGTCCGCGGGCGACGATGCCAACGGTCTCGCCCCGTGCGGTCACGGTGTCGCCCGGTACGAGCTGCCGCCCGCGGCGCAGCTCGACCTCGCCGTTGACCAGGACCTCGCCCTGCATCAGCAACTCCTTCGCGTCGCTGCCGGCGTCGATCAGGTCGGCCAGCTTCAGCAGCTGACCGAGCTTGATCGAGCCGTCGCGGATCTCGACCTCACGGGTCACGTCCATCCCCTTACCCCATCGCCTGGCTGATCGCGTGAATGAGAACGCCGACGAGGCCGCCGACGATGGTGCCGTTGATCCGGATGAACTGGAGGTCGCGCCCGACCTGGAGCTCGATCCGGCGGGAGGCCTCCTGGCCGTCCCAGCGTTCGACCGTGTGGGTGATCACCGCGGTCAGCTCCCCGCCGTAGCGGCGGACGACGAAGACGGCTGCGTCCGCAGCGGTCGTGTCCAGGCGGGCCTGGAGCCCCTCGTCGGTGCGCAGCCGCTCGCCGAAGGCCGCCAGCTCCGCGGTCGCCCGGGCCCGCAGCGGCCCGTGCTCGTCGCCGAGCGCGTCGTGCAGCGCCGCCTTGAACGCGTCGAAGACGGCCATCCCGCTCGCCAGGAACTGCGGGTGCTCGAGCAGCCGGATCTTCAGCCGCTCGGCGCGCTCCTGGGTCGCAGGCTTGGAGAGCAGGTCCTCGGCGAGCTGGCGCAGCAGGCTGTCCAGAGCGCGCCGGGCCCGGTGCTCCGGGTCGGAGCGGATGTCGGCGATCCACCGCACCGCCTCCAGGTGGATCCGGTCGGTGACGAGCTCGTTCAGCCGGTCCGGCGCCCACCAGGGCGCCCGCTCCTCGATGATGTCGGTGAACGTCTGCTGGTTGTGGATCAGCCAGTGCTGGCCCTCTTCCAGGGCCAGGTCCACCAGCCCGTGGTGCGCGTCGTCGCGCAGCACCTCGGCCAGCAGGTTGCCGGCGATCGGGGCGACCGGCTCCTGCTTGAGCCGGGGCAGCAGCACGTCGGAGACGAGCGCCTCGACATCGCTGTCCCGCAGTTTCTCCAGCCCGACGGTGAGCAGTGACGACCCCTCGGCGACGACCCGGGCGGCGTTGGCCTCCTCGGCCAGCCACACCCCGATCCGGGCGGAGACCGCTGCCGCGCCGAGACGCTCGCGGATGATCGCCTCCTGCAGGAAGTTCTCCTGCACGAAGGCCTCGAGGCTCCTGCCGAAGTCGTCCTTCCGCTTCGGGATCAGCGCGGTGTGCGGGATCGGGAGACCGAGCGGGTGCCTGAACAGGGCGGTGACAGCGAACCAGTCCGCGATCGCACCGACCATGCTGGCCTCGGCCCCTGCGTTCACGTACCCCCAGAAACCGGTGCCGTCGAGGGTCAGCAGGTAGACGATCGCGGCGAAGACCAGCAGCCCGGCGGCGAGCGCTCGCATCGAGCGCAGCCGACGCCGGCGTTCGGCGTCAGCGGCGCCTTCGGGCAGGGCTATGGAGAGGGTCATCGCGTGGCGACGGTACCCGACGAGCGCAGGGCAAACCCCGAGACGGGGCCCCGGATTCACCGGGCCGAACTACGCTCACGACATGCGCACCCGCTCCAGGGCGGTCGCCGGACGTGGGGTCACGGCGGCACTGGTCCTCGCCCTGCTCACCTCGACCCAGGCGGCCGGTCCGGCACGGGCGGCCGACGATCCCGATCGACTGCAGGCGCTGAGCCTCCTGGGCCAGGTGGTCTCGGCGTTCGCCCCGAAGGCGCCGCGGCTCGGCCCGGCTCCCCTGCCACGCACCGACGTCGGCGTGCTCCTGCGCCAGCTGCGGGTGGCGCGCACCGACCTGAACCCCGCCGAGCGCCTCCTCGCCGATCAGTACCTGGCCCGCCCGGCGGCCGCGTCGGCCGCGTCCTCGACCTGTTCGGGCAGCCTTTTCGCCAAGGCGCTGCGATCGGCCCACTTCTGCGTCCGCTACTCCGGCGGGAACGACGCCCAGGCCCAGCTCACCAGCAGGACGCTGGAGGACGTCTACGCCCACGAGGTCGGCCGGCTCGGCTTCCGGCCGCCGCTGAGCGACGGCGACGGCCTGCTCGACGTGACCCTCAGCCAGCTGGGCAACCAGGGCATCTACGGCTACTGCAGCACCACCTCGTCCGCGGCGCAGTCCCCGGCATACTGCGAGCTCGACAACGACTTCTCCGTCGAGGAGTACGGCGCCCCGCCGATCAACTCGCTCCGGGTCACCGCGGCGCACGAGTTCTTCCACGCGATCCAGTTCGGGTACGACGCGGACGAAGCCGTCTGGGCGCTGGAGGGCACCGCCGTCTGGGCCGAGGACCAGGTCTACCCGGCGATCAACGACTACCTGCAGTACCTGTCGTTCAGCCCGATCGTCCAGCCGGGGACCCCGATCGACAGCGGCGGCCCGTTCGAGCGCTACGGCATCGCGGTCTTCTGGAAGTTCCTCGCCGAGTACCTGGGCGACCCCGGCGTGATCCGGCAGGTCTGGAGGTACGCCGACGCCCCGACCGGGCGCAGCGCGTTGCAGTCGGTCGTGGCCGCGCTGGCCGCCCGCGGACGTGCCTTCGGTCCGACCTTCGCGCGGTTCGCCTCCTGGAACACCCTGCCCGCGGGTGGGTACGCCGACCGGCTGCTCTACCCGGCGCCCCGGTGGGCCCTGGTGAGGACGTTGCGCCCGGGCAGTCCCGGCACCGGGCCGAGGACCGCCGTGCTCGACCACCTGAGCAGTGCGGCGTACCTGATCAAGCCGGGTCCGGCCCTGCGCCGGAACGCCCGGCTCCGGGTCAGCGTCGACGGACCCGCGCGCACGACCATGCCGCAGGCGCTCGTCCAGCTCCGGTTCCGCTCCGGTCGGGTCTCCTACCTGACGGTTCCGCTCGACGCCGCCGGCAACGGCTCCAGGCTGGTCACTTTCGATCCCCGCGTGGTCCGCTCCGCTGTGATCACCCTGAGCAATGCCAGTACGAGCGGGGTCGACGGGCAGCGGTCCGTCCTGCGTGCCAGGGTGGTCCGATGACCCAGGATCAGAACGGGACCCCGGCCGAGCTCGGGCTTGCCCGCTGGCACGCGGTGGTGGCCTCCCGTGACTCCGCCGGACTGCCGGGAATCATCGCCGAGGACGCCGTCTTCCGCTCACCGGCGGTGCACACGCCGCAGGAAGGCCGAGATGTCGTCGTGGCCTACCTGAGCGCGGCGTTCGTCGTCCTCGGACCCGAGCTGACCTACTCCGACGAATGGGTCCGCGACCGCGACGCCGTCCTGCACTTCACCACGGTCGTCGACGGCCTCCAGGTCGAGGGCATCGACATGATCCGGTGGGACGAGGACGGCCTGATCACCGAGTTCACCGTGATGGTGCGACCGATGAAGGCGCTCAACGCGGTGATCGGCGCGATGGCGGCTCAGCTCTTCGGCTGAGCATGGCGGCGCTCAGCCGACCCAGAAGCCGCGGTTGCCCCCGAACCAGGAGGAGAAGCCGCTGTCGTCGTACCCGCTGCGCGATCCGCCACGGGCGCCCAGGTAGCTGCCGACCACCGCTGCGCCGAGATCGTCCAGCTCGGGTGAGACGACCTTGCCGCCCACGCGCTTCGCCATCTGGTCGATGAACCGGGCCAGCCCCGGGTCGTCCCCGAGCCGGAAGAACGTCGTCTGCGCGCCGAGGCGCCCGGCGTTGTCGAGTTCGCGCACCGAGTACGCGATCGTCAGCGGGTGCGGCGGGTAGGAGAAGTAGAGCTCCCCGTCCGGTTCGAGGTGCGAGGTGGGTTCACCGTCGGTGACGATCAGCAGCACCGGCTGCGCGTTGGGGTGCTTGCGGAAGTGCCGGTTCGCCAGGAGCAGCGCGTGGTGCAGGTTCGTCCCCTTGGCGCCGCGCCCGTCGAGCGCGGTCAGCTTCTCGATCTCCATCACCTCGGCGTGCCGGCCGAACCCGATCAGCTCCAGGTGGTCGCCGCGGAAACGGCTCTTGATCAGCTGGTGCAGGGCGAGCGCCGTCCTCTTCATCGGCACCCAGCGTCCGTCCAGGATCATCGAGTACGACGTGTCGACGAGCAGGGCCACCGCCGCCTGGGTGCGCGCCTCGGTCTCGGTGACCTCGATGTCCTCCATCTCGAACAAGCGCCCGGACGGCGCGTCGCCTTCGCCGGCCCGACGGCGTACGGCGTTGAGCACCGTGCGCGGGATGTCCCACGGCTCGGTGTCACCGAACGCCCATTCCCGGGTGCCGCCGGTCTGCTCACCGGCCGCGCCGGCGTTGCGCTGCTCGCGTTGTCCCTGACGACCGGACATCCGGGTGGCGACGTCCTTGAGCAGCGCCTTCCCGAGCTGGCGCATCGCCTTCGGCGAGAGCCGGAGCTGGCCGTCCGAGGTGCGTTTGAGGTAACCGGAGTCGCGGAGCGCCTTCTCCAGCTCGGAGAGGGTGCGGGCATCCACCGCGGCTTCGTTGCCGAGCTGGCGGGCGAGCTTGTCCAGGTCGACGTCGTCCATCCGCGCGCCGCCGTACGACTGGGAGAGCTGCTCGGCGAGATCGTCGAGTTCGGCGAGGTCCTGGAGCACCCCGGTGCCGTCACCGAGGCCGAGCCCCTCCTCGCCGCCGAACTGCTCCGAGCCGGACCAGTCCTCGCCGGGTCGCAGTGACTGCAGGTTCGCGTCCAGCCGGTTCAGCCCCTCCATCAGCTCGGGCGACCCGAACGCCTGCGCGGAGAGCTCCATCAGCTCCTGGCGCTGCTCGGGCGACATCGAGTTGAGCATCCGCTGCGCGGCAGCGGACCGCTGGGCGAGGGTGTCCATCAGCTCGTCGAGGTTCTGCGGGTTCTCCGGGAAGAAGCCGCTGTGCTTGTCCATGAAGTCGGCGAAGTCCTGCTCGGTGTCGGTGCCGTTGCGGCGCTTCTCCAGCAGCTCGTTGAGGTCGGAGAGCATCTCGTTGATCGCGGCCCGGTCCTCGTCGGTCGCGTTCTCCATCGCCTGCTTCATGCCCTTGAACCGCTGGTCGAGCAGCTCGCGACCGAGCAGGTCCTTGATCTTCTCGAAGTCGGCGCGGGCCTCGGCGCTCTGCCAGTCGTAGGACCCCAGCTCGGTCACCGCGGCCGCCGTCGAGGCCGGGAGGTTCTCCAGCTGCAGCTCGCGGAACGCACGGTCGGAGTCGTCCATCATCGCGTCCCGGGCGAGCTGCTTGCGCTCCTCGAGCACCGCCCGGTCGAGCAGTTCGCGGACCTCGTTCATGGTGCCGTCGAGGCTGTGCCGCTGGAGCAGCTCCTGGCGCTTGCGCGCCACCTCCCGGGCGAGCTCGTCGAGCCCGCGCTGGTCCTGCCCGCCGCGGCGCAGGAACTCGCGCATCGCGCGTTCCGGGGAGTACCCGGCCATCACATCCTCGCCGATGTGCTCCAGCGCCTCGGCCAGGTCCACCGGAGGCGCGAGCGGGTCCCCGCCGGCGTACCGGCGGTAGGAGGACCGGAGACGATCCTTGGGCCGCTCAGCCATACACCGTTTCGCCGTCCTCGGTCTCCTTGCCGACCCGGCGGGCCAGGTAGAGACCTTCGAGGGCCAGTTCGATCGCGCCGGCCCGGGTCCCGTCGGTGGTGGCGTCGAGGCGGTCGCAGATGTCGTCGTACACCTCGGACTCACCCAGAGGCGGCAGCCCCGCGAGGAAGTCGATCGCGGTGACCTGCTCCCCGGTCGTCACCGAGCGCCCGTCCTCGAGCGCCTCGACGAGCAGGCCGAGGTCCACCCCCGCGAGGTGTTCGCGGACGGCCTCGGCCGTGGCGGTGCGCAGCAGGTGGGTGAGGATCTCCTCCTCGCGCCCCTCCTCACCGGTCTCGAACTCGATCTTGCCGCCGAGGACGTCGACCGCGGTCTGCAGGTCGACGACGCGTGCGACTGCCTCTTCCTCGCCCTGGGCGGTCGCCCGGTGCAGTGCCGCGGCGGCGATCGTCTCCGCCCCGGCGATCGCGAACCGGGCGCTGACCCCCGAGCGCTGGTCGACGGACTGGCTCGCGCGCAGGTTGCGGGTGAACCGGGCCAGGATCTCGATCAGGTGGTCCGGTACGTCGGAGACCAGGTGGGCCTCCTGGCGGATCACCGCGATCTCGTCCGAGATCCGCGCCGGGTAGTGGGTGCGGATCTCGGCGCCGAAGCGGTCCTTGAGCGGGGTGATGATCCGGCCCCGGTTGGTGTAGTCCTCGGGGTTGGCGCTGGCCACCACCAGCACGTCGAGCGGCAGGCGCAGCACGTAGCCGCGGATCTGGATGTCCCGCTCCTCCATCACGTTGAGCATCGCGACCTGGATCCGCTCGGCCAGGTCGGGCAGTTCGTTGATCGCCACGATCCCGCGGTGACTGCGCGGGACCAGGCCGAAGTGGATCGTCTCCGGGTCCCCGAGCGAACGCCCTTCGGCGACCTTCATCGGGTCCACGTCGCCGATCAGGTCCGCGACGCTGGTGTCCGGGGTGGCGAGCTTCTCGGCGTACCGCTCGTCGCGGTGCCGCCAGGTGACGCCGAGCGCATCGCCTTCCTCGGCGGCGCGGCGCTTGGAGGCGTGGGTGATCGGCTCGTAGGGGTGCTCGCCGAGGTCGGCGCCCTCGATCACCGGCACCCACTCGTCGAGCAGCCCGACCAGGCTGCGCAGCAACCGGGTCTTGCCCTGCCCGCGTTCGCCGAGCAGAACGATGTCGTGCCCGGCCAGCAGGGCACGCTCGACCTGCGGGATCACGGTGCTCTCGAACCCGTGCATCCCCGGCCACGGGTCCCGGCCGTCACGCAGGGCGGCGAGCAGGTTGTCGCGGAGCTCGGTGCGCAGGTCCTTCTGGACGTGGCCGGAGGCGCGGAGCTCTCCGACGGTGCGCGCGGCGGGAGGGACGGACGGCTGTGCAGCAGCGTTCTGGGTCACGTTCTGGGTCACTCCAGCAGGCTACTCAGCGGACCCGAATCCGTGCGTAGTTCGAGAAACCGTCCCCGTTGCGGAAACCCCCCTCGACCTTCACGAAGAGGCGCCGGGGCCCGGGGTGCCGGAACACCCGCGTCAGCCGGTAGCTGCCGTCGGCGCGCACGTACCCGCTGGCGAGCCGCGTCGGCGCGGGCGGCGAGGTGAAAGCGTCCGGGATCGAGCCGCTCCACAACGTGACCCGGCGACCGGGCTTGGCCGGGAAGCTCCGCCCGGTGACCACCAGGCGCTGGCCGCGGAGCAGATTGTGGTCGCTGACCCGGGCCGAGACCCGTGGGTCGATCTCCTGCAGGTACGGGCCCATCGTGCTGGGCAGGTAATCGGCGTCACCGGCGAAGTCCCACCGGATCTGCGTCGAGTAGCGCAGCGAGACGGTGGCCGCCGCGTACCCCCCGGCGTCGGTGATCACGTGCGCGAGGACGGACCAGGTGCTCGAGCCGACGGTCCGCCCCGAGAGGGTCATCGGCTTGCCGGGCAGTGCCTGGTAGCCGTCGGTGGCCATCAGCTGGACGTCGAAGCTGACCGGTCCGGAGACCGGGCCGTGACCGCCGTCGACGACGAAGGTCGCGTTGATCTGGGTCGCCGAGGGGTCGGCGGCGTCGGCGGGCGCTGCCAGCATCGCCGCAGCAAGAACCCCCGCCACGGCGACAACTGCGGAACGGGCACGGGTCCAGCTCACGACGATCCCTCCTCGACCCGGCGATCCCTCCTCGCCGGTCCAGACCCAACCGTAGCGATACCGTGCACCGCGTGATCGGAATCGGCGGATCTGTCCCGGAGCACTGCCCGTGCGGCACCGGGCTCGGCTACGCCGACTGCTGCGGACCGCTGCACCGCCAGGAGCGCCAGGCGTCCGGGGTGGAGGCCCTGATGCGCTCGCGTTACAGCGCGTACGCCGTCGGGAACCTCGATCACGTCTTCCGCACCTGGCACCCGCGGACCCGGCCCGACGACCTGGTCGCGGACGCCGGACTTGTCTGGACCGGTCTGGAGATCCTCGACGTCGTGGAGAGTGACGAGACCGGGATCGTGGAGTTCGTCGCCCGTCACCGGGGGCCGGCCGGTGACGGCAGCCTGCACGAGCGCAGTCGGTTCGAGAAACGCGCCGGACGGTGGGTCTACGTCGACGGGGAGATCGCGGGCTGACGTCAGCCGTTGAGGTCGCAGGTCTTCGCGATGTAGGTGCTCAGCGCCTCGAGATGCCGGCGCTCGGCGGCGGAGAGCTTCTTCGCCTTCTTCTTGAAGTCCGCGCCGTCGTCGGCCTCGGTCACCCGCTCGATGAGCTCGACGAAGCCCTGGCGCGCGCCCTTCGGGATGCCGGCCGGCGTACCGACGTCGCGCAGCTTCTCCGCGGCCTTCACCCCGGCCTCGAACGTCGTCGAGGCTGAGAATTTCTCACCGTTGCTGCAGAAATCCTTGGTGGAGGCGTCCTCCGGGATCTTCTGGCACCCGGTGACCAGGCCCACGGCCAGGAGCGTCGCGCAGACGGCGACGACCCGGGGCAAGCGGTTCATCGGTCTCCTTCTGGGTGGGTGCGCGCCTCCCGCGCGCGCCGCTCAACGTACCGGAAGCAGCGGGTTCACCAGACCGAGGGTCTTCCCGTACAGGCTGGACAGCAGGTTGATCAGCCCGCCGCTCCCCGTGTGGTTCACCCCACCGTTGTCGCCGACCGAGGTCCAGGACGTCACCACTGACTCGGGCACGTAGCCGTGCCGGACGCGCTGCGGGTGGTCGCCCACCGGAAGGTAGGCGAGTTCGTTCCCGGTCGCGAAGTCCAGCACCGCGACCGAGTCGGAGTCACTCAGCGAGATCCAGCAGGTGTCGTTGAGGCCCTCGGTCGTCCAGTACGGCTTGAGGTAGCTGTGCCCGGTCGTGGCGGTGTCGTAGAGACGGCGCGCACCGGTGGTGCGGTCCACCAGTGCCGCGTAGTCGTCCATCGTGCCGGCGACGCAGAGCGTCGTGCCGGCGGAGTTCATCGAGAGGCCGTGGTGGGCCGAGTCGTTGACGTAGTCCTCCAGCGGCATCTCCGGGACCCGGTTGGGCAGCGTGATCAGGCGCTTGACCGCGCCCGTCCGGGGCTCGGCGATCCCGCCCGCGGTGTAGCCGACCTTGCCGTCGATGTCAGCGGCCTGGGTGTCGAACTCGACGATCCCGTGGAAGTAGGAGACCTGGAAGTAGATGAAGCGCTGGTCCGGGGCGACCGCCATCGGGCGAACGGCCGCGCTCATCCCCGGGTAGCCGGCCTCGGCCAGCTCCTTGCCCATGTCCCAGCGGTAGTCGACGGAGAAGTCGCTGTTGTCGACGATCTGGTACCAGCGGTTGCCCTTGAGGATGTCGTGCAGCGGGCCGATCTTGACCGGGCCGATGGAGTTCGCGTCGCCCGGGGTGTACACCTTGCCGATCGAGGCGTGGTAGATCCGGGTGCCGTCCGGCGAGTAGTTGTTCTCGTGCGGGGTCTCACCGGTCGGGAAGGTGCGCAGCCGGTCGCCCATCTTGATCTGCTGCGCGCCGACCACCTCGTCGACCATCGAGTACTCGATGACCTGTCCCTCGGTGGAGTCGCTGACCAGCAGCCGGCGGCCGTCGGGCGAGAGGCCCATGTGGTCGGTCCGGTAGCCGTCCATCTGCTGCTCGCGCACGATGCTGTCGGTGCGACCCGCGGTCGCCCTGGCGATGTCGATCCAGACCACGTCGGCGAAGCTCGGCCGGGAGACGGCGACGTACTTGCCGTCGGCCGTGGTGAACATGTCGTCGACGTACTGGTCGTGGCCCTCTCCCGGACCCTGCTGGATCAGCAGGTAGAAGGCGAACTGGAGAGGGTCCTTCTTGACGTCCGCCAGCTCCTGGGCCTTGTCCGGGACGAAGTCCACCCCGGTCTTGAGCAGCTGGCGGGTGCGCGCGTCGACGATCGTGGCGGTGCCGGCCCAGTTGTTGCCGACGAACATGACGTCGCGCAGCGGGGCCGGAGAGGCCGCGGCCCGGGGCGGGTCGTCCAGGCCGGTGACGAGGAGAGCGGTGACCAGGGCAGCAAGAGCGAGCAGGGCGGAACGGCGCATGACCGGCTCAACGAGACGCGGCGTCCCGGGTCACGCTCTCAGGCCGACGGGCGGCGCAGCCGGAACCGTCGGTTGAGCCGCGTGAACTCACTGAGGATGAGCATCAGCAGCGCCCCGGACGCGGCCAGCCAGACCCGTGCGTCCGGGGCCGTCCCGTCCGGCCCCGTCCCGCTCGCGGCAGCCGCCGGAGCGGCCACCATGTTCTTCGCCCGCTCCCCCGTCGGGCCGGGCACCTGCTGGGGCACTCCCGCCTTCTCGGCGTCCCGGGCCGGGTCGGTGCTGGGCGCGGGCAGCGCGGTGCCCTTCGACCCGGGCGTGACCACGTACGTCGGCCCCGACGGGATCGACGGCCCGGAGGGGTCGGTCGCGGCGTCGTTGCCGACGTCTGCCGGGCCGGACAGGCCCGGCGGGAAGACGGGGGGCGGCAGCTCGTCGGCGGCAGCACGCGTCGCGCCCACGCATCCGAGGAGAACCGCCAGCGCGACGAGAACGATCAGTCGTCGCATGTCAGGTTCAACGAACCCGGATGCCGGGCGTCACGGGTACGCCGTCGCTCAGCGGGCGACGATCACCGAGGAACCGTGGCCGAAGAGACCCTGGTTCGCCGTGATCCCGACCCGGGCGCCCTCGACCTGCCGACCTTCGGCCTGACCGCGCAGCTGCCAGGTGAGCTCGCAGACCTGGGCCAGCGCCTGCGCGGGAACCGCTTCGCCGAAACAGGCCAGCCCGCCGGACGGGTTGACCGGGATCCGGCCGCCCAGCGTGGTGTCGCCGTTGCGGAGCAGCTGCTCGGCCTCGCCGCGCTTGCACAGGGCGAGGTCCTCGATCCAGTCGAGCTCGAGAGCGGTGGACAGGTCGTAGACCTCGGCCACGTCGACGTCCTCGGGGCCGATCCCGGCCTCCTCGTACGCCGCGTGCCCGATCGACTCCTTGAAGGTGAACTCCGGTTCCCCGGTCGTCGCCGAGGACTCGGTCGACATCAGCGGCATGTCGATGACGGTGTTCGGGAAGGTCGGGGTGACCGTCGAGATCGCCTTGATCTTCACCGGACCGCCGTCACCCCCGAGCCCGTGCTTCGCCGCGTACTCGGGCGAGCACAGGATGACAGCGGCGGCGCCGTCGGAGGTGGCGCAGATGTCGAGCAGGTGCAGCGGGTCCGCCACGATCGCCGAGTTCAGGACGTCCTGCGCCGCGACCTCCTTGCGGTAGCGCGCGTAAGGGTTGTTCAGCCCGTGCCGGGCGTTCTTGACCTTGACCTGGGCGAAGTCCTCCTGGGTCGCGCCGTACAGGTCCATCCGGCGACGCGCGTAGAGCGCGAAGTACGCCGGGTTGGTCATGCCGAGCAACCTGAACCGCAGCCAGTCCGGGTCGTCCCAGCGCTCGCCGGCGTTGGGGGCCAGGAATCCCTTCGGGGTCGTGTCCGCGCCGACCACCAGGGCCACCTCGGACAGGCCCGCCAGGATCCGGGCGCGGGCGGTGTCGAGCGCCTGGGCGCCGGTGGCGCAGGCGGCGTACGAGGTCGCCACGCGGGCGCCGTTCCAGCCGAGCGCCTGGGCGAAGGTCGCGCCTGCGACATAGCCGCCGTACCCGTTACGGACGGTCTCGCCGCCCACGATCAGGTCGACGTCGGACCAGGCCACGCCGGCATCGGTGAGCGCCGCACGCGCCGCGTGCACGCCGTACTCGACGAAGTTCTTGCCCCACTTGCCCCAGGGGTGCATGCCCACCCCGAGGATCGCGACATCGTTGCTCATCGGACCGGCCTCCATCGCCAGATCGTGCGGACCCCGGTCTCGTCGGTGTAGAGCGGCTCCACGACCAGTTCCATCTCGTCGCCGACCTTGAAGTCGTCCACCCCGAACCCGTCGGCCACCTGGCCGAGGACGACGAGGCCCTCCGGCAGTTCGACCGCGGCGAGCGCGAACGGGACGTACGGGTCGGTCGCCGGGATGTACGGCGCCGGCGGCTGGTACTGCGCGTCGGTGTAGGACCAGACCCGGCCCCGGCGGGACAGTTCGGTCTCGGTGAACTCGTCGCCCGAGCAGGCGGGGTTGCGGCAGAAGCCGGCCGTGCGCGGGAAGAACACCGTGCCGCACGTCGTGCAGCGCGAGCCGACGAGCGCAGGCTCGTCCCCGGTGGTGAACCAGCCCTCGATGGCCGGTGTCGTGGCACTCATGTCGATACCCCTGTGTCGAAACTAGAACAGGTTCTGACTATCTCACGCCCGGCCGCAGCATCACCGCGTTGTGTCAGAGTTCACGCGTGGAGGCGACGACCGTGGCGTGGGCACTGGCTGCCGCCCTGGCCTGCGCCCTGGCCGGCCTGGCGGCGGCGCTGGTGACCCTGCGCCGGACGCGGGCCGCCCTGGAACAGGCGCAACAGGCCGTCCTCCGCACCGTCGAGGAGACCCCCGCCCAGCGCGCGGTGCTCAGCGCCGGGACTGCGATGCGCGGGGTCCTCGAGGCGGTCAGCCGGGTCCGCGAGCAGGGCGTCGGCGGCATGCTGGTCAGCGGGCTGGAGGACTTCAACCGCTGGGCGTCCGAGCAGCGCGCCGCGATCGGCCGGATGGCGGCCGCGGACGGCACCGTCACGATCTTCTTCTCCGACATCGAGAACTCGACCCTGCTCAACACCCAGCTCGGCGACGCCCGCTGGTTGAAGGTGCTCACCGCCCACGACCACCTGGTCGAGACCTATGTGGAGAAGTACCGCGGCCTGATCGTGAAGAGCTTCGGCGACGGTCACATGGTGGTCTTCTCGACCCCCGAGCTCGCGATCGCGGCCTCTCTCGACATCCAGCGCGCGCTGGGCGCCAACTGGAACCGCAGCCGCGAGCTGCGCCGGACGCCGATCCGGGTACGGATCGGACTGCACACCGGGACCGCGATCGAGCGCGACGGCGACTACTTCGGCCAGAACGTCGCGCTTGCCGCCCGGGTCGCGTCCCAGGCACAGGGCGGCGAAGTCCTGGTGACCGGCGAGATCGCCGAGGCGATGGCCGAGTACTACGCCTTCACCGAGGCCGAGGCGGTCGAGCTCAAGGGCTTCGAGGGCGAGCACATGCTCTGGCACGTCGACGGCGCGCGAACAGGAGACCAGCGATGAGGCTCAAGTTCGGACGGCCCGATCTGCGCCGGTACGCCGACCGCTTCGACCTCCCCACGGCGGACGACGGCCTCGGCATCACCTTCCTCGGCGTCAGTTCGCTGCTGATCGACGACGGCGAGTCCGCCCTGCTCACCGACGGGTTCTTCAGCCGGCCGAGCCTGCTGGCGGCCGGGTTCGGACGGATCAGCCCGGACGAGGAGACGATCGCGGCCTGCCTCGAGCGCGCGCTCGGCTCGAGCGCGCGGATCCCACGGGTCGAGGCGGTCATCTGCGTGCACAGCCACTTCGACCACGCGATGGACTCCGCGGTCGTCGCCCGCCGCACCGGCGCCGTCCTGGCCGGTGGCATGTCGACGGCGAACATCGGCCGCGGCGGCGGGCTCCCCGAGGAGCAGATCCTGATCGCCCGGTCGGGAGCCGCCTGGGAGCGCGGCCCCTGGACCGTGCGGATGACCGACTCCCACCACTGCCCGCCGGACCGGTACCCGGGCACGATCGACGCGCCGGTCGTCCCGCCCGTCAAGACCGCTGAGTACCGCTGCGGCGAGGCCTGGTCGATCGTCGCGCGGCACCGCGCCGGGCCGAGCGTGCTGGTCCAGGGCAGTGCCGGCTTCGTCGCAGGGGCGCTGGCCGGCCAGCAGGCCGACGTCGCGTATCTCGGAGTCGGCCAGCTCGGCCTGCAGTCCGAGGAGTACCTGACGGCGTACTGGACCGAGACGGTGCGCACGGTCGGCGCCGGGCGCGCGGTGCTGATCCACTGGGACGACTTCTTCCGGCCGCTGCCCCTGACGAGCACCGACCCGCCGTTGCGCGCGCTCCCGTACGCCGGCGACGACCTGGATGTGACGATGCGCGTGCTCGGCCGGCTGGCGGAGAGGGACGGTGTCGCGCTGTCCTTCCCGACGGTGTGGGAGCGCGAGAACCCCTGGGGTTAACGGACCAGCCAGCGGCCGAGCAGGGTGCCGTCCTTTTCCAGCAGCAGCGCGAGGTCGAGATTCACGTCGACCGACGCACCGCTCAGGATCCGGGGGTGGACGCCACCGATCGCGCGCGGCACCACGGTCACGGTGAGCTCGTCGGCGGCGCCGCTCCCGAGCAGGTCACGGAGCAGACTGGGGCCTCCCTCGCTGAGCAGGTTGCGCAGGCCGCGATCGACCAGGGCCGACTTCACGCCGACCAGGTCCACCTGGTCCTCCCCGGCGACGATGACGTTCTCCGCTCCGAGCAGATCGACCGCTTCCTCGAGTCCGGCCGACCCCGCACAGGTCGCGAGCAGGACCTTGCCGGACTCGGCGTCCCGCAGCTGCTCGGGCACCTGCGCCCGGTGCGAGACCACCACGAGCGGCACCTTCGCGACCCGGTAGCCCTCGGTCCGGGCGGTCCCGGCCCCGACGATCACCGCGTCGCACTGGTCCCGGAGCGCATGGAAGACGACATGATCGACCTCGTTGTTGATCGAGCCGCTCTTGCCGGTCTCGCCGTTGGCGGCGCCGTCGAGGGTGCTGACCATGTTGACCCGCAGCCACGGCAGGCGGGGCGGACGGTAGAGCTCGACGAGGTCGTCCTCCGTCGCCTCGCCGCTGCGCCCGCCGAGGGCGTCGACCAGGATGCGCATCAAGACGGGCACGTCCACCTCACCACCCAGTACTGGACGCCGTACGGGGCGTCGTCGTAGTCGACCTGGACGCCGGAGACCGCGCCGGCGGTCTCGGCGAGGCCGACGAAGGCGGCCGCGTCGGGCGCCCAGAGTTCGGCGCCGAGGACGACGTCGGTCGCTTTCAGTGCGGCCAGGTCGCCGGTCGCCAACCCTCGGCGCAGGGCCTCGTCGAAGCCAGCGGCGCGCTCGTCGAGGTGTCCGGGTGCCTTCTCGGTCCGGGTGGCCGTCCCGTTGGCGACCACGAGCATCCCCGTGAGGTCCGGGTCCTGGGGCAGGTCGCTGCGATCGCCGAGCAGGGCGGTGGCGATCCGGCGTGCTGCCGGGGAGGAGTCCGAGGTGAGGATCGAGACCGGCCCCGGCGGGAGCCAGGCGACCGCGTCGGTGACCGCCCGGCGCAGGTCGGCGATCGGGTCCTCGATCCCCGCGTACTCGGGCAGCAGCGCCAGGGTCGAGGGCACCACCACGATGCGCCTCATGCCAGCCCCCGGATCGCCCGCTGCGGCCGGCGACGGCCCGCGATCGTGTTCACCATGTCGACCACCTGCCGGGTCTCGACCACCTCGTGCACTCTGTATATACGTGCACCGGCCAGCGCACTGATCGCGGTCGCGGCCAGCGTCCCGGTCAGTCGCTCGCCGACCGGCAGGTCGAGGCTCTCCCCGACGAAGTCCTTGTTGGACAGGGACACGAGCACCGGCCAGCCCGTCGCGACCATCTCGTCGAGCCGGCGGGTCAGCTCCAGCGAGTGGAAGGTGTTCTTCCCGAAGTCGTGCGCCGGGTCGATCACGATGCTCTCCCGGTCGACGCCGGCCGCGAGCGCGCGGTCGGCGTACGCCGTGGTGTCGGCGATCGCGCTCGCCACCACGTCGTCGTACTCGATCCGGAAAGGCCTGGTCCGCGGCGTCACGCCACCGGTGTGCGTGCAGATGATCGCTGCGCCGTACGCCGCGGCGACGTCGACCAGCTCCGGGTCGGCACCGCCCCAGGCGTCGTTGAGCACGTCGGCACCGGCCTCGCAGACCGCGCGACCCACCTCGGCACGCCAGGTGTCCACGGAGATGACCAGGCCGGGGAACGACTGCCGGACCCGGTCGACGAAGCCGACCACCCGGTCCTTCTCCTCGGCCGGGTCGATGAAGACCCCGGGAGCGGCCTTGATGCCGCCGATGTCGACGATCTCGGCTCCCTCGGCCACCACCTGCTCGACCCGTTCGAAGGCCTTGTCCTCGGCCCAGGTCGCGCCCTTGTCGTAGAACGAGTCCGGGGTCCGGTTGACGATCGCCATCATCAGCGTGGCGTCGTCGGCGAAGCTGTGCCGCCCGAGCTTCAGGGTCATCCGAGGAATCCTTCCGCAGGTGGTCGCTGGAACTCGGGCACGAACCGGTCCGTGGCCTCGACGCGTCCCGCGACCCGGTGGAACTGACGCAAGACCGTCTCCTCGGCCTCCCGGCGCTCCAGGCCCGCACGGTCCAGGCCCGCGGCCAGGATCTGGGTCGCCATCGCGCCGAGATCGCGGAGCGCCTGATGGCGGTGCGCCCGGCGGCCGAGATCGACCTGGGCGATCGCCCCGATCCCGCGGACGCGGGCGGTGTCGATCAGTGCCGTGGTCTCGACGGCGTACCCGGTCGGCACCGACAGGGAGGCGAAGAGGTCGCGACGGATCGCCCACTCACCGGCCAGCGGTTGCACCAGGCCGGCGAGCTCCGGATAGAGAAGGTTGAGCAGCGGACGGGCGACCAGTTCGGTGACCCGTCCGCCCTCGAACGCGGCGACGTCGGCAGCGAGCGAACCGTCGTCGAGGGGGCGTTCGTAGAAGCCCTTCACCAGGGCGATCTCGGGTCGGGTCAGCAGCGGTCCGAGCAGGCCCGGCACGAAGTGCGTGTCCCAGTCGTGGAGATCGGCGTCCATGAAGACGAGCAGATCGCCGGACGTGACGAAGAGCGACTTCCACATCGCCTCTCCCTTGCCCGGATGCGACCCCAGGTCCGGGCGGATCTCCGCCGACCGGTGGACGACCGCACCGGCGTCCTCGGCCACCGCGAAGGTGTCATCGGTCGAGTCGGAGTCGATCACCACGATCTCGTCGAGCAGATCGGTCGTCTCCATCAACGCGCTGCGCACCCGGCCGACGACATCGCCGACGGTGGCCGCCTCGTTTCGGGCGGGCACGACCAGGCTGACGGTCAGACCCCTGCTCGCTTTGGCCACGAGGAGGTCGGCGAGGGTGTGGTCGCACCACGACGAGGTGTTCGAGGAGAACCAGGAGTCGAGGGTGCCGGACACGTCACGAGGCTAGCGGCCGGGCCCTCGGACCCGAGTTTGGGTCGAGTTGGCGGACTATCCGACGCAAACCCGGACATCCTCCGTTCGGCTGGTCCATACCGGCCGATCGGTCAGTCCGGTGGCCCGTTGACACTAGGCCGTTCGGTCCATCAAATGGGAACGCACCCGTCGCACGTTCCCCTCCCAATTCTCCTGGAACGGCGTGACGACTCGGGGGGTACATCCGAGTTGTCACTTGTGTTGGGGGCCGTCAGATGCGTGCATTCCGTTTTCTCGTCGTCACCGCTCTGGCGGTCGCAGGACTATCCATCGTCGTGGCGCCGCCGGCTTCCGCCGCCGTCGCGACCGTGAGCGGATTCCAGCAGTGTCTGAACGGGGGTCCACCGTCGACCGCCCTGACCTGTACCTGGGCCAACGGTGCGATCCAGTCCAACAATTCGCACTACGCCGAGGACGAATCGATCCCGCAGCGGGTCCAGCTCGCCCTCCCCGCCGACAACCTCGTGCACACGTTGACGTTCACCTACCAGGACAAGAAGAGCAACAAGCACGCCTACGACTCGCTGGCGACGTGGAACAAGACGGTCACCAACGCTGACCCGTGCCTCGGGCTGTCCGCGTCGATCTGCGCCGGCGCTCCGTCGACGCTGCAGATGACCGCCGACCCTGAGCCCAACGTCCCGCCGACCGGCCCCGGCATCTCCCCTGCACCCGCCGACCACGACCTCCCCGACGCCGACCGGATGTGGACGATGTACGGCGGCGTGCTGACCTCCGACGCGGTGCTCGGCCACGACAACCCGCTCGGTGCCGACGACCTGGTCAAGGTCTCGGTGTCGTTCCGGAACCCGACCCCCGGCACGGCCCGTACCGCGGTCCTGCTCTTCGGCGGTCACCTCGCCGTCGGCGGTCCTAACACCGCTCCGCGCGCCTGGGGCCAGGGCCTCGGCGCCAGCTCGGTCAGCGGTGGCCCGTACGCGTTCAAGCTGGACACGATCGACGGCGGCTCCACCGGCGCCACCGCGAACTCGATCCAGGCAGGCGCCGCGGCGCCGCTTCCGGCAGCCGCGTTCACGATCACCAAGACCGCGCGTTCCAGCACCGCGGCTGCCGGCACCAACGTCACCTATGACGTGGTCGTCACCAACACCGGTGGCCAACCCGGTTCGGCCACCTTCACCGACAATTACCCCGACAACGCGACAGCCGTGACCCCGCTCCCCGCCGGCTGCGTCGACTCGACGGCCGGCACGGACAAGAGGTTCACCTGCACCACCGGGACCATCAACCCCGGCCTGACGCAGACCATCACCTATGCCCTCACGATGCCGACCAGCTTCACCGGCACCCCGTCCGGCTGCACCAACGGCGGCTACCAGGTCGTCAACACGGTCACCGTCACCGGCGGCGCCAGCGACAACGAAACCGTCTGCGTGACCGCCTCGCCGACCTTCACGATCGTCAAGACCGCGCGTTCCAGCACCGCGGCCGCGGGCGGCAACGTGATCTACGACGTCGTCGTCACCAACACCGGCAGCGCACCCGGCTCGACGTCGTTCACCGACAACTACGACGACAACGCCAGCACCGTCACCCTGCCCGGCAACTGCACCGACACCACCGTCGGCACCGACAAGAAGTTCACCTGCACCACCGGGACCATCAACCCCGGCCTGACGCAGACCATCACGTACACGATGAAGATGCCGGCCAGCTTCACCGGCGCACCCGGCACCACCTGTGCGCTCAACCCCGGCAGCTACGCGGTCATCAACACGGTCACCGTCACCAGCGGGGCCAGCGACAGCGAGACCGTCTGCGTGAGCGCAGCGCCCGCGTTCACGATCACCAAGGAGGCGAGCAGCCTGACCGCCGCCGCCGGCGGGACGATCACCTACACCGTGACCGTCAGGAACACCGGCACGGCACCCGGCTCCACCTCGTTCACCGATGACTACAACGACGCCGCCACAGCGGTCCTTCCGCTGGCATCAGGCTGCGTCGACGCCACCGTCGGCACGGACAAGAAGTTCACCTGCACCACGGGGACCATCAACCCCGGCCTGACGCAGGTCTTCACCTACGACATCAAGATGCCGACCAGCTTCACCGGCAGCCCGACCTGCTCCAACGGCCGCTTCGCGGTCCCGAACACCGTCACCCTCAGCACCGGCGGCACGCCGGCGACGGTCACCGTCTGTGTCGACGCCTCGCCCGCCTTCCTGATCGAGAAGACCCCGCGGTCCCTCACTGCGGCAGCAGGCACGAACGTCACGTACGACGTGGTGGTCACGAACAACGGGGCCGCACCCGGCTCGACGTCCTTCACCGACAACTACGACGACGCCGCCAGCACGGTCACCCTGCCCGGCAACTGCACCGACACCACCGTCGGCACGGACAAGAAGTTCACCTGCACCACAGGGACCATCAACCCCGGCCTGACGCAGACGATCACCTACACGATGAAGATGCCGCCCAGTTTCACCGGCACCCCGACGGGCTGCACCAACGGCGGGTTCCCGGTGGTCAACAGCGTGACGATCACCGGCAGCTCGAGTGATTCGGCCACGGTCTGCGTGACCGCCGCTCCGGCCTTCGCGATCGACAAGACGGTGGCGCCGACCGACGGCACCCCGCCGGTGAACGCCGGTGACTCGATCACGTACACGATCAAGGTCACCAACACCGGCACCGCGTCCGGCGCGACCTCCTTCACCGACACCTACGACCGGCCGCTGACCGACGTCGTCCTCCCGACGGGCTGCAGCACCGCCGGCACGAACTCGTTCTCGTGCAACACCGGCGTCCTCGCCCCGCTCACCGGGCAGCAGACGTTCATCATCACCGCGAAAGTCCCGGCGTCGTTCACCGGCGCTCCGGACTGCGGCGCCGGCTCCGGCTTCCTGGTCATCAACAACGCTGTCCTGGCCAACCAGGGCGGCCAGGACGGCGCGAACGTCTGTGTCGCTGCCGCACCGAACTTCACCATCAACAAGACGGTGGCGCCGACCGACGGCACCCCGCCGGTGAACGCCGGTGACTCGATCACGTACACGATCAAGGTCACCAACACCGGCACCGCGTCGGGCGCGACGTCCTTCACCGACGATTACGACGACGACCTGACGAACATCGTCCTGCCGGCCGGTTGCGCGCTCGGCACGGGCAGCGCCGCCGGAACGTTCACCTGCACCACCGGCACGCTGGCGCCGATCAACGGCATGCAGACCTTCACGATCACCGCCAACGTCCAGGCGTCGTTCACCGGCGCTCCCGACTGCGGCCAGGGCACCGGCTTCAACGTGCCCAACACCGCGACCCTCGCCAACAACGGGCCGCAGTCCAGCGCGAACGTCTGCGTCCCGGCGGCACCCGCCTTCGCGATCACGAAGACCGTGGCCAACACCGACCCGAACAACGCCGTCCTGGAGCCCGGCGAGTCGATCAAGTACACGATCACCGTCACCAACAACGGCACGGCAGCCGGTGCGACCTCGTTCACCGACGATTACGACAACAACCTGACGAACATCGTCCTGCCGTCCGGTTGCACGCTCGGCACGGGCAGCGCCGCCGGTACCTTCACCTGCAACACCACCACCCTGGCAGCGCTCGGCGGGATGCAGACGTTCATCGTGACCGCGAACGTCCCGTTGACCTTCACCGGTCCGTCGAACTGCCCGCAGGGCTACCAGATCGCGAACACGGCGACGCTCGTCAACGTCACCGCCCCGGCGGCGAGCGCCAACGCCTGTGTGACCGCCGCCCCGAAGATGACCCTGAACAAGTCGGCCTCGCTGGACACCAACTCCGCCGGCGAGCAGATCATCACCTACACCCTCAGCTACACCAACACCGGTCCCGCTGAGGCCAACGGTGTGGTCATCACCGATCCCGTCCCGACCGGCACCGCGTTCGTCTCGTGCGTCGGGTGCACCACGACCGGCACCCCGGTCTCGTCGGCCTCCTGGAACGTGGGTTCGGTCGCCCCGCTGACCGGCAGCGGATCGGTCAGCTTCAAGGTCCGGGTCACGACCAACCAGGCCTGCACGATCAGCAACACCGCGAGCATCAAGGTCGGGTCCGGCACGCCGGTCCCGTCCAACACGGTGTCCACGAACGTCACCCCGCAACCGGACCCGTCGGGCGCCAAGTCCAACGGTTCGGCGGTCGGCGTCCAGGTCAAGACCAAGGGCCTGCTGCAACTGGCCGTCGGACTGGCCAACGCGATCGTCACCGGGAGCGGCAGCAACCAGGTCCTGCTGATCGGCTCCACGTCGAGCAGCCAGTCCGGGCTCGGCGGACCGAACTCGAACGAGTCGCACCTGCTGACGCTGAACCTGCCGCTGATCCTGAACGCCGGCGTGCTCCAGCAGACGGCCTCCAGCTCCGTCACCGCGGCTCCGGCCGAGACCCGCCAGACCAGTACGTCGGAGGTCGCCGGGGTCTGCCTGGTCCCGGTCGCCGGGATCTGCACGGTCCAGGCCGACGTGGTGCGGGCAGTCGCCTCGACGATGGCCAACGGCTCCTTCTCCGCGGTCAGTTCGGCAGGGTCGACGATCACCAACCTCAGGGTTGCCGGTGTCGCCGTTCCGGTCGATCTGAACCAGACGACGACCATCCCGCTGAACCCGCTGCTCTTCGGGTCGAACAGCTACGTGGCCATCAACGAGAGGACCTCCTCGAACGGCCTGGTCAACAACAAGTACTCCGCTGACATGACCGTCTCGATGATCCACGTGAAGATCACCAACCTGGCGCTCGTCGGAGCACTGGACGTCGTCGTCGCCCAGGCGAAGGCGCACAGCGAGTTCCCGAAGACGCTGGTCTGCTCGGGCGGCACGCACGGTCAGTTGGTGAGCGGCGACGCGTACGCGGCCCGGCTCTACACCGGTCCGCTGCTGGCCGACCTGCTGCTCGGCTACACCCAGATCTCGCCCTTGGGCGGGCACGAGACCGAGCACATCGCCCAGGTCGTCATTCCGAAGTTCGGCGTGATCGCCGACGCTCAGGTCGCTGACACCAGCTCGAGCGGCGTGATCACGCCGACATCGAGCACGGCGTCCAGCTTCGCCGAAGTGGCCGGCGACGGAACCAAACCGCTCTGTGTGATCAGCTACGTGTCGGACTGCGTGGTGAAGGCGACAGCCGTCCGGGCGCAGGCGAACGCGCTGGCCAACAGCTCCGGGTCGGTGAGCAACGACAGCGGGACACTGCTGCTCGGAGCCAGCGTGCTCGGCATCCCACTGGCGGTCAATCCGGCACCGAACACCACGATCGCGCTACCAGGGATCGGCTTCATCATCCTCAACGAGCAGTTCTGTGACGGCGGCGGCGCCGCCAACCACACCTGCTCCGGCTCGCCGCACAGCGGCATCACGGTGCGGGCGATCAGGATCGTGATCACCGTGGCGAACAACCTGCTGGGCCTCAACCCGGGCGTGGAGCTGGTCGTGTCCGAGGCGCACGCCGACGCGAGGTACAGCTAGGACGACGGCGGGGTCAGGCCTCGAGCGCCCAGAGGGCGTCCGGGGCCACCTCGTCGACGAACGAGGCGATCTCGTCCAGCGCCTGGTCGGCCTCGGGCAGGACCCCGGCAGCGGCCTGGAACACGTGCACCTGGTTGTCCCAGACCTGGAGTTCGACGTCCACCTCGGCGGCGGCCAGTGCGGCTGCCATCGACTGCGCGTCGGGGTAGACCATCTCGGCGCTGCTCGCCTGGATCAGCGACGGCGGCAGGCCGCGGAGCTCGGAGCGGGACGGCGTGTCGGGCAGGCTCACCGCCTCGCCGGCGCGTAGCGAGGCACGCAGCACCACCTGGCTGAGTCCTTCGAAGCAGTTCGCCGGGAACAGGGAACAGGTCGCCGCCGACGGGGACGCCACCTTCACGGTCCCGTCGAAGTCGACCAACGGCGACATCGCGACCAGGCCGGCCGGCATCGGCAACCCTTCTGCCTGCGCGGCGAGGGCGGCCTGGAAGGTCAGGTAGCCACCGGCCGAGTCGCCCATGATGAGCACCTTCGAGGCCGGCACACCGGAGTCGAGGACGTGGCGGTAAGCGTCGAGGGCGTCGGCGATCGACGAGCTCACCGGATGCTTGGGGAGCTGGCGGTACTCCACCGCGATCACCTTCGCGCGGGTGCGCTCGGCGATCCGGGACATCAGCTGACGGTGCAGGAACCGGCCACCCACCACGAAGGCGCCGCCGTGGAGGTAGACCACGACGCGGTCCTCGTACGACGGGGTGGTGAGCATCTCGGCACGGCAGTTCGGCAGGTCGATCCGTTCGAACGTCGTACCGGCGACGGGCTTGAGCGCGAGGCCGACGTAGTCGACGAGGCCGTACGGCCAGGGCAGCAGGGGCACCCGCGACCAGACCGAGATGAAGGGGCGCACGGTGTTGCGCAGTCCGCGGGCGAGGAGCTCGGACCGGAAGCCGCCGCCACCGAACTGGGTGACGTGTGCCTGCCTGGGGGCAGGTACCACCGAGAGACGTGCTCGCGTTCCGGGCTGACGCTGGGACTGGGCACTCATCACAGAACCCCCACCTTCGCTGGGATCCACCAGGGATCTTGGTAGCTGGAACGATCGGCGCGGAGCCGGCATTCCTGAACGGAAACTCGCTGAAAGCTACACCCGCGAGGACCCCGGAACCGGCCATTTCGGACTGTGGTCACGCTCCTTCGGCGTGTGTGGATCGATCCAACCGGCCGGGCCCGCCGGCGTACCTCCACCGGACCTCACGCGTCCACCTTCTGACGCACGGGCTCGCGTTCAGGTGCCGCCTTGGCCGCCGCGGCGTAGCACCAGCCGAAGAAGAGGAGCAGGGCGATCCAGGAGCCGACCACCAACAGGTACGCGGTGAGGTTCAGCCAGCCCGGGACGTCGTCCTTGATCTCGCGCTGCAGGAACTGCTTCTCTGCCGAGAAGGCGACCACATCGCCGTCCTCGGCGAGGATCGCGCGCCCGCGATCGCTCTCGATCGCAGCGTCGTCGGGAGCGTGCAGGGGCAGCGCCAGCATCGTCGTCGGCAGCAGGTGCATCCGCACCAGCGTCTTCCAGTTGCCGTACATCGGCAGCGGGTGCGCACTGCGGAACTCCCCCGGAGTCCCCGTCGCGATCATCTCGACGCGCATGATGCCCGGCACCTTCGCGACCGGGTCGACGGGGGGATCGACGGCGTCGGCCTTCGGTCCGCGGCCCTGCCAGGACAGCGCGTAGAGCCAGACCGCGTCATCAGCGGCATCGGCCGGGTCGAACCGGACCGTCACGCCCGCCAGGCACCGGCTGGTGCCGTCACAGTCCCGGTCCAGGGCGACGGTGGCGCTGATGTCACCGTCACCCCCGCCGGGCGGTGCGAAGAAGCCCATCAGCACCAACGCGATCCCGACTCCGACCAACCCGGTCCAGCGGTACGGCGTACCGGCAGGCTGTGCGGCGGACCCGGCCGGGACGGCTGGTGACGGATCGGCCACCTCGCGCAGCCTGCTGACCTGCCACGTGGCGAGCAGTCCGCCGCCGATACCGGCCGCCGTCCCGACGGCGAGCATCAGCGGCAGCGCTCCTGCGTCGACCGGTTGCGGAAGCGGCGCGAACACCCTGGTCCAGAGCCACTCGGCGCCCAGGCCGATCGTCCCGACCACGACTCCGGAGGTGATGCCGAACGCGAGCGGTCGCCGCTGCGGCGGGACGATCAGCGCGACGACCTCCACCAGCAGCGCGGCCGGCAGGAAGAGCAGGAAGCGCGCGGTCAGCACGTCGGGGACGATCGAGACGACGACGTAGAGGTAGGCGTGCACGCCGAGGTAGACGATCGCGGCGAAGAGCGCGCCGCCGGGCCCGAACCAGTTCCGGACCGCGCAGGCGACCCACGTGAACAGGAACCCGGCGATGATGAACTGGGTCGCAGCCGGGTACTGCGGTACGCCGAGGTCGAACTCCATCAGGAACGCCACCGGGATCACGCAGAGAGACAGCATCAGCGCCTCGCGGAGGCGCCCGATCGTCGTCACGGTCCCGGGCGCCCGGACCTGGTGCGCCTCCGCCAGGAGCAGCGGGATCCCCAGGATGCAGGTGACGGCGCCGCCGATCATCATCACGTGGGTGGGGCCCCACTCGGTGACGTCCTGCCCGAAGAGCCGGTGCCAGATGTCGTCCGCGGGGAAGCCGAGCAGGGCGATCTGACCGGCGCCGAGGATCACCAGGGAGCCCATCGGCACCCGCCAGGTCTTGGTCAGGCGCACGGTGCGGCGCGGGAGCGGGTCGCGGGCCAGCCCCATGCTCAGCACACCGGCCATCGTGAAACCGAGGATGCCCAGGAAGATCGCGTAGTGCGACGGATTGGCGAGCGGGCCTTCGTCGCGTCCGTTCTGCATGTGGATCGGGACGTCCCACCAGACCCCGAAGGCAGCGGTGAGCAGTGCCCCGAGCAACAGGTACATCGGCAGCCCGGCCCATCGCGGCAGGCCGTCGATCGTCGACAACTTGTCGGCGAGCCGGCCGGCCAGGGTGCGATGCCCGAGGCGTTCGCGAGCCACGATCCAGCCGAAGGCGATCATCACCGCCCCGGCCATCCCGGCGGCGATCAGGATCTCGCTGAACGCGGCACCACCGGCGCCGGGCGCGCTGTCTTCGAGTGGGAGGAGGAGTGACATGGCTTTCGGACCCCCGTCGGGCGGGCTGCGAATGGGTGCTTTCCTGTTACCCGACGTTACATCCATCATGCATCTCGGCGGATGTGTCTCACGGCGGCCCCGCAGCCGTCAGGATGCTGCCCATGCGTGAAATCTCCCTCGACCTCGACGCGGTCCGACTGCGCGCCCTCACCTGGGGCCCGGAGAGCGGCCCGCTGGCGGTGCTGCTGCACGGGTACCCCGACACCGCACACACCTGGCGCCACCTCGGCCCGGAGCTGGCCGAGGACGGCTGGCGGGTGGTCGCCCCGTTCACCCGGGGCTACGCGCCCTCGGAGGTGGCACCGGACGGCAGCGGCCACATCGCCGCGCTGATGGACGACGCGGTCGGCGTGCACGCCCTGCTCGACGGCGGGTCCGATGCGGCCCTGATCGGTCACGACTGGGGCGCGATCACTGCCAACGCACTGGCGGCACACGCCGAGAACCCGTACGCCCGCGTCGTCGCCCTGGCCGTGGCCCCGTTCGCCGCCACGCCTCCGGCATGGCGGGCGTTCCCCCGCCAGCTCCGCAACAGCTGGTACATCCTGTTCAACCAGCTGCCGCTGCTCCCCGAGCGCACCGCCGAGCGGCTGATCCGCCGGCTGTGGGCCGACTGGTCGCCGGGGTACGACGCGAGCGCGGACCTGCCGGCGGTGCTCGATGCCATCGCCGATCCGGCGCACCGCCGCGCGGTGATCGGCTACTACCGGAACCTGGTCCGGCCCTTCCCCCGCCCTCCGGAGCGCTACCGCCGGTGGGCAGGTGCCGAACGCAGGCCGCCGTTGACACCCGTGCTCTACCTGTACGGCGACCAGGACGGGTGCATGGACGCGCGGATCTCGGACGGGGTCGGCCCTCGACTGCCTCCCGGAAGTGCGGCGCGCCGCATCGCCGGAGCCGGCCACTTCCTGCACCTGGAACAGCCCGATGCCGTCAACGCGCTGATCCGCGCCTACCTCGCCGATCCGGTGACCGCGCTTCAGCCTCGGAGATAGGTTCTCCTCGATGACCGAGGCAACGATCCGTGCGGCCGCCCAGTCCGGCGCCCGGCGCACCCAGGCAGAACGGCGCGCCGAGAGCGAGCGCCGGCTACTGGTCGCCTCCGCCGAACTGATCGTCGAACACGGGCTGGAGAACACCTCCCTCGCGGACATCGGCCGTCGCGCCGGCGCCAGCCACGCCGCGGTCAACCACCGGTTCGGCTCCAAGGACGAACTCGTGGACCGGCTGATCGAAGAAGCCGGCGCGTACTACGCCGACGAGGCCCGGGCCCGGATCGGTCGTCGTCGCGGACTGGAGGCGCTGCTCACGCTCTGCTCGCTCTACCTGGAACTCGTGGACAGCCCCGACCCCCTGGGCCGGGTCCACGTCGTGCTCTGGAGCGAGGCGATCGCGCACACGGCCGAGCGCCGTGCCGCTCACCTCGACTGGGACCGCCGCTTCCGGGAGGTGGTCGTCACCTTCCTGACCGACGCCGCCGAGGTCGGCGAGGTCGACCCGGGGCTCCCTGCGCAGGAGGTCGCGATGAGCGTCGTCGGCACCCTGCGCGGCCTGGCGATGCAGTTGCTGCTCGATCCGGACCGGACCGATCTGTCGCTCGCCCAGGAGACGGCGACGACGATGGTGCGCGACGCCGTCAGGGCACGGCCTGCCTAGGCCTCGAGCATCCGGGTGAGGTGATCGAGGACCGCGTGCCTCGTCGCCGGTGTCGCGGTCTCGGGCTCGAGCATCAGCTGCAGGGCGACCCCGCGGAGCATCCCGACCACCACCATCGCCATCGCGTCGGCGTCGACGTCGGCCCGGACCGAGCCGTCAGCGGCCGCGTCCCGGATCAGTGCGGCGAAGGCCGAGCGGAAGTAGCGGTCCCAGGTCACCCGGTAGGAACGGCGTTCGGACGCGCGCGCGATCGCCTCACTCCACACCACGAGGTGCACCCGGCCGAGCGGGTCCTGCGACTGGACCAGGTCCAGGTAGGTGTCCGCGACGATGCGCAGCGCGACCAGCCCGCGGCTGGACCCGACCGCGGTCACCGTGGTGTCGGTGAAGAGCCGGACCGCCTCGGTGTTGAGCCGCTCGACGAGCGCCTCCTTGGAACCGAACCGATGATGGACCAGCCCGTGGCTGTATCCGGCCCGGCGGCCGATCTCGGCGAGCGAGGTGCCCTCGATGCCGCGTTCGACCACGAGCTCGGCGGCGGCACGCAGCAGCCGGCCGTCGCTCTCCGCGCGGCGCTCCGCCTGGGTACGCCGCGGCGGGGCCACGACGACGGTGGTGGGCGGCGATGCGACCCGCTGACGGGCAATCCCCGCCTCGGTCGCCGTCGCGCTCAACGCTGGCATCAGATCAACGCTGGCAGAGCCTGCAGGGGGTCAGATCCGTGGCGTCCGGGCCTGCGGGACGGAGATCGTCACGGTCGGCGACGAGGTCGCAGTCGGCTCGGTGCACGGTGGTGCCGTTGCCGGCCACCACCAACGCCGCTCCTGCGTCCCGCGGACGGGCCGGTGCCGCCGCGGCACGCGCGCCACCGTTACCGGCGGCGACCGGGGCCGCCGGCGCCTGGACCTGGCCGTTCGCCTTCGTGTTGGCCGCGACCGCGTCGGCGAGCAGCATCAGAGTCTCGGAGAGTTCTCGCTGCCCCTCCTTCTGGTCTGCCGCGACCCGGGCCAGGAAGGAGCCGAAGTAGAGGAACCCGCCGACGAAGGTGATGCCGAGGCCGAGGATGCCGCCCGAGACGAGGTAGGACATCTGGTCGTACTCGTACGGGGTGTTCGCGACGCCGTACCAGCCGAGCCCGATGACGACCAGGCCCGCCGGGAGCAGCACGGCCCCGGCGACGAAGAGCACCTGGTGCAGCAGTTGGGCGCTGTTGCCGGCCAGCGGGGCCACGCCGTCGCGGGAGCTCGCCCGCGGCAGCTCCTGGCCGCCGTCCTTGCCGCTGTCTGTATCGACGGTCGGGAGCGGTGCGTGCGTCTGGGCCTGCGTGTGGCCGGTAGCCGGTGTCGTCGTGGTGGTCATGGTCATACCTTCCTCAGGTCGGGGATACCGGCCTTGAAACCGTGGGGGCAGGCGGCAGCGCCACCGAAGAGGAGCAACCCGGCGCGCCGCAGGTACCAGCCGACGCCGGCCGCCAGCGCGAGGCCGGCCAGGATCAGCAGCATCGGGATGCTGCCCAGGGGCGGGAGCCCGTTGGCGACCGGAACGATCCCCGGGGTCGTGACCGGCGGCGGCGTACCGCCCGTGGTCGGCGGGTTCTCCCCCGGCAGGGTTCCGACACCGGTGGCCGGCGGCACCACGCCGCCAGGCGTTGTCCCCGGCGGAGTGGTGGTGCCCGGAGGCGAGGTGTTCGGGAACTCGACGTTCGGAACCACCGTCGCCGACGACGTCGAGCTACCGAGGTGCAGGACCAGCTTCGGGGAGAACGTGTTCAGCGACAGGAGCAGGCCCTTGAGCAGGCTCGCCTGCCCGGGCAGGTCGGGGAGACCGTTGATCAGGTCCTCGAGAGGCAGCGACGGGAGCTTGCTCCGCAGCGGCTTGGTGTCGATCGAGATGCTCGCCGCCTCGGCGTCGACCGAGCCGGACAGGCCTTCCTTCTTCACGACCGGCGCAGCGACGTTGATCGAGACGCCCAGCATCTTGAGGAGGTCGGCCGCGCTCTGCGGGATGCCGGGGATCGGGGTCTTCTTGCCGGAGGCCTCGAAGCCCTCGGGGCCGTAGGAGAACTTCTGGCCGGCGATCGTCATCCCGCCGATGTCGACGACCTGCGAGGTCTTCGCACCGCCGGCGAGGCTGCTGGTCACCTTGGTGACGACGTTGACGCCGGTCAGCTTGATGACGCCGGCCAGCAGCCGCAGCTCGCCGATCCGGCTGGTCGCGGTCGCGATCACGGTGTCGCCGTCGTACTCCGTCGTGGAGACGCTGGTCATCCCGTCGAAGTCGATCAGCAGCGACAGCGCGCCGAGCGGGTTCGTCTGCACCGGGTTGTCGTTGTTGCCGGTGCTCGCCCCGGTGAGCAGGCCACCGAGGGCGCTCAGGTCGCCACCGGTGAGCGCGTCGAGCGGGCTCTTCGGAGCCGGCGAGTCGCCGGTGCTCCCCGGAGCCAGGTCACCGGACCCGGTGTAGCCGGCCTTGGCGACCGTCTTCTTCTCGCCGGTGTTGACCCGCTGCACCATGCCGGGCAACGGCTCGGAAGCGGCCTGGCTCGGGTCTCCCGGGTACTGGGCGTTCACCTGCACCGGGTAGCCGCCGCCGGTGAGCGCGTCCGGCAGGCCGAGCTGTTCGCCGAAGGTCTTCAGACCCTCGCCGATCGCCGGGCCGGGCCACATCGCCGAGGCGCGGGCGGTGGTGGTCGGACCCGAGTCGCCGATCACCCGGGTGTAGGAGAAGTCGAGTTCGAACTGGGGCTCGGTCGGGATCGGGATCGCCGGCTCGAAGATCTCCAGCTTGAGCGGGGTCGCGGTCGCGACGGTGTTGAACCCGCCGTACTCCGCGGCATGGGCAGGCGACAGGGCGGCCGCACCGCCCGCGGAGACGAGTCCGAGCGCGAGCAGGCCCGCGACGAAGCGGGTACCGGTCCGTCCCGGCGCAGTGGCTCGGCGCGCGAGTGTCTTGTCGTAGAGCGTCTTCTCTTTGATGCAGTCGCCACAGGTCATGCGGCACCCCCCAGAATCACATCAGCCATGATCGCGTCGATCTCGTCCGGTTCCCCGGTCGCGACGACCCTCCCACCTGTCATTACCGCCGCGTAGTCCGCGACTTTCAGTGCCGTCTGCGCGAACTGCTCGACCACCAGGATCGACACGCCGGATTGCGCGATCCGGCCGACAGTCTCGTAGAGCTCTTCGACGATCAGCGGCGCCAGGCCCATCGACAGTTCGTCGAGGAGCAGCAGCGCCGGGTCCGCGGTCAGCGCCCGGGCCATCGCGAGCATCTGCTGCTCGCCGCCGGACATGGTCCCGGCCAGCTGGTAGCGGCGCTCGTGCAGGCGCGGGAAGTAGCTGTAGGCCGTGTCGAAGACCTTGGCCGGGCCGACGCCGGCGTACGACATCAGCAGCAGGTTCTCCTCGACAGACAGGTTCGGGAAGACGCTGCGACCCTCCGGGATCGTGGTCAGACCGAGGCGGGCGAGGTCGTCCGCCTTGGCGCCGGTCACGTGCACGCCGGCCATGTGGATGTCGCCCTTGGTCTGCTCCATCTGGCCGCTGATCACCTTGAGCAGCGTGGACTTGCCGGCGCCGTTCGGGCCGAGCAGCGCGACCACCGCACCGCGCGGCACCTTGAGGTCGACTCCGCGCAGCACCTCGATCCGGCCGTACGCCGCGTGCACGTCGATGCATTCCAGGATCGGGACACTCATGCCTGGCTCCCCACGACCGGCAGGACACCGGTGTCATCGATCGCGAACTCGGCGGCGTCATGGACGTCGTCGCTGTACCCGAGGTAGGCCTTCTGGACAGCCGGGTTGGCGCGGATGTCGGCCGGCGTCCCCTGGGCGATGATCGAACCGAAGTCGAGGACGTGGATGGTGTCGCAGACCCCCATCACCAGGTCCATGTCATGTTCGACCATCAGGATCGTGCGTCCCTCGCCGGCCAGCTCGGTGAGCAGCCGGCCGAACGCCTCGGTCTCCGCCTCGTCGAGGCCCGAGGACGGCTCGTCGAGGAGGAGCAGTCGCGGATCGCAGGCGAGGGCCCGGGCGAGCTCGAGCAGGCGGGCGACACCGGTCGGGACCGAGTCCGCCCGGTCGTCGGCGTACTCCAGGATCCCGACGCGCTCCAGCAGGGCGGAGATCTCCAGATCGGCGGAACCGTCGACCGCACGGAGCAGGCCCTTGATCCCGTCGTGGATGTCCAGCGCGGTCCGGACGTTGTCCTCGACGCTCAGCGAGCCGAACGCCTCGAGCCGTTGGAAGGTGCGCCCGACACCACGACGGGCGCGCTTGTGCACCGGCATCCTGGTGATGTCGCGGCCGTCGAGGACCACCCGGCCCGCGGTCGGCGTCTGGAGCCCGGTGATCACGTTGAAGCAGGTGGTCTTGCCGGCACCGTTCGGACCGATCAGCCCGGTCACCGTGCCCTGCTCGACCTCGAAGTTCGCGTGGTTCACGGCGGTCACGCCACCGAACTGGACCACGACATCGTCAACGTGCAGCAACGGCATCGTCCACCTCCTCGGTCGATGTGACGGCCGGGATCTGGCTGGTCTCGTCCAACGGGTCGCCGTTCTGGTCGTCGTACCGAAGGCCCGGGTCGTCCGCGCCGACCGGGCCGCCCTCCGGGCCGCCGTCGGCGTCGCCGGAGATCCGCAGGGCCATCCCCGGATATCTCTTGGCCAGGGCCGGGTACAGCTGTTCGGAGATCAGCCGCGGGATCATGAACATCCGGTTGACCAGGCCGTTCGGCTCCCAGCGGCCGACGATGATCGCGCCGATGCCGAGGATCATGAAGAGCAGGCCGGCGACGTTCGGGTTGTTCCCCTGAGCCACCGGCAGGTACATCATGAAGATGCCGCCGATCAGCGCGCCCGTCACCGAGGTGACGCCCCAGACGACGGCCATCAGCAGCAGGATCAGGCTCTGGAAGAAGATCCAGTCGTTCGCCACCGTGGTGCCGCGCAGCCCGGCGAGCAGTGCGCCGGCCAGGCCGGCGATCCCGGCGGAGCTGGCGAACAGCCCCACCCGCATCCAGCGCAGGTCGAGGCCGAGGGTGCCGCAGGCGGCTTGGCTGTCGCGCATCGCGATCAGCATGCGGCCGATCCGGCCACGACGGACCGCGATCACGACCAGCGCGAGCAGGACGAAGATGACCGCGATCAGGATCGCGTAGGACCCGATGCTCGTGAACTCGATGCCGAAGACCGAGGCGCGCTCCGCGTAGAGGGGGTTGCCGATCTTGTAGGCGAAGTCGGCGTTGAAGACGAGTTTGTCCATCAGCTGCGCGAACGCCAGCGTGGCCAGCGCCAGATACAGGCCCGTCAACCGGAGGACCGGGATCGCGACCAAGGCGCCGACAGCCGCGGCGACCAACACGGACAGGAACAGGCCGAGCAGGTTGGGCTGGTCGAGCTTGGAGTAGGCCACCGCGCCGACGCCGGCGAAGGCGACCTGCGCCAGTGAGACGAACCCGCCGTAGCCGGTGAGCAGCACCAGCGAGAGGCACATGATCGAGAACGCGGCCGCGATACCGACCAGCGTGTCGTCCGACCCGGCGAACTTCGCGACCAGCAGCACCACGACGCCGATCAGTGCGGCACCCCAGATCGCCGACCTGCCCAGGGTCGGCACCGGTGCGGTGACGATCCCCTTGACCTGGCCGATCCGCAGCGGCGCCTGCGGGAGCAGCACCAGGATCGCGAACAGGAAGACGGTCGGGATCACCGCCGGCAGGCCGGTGAACTTGGTCGGGTCGATGAACGGGATCCGGTCGAGGTAGCCGACGACGTAGGACTGCGCGAGGCCCAGCGCCATGGCGCCGATGTAGGTCATCGGCAGGTTGGTGAGCTTGCCGAGCATCGCCGCGGCGTACGCCGAGATCACGATCAGGGTCAGGTCGTAGTACTGCAGTTCGCCGCCGGCGGCGAGCAGGATGCCGGCCAGCGCGGCCAGCGAGGTGCCGATCGCCCAGGCGAGCGCCGCGGCCACATCCGGCCGGCCGCCGTAGAGGCGCAGCAGCTCCGGGTTGTCCACCGAGGCGCGCATCGCGGTGCCGATCCGGGTCCGGGTCAGCAGCAGCGCGAGCCCGACCGCGACCAGGACGGAGACGATGATCGTGACCACCTGGTGCCAGGGCATCTGGTAGTCGAAGATCGTGACCGCCTCACCGTCGAAGAACGGCGAGAAGCGACGCGCCGCCGACGGCCAGATCTGGGTGGCGAGCCCGATCAGGGCCACCAGCAGACCGACCGTCACCACGAGCGAGACGCCGACCGGAGCGTTGCCGAGGTCACGGACCACGACGCGCTGGAGGAAGATGCCGAACGCCGGCGCGACCACGCCGAGCACCAGGACCAGCGCGAGCCAGGTGGGCATCCCCTGCTTCTGGGAGAAGTCCCAGAAGACGAACGCGAAGACCATCGCCAGGGCGCCGTGGGCGATGTTGAAGACCCGGGTCGTCGAGTAGGTCAGGACCAGGCCGCTGGCCAGGATCGCGAAGGCCGCCCCGGTGAAGAGGCCGGTCAGCGTGTAGGCGAGAAATTCACTCATCGTCGCCTAGGCCTTGGAGTATCCGGCGCAGACATAGTTGGTCCCGCCGAACGGGACGAACTTGCCTCCCTGGACCCTCATGAAGCGGATACAGGACGGGGCATGCTTAGGCCCGACAGCCATCGGGCCGAACGCACCGTTGCCGGTGTAGTTGTTCACCGTCCTGAACGCGGCGGCCAGGGTGGCCCGGTTGAGCTTGCCGCCGAGCAGCAGCGCCTTCTCCACGAACACCTTGGCGGCCGCCCAGGCGAAGAGACCGAAGAACGTCGGCTGCGCGCCCGGGGAGACCTGCTGGAGCCACTGGCGGTAGAGGTTCAGCTCGGGCTGGTTCGAGTCCAGCGGCAGGAAGTTGATGAACATGTAGGCGCCTTCGATGGCGCTGCCCCCGGTCTTGAGGAACCCGTTGTCGTAGACCGACGGGTCGTACATCAGGACGTCAGGCTTGAAGCCGGCGGACTGCATCGCCTGGGCGAGCTTGACCGACTGCTGGTAGGCGCCGATGAACTGGACGAACCGAACGCCCTTGCTCTTCATCTGCTGCACGTACGGGCCGTAGTTGAAGGCGGCGACGTCGATGCCGGAGGTGTAGACCCAGTTCATGCCGCGCTTCTTGCCGACCGCGATCTGGGTCGCCGCGTTCTCGGCTGCAGCACCGGCGTTCAGGTAGAGGAAGGCGCCCTTCTGCGTCGCGGCGCGGTTGCGCTTGATCCAGAAGTCGTAGACGCCGTTGCTGTACTCCCCGCGACCGGTCGCCTGGACGCCGAAGCAGGTGGTGCAGTCGTTGCGGGCGAGCGTCACCGAGGCCGCCCGGATGTCCGGCAGGCCGCAGCCCTGAGCGGTGGCGGCGCCGCCGGAGTCGAACGCCGACATCGAGCCGACGCCGGCGAACGAGGACTCGCAGATCTTCTGGTAGCCCTGCTGGTCGGCACCGGCGTCGGTGCGCGAGTCGTAGGTGTTCAGCACCAGCTTGCGGCCGCAGATGCCGTTGGGGACCACCGTGTTGAAGTACTTGAGGTAGGCCTTGGTGGCGGTCTGCGCGCCGGCGAAGAGCCCGGGGACCGGTCCGCTGAGGTCGGAGGAGTTGCCGAGGGTGATCGTCGAGTTGGTGATGCCGGTGCTGTTCTTGAAGCCGGCGCACGACGCGACCGCGACCGCGGGCGGCTTGCCGGCCGGACCCGCCGGGGCGCCGGGAGCGGGCGCACCGGGAGCAGCGGGGTCGCCGGGAGCTCCGGGAGCCACGGGAGCGCCGGGAACCGTGGGGTCACCGGGGACGGTGGGGTCACCGGGGACCGTGGTGTCGCCAGGGACGCCGTTGCTGTCCTGGCCGTTGATCGCCCGGTTGGCCGCCAGGACCTCCTTGGGGGACATCTGGGAGCCGCCGCACGCGGCAGGAACGACCAGCGCGAGCGTGATCACGCCGGCGCCGATCAGGCGCCGTCGCCGCGAACTTCCGGGAACGGTCCGGACCGGGGTCGTCTTCGACCTCGAAACGCTTCGCACAGCGGGACTCCTGACGCCAGTTCTTCCGGTGAGGACGAACAGAAAGTAGATGTGCATCACATAACTGAGCAAGAGGCGGAAGGTTACTTTTTGAAACAAGTTCTAATTTCAAGAAGTCATGGCCTGTTCGACCCATGGTCACCGCGCATCTTCCTGGCTAGGTTGCTGCCCATACACACGGCCGGACTCGGGCGGGGTCGCGAAGGTCGAGTCAAACGGGGGAACGTGCATGAGGAGATTCACGCGGATCGTGGCGTTGTTGGTGGTGGCGTTGTTGGTCGCCGCAACCGTCAGGATCCTGTCGATCAGGGGGCTGGACGACCGGCAGACGTGGTTGGCGGCGCTCGGTGTGGTGCTGATCCTGATCGGTGCCACGGTGATCCACGCCGGCCAGCGCGAGGAGATCTCCTCCTAGGCCGACCGGCGGTCTCCAGGCCGCTCCGGGGATACTGATCGCATGCCGATCCGCGCCTCGCTGACCCTGCGCTGGGCGCGTGCGGCCGTGCTCGGAGCGGTTGCTTTCGCCGCAGGCGCCGGCGCCCACGTCTCAGCAGGTGGACTGGTGCCCGGCCCGACCGGGCTCGGAATCCTGTTGATGGCGTGTACCGCCGGGGCCGCGCTCTTCCTCGGCAACCAGGCGTCCGCCGCACGACTGTCCGTGCTGGTCGTCGCCGGCCAGGGGTTCGTCCACACCGGTCTGGCCGCCCTGGCCGGGCACCGCGGCGACGCGCCGCACGTCGGCGTCACCATGCATCCGACCACCGCCTCGGTCCCCCGGACCGGCTCCTACTACGACCAGTGGGCCGCGGCGAACCCGGCGGCCGCCGGCGCCGAGGCCGGTCCGGCCCTTCCGGCCTGGCTGGTGCATTCGGTCGCAGACCTCGCCCAGCAGCCGGTGATGGCGCTGGCGCACGTCCTGGCCGCGATCACGATCGGCCTCTGGCTCGCCGTCGGCGAGCGGGCGCTGTGGGCGGTGCTGCTGCTCACCGCGGCCTGGACCGTCCGGCTCGTCGCCCGGCTCCGCGCCGCGCTGGTCGCCGGGCTGGTCCCGGTCGCACCGCGGTTGCCCGCCCTGCCCAGGGCCGCCGCTACCGGCGCACGCCGGCCACGACGAACGATCTGGTCCCGCGGACCCGTCCGTCGCGGGCCCCCGATCCTCCTCACCGCTCACTGAGCCGCCGCAGCGAGAGCTGCTGCCCCTCCGAGCGGAGCACCCACCGCGACGGCGTCCGCCGGTCGCGGCGCGACCACGTGCACGAGGAGTTCTCTTGACGACCCCGTTGATCGACCCTGCCCGACCATCGACCACGCCCCGTACGGCGACCCGGCGGCCCGGCTCGCCCGGCCTGTTCCGGGCCTTCTGGCGCTGGCACTTCTACGCGAGCTTCCTGGTGATCCCGGTGCTCGCGCTGTTGGCCGTGACCGGACTGATCTACCTGTTCCGGTTCCAGGTCGAACCGCTGCTGCACGCCGAGGTGATGCGCGTGCAGGCTCCCGCCGGCGCCGAGTACCGGCAGCCGCTCTCCGCCCAGCTCGCGGCCGTCGAGGATGCGTACCCGACTGCTGAGATCGCTCTGGTCCGCGAAGGACGCAATGAGGACGACAGCACCGCGTTCTCGATCACCCGGCCCGACGGGTCGAGCACCGACGTCTTCGTCGACCCGTGGCGCTCGGAGGTCCTCGGCTCGCTGAACCCGGACACGACGCTGAGCGGCTACGCGATCCGGTTGCACGCCGACCTGATGTCGGGCCGCTGGGGCGACGGGCTGATCGAGGTCGCCGCCTGCTGGGCGATCGTGATGGCGCTGACCGGGTACTTCCTGTTCGTCGCCGGGCGCAAGGCCAGGCTCCGCCGGCTGGCGACGCAGACGCGCGGGGCTGCGCTGCGACACCGGCACGGCTTGATCGGAGCCGGGGTCGGGATCGGGCTGCTCCTCATGGTCGTGACCGGGCTGCCCTGGACCGGGGTCTGGGGCGAGAAGATGCAGCACCTCGCGACCGACCGGGGCAGCTCGCTCTGGTCGACCGACCCGGGCGCGAGCTCGGAGCCGGGCTCGACCCTGGACGAGTCGTTGCCGCACAGCCATGCCGTCGAGGTCCCCTGGGCCCAGGGCGACTCCCCGGTCCCGGACTCCTCGACGGACGGGGACGGACGCACCTCGGTGGCCGACGTCGACACCGCCGTGACCGTGGCCGAGCGCGAGGGCCTCCGGCACCCGTTGAGCATCGTGCTCCCGGGCGATGACGAGGGCGTCTACTCGGTGATGGGCGATGCGTTCAGCGACCCGAGCAGGGAGCGGACGGTCCACGTCGACCGGTACTCGGGCGAGGTGCGCGCCGCCTACGGGTTCGGCGACTATCCGTTGCCGGCCAAGCTGGTCTCCCAGGGCATCGGCCTGCACGAGGGCCGCAGCCTGGGCCCGGTCAGCTTCTGGGGATCGGCGTTGTTCTGCGTCGGCGTCCTGGCGCTCTGCATCACCGGGCCGCTGATGTGGTGGCGCCGACGGCCGTCGGGGAGCCGGTCGGTCGGAGCACCGCGCGGCCGGCTGCCGATCCGTGCCACCTGGTGGCTGGCGGCGCTGCTGGTCGGGCTCGGCGTCTTCCTCCCGTTGTTCGGGATCACCCTGGTCGCGGTGCTGCTGCTGGACCAGTTGGTGCTGCGACGGGTGCCCGCCCTGGCGAGGACGTTCAACAGCGTGTGATCGACTACCGCGGCTCGAGGATCACGACCGGGATCTCCCGGTCGGTCCAGGACTGGTAGTTGTCGAAGTCGGCGTACAGGTCGACGAGCCGCGGCCACAGGGCGGCGCGCTCGTCCGGGGTCGCGATGCGGGCCCGGACGGCGCGCTTCTCGGCCTTGATCTGCACCCGGGTGTCCGGGGACGCCAGCAGGTTCGCGTACCACTGCGGGTTCTTCGGCAGGCCGCCCTGGGAGGCGACGATCACGACGTTCTGCGCGTCGTCCAGGTAGAGCAGCGGGGTGGTGAACTCACGGCCGCTCTTGCGACCGACGTGGTCGAGGAGCAGTGTCGGGACCGGCTTCTTCCAGCCTGCGCCGATCCGCCACTTGCCGCCGATGCGGCCCCGGGTCAGCCGGTAGACGCGGACATGCGCCTTGCCGGCGTACTTCAGGACCTTCGGGACGACCGGCGAGTCGAGGCCGTTCGGCTTGGGCTTGAGGGACGCGGTCATGAGTCTGCTCGTTTCCGTTGCTTGGCGATGAACCTGATCGATGCCTTCTGGGTGACGGCCGGCGCGATCCGCTGCAACCGCCAGGCCATTCTCGCCTGGACCGGTTCGACGACGAGCGCCTCCCCCGCCGCGACGGCCCCGAGCACCCGCGAGGCGAGCGCGTCCGGGTCCACCGGCTTGCGGATCCCCTGACCCTTCAGGAAGTAGTCGCGGCCGCGGACCTTGCCGAACTCCCCCTTGTCCAGGATCGGGGTGTTCACCGCGGCCGGGCAGATCGCGGTGACGCCGATACCGTGCGCGGCCGCCTCGGACCGCAGCGCGAGCGACAGCCCGACCACCGCGTGCTTGGTCATCACGTACGACGTCAGCAGACCGGCGGCCATCAGCCCGCCCATCGAGGCGGTGTTCACGATGTGCCCGCCGCCCTGCTTGATCATCACCGGGTACGCCGCCGCGACACCGTGCACGACGCCGCGGATGTTGACGTCGATGATCGCGTCCCACTGGCCGAGCGTCAGGTCCTGGGTCTCGCCGATCAGGCTGATGCCGGCGTTGTTGAAGATCAGGTCGAGCCGTCCGTGGTCGGCGACCACCTCCTCGACCAGGCTCTGCATCGCGGCCGCGTCCGTGACGTCGAGCGCCACTCCGCGCGCCGACCCGGGACCGACGAGTCCGGCGGCCACCTTCTCGGCCGCGGGCCCGTCGAGGTCCGCGAGGACGACGTCGGCCCCGGCGCTGACCAGCGCTGCCCCGAGCGAGGCCCCGATCCCGGAGCCGCCGCCGGTGACGATCGCCGAGCGGCCGGCGTACCAGCCCGGAGGCGCCTGCCGCCGCCTCATCCGAACGCCTTCATGACGAGGCCGTGCAGGTCCGGGTAGCGCTGCAGGTGCGCACCGCCGTTGATGTCGAGGTTCTCACCGGTGATCCAGGCGGAGTCGTCGGACAGGAGGAAAATCAGCGCGGCGGCGATCTCGTCGGGCTCGCCGCTGCGGCCGAGCGGGGTGTTCTCCAGGTAGCTGTCCCGGACCCCGGGGATGTCCATCGCGGGTGCGGTCAGCGGGGTCACGACCAGGCCGGGCGAGACCGCGTTGACGCGGATCCCACGGCCGGCGAGCTCCAGGGCGGCCACCTGGGTGAGCATCACCAGGCCGGCCTTGGCCGAGCAGTACGCCGCCATCCCGGTGCCCGGCTGCCGTGCGTTCAGCGAGGAGAGCGAGACCAGCGAGCCGCGGTCCTCGATCCGCGAGCCGGCGTGCTTGAGGACCAGGAAGGCCCCGGTCAGGCAGACGTCGATGACCCGGCGGAACTCGGCGGCGTCGTGCTCGACGATCAGGCCGAGCGTGCTCACCCCGGCGCAGTTGACGACGCCGGTGAACCCGCCGGCGGCGACGGCCCCGTCGAAGAGCGCGACCACCGATTCCTCGTCGGCGACGTCGACCTGAGCCGCACGGTGCGGAGCGCCGAGCTCGGCGGCGCGCGCCGCGGCGGCGTCACCGTCGATGTCGGCGACGACGACGATCTCGCCGCCACTGGCCAGCCGCTGCGCGATGGCCCATCCGATGCCCGAGGCACCTCCGATGATGACGTTGGTGCGGGGCACCCCGGAGACACTCATCAACACTCCTGACACTTGTCGGTTCTGATTGACACGTGTCAAACGTAGCCCCTAACGTGGCGCCTGTCACACATTCAGCCGCAAGGAGTGCTCCATGCCAGTTCCGAGTTCCGGCCCCAGGACCGCCGTCATCGGCGCGGGCATCAGCGGCCTGACGATGAGCAAGATGCTCGGCGACTACGGCGTGGAGTACACCACCTTCGAGTCCTCCGACCGGATCGGCGGCAACTGGGCCTTCGGCAACCCGAACGGGCACAGCAGCGCGTACCGGTCGCTGCACATCGACACCTCCAAGCACCAGTTGTCCTTCAAGGACTTCCCGATGCCGGCGAGCTACCCGGACTTCCCGCACCACACCCAGATCAAGGACTACCTCGAGTCCTACGCCGAGGCGTTCGACCTGAAGCAGAACATCGAGTTCGAGAACGGCGTCGTGCACGCCCGCCGGCTGCCCGAGGGCGGCTGGGAGCTCGACCTCCAGGACGGCAGCACCCGGACCTTCGAGTTCCTGATCGTGGCCAACGGCCACCACTGGGACCCGCGCTTCGCCGACTTCCCGGGCACCTTCGACGGCGTCTCGCTCCACTCGCACGCCTACATCGACCCGTACACCCCGCTGGACTTCTCCAAGAAGCGGATCCTGATCGTCGGCATCGGCAACAGCGCGGCGGACATCGCGGTCGAGCTCTCCTCGAAGGCGCTGCAGAACGAGGTCATGCTCTCGACCCGGTCGGGGGCGTGGATCGTGCCGAAGTACATCGCCGGCCGGCCCGCGGACAAGATGTTCAAGACCTCGCCGTACATCCCGATGAAGTGGCAGCGGAAGCTGGCGCAGATCGGCCAGCCGGTGATCTCCGGGCGCCCCGAGCTGTACGGGCTGCCGAAGCCCAACCACAAGTTCTTCGAGGCGCACCCGACCCAGTCGGTCGAGCTTCCGCTCCGCCTCGGCAGCGGCGACGTGACCGCCAAGCCGAACGTGACCCTGCTCGACGGCGAGACGGTCCACTTCGCCGACGGCACCAGCGCGGACTTCGACGTGATCGTCTACGCCACCGGCTACAACATCACCTTCCCGTTCTTCGACGCCGACTTCATCAGCGCCCCCGAGAACGAGATCCGGCTCTTCAAGCGGATCTTCAAGCCCGGGATCGAGGACCTGGCGTTCGTGGGCTTCGCCCAGGCGGTGCCGACCCTGTTCCCGTTCGTCGAGGCGCAGACCCGGCTGGTCGCGGCGTACGTGACCGGTCACTACGCGCTGCCGGACAACGCCACGATGGAGCAGGTGATCTCGGCCGACCAGGAGAAGTACACCGGCCACATGGTGCACAGCGCGCGGCACACCCAGCAGACCGACTACTTCCTCTACGAGCACGACCTGCGGGCCCGGGAACTGCCGCAGGGGCTGGCCCGGGCTGGTTCGCGATGAGTGACGACGCCGCCTGGGACCGCCTGGTCGACCGCCGCGGCTCCAACCGCGGGGACGCCCGGCGCGAGGCGCTCCTGCGCGCGCTCGACGAACTGCTCCAGGAGCAGGGTCTCGACGACGTCAACGTCGCGGACATCTCCGGACGGGCCGGCGTCACCCGGTCGGCGTTCTACTTCTACTTCGAGTCCAAGGCCATGGCGGTGATGGCGCTCATGCAGGACCTGTACGACGCCGCCGAGGACGCCAACGAGCTGCTGGTGAAGGCCGAGGGCCACGCCGAGGAACGGATCCGCGCCGCGATCACCCGGTTGTTCGACTCGGTGGACTCCAGCCCGCACACCTACCGCGCGGTCCTCGCCGCACGCGCGGCGAGCCCGACGGTTCGGGAGATGTGGCAGGCCGGCCGCGCCGAGTTCGCGCAGGTCATCGCCGGGATGATCGAGACCGAGCGCGCCGCCGGACGAGCCGCCGACGGCCCGGACGCAGCCGCACTCGGCTCGGTCCTGCTCGACCTCAACGACCACGCACTCGAGCGGCACTCGCTCGGCTCCGGCCCGCCGCGGGCCGAGCACATCGAAGCCCTGACCCATCTGTGGCTGCGCAGCATCTACGGGACCGGAGGAAAGTCATGACCACCCAGCAGGAGACCGATGGCATCGTCGGGGGGTCGACGGCGCCCGCCACGGTGAGCTTCACCTCCGGCGGGGTGCGCTGCGAGGCCTGGCACTTCCCGGCCACCAGCGACGCGCTCGCCGGCCCGACCGGGCGACCGGTGCTGGTGATGGCGCACGGCCTCGCCGGCACCAAGGACTCCGGCCTGGAGCCGTTCGCCCGCGCGTTCGCCGCGGCCGGCCTCGACGTCTTCGTCTTCGACTACCGCGGCTTCGGCACCAGCGAGGGCAGCCCGCGCCAGGTCGTCTCCCTGGACGCCCAGCTCGAGGACTACCGCGCGGCGATGGCCGCCGCGGCCCGCCTGCCCGGGGTCGACGCCCAGCGCCTGGTGCTCTGGGGGGTCTCCCTGTCCGGTGGTCACGTCTTCCGCGCCGCGGCCGACCGGACCGACGTCGCCGCCGTGGTGGCGATGATCCCGATGGTGGACGGGATCGCGGCCGGACGGCACGCGTTCGCGACCCACACACCCCGCGAACTGCTGCGCGCGACGGCGCTCGGCGTCCGAGGCCGGGTCAAGCGCAAGTCCGGTCGCGGACCGGTGCTGATGCCGGTCGTCGGCGCCCCCGGAGAGCTCGCCACCTTCACGCTGCCCGGAGCCCGGGAGGACTACCTCGCGATCGCCGGCCCGACCTGGCGCAACGAGATCGCGGCGGACGTCGGTCTCGAGCTGAGCAGCCGCAAGCCCCTGGCCGCAGCCACCCGGATCAAGGCGCCGATGCTGGTCCAGATCGCCGACTTCGATCTCAGCGCGCCCCCGCACGCCGCCGCCAAGGCCGCGTTCAAGGCCCGTGCCGAGGTCCGGCACTACCCGTGCGACCACTTCGACATCTTCGCCGGCAAGCCCTGGCACGAGCCGTCGGTGGCCCACGCCGTCTCCTTCCTCACCCGTCATCTGACCCCGAGCGCCCCCGAGAGCGAGACCACGCATGGCTGAGACCGTCCAGCAGTGGGTCCGAGCCCTCGCCGAGAACGACGGCCCCGGCCTCGCGTTCGAGGACAGCACCTGGAGCTGGCGCGAGACGGTCGGCGACGCAGCCGCCCGCGCCCGGGTCCTGGCCGGCTGGGCGGAGCCGGACCGGCCGCTCCATGTCGGCGTTCTGATGGAGAACACCCCCGAGATGATCCGCGCGCTGCTCGCCGGCGCGGTCGGCGCGCACGTCAGCGTCGGCATCAACGCCACCCGGCGCGGTGAGGCACTGGCGGCCGACGTACGGCGGGCCGACTGCCAGGTCGTGCTGACCGACGCCGAGCACCTCCCGCTCCTCGACGGCCTCGACCTCGGCGGAGCGCGGGTCGTGGACACCGACGGGGAGGTCTGGGCGAAGCTGACCGCAGCCGCTGATCGATCGGTCGACGGCTTCGCTGAGGTCGCCACCATGGACACGTTCATGCTGATCTTCACCTCGGGCACCAGCGGCGAGCCGAAGGCGGTCCAGGTCGCCAACTTCATGGTGGTGATGTCCGGGTCGGTGCTCGCCGACAAGTACGAGCTGAGCGGCGCGGACGTCTGCTACTGCGCGATGCCGCTGTTCCACTCCAACGCGATCATGGCCTCGCTGGCACCGGCGCTCTCCTCCGGCGCGACGATCGCGCTGGCGCGGCGGTTCAGCGCGACGTCGTTCCTCGCCGACATCCGCCGGTTCGGGGCGACGTACCTGAACTACGTCGGCAAGCCGCTGGCCTACGTCCTGGCCACCCCGGAACAACCCGACGACGCCGACAACCCGCTGCGGGTGGCGTTCGGCAACGAGGCCTCGGACCGGGACATCGCCGAGTTCGGCCGTCGCTTCGGGTGCACCGTGTGGGACGGGTTCGGCTCGACCGAGACCGCGATCATCATCACCAGGACCGACGACACCCCCCTCGGCTCGATCGGCGTGCCGTTCGACGGCGTCGCCGTGTACGACCGCGAGACCCGGGCCGAGTGCCCGCGGGCGGTCTTCGACGCCACCGGCCGGGTCACCAACCTCGACGAGGCCGTCGGGGAACTGGTGAACACCCAGGGCGCGGGCTTCTTCGCCGGGTACTACAACGACGAGAAGGCCACCGCCGACCGGCTGGACGGCGGCATGTACTGGTCCGGGGACCTCGGCTACCGCGACGAGGCCGGCTTCGTCTACCTGGCCGGCCGCACCGACGACTGGCTCCGGGTCGACGGCGAGAACCTCGCGGCCGCGCCGATCGAGGCACTGCTGTTGCGCAACGAGGCGATCAGCCAGGCAGCCGTGTACGCCGTACCGGACGAGAGCGTCGGTGACCAGTTGATGGCGACCCTGGTGCTCCGCGACGACAG
>JAKFBZ010000069.1:0-27475 GCA_036676945.1 Marmoricola sp.
CCGCTGGGCACGTACTTCGCGCCGGTGACGATCGCCTTGTAGCGCAGGCTGGGCACCGAGATCGCCTTCCCCGACTCGAGGTCGGCCAGGGCGGTGCTCACCAGCGGTCCTGCCTCGAGCCAGAGGAACGACGGTGCGGAGTCGCGGCCGACGTCCATCCGCTCGTGGAACTCGGTGCGGATGAAGCCCGGGCACAGCGCCATCACCTTCACGCCCTGCGGGGCGTACTCGTTGTGCGCCCACTCGCTGAACTTGGTCACGTAGGCCTTCGCGGCCGAGTAGGTGCCACGCGGCAGGAATCCGGCCACCGAGGACACATTGATCACCCCTCCGCGTCCGCGAGCGACCATGCCGCCCAGCGCGGCGTGCGAGAGCCGCATCACCGCCACCACGAGCACGTCGAGGTGGGCCTGTTCCTGCTCGAGCGCGTTGTCCAGGAACGAGCCCTTGAGGCCGAACCCGGCGTTGTTGACCAGCAGGTCGACGGGACGGTCGGCCGCCGCGAGCCGCGTCTCCACCAGGGCCAGCTGGTCGCGGTCGGCCAGGTCGGCGGAGATCACCTCGGTCGCCACCCCGAACTCGGCGGTCAGCGCCTGGGCGGTCTCGGCCAGGCGGGCCTCGTTCCGGGCCACCAGGACCAGGTCGTGGCCGCCGGCGGCGAGCTGCCGGGCGAACTCCAGCCCGATGCCCGCGGTGGCTCCGGTGACGAGCGCTAGGGGGCGCCCCGTCGAGTCCGGCGTCGGGTCCTCGGCCGGTTCCTGGATCGGGTGCTGTGGCTGCGACATGCCGCACAGCATCTCCGGACTCGGTCGGCTCCGGCAAGGCGGGTGCGGCATGATGGGGCCAATGTCTTCCTCTCGTGTGATCGCCGTCGCCAACCAGAAGGGCGGCGTGGCCAAAACCACCACCGTCGCCTCGCTGGGCACGGCCTTCGCCGAGCTCGGCCAGCGGGTCCTGCTCGTCGACCTCGACCCGCAGGCCTGCCTCACCTTCAGCCTGGGCATCGACCCCGAAGACCTCGAACTCTCGATCCACCACGTGCTGACCAAGGGAGTCCCGGTCACCGAGGTGCTGGTCACCACCGAGGACGGCGTCGACCTGCTGCCGGCGACCATCGAGCTCGCCCGCGCCGAAGCCGACCTGCTCACCCGGACCGGACGCGAGTACGTGATCCGCACGGTGATCGAGGAGCTCGACGAGGACTACGACTGGGTGCTCCTCGACTGCCCGCCGTCCCTCGGGGTCCTGACCGTCGCGGCGCTCACCGCTGCGACCGGCGTCCTCATCCCGCTCCAGTGCGAGACGTTGTCCCACCGCGGCGTCGGGCAGTTGCTGGACACCGTCCACGACGTGCGCCGGTTCACCAACCGCGAGCTCGAGGTCTGGGGTGTCCTGCCGACCCTGTACGACGGGCGCACCAACCACGCGCGCGCGGTCCTGGAGACCATCTCGGAGACGTACGACCTCGCCGTGATCGAGCCTCCGATCCCCAAGTCGATCCGGTTCGCGGAGGCGCCGGCCGCCGGGCGGTCGATCCTGTCGACGTCGACCTCGAACAAGGGCGCCGAGGCGTACCGCGCGGTCGCGGCGAACCTGGTCCGGCGGGGCTGAGATGTCCAAGCACCGCGCTGAACGACCGGTCCGGGTTCGCGCCCGGTCCGGACGGATCGCGGCGGCGGCGCTCTCCCTGGCTGTGACGGCGGTGGCCCTCCTCGGGGGCATCGGGGTGATCCCGGTCCGCACCGGTGACGACGCCGCCACGGACGGTCGGCAGCTGTCCCAGGCCGCGGCCGCGAGCACCGAGTCGACCGGCGCCGGGACGCCGTCGACGCAGAGCGTCACCGGAGTCGGTGCGCCGCAGACGCCCGCCGCGACCACGACCACCGCCGCGAAGCCGACCCCGGAGGCCGACTCGGGGAGATCGACGAAGTCGAGCCGGGTCACGCAGAGCACAGCGCTTCCCGCCGGCACCGGTTCCGGGCGGCGGGTGGTCTTCTCCGAGAGCGCCCAACGCGTGTGGCTGGTCGACGCCGCGGACAAGGTCGTGTCGACGTACCTGGTCTCCGGCAGCCTGACCGACAACCTGCACCCGGGCAGCTACGACGTCTACTCGCGGTCGCGCTGGGCTGTCGGCGTCGACGACTCCGGGGTGATGCAGTACTTCGTGCGGTTCACCCGTGGTGACAACGCGGCCATCGGCTTCCACAGCATCCCGACCAAGAACGGCGAAGTACTGCAGACTCTCGCCCAGCTCGGCACGCCGCAGTCCCACGGCTGCATCCGGCAGAAGCTGGCCGACGCCCAGCGGATGTGGGACTTCGCATCCGTGGGCACCGACGTCGTGGTGATCTGAGCGGGTCCTGGAAAGCACTGAGCCCACCCCACCAGGGACGGGCTCAGACTCAGGACAAGATCACTCGGCCGCGGCCTGCGGCTGGCTGGACTCGACCGGCTGACCGTCGCGACGACGGTTGCGGTTGCGGGACCGGCTGCGCGAGCGTGCCGGCTTGTCGCCGCCGTCGCCCGAACCGCTCTCGACCTTGGTGTCGGTGGCCTTCGGGGCAGCATCGCCGCGACCCTCGCCACGGCCGCCACGGCCGCCACGGGATCCGCTGTCGCGTCCGCCGGAGCGCCCACGGTCGCCGCCCTTGCCGCCCTTGCGGTCGTCGCGCGGCTGACGCGGGATGACGACCTGGCCCTCGGGGATGACCCGGCCCTTGACGCCGGGCGCGATGCCCATGTCGTGGGCGAAGTGCTCAGAGCTTGAGTAGGTCTCGAGGGGCTCGTCGAAGGGCAGGTCGAGCGCCTTGTTGATCATCTTCCAGCGGTGCAGGTCGCCCCAGTCCACGAAGGTGACCGCGATGCCGGTGGCACCGGCACGGCCGGTGCGGCCGATCCGGTGGACGTAGGTCTTCTCGTCCTCGGGACAGGTGTAGTTGATGACGTGGGTGACGCCGGTGACGTCGATGCCGCGGGCGGCCACGTCGGTGGCGACCAGGACCCGGAGCTTGCCGTCGCGGAACTTGGTCAGCGCCTTCTCACGGGCGGCCTGGGCCATGTCGCCGTGCAGCGGGCTGGCGTCGAAGCCGCGCTCGACCAGGTCGTCGGCGATCCGCTGCGACTGACGCTTCGTGCGGGTGAAGACGATCGTCAGGCCCGAGCCCTCGGCCTGCAGGATGCGGCCGATCATCTCGGGCTTGTCCAGGTCGTGCGCCTGGTAGATGAACTGCGCCGTGGCCGGGACGGTCTGGTTGTCGTAGGACGACTCGGCGCGGATGTTCATCGGGTGCCGCATGTGCGTGCGGGCCAGCGCGACGATGGCGGCCGGCATGGTGGCCGAGAACAGCATCGTCTGCCGGGTCTCCGGCGTCTTGGCGAGCAGGCGCTCCACGTCGGGCAGGAAGCCCAGGTCGAGCATCTCGTCGGCCTCGTCGAGGACCAGGCTCTTCACGTGTGAGATGTCCAGCGCGCGCCGGTTCATCAGGTCGATGAGGCGGCCCGGCGTACCGACGACGACCTCGACCCCGGTCTCCAGGGCTTCGAGCTGCGGCTCGTACGGGACACCGCCGTAGACGGTGAGGACGCGGATGCCGCGGTCGGCGCCGGCCAGGGTGAGGTCGCTGGAGACCTGGAGCGCGAGCTCGCGGGTCGGGGCGACGATCAGAGCCTGCGGCTTGCCGGGGGCGACCAGCTCGAGGTAGTCGGGGTCGTGCAGGGCGACGGCCCGCTGCAGGACCGGGATGCCGAAGGCCAGCGTCTTGCCGGTGCCGGTGCGGGCCTGACCGATCAGGTCGGTCCCCATCAGGGCGACCGACAGGGTCATCTCCTGGATGGCGAAGGGGGTGGTGATGCCGCCACGCTCAAGTGCGTCGCAAATCTCGGGGAGTACCCCGAGCTCTCTGAAGGTAGTCAGGATCTTGCCGTTCTGTGTGATTGAAGTCGAAGGCGCGGCTGCCATCCCCGTTCGCCTGAGCGGTGTCGTCCAGGTGGGTTCCCCGGTCGTGTCCGGGCGCTGACGGGGGCCGTCTGCCGGCCACAGTCTATCGGTACCCTGCCCACATGACCGAAATCTCCGCTTCAGAGCCGGATCCAGGGCAGACCGAGGACGTTCCCGTCGCCTTCCAGGACCCGGGCTACCGCGCCGCGGTCGTCGACCTGCTCGGTGCGATCGCGTACGGCGAGATCTCGGCGTTCGAGCGGCTGGCCGAGGACGCCAAACTCGCTCCGACCCTGGTCGACAAGCTCGCCCTCGGCAAGATGGCCGCGGTCCAGTTCAACCACGTCGAGCCGCTGATCGCCCGGATCGCGGCGCTCGGGTCGGAGCCGATGGAGGCGATGGCGCCGTTCGTGAAGCCCTTCGACGCCTTCCACGCGAAGACCGCGCCGAGCGACTGGCTCGAGGGACTGGTCAAGGCGTACGTCGGCGACGGTCTCGCCGCCGACTTCTACCGCGAGGTGGCGGCGTTCCTCGACTCGGACACCCGCGACCTGATCGTCACCTCGCTCGCCGACTCCGGCCACTCCGACTTCGTCGTGGACCGGGTGCGGCAGGCGATCGCCGCGGACAAGCGCGTGGGCGGGGTCCTGGCGCTGTGGGGGCGTCGCCTGATGGGCGAGGCGCTCTCCCAGGCGCAGCGGGTCGCGGCCGAGCGGGACTCGCTCGCGGCGCTGCTGGCCGGAGGAGTGGACCGTCCCGGACTGGACCTCGCGGCCCTCGGCCGGATGTTCACCCGGCTGACCGAGAACCACGCCTACCGGATGGCGGAGCTCGGGCTCTCGAGCTGACTCAGGTCTTCCTGCGCCCGGTGACCGCCGAGGCGGCGACGACGAGGATCGCGGCGACGACGATCTGCCAGGCATGCCGCCACCAGTCGACGCCCTTGCTGGTGTTGAGCCAGTCGTAGTCGGCGTTGCCGGCGACGTTGTCGGCGACGTCGAAGATGGCGAAGTAGAGGTAGCTGCCGAGGAAGATGCCGCCGATGCCGCAGAGCACGGTCAGCCAGAGCGGGATGCTGTCCCGGTTGCCCGGAGCGACGAACTTACCGAGCAGACCGATGATCAGCCCGCCGATGATGGAGCCCACGATCGTCCAGAACATGACTGTTCCCCTTCGTGTCGGTGCGACGGACGAATCCGCCGCTCAGGGTGATCATGCCCCGGCCGGGACGATGTATGCCGAAGGCCGGGCCGGTCAGCTGCGGAAGCCGACCTGACCCACGGTGCTGGTCGCGATCTCGACGTACGCGAGCTTCTCGCCGGGGACGACCACACGGCGGCCCTTGGCGTCGGCCAGCGAGAGCACTCCGCCGTCGGCGAGGGCGGTCTTCACCAGGTCCTCGATCGCTGACGCGTCGAGGTCGGTGTCGACGGTGAGTTCGCGGTTGGCGTTGATGACGCCGATCTTGACCTCCATGCGGAGGACCTCCTGGTGTGAATGCGTGGATCTGGTGGGTGGTGGAGCAAGCTGCGGAGTGTCAGGCCTCGTCGGTACGGGGGTAGCCGCGGATGCCTCGCCAGGCGAGACCGGCGATGAGCCCGGCCGCCACATCCTGCTCGATCGTGTCACGACCGTTCAAACGGTCCTGCAACCAGAACCGGGCACTGACCTCGCCCATTCCGACCAGGGCCACCGCCAGCAGCCGGGACTGTTCGTCGGGAAGGCCGGTGTCGTCGTGGATGACGTGCGCGATCAGGCCGGCGCACTCAGTGGTGACCCGGTCGATCCGCTCGCGGACGGCGGGCTCGTTGGTCAGGTCGGACTCGAAGACCAGCCGGAACTCGCCCTGCTCGCTCGAGACGTAGGCGAAGAACGCGTGCATCGTGGCTGCCACGCGGAGCTTGTTGTCCGTCGTCGACTCCAGCGCCACCCGGGTGCCGTCGATGACCTTCTCGACCGCCTGGTCGAGCAGGGCGAGGTAGAGGTCGAGCTTGCCCGGGAAGTGCTGGTAGAGCACCGGCTTGGAGACGCCCGCGTTCTCGGCGATGTCGTCCATGGCGGCCGAGTGGTAGCCCTGGGCGACGAAGACCTCGAGTGCGGACTCCAGCAGTTGGGCGCGTCGGGCGCGTCGGGGGAGACGGCTGCCACGGGGCGGCGTCGACTGCTCGCCGGTGGTGGCTCCTGTCGCCGGAGTGGACACGCGTTGGCCTCCTGGTCGCCTGCGGGCGGATCACGGAAACGCCGTCCCTGCGGTCGGCGTGGCGCGAGCCTACTCCGTGGAGGGGCGCGGATTGCGGCGGTCCGCGGATCATGCGTGTTCGAGATATTTCCGGTCTAGTAATCCGGTTCGAGGGCCTTTGTCCGGATTTGTGGACTAGACCGCATTCGTTCCCATTGGCGCCGCGAATCGTTGACCCACTTCGATACCGGAGGGCAGCGATGCCCTGCGTTGAGGACGTCTACCTCGGGGGGCTGAGGTGACGGTCCTGGGGTGCGCGCTCTTTCGAGTGCGGCCCGACGACTACAGCAACGACAAAGAATCTGGGGCACACATGAACAACAAGAAGCTGGCGCGTCGGCGCGCAGCGACCTTCACGGCTGCGCTCGGCATGCTCGTCATGTCCAGCGGTGTCGCGTTGATGGTCGCAGCGACTCCGGCCAATGCCGCAGTCAACAAGGTCAACATCTGTCACGCGACGAGTTCGGACACGAACCCGTACACCTTCATCAGCGTCGACAGCGATTCCGCGAAGCTGAAGGGTCACCTGCAGCACCGCGAGAACCCGAACAAGCAGTGGAAGTCCGACGGCAGCTTCAACGGCGTGCCGCACGTGGACGGTGCCGCCAAGCCCGACCTGATCGGCTCGTTCACCGACGACGACGACGTCTTCCACCAGTACGACGGCAACGTCACCGAGGCGACCTGTGACGCCGACGTCGTGATCGAGAACCCGCCGGCAGTCGCCGACGTCGAGTTCGCTGACCCGTCCTGCGAGAACCAGAACCAGGCCGGCTTCGACCCGACTCTCGAGCACGCGACCTTCGCGATCACCGACGGCGAGGTGGGCCCGGGCAAGTCGATCGAGATCACCGTGACCGCCGCCGAGGGTTACGCCTTCGAAGAGGGCGCCCAGACGGTCTTCACGCACGTCTTCGGTGCTCTCAAGATCTGCGACATCGTGCTGCCGCCGAACCCGGTCATCCCGGGTGAGCCGACCTTCACCGACCCGACCTGTGACACCGACCCGGCCGTGATCCTTCCCGAGCCCGCGCCGGTCGAGGAGTCGCAGGTCCCGTCGCGCAAGGCAGGCCTGATCGACACCCAGGACATCGACGGCGTGCACTACGTCGTCACCGGTGACCTGGTGCCGGGCGGGACCGTCGACGTGGACGCCACCGCGCTGGAGGGCTACGAGCTCGCTGAGGGCGCGACCACGCACTGGTCGCACACCTTCGCGACTGTCGAGGACTGCGGTCGGGTCGAGGCGCCCGTCGTCGACCCGGAGCCGGAGACGACCACCCCGGAGGCCGTCGCCACGCCGACCCTGGTGCACGCCGGTCTCACGGACACAGTGAGCCAGGACCTCCGCGGCGAGCAGGGCCTGGCCCTGCTGGTGGCGGGCATGATCATCATGGTCGTGGCCGGTGGCCTGGGGATCCGGACGGGCACGCGGTCCGAGATCTGATCTGAATCACCACCATCGCCGAGGGCGACGTGACGGGTAGCAGTACCCCGTTTCGTCGCCCTTGGTGCGTGAACGGCCAGACGCGTGCCGAAATCGGCCGCTGCATCCCAATTGTCCGCGTCCGATGACTAGACATCTGTCCGGCGCCGTTGGCTCAAGCCGATGATCGGACTTTTCATGGGTATCCGGTCGTATCAGGACCACGACCTGGGGCTCTTCCTCGTTGATCGCGGGGAAGGGCTTGGGCGTCCGCTCGGAGCGACCCGCGGTCTCGGCTACGAACATGTAGGGGGCAGAACATGCTTTCGAAGAACAGAACGGCCCGACGTATCGCGGGCCTGCTCACGGCGCTCGGCATGCTGGTGATGTCCAGCGGTGTCGCGCTGATCGTGACTGCGTCACCCGCGAGTGCCGCGACGCCCGTGGTCGTGTGCCACGCGACGAGCTCGGACACCAACCCTTACGTGCTGATCGTGGTCGACGACGACTCGACACAGTTCACCGCGCACCTGGCGCACCGCGACTCCCCGAACAAGAAGTGGAAGTCCCCCGGGATCTTCCTCGGCGACCCTCACGTCAAGGGCGACCCGAAGCCTGACCTGATCGCGTCGTACACCGACGAGAACGACGTCTTCCACGAGCTCGACGGAAACATCACCGCCGAGACGTGTGCGGGCGAGGTTCTGGAGATCGAGATCCAGGCGTCTGTGACCTTCTCCGGGCCGACCTGCGAGGACCCGAGCGCGGCGAGCTTCGCGACGATCGGCGACCACGTGACCTTCGAGGTCACCGCGGGCAGCGTTGCACCGGGTGCGGGCGTCACCGTCACGGCGACCGTCGACGACGGTTACACGTTCGCGGGTGACATCCAGAGTCTCGACTTCAGCCACCAGTTCGCGGCAGCGCCGGAGGACTGCGGCAGTGTCGTCGAGCCGCCGGGCGAAGAGGTCTCTCCGCCGACCGAGGAGGAGACGACACCCGACCCGACGGTCGTCGCCACCCCGACGGTGGTTCACGCCGGTCTGCTGAGTACCGTGGGTCAGGATGACCGCATGCAGCAGGGACTGGCCCTGGTGCTCGCCGGCATGATCGTGATGGTCATTGCCGGGGGTCTCGGATTGGTCCGACCTGACGGTGGCAAGACCCAGATCTGATTTCAACAGCGCTGAGGGCGGCGGTCGGAGAACGCTCCGTACCGCCGCCCTTGGTCTGGCTGTGCTCGGCGCGTCTGCGATCCTGCGCAAGCAGAACGAGCGAGCTCGTGCGCGCCTGGCGGAGCTGAGGGCCGAGGCTGCGAGGCCGGCCCGGCCGACGATCATCCCGGAGGCCGACGAGCGGGCGGCCGACGTCGATCCGGCCCCGGAGGCCCAGGCGGTCGCGGAGGTCCCTGAGGTCGTCGAGGCCGAGCCGGTCGCCGAGGTCGAGGCTGACGACCCGCCGGATCCGCCGACGCCGGCCGAGCTGCCCGTGCCGGACGCACCTGTCGCGCCGATCGTGGCGCAGATCTTCGCGACCCCCGTCGAGTTCGCCACGGCCCCGCCCGATCCCTCGCTGGAGGTGGCTGTCCGCCCGGCGCTGTACGTGCCGGAGCAGTACGACGGCGTCAGCGCGGACCGGACCGCTCAGCCGGACGAGCCGGCGGTCGATGTGGAAGACGTGGCCGAGCCTCGAACGGTCCCGCCGGCGGCGGACCCGGAGCACGATGCTGCGCTGGGGCCTGCCCCGGAGGACCTGGTCGCCGAGAACGCTCCGGTCCCTGCTGACGAGCCCGTCCTGATCGATGCCGCGGCAGCGGGCGTCGTCGGCGGCGCCCCGGACGAACCGACCGGTGGTGAGGAATCGGCCTCGGGGGACGGGGAGAGCGACCCGAGCGACCGCCAGGACCCCGACGAGCCCGTCGGCGTCGACCCCGCTGCCGCGGTGGGGGACGAGTCACCGGACTCCGACGAGTTCACGCACGGATTCCTGCGCGACGTTCAGACACTCATCGCAGCGTCCGCTGCCACGGACCTCGACGCGGCGTCCGCGGCCAACGAACAGCTGGCCGCGTTGAACGCGCCCGGCATGAGCCGCCGTGAACGGAAGCGTGAGCAGAAACGGATCAAGGCCCTCGCCGAACAGGGCGTTGCCGAAGAACCGGCCGCAACGCCGGACCCGGTCGAGCCGGACCCGGTCGAGCCGGAGCCGCTCGAGACCGTCGAGCCCGAAGCAGCCGTCGAGACCGATGCCCCGGTCGAATCGTTCGAGCCGGCCGACGACGTCGCGCCGCCGCTCTCGCGCCGGGAGCGCAAACGCAGAGCCAAGGAGCTGGCAGCCGCAGTTGCGCTCGCCGAGCCGGAGGTCGAGGAGCCGGTCCTCGAGCCGGTCGCCGAGATCACCGCGGACCCGGCGGAGAAGCCGGCGCGCACCCATGGCCGCGGGAAGCGTCAGCGTGCGCGTGACGCCAAGGCCAGGGCCGCGGAGGCAGCCGAACTGGCCGCCCTCGCGGAGGCGGTTCCCGACGAGGCTCCGAGCAGTCGGAAGCAGCGGCGCGCGGAGCGTGCCGCGAGCCGAGCGGAGGCCGGCGACACGCCGCCGCACGTCCCGCGCAGGCGGGGCGAGCCGAACCCGAAGCGGGAGCACCCGCTGGTCCGGCGCGGCGTACGGATCGGGCTCGTCGTCGGCCTGATCGCCGCCTGCGCCGCGCTGCCCTGGGTCGTGCCGGCCGTCCCGGACCTGCTCGCGTCCTCCGTGCCCGAGACAGCGGTCCAGCGTCCGGCGGTCGACGACGACCCCAAGGTCGAACCCCCGGCCGGTTTCGTGGGCCCCGTCGGGGTCGACTCGTCCGGAGGGCCCTACGCCGGCGTACGCCTGGCCTCGGCCGGCGTCCCCCTGGAGGTGGACGTGCCCCGGCTGCGGGTCTCCTCCGACGTGGTGCCGATCAGTGGACAGACCGGGGAACTGCTGCCGCCCGACGACCCGCAGATCCTCGGCTGGTGGCAGGAAGGGCGCCGGGCCGGCGCCAGGTCCGGATCGGCCGTCGTCACCGGCCACACGGTGCAAGCCGGAGGCGGTGCCTTCGACAATCTCGCCGAACTGGTCCCCGGGGACATCATCCGGGTCCGCACCGACGCGGGCTGGATCCGTTACGTGGTCAGCAGGTCGCGGATCTACTCCGTCGAGGGCCTCGCCCGGAACGCGAAGGACATCTTCGCGCTGCGCGGCCCGGGCCGGCTGGTGCTGATCACCTGCGACGACTTCAACGGCGAGGTGTACCTCTCCAACGCCGTCGTGTTCGCCGTACCGGTCGCGGACCAGCCGTTCGAGGGACCGCCGGCCGACGAGCTTCCGTCGGACACACGGACCGACACGGCCGCCTCCTAGGTCCCAGATGCCGGACCCGCGTCGAAGGACGGGGGGTACGGCGGGAACACTGGAGGGGCCCGGGGTGTTCGCAGAAGTGGACCCCCGTCCGCGCCAACCGCTGAACCCAGCACCGAGAATCCGTGTCACCGAGGAGTGCCGTGTCCCTGCCCGCACTGGTCGAACCAGCCGACGAGCTGACCATCGACGAAGTCCGTCGCTACAGCCGCCACCTGATCATCCCCGACGTGGGCATGACCGGGCAGAAGCGGATGAAGAACGCGAAGGTGCTGGTCATCGGCGCCGGCGGGCTCGGTAGCCCCGCCCTCCTGTACCTGGCCGCGGCCGGGGTCGGCACGCTCGGCATCGCCGAGTTCGACACCGTCGACGAGTCCAACCTGCAGCGCCAGGTCATCCACGGCGTCAGCGACATCGACAAGCCGAAGGGCCTCTCGGCCAAGGAGTCGATCGCCGAGATCAACCCCTACGTGAAGGTGGTCCTGCACGAGGAGCGCCTCGACAACGACAACGTCTACGAGGTCTTCAAGGGTTACGACCTGATCGTCGACGGCACCGACAACTTCGCGACCCGCTACATGGTCAACGACGCGGCGTACTTCCTCGGGATCCCGTACGTCTGGGGCTCGATCTACCGCTTCGACGGCCAGGCGAGCGTCTTCGCGCCGACGCTCGTCGACGACGCCCCCTGCTACCGCTGCCTCTACCCCGAGCCGCCGCCGCCGGGGATGGTGCCGAGCTGCGCCGAGGGCGGCGTGCTCGGCGTGCTCTGCGCGAGCATCGGATCGATCCAGGTCAACGAGGCGATCAAGCTGATCACCGGCATCGGCGACCCGCTGGTCGGCAAGCTGATGATCTACGACGCCCTGGAGATGGAGTACCGCAAGCTGAAGGTCCGCAAGGACCCGAACTGCGCGCTCTGCGGCGAGAACGCGACGGTCACCGAGCTGATCGACTACGACACGTTCTGCGGTGCCGTGAGCGAGGAGGCCGCTGACGCCGCCGCCGGCTCGACCATCTCGGTCGTCACCCTCGAGCACATGCTCAAGGAGCGCGAGGAGGGCAGCCGCGACTTCACCCTGATCGACGTGCGTGAAGCCGTCGAGTACGACATCAACAAGGTCCCCGGCTCGGTGCTGATCCCCAAGGGCGACTTCCTCAACGGGTCCGCCCTGGAGAAGCTGCCGAGCGACAAGCCGGTGGTGCTCTACTGCAAGACCGGTGTCCGGTCGGCCGAGTGCCTCGCCATCGTGAAGGGCGCCGGGTACGCCGACGCAGTCCACGTGGGCGGCGGCGTCGTCGCCTGGGTTAATCAGATCGACCCCTCACAGCCGTCCTACTGACGCCGCCATCCGCGGCACCTGGCTGCGTTGTCGTCGACTCGACGTCCGCTCCGCTGCGCTCCGCTGAAGGACGCCTTCGCTCCTCCGCCTTGCCATGCACCACGCCTGACGACGTCAGTTCCTGACGCCGGACACGCTCGACGAACGACTCTGCAACAGCCGCCCTCGTGACCCGAGGGCGGCTGTTGTCGTTGTTCAGGACCTCACCGTCTTCCCCGGGGGTCCACCATGTCTGCTGTCCGTCCACGCCTGCTCGCTGCGCTGGTCGCGCTCCTGGGGCTGCTCGGCACCCTGCTGGTCGCGACCCCGACCGCCGATGCCGGCCCCCGGTGGGCGCCGGTCTCCACCGCGCAGATCCGGCCCGGCGTCCAGATGTACACCGCGGGCGGGCAGTGCACGGCGAACTTCGTGTTCACCGATGCGGCGGACAACGTCTACGTCGGGTACGCCGCGCACTGCGCGGGGCGGGGCGACAGCAGCGACATCAACGGCTGCACCACGCCGTCGTACCCCGTCGGCACCCCGGTCAGCTTCGTCACCGGCGGCAACCTGTTCTCCAGCGGCCGCACGGTCGGCCGGGGCACGCTCGTGTACAGCTCCTGGCTGAGCATGCAGAAGCTCAAGGTCACGGGCGCGTACCGCTGCGTCTGGAACGACTTCGCGCTGGTCAGGGTCAACCGGGCCGACAAGGCCAAGGTCAACCCGACGGTGCCGTTCTGGGGCGGTCCGCGCACGTTCGGCGGTGCGCCGCTCGGCCCGGGCGCCAAACTGTTCACCGTCGGCAACTCGTCGCTGCGCAACGGCACGGCCAAGGCCAAGACCTCGACGGTCGTCCGGCGGGCCGGCGGCGGACTCGGTTACGAGATCAAGGGCGGCGCCGGCGTGCCCGGAGACTCCGGCAGCGGCTACATGGACGTGTACGGCCGTGCGATCGGGGTGCTCTCGACGATCTCGATCGGGATCCAGGTCGGGGGGCTGGTGACCAACACCATCGGCGACATCTACGCCGAGATCCTCTGGGCCCGGAAGTACTCGGGGATCACCGGACTGCGGCTCGCTCCCGGCACGTCTGCCTTCAGGCCCACGGGCGGCGTGGCCTAACCTCGACGCGTGCCTCAGCGACTCGATCCCGACGAGTACGTCGAGCGGGTGCTCTCGCTCGTCGAGCGGATCCCGGCCGGACAGGTCTGCACCTACGGACTCATCGCCGAGGCGATCGGCCAGGGCGGCCCGCGCCAGGTCGGCGCGGTGATGGCCCTGCACGGTGGCAGCGTCCCGTGGTGGCGGGTGGTCCGCGCGGACGGGTCGCTGCCCGACTCGCACGGTCCGGAGGCGAGGCAGAGTTACCTGGCCGAAGGCACCCCGTTGCGAGCCTCCGGAGCGGTCGACATCAAGGCCGCGGTCTGGCTGCCCGACCTCTGACTTATCCACAACCCGGACCCTCGATCGGTGGACAACCCACCCCTTCCTGTGGACGACCGGGGCGTATCTGTGGAGGACACGCCGACGGTCGAGAATTCGCAGAAATAGCTGGTGAAAACCCCTTGCGCAGTGGTTCTGAAGAGGCGTAGAACTTCCTCACGCGAACCCTTCGGGGGACGCGGGATCGGTCCGAGAAGGAACCCATCCGGCGGGGCAACTCGTCGCGGTGACGGTGATGAGCCACCGGGGTTCGGACGAGGACAGGTCGATCGGAGGCATCACCCGAAGATCACCCGAAGGGCCCGTGCAACTCATACTTGGACGGGCCCTTCACCTATTCCCGGACGGTGTCGCTCCGGTTCTGTCTGGTCCGGATGATTGGGTGAGCCCGTGACCAGCACTCGTCGACTCGTCCGCGCCGTGGCCCCGGCGCAGCCTCCCGAGCTCGACGACGACCAGCGCCGCGTCGTCGACCATCCCGGCGGCCCGCTCCTGGTCCTCGCCGGCCCCGGCACCGGCAAGACGACGACCCTGGTCGAGGCGATCGTCGAGACGATCGAGACCCGTGGCGCCGCCCCCGACTCGGTGCTGGCCCTCACCTTCAGCCGCAAGGCCGCCGAGCAGCTCCGCGACCGTGTCACCGCCCGCCTCAGCCGTACGACGACCACGACCGTCTGCGCGACGTTCCACTCGTTCGCCTACGGCCTGCTGCGCCGGTTCGCCCCCGCGGACCTCTACCTGGCGCCGCTGCGCCTGCTCTCCGCCCCGGAACAGGACGGCATCCTGCGCGAACTGCTGGACTCCCCGGACTCGGTGCGGTGGCCCGAGTCGCTGCGGCACGCCCTCGGCACCCGCGGGTTCGCCAAGGAGGTGCACGCCGTCCTCGGGCGGGCCCGGGAGAAGGGCCTCGACCCCGAGGACCTGCGCCGACTCGGAGCCGAGCACGGCCTGCCGGAGTTCGAGGCGGCCGGTCTCTTCATGGAGGAGTACCTCACCAACCTCGACAGCCAGGGTGCGACCGACTACGCGGACCTGATCCGGCGCGCGACGATCGAGGCCGCCGCCCATCGCGACGAGCTGCGCGCCGAGTTCAAGCATGTCTTCGTCGACGAGTACCAGGACACCGATCCGGGGCAGGTCGCGCTGTTGCGGCAGCTCGCCGGTGACGGCCGGGACCTCGTCGTCGTCGGCGATCCGCACCAGTCGATCTATGCCTTCCGCGGCGCCGACGTCCGCGGCATCCTCGATTTCCCGCAGGAGTTCCCGACAGCGGCCGGAGCGCCCGCCGACGTGGTCGTCCTCGGCCGGACCCGCCGCTTCGGTCCGCGGATCCTGGCGGCCACGCGACGCATCTCCGGCAACCTCGCCTGGCACGGTTCGATCGGCGAGGCTGAGCGGACCGCGTTCGGGTCGCCGGAGTGCGTCCCGGGTCCGTCGGGTGACGGGCGGGTCGAGGTGCTCACCTTCGACACCGAGCGGGCCGAGGCCGAGCATCTCGCCGACCGGCTGCGCCGGGCACACCTGGAGGACGGGATCGCCTGGCACGAGATGGGCGTGCTGGTCCGTTCCGGCCGGTCCACACTGCCCGGGCTGCGCCGTTCGCTGGCAGCCGCCGGCGTTCCGGTCGAAGTGGCCGCCGACGAGGTGCCGCTGGTCCGAGACCCGGCCGTCCAACCGCTGCTCGACGCCCTCCGTGCCGTCCTCAACCTCGACAACGACGACCCGGAGCACGTCGACCACATCGACGCCGCCCGGGCCGAGGCGATGCTGCTCGGGCCGCTCGCGGGCCTGGACGCCGGCGAGGTCCGCCGGCTGGCCCGGCAGCTGCGGCAGCGGGAGAAGGCACGCGTCCTGGGTCCCGGGGATCGGCACCGGACCTCACGTGACCTGCTGCGCCTTGCCGTCCTCGACGCGGATTTCCTGACCGGTCTGGAGGGGCCGGAGGTCGAACGAGCCCGGGCGTTCACGGCGCTCCTCGCTGCTGCACGGGCGGCCGTCGACGCCGGTGACGGCGCCGCGGAGGTGCTCTGGATCCTCTGGTCGCAGACCAGCTGGCCGGAGCGGTTGCGGCGTACGGCCGAGGGCGGCGGAGCCGGCTCCGGACACGCGCACCGCGATCTCGACTCGCTCTGCGCGCTCTTCGAGGCCGCGGCCCGCACCGAGGAGCAGCGCGACCACACCAGCGTCGGCAACTTCCTGGCCACGCTCCGGGCGCAGGAGATCCCGGCCGACACCCTGGCCGAGCGCGGCCTGCGTGGCTCGGCCGTCCGGCTCCTCACCGCGCACCGGTCCAAGGGCCTCGAGTGGCGCCTCGTCGTCGTGGCGCACGTCCAGCAGGGCGGATGGCCGGACCTGCGTCGTCGCTCGACGCTGTTGCAGGCGGACCGGATCGGAGTCGACGACCTGGTCCCGCCGACCTCGACGCGGGAACTGCTCGCCGAGGAGCGGCGCCTCTTCTATGTCGCCTGCACCCGTGCCCGGGAGCGGCTGATCGTCACCGCGGTCGCCTCGCCCGAGGACGAGGGGGAGCAGCCGTCGCGGTTCCTGGCCGAGCTCGGTCTCGAGCCGACCGCCGTCACCGGGCGGCCGGCGCGTCCGCTGTCGCTGTCCGGGGTGGTCGCGGAGCTGCGTCGTACCGTCACCGACCCGACCGTGAGTCCGGCGCTGCGGGAGGCCGCGGCCCGGCGCCTGGCCCGGCTCTCCGCGGAGAAGGCGGCGGGCGGCACCCGGCCCCTGGTCCCGCACGCCGATCCGGCGAGCTGGTGGGGGACGCGGGCAGCGAGCCGGTCGGTGGTGCCGATGCGGCCGGAAGCCGAGCCGGTGCCGATCTCGGCGAGCCTGCTGGAGTCGGTGCTGGTCTGTCCGACGCAGTGGTTCCTGACCCGTGAGGCCGGCGGTGTGGCAGCGTCGCACCAGGCCGCGAACGTCGGACAGCTCGTGCACGCCCTGGCCGAACGGGTCGCCCGCGGTGAGCTCGGCACGGAGACGGACCAGTCGGCGGCCGTCGACGCGTTGATGGCGGAGGTCGACCTGGTCTGGGACCGGCTGGAGTTCCGGACGCCGTGGTCGCGCGACCGGGAGTACGGCCGGATCCGTTCCGCCCTCGATCGGTTCCTGACCTGGCACCGGACCAACGGCCGCACCCTGCTCGGCGTGGAGCAGCGGTTCATGGCCGAGGTGGACCTGCCCGGCGACGAAAGGGTCAGGCTGGTCGGGTACGCCGACCGGCTCGAGCTCGACGCCGACGGACGCGTCGTCGTGGTCGACCTGAAGACCGGGCGAGGCCTGCCGACGAAGCCGTCGGTGGAGCGCAACCCTCAGCTCGCGCTCTACCAGTACGCCGTCGACAGCGGCGCCGTTGATGCGCTGTCCGACGGGGAGCCGTTGACGGCCGGGGGTGCCGAGCTGATCCAGCTCGGCGTCCTCGACGACAGCACGCACGCGATCGTCCAGGAGCAGCCGGCGCATGCGCCCGACGGCGCGGACCGCGAAGGACTGCGGGACGCGCTCGGCGGGGCCGCCGCGATGTTGCGGACCGAGGTCTTCCCGGCGGTCGCCGGCCAGCACTGCGAACGGTGCGCCTTCGTGCCGCTCTGTCCGATCAAGAGCGCCGGGTCGGTGATCGGCCCATGAGCCAGCCCCGACCCGTCGAGACGCCTGCGGACCTGCAACGGATCATGGGGACGGCGTACGCGCCGAGCCCGCAGCAGTGGGCGGCGATCTCGGCGCCGCTGACCCCGACCGTCGTCATCGCCGGTGCAGGCTCGGGCAAGACGACCTTGATGGCGGCGCGGGTCGTCTACCTGGTCGTCACCGGACAGGTGCGGCCCGAGGAGGTGCTCGGCCTGACCTTCACGACGAAGGCCGCGGCCGAGCTGCGCAGCCGGATCCGGGACGCGCTCACGGCCGCCGGTGCGTTGCCCGCTCCCGGCCCGGAGGTCGAGGAAGTGCTCGAGCCGACGGTGGCGACGTACAACGCCTATGCCGCCGACCTGCTCACCGAGCACGGGCTGCGCATCGGTCACGAGCCGGACACCCGGGTGATCACCGACGCCTCCCGGTTCCAGCTCGGCGGCCGCGCGGTCGACCGGTTCACGGGTTCGGTCGAGCACCTCAGCGACCACCCGCCGACGGTCATCCAGAACCTGCTGGCCCTGGACTCGGCGATGGCTGAGCACCTGGTCGGTCCCGAGGACGTCGCCAGGATCGACGCGGAGGAGCGGGCCGGCTTCGTCAGGGCGATCGAGGCCGAGCGCGCCGGCAAGGACCGGAAGACTTATCGCGAGGCCTGTGAGAAGGCGGTCTTCGCGATCGACCGCCGGGCCGAGGTGCTCCAGCTCGTCGTGGCCTACCGCCGGCTCAAGTCGGACCTCGGACTGATGGACTTCTCCGACCAGATCGCCCTCGGTGCCCGGCTGGCCGCGGAGCAGCCCGAGGTCGGTGCGCTGGAACGCGCCAAGTACAAGGTCGTGATGCTCGACGAGTACCAGGACACCTCGGTCGCGCAGGCGCAGATGCTCTCCCGGCTCTTCTCCGGTCCGGACGCGGCCGGCGGCCGCGGACACGCCGTCACCGCGGTGGGCGACCCGAACCAGGCGATCTACGGCTGGCGCGGTGCCTCGGTCTCCAACATCCTCACCTTCGGCCACACCTTCCCGACCACCGACGGCAGCGACGTGCCGGTGCTGCCGCTGACGGTCAACCGTCGTTCGGACCGACGGATCCTCGATGTCGCCAACCGGCTGGCCCGGCCCCTGTACGACGACCTGCCCCAGGTCCAGCCGCTGGAGGCCCAGCCCGGCGCCGCCGAGGGCGAGGTGACGGCGCAGGTCTTCGAGACCCATGCCGAGGAGCTCGCCTGGCTGGTCGGGGCGGTGACTGCCGCGCACACCGAGAAGTGGTCGGACATCGGCGTGCTCACCCGCGACAACAGCCACGCCGAGGAGGTCTTCGACGCGCTGACCTCGGCCGGGATCCCGGTCGAGATCGTCGGGCTCTCCGGCCTGTTGCGGCTGCCCGAGGTCGCCGAGGTCGTGGCGATGCTGCACCTGCTCAACGACGTCACCGCGAACGCGTCCGTGCTGACCCTGCTGACCGGGCCGCGGTGGGCCGTCGGACCCCGCGACCTGCGGCTGCTCGCCGTCCGGGCCGCCGAGATCGCCGGCCGGTCCGGCCGGTCCTCGGCCACCGACATCGCCGGCCAGCTCGCCGACATCGCCGACGGCGTGGACCCGGCGGAGCTCCCGGCGCTCGCCGACGCCCTCGATGACCCGGGCGAGGAGGACTTCTCCGCGGAGGCACGGGAGCGGTTCGCGTTGCTCGCCGCCGAGCTCCGGCTGCTGCGGCGAGCGGTGGGGGAGCCGCTGCTCGACGTGGTCCGCCGGATCATCGACGTGACCGGGGTCGACGTCGAGCTCGCGTCCTCGAACAACCCCGCCGCAGCGGCCCGCCGCGACAACCTCGACCTGTTCGTGAAGGCCGTCGCCGAGTTCCAGGCGGTCGACGGCGACGTGACCCTCTCGGCGCTGCTCGCCTACCTGACTGCGGAGGACGACCAGGGCAACGGCCTGGACGTGGCGACCCCGACCGAGGCCGACTCGGTCAAGCTGCTGACCGTGCACCGCTCCAAGGGGCTGGAGTGGGACAGCGTCTTCCTGGTCGGGGTGTGCGAGACCCGGTTCCCGTCGAACCGGTCGCGCACGTTGTGGACCTCCTCGCCCGCCGTCCTGCCGGCGCCGTTGCGCGGCGACGCCGCGGACCTGCCGCAGTTGCAGGGCCACGGCAAGGCGGCCCTCGACCAGTACCGCGCCGACACCCGCGCGCACGACCTGGTCGAGGAGCTGCGACTCGGGTACGTCGCGTTCACCCGGGCCGCTCACCGGCTCTCGGTGACGTCGTACCTCTGGACCACGCGGACCACCCCGTTCGGGCCGTCGGCGTACCAGCTGCTGATCCGCGAGGCTCTCGAGGCCTGGGGCGAGCCGGCCGGGGAGTGGCCGGTCCGACCGGAGAAGGGCAGCCCCAACCCGTACGACGCCGTCGACGTCTCCCGCCCGTGGCCGCCCGTGGGTCGCAGCGCCGAGGCGATCGCACGGGTGGAGGCGGCCGAGGTCGTGCGGGCGATCGATCCGGCGTCGGACGACGGCGACCTGGACATGATCGAGACGGCGATCGTCGCCCAGTGGGACAACGAGCTCGAACGGTTGCTCGCCGACGCGCGCCAGGACGGCTCCGCCCAGCTCGCCGTACCGCTGCCTGCTGCGTTGTCGGTGACCGCATTGGTCCGCCTCCAGGAGGACCCGGAGACGTTCGTCCGGGACCTGGCCCGGCCGATGCCGCGTCAGCCTTCCCGGGCGGCGCGGTTCGGGACCCGCTTCCACAGCTGGGTCGAGGCCAGGTTCGGGCAGCAGGTGCTGGTCGATCCCGATGACCTGCCCGGTCGCGGCGATGCCGGCATCGAGGACGACGCCGACCTGGTCGCGATCATCGAGCAGTTCGAGAAGGGCCCGTTCGCCGAGCGCGTCCCGCACGAGGTGGAGACGCCGTTCGCGCTCGTGCTCGCCGACCAGGTCGTCCGCGGCCGGATCGACGCGGTCTACGCCGAGGACGACGGCGGCTGGCTGGTGATCGACTGGAAGACCGGTCGCCGCGAGTCCGGCGACCCGTTGCAGCTCGCGCTCTACCGGGTCGCCTGGGCCGAGCTGGCCGGGGTCCCGGTCGAGAAAGTGCGCGCCGCTTTCCACTTCGTGCGGACCGGGGAGACGGTCGAACCGGCCGACCTGCCGGATCGACCCGCGCTAGACCGGATGGTCACCGGCGGGTGACGAACCGGACGGATGCTCCTATTCCGACGTCGTGACGTAGTCCGTTCGGGCCATCAACTGCACCCGGACGTTCCGAATGACGGGTTGGGTCGTTGCTGCCCGTAACGAGGCCGTCGAAGCTCTCGTTCGCCACTTGATCGCCACGGGCCCGACAGGTTCGAGAACCGTGGCCGGGACCGTGAACACGGCCCTGTTCATCGATTGAAGGGGAAGCATCATGGCTCGCTTGACCAAGAAGAAGTACCTCGCCGTCGGCACCGTCGTGGCCGTACTGGCGTCCGCCGGAGTGGCGTTCGCGTACTGGACCAGCACTGGTTCCGGCACGGGCTCGGTGACCACCGGCACCTCGACCGCCTGGGACGTGGAGGTCGACGACATCGACCTCGACGACCTGACGCCGGGCGGGCCGATCCAGACCGTCGGCTTCACCGTGCAGAACGACAACTCCGGTGTCCAGAACCTGTCGTCGACCGTCGCTTCGGTGGCCAGCACCTCGAACCCGGGCTGCACCGCCGCCGACTTCGACGTCAGTGCGACCACCGGCATCACCTACGGCGACGTCGCCAGCGGCGCCACCGAGACGGGCTCGTTCACGATCCAGATGATCAACACCGCCTCGAACCAGGACGACTGCAAGGGCGTGACGGTCAACCTCGTGGTCGACGCCAGCTGAATCCCGCTGAACACCCTTTGATCTGACGACCGTCGCGGCCAGGAGTAGGCATATGAGCAAGTGGCACAGGAGAGTCCGTCTCTTCGTGGTGCTGTGCGCTGCCCTCCTGGCCGCGACGGTTGGATCAGGGGCTCTGCGGCCGACCGCGACCACGGTCGGAGTGGGCCTGACGATCAGCGCACACCAGTCGTCGGTCGGCGTCGCGGTGGGGGCCCAAGCCGTCGTCGCCGTCGTCGTCAGCGAACCCGGCTCCCTCCTGGGGCCGATCGCACTCTCGGTCACGGGCGCACCGATCGGTGCCACCGTGACCTACCCGCACACGGTGCTCTCCGGAGTGCCGGCGGTGATCTCCGTCCTGACCGCCGCGAGCACACCGGTCGGGAGCTATTACCTGCAGATCACCGCGACGAGCGGTACGACGACCCAGACGATCACCGTCGTCCTGGTCGTCTCGCTGCCGACCGGCTTCACGATGGTCATGAACCCGCCGAGCCGGACGGTCGTCGACGGTTCGTCGACGTCGTACGCCCTCAGCATCAACCGCGGACTGCTCGCCGGCCCGATCGGCCTGAAGGTGAGCGGACTTCCGCAGTACGCGACCGCGACGGTCTCGCCGTCGCTGTCGATCCTCGGGAACTCGGCCACGGTCAACGTCAACGTGCCGACGAACGTGGTCCCGGGGACCTATCTGATCACCGTCAAGGGCACAGCCCTGCTCGCATCGGCGACGGCCTCGGCGTACCTGGTCGTGGTGCCCCAGACCTATCCGGACTTCCCGATCAGCGGAGACGCCGACCGGGTGCTCTACCCGGGGTCGGAGAGCGGTGCGGTGAATCTCTCGATCACCAACCCGTTCGGCGCCACGATGACGGTGACCGGCCTCGGCGTCACCGTGACCGGGACCGACAAGGCCGGCTGTGGTCCTGGGAACTACCAGGTCATCGCCTACAGCGGTCCGGTCTCGTTGACGATCCCGCCGAACAGCACCCGGACGCTGCAGAGCCTCGGGGTGCCGCGTGCGCAGTGGCCGCACGTGACGATGCTGAACCTGCCGTCCAACCAGGACGCCTGCAAGGGCGCCCAGGTCGCGCTCCACCACTCGGGCACGGGGAGTGGTGCCTGATGGCCGCGCACCGCGCTCCGCGCTGGACCGACGGGGGGACCTTCAAGGCCGCCCGCGGATTCATCGTCCTCCTGCTCGCACTCAGCACCGTCCTCACGGTGGGCGGTGTGGCGACTGCCTTCTTCACGGACACCGGATCCGGGACCGGTTCGGTGACCACCGGCACCCTGAACCCGCCGACCGCGGTCAGCGGCGTCCAGGCCGCCGGCACCGGTGACGTCACCGTCTCCTGGACCGCTCCGACCGGGACTCCGGCGAGCGGCTACTACGTCGAGCGGACCACTTCGCCGAGCGGTCCGACGCAGGCCGCGTGCGGTACGTCCGCCGGCTCGCCGACCGCCTCGACGTCCTGCGTCGACACGGGGGTCGCCGTCGGGACCTACACCTACGTGGTCGTCGCGATCCACGAGTCCTGGACCGCGACCTCGGCGCCCAGTGCTGCGGTGACCGTCGCGCAGACCAACCAGGCCATCACCTTCACGTCCTCGCCCGTCGCTCCGACCTTCGGTGACACCTACACCGTGTCCGCGACCGGCGGCGGGTCCGGTAACCCGGTCACGTTCAGTGAGGGATCGCCTGGCGTCTGCACCATCTCGGGTGCGACGGTCACCTTCATCCACGCCGGCACCTGCGTGATCAACGCGGACCAGGCGGGCAGCGCGTACTACGCCGCGGCTCCGCAGGTCCAGCAGTCGTTCGAGGTGGCCAAGAAGGCCCAGACGATCACGTTCGACGGCAGCGCTCCTGTCGGTGCCGTCGTCGACGGCCCCGGCTACAGCCCGAGCGCCACCGGAGGCGCCTCCGGCAACCCGGTCACCTTCACGATCGACGCGACCGCGACCGGTGTCTGCACGCTCAGTGCCGGGGTCGTCACCTACCAGCACGTCGGCACCTGCACGGTGAACGCCGACCAGGCCGGCAACGCCGACTACCTCGCGGCCAACCAGGTGCAGCGTTCGTACACCGTCGGACAGGGCTCGCAGGCGATCGCCTTCACCTCGACCGCCCCCGCCGACGTCAAGGTCAACGGCTCCACCTACACGGTGACCGCGACCGGCGGCGCCTCGGGCAACGCGGTCACCTTCACCAGCGCGACGCCGTCGGTGTGCACCGTCGCCGGCTCGACGGTCTCCTTCGGTGGCGCCGGCACCTGCACGATCAACGCGAACCAGGCCGGCAACGCCGACTACCTCGCGGCCGGTCAGGTGCAGCAGTCGTTCGCCGTGACGAAGAACGACCAGTCGATCTCGTTCACCTCGACGGCCCCGGCCGCGGCGACCTTCGGCGGCAGCTACTCCGCGACTGCCACCGCAACCTCCGGCCTCCCGGTGACCTTCAGCACCGACACTGCCTCGGTGTGCACCGTGTCCGCCGGCGGCTCGGTCTCCTTCGTCGGCGTCGGGGTCTGTCACGTCAACGCGGACCAGGGCGGCAACGGCGCCTACAACGCCGCACCCCAGGTGCAGCAGTCGTTCAACGTGGCGAAGGCGAACCAGACGATCACCTGGGGTCCGCTCGCGCCGAGTAGCGCGGCCGCCGGGAACACGTACGTCGCGACCGCGACCGCGAGCCCGTCCGGCCTGCCGGTCACGGTCGGAGTGAGCGGTGCGTGCACGATCAGCGGATCGACTGTGACCTTCGGACCGGCCGCGGGCACCTGCATCATCAGCGCGAGCCAGGCCGGGAACGCGAACTACAACGCGGCCACGACGCTGACGCAGAGTGTGACGGTGAACGCCGGTGACACGACTAACCCGGTGATCACCGCGATCGAACCCGGCAACGAGGGACCGGCCGGTTGGAACTCGATCGCGTGCAGTGTGGGACTCCCCGGCAACCAGGGCAGGATCTGCGTCACGGCTACGGACAATGTCGCGGTGACATCGGTGACGATCACCCTGACCAAGGCGAACGGTCGTTGCTGGAGCGGACTCAACTCCACAACCTTCGAAGCCTCGAACTGCAGCACGCCGGTCTCGCTCACGCTGTCCGGTGGGGTCTGGGTCTCGAACATCCTGGTCCGCCAGACCGGCAACGGTCAGCCGAACTTCACCAATGACAGCTACACGCTCGCGGTCACCGTTGCCGACGCAGCCGGCAACACCACAACCGCAACCCGCACGTTCTCGATCAACGGGACCTAGTCGCCCAGCGCAGCAGCCAACGCAATCTCCACCATCGCGCCGAACGTCTGCTCGCGCTCGGCGGCCGTCGTCTCCTCGCCGGTGACGATGTGGTCGGAGACCGTGCAGATCGTCAGTGCCTTGCGCTGGAAGGACGCCGCCAGCGTGTACAGCGCCGAGACCTCCATGTCGACGGCCAGCACGCCGTGGTCGACCATCGGCTTCATCAGCTCGACCCGTGGCCAGTAGAAGCTGTCCGTGGAGAACACCAGACCGACGTGCACCCTTACGTCCTCGCGAGCGACTGCGGCGTCGTACGCGGCGCGCATCAGCCCGAAGTCGGCGACCGGTGCGTAGTCGAGCCCGTGGAAGCGCTGCTGGTTCATGCTCGAGTTCGTGCAGCCACCTGAGGCGATCACGATGTCCCGGAGCGCCAGGTCGGTCGTCAGCGCACCGCACGAGCCGACCCGGATCAGGTTCTGCACGTCGTACTCGCGGAACAGCTCGTTGGCGTAGATCGCCATCGACGGCTGGCCCATCCCGGATCCCTGCACCGAGACCGGCTGACCGTTCCAGGTGCCGGTGAAGCCGTACATGCCGCGGACCTCGGAGTAGCAGGATGCGTCGTCGAGGAAGGTCTCGGCGATCCACTTGGCGCGCAACGGGTCCCCGGGGAAGAGGACGGTCGGAGCGATCTGGCCGGGCTGGGCGCCGATGTGCGTGCTCATGGACCCGAACCTATCGCCGCGACGGCTCAGGGGCCGCTGGGTGTACGGCGGCAGGCCGAACTCGCGCGACCGGGTCACCGTCGACCAACTAGCCTCACTCCATGAGGCTCGAACCGCTGTCCCTGCCGACGGAACCGGGTGCGTGGAGTGCGTGGCTCGACGAGCGCGGCCGTGGCTCGCTGCGGCTGGCCGGCGAGGAGATCCTCGCTCTCAAGAGCGCCCACCCTCAGGACACCGCGATCCTGCAGCTGTGGAACGACGCCGCGATCGCGGTCGCGAACGCGTTCGCCGTCACCAGGCTGCTCTCCGCGGTGCATCCGGACCCCGCGGTGATCAAGCAGGCCGAGGAGATCGAGGGCGAGGTCCGCCGCTTCCTCAACGACCTGCACCTGGACCGCGCGGTCTTCGCCCAGCTGAGCAGCATCCGGTCCGATCCGCTCGACGACGGCGCCCGCCGCGTGCTGGCCGACGCTCTGCGTTCGTTCCGGCGCGCGGGCGTGGAGACCGACGAGGCGACGCTGACCCGGCTGCGCGAGCTCAGCGCCCGGGAGACCGAGCTGAGCCAGGCGTTCTCGCGCAACATCCGTGACGGCAAGCGGACCACGATGGTGCCCGCGGGCGCTCTGGCCGGCCTTCCTGACGACTTCGTGGCGAGCCACCCCGCGGACGAAGCCGGGATGGTGGCGATCACCACCGAGTACCCGGACGTGACTCCCTTCCTGACCTTCAGCGCCGACGCCGACGCCCGCCGTACCGTCGCCCGGGAGTACCTCAACCTGGCCTGGCCCGAGAACGACCAGGTGCTCCACGACCTGCTCGCGCTGCGCCGGGAGAAGGCCCACCTGCTCGGGTACGCCGACTGGGCGGACTTCGACGCCGAGGTGAAGATGATCGGCAAGGGCTCCGCGATCATGGAGTTCGTCGACAAGGTCGCCGCCGACGCGCTCGCGGCCGGGCAGCACGATCTGGCGGTCCTGGCCGAGCGCGGCGCGCAAGCCGGCCTCGAGGAGATCGACGCCTCCAACTGGCGCTACTGCTTCGAGGCGGTCAAGCGTGAGCAGTACGGCGTCGACGCCCACGAGGTCCGCCGCTACTTCGACTTCGCCAAGGTGCAGCAGGGTCTGCTGGACGTCACCGCACGGCTCTTCGGGCTGACCTACGAGCCGATCACGGAGACGACCTGGCACGAGGAGGTCACCACCTACGACGTCCGGTCCGCCGATGACATCGAGGCACGTGTGATCGGCAGGATCCACCTCGATCTGCACCCCCGGACGGGCAAGTACAACCACGCGGCCCAGTTCGACGTCGTCCGCGGCGTCCGCGACCGCCAGCTCCCGGAAGCCGCGCTGGTCTGCAACTTCAACCGTGGCCTGATGGACCACCGGGAGGTGGTCACCCTCTTCCACGAGTTCGGGCACCTGCTGCACCACACCCTGGCCGGTCGCCACGAGTGGGTCCGGTTCTCCGGGGTCGCCACCGAGTGGGACTTCGTCGAGGCGCCGTCGCAGCTGCTCGAGGAGTGGGCCTGGGACGCCGGGGTGCTGCAGATGTTCGCCACCGACGAGGCCGGCACCCCGATCCCGGCGGAGCTGGTCGCCGCGATGCGTGCGGCCGACGAGTTCGGCAAGGGACTGCTGGCCCGGACCCAGATGTTCTACGCGGCGATCTCCTACTACTTCCACACCGAGGTGCCCGACGACCTGGCCGCCCGGCTCGCAGAACTCCATCAGCGGTACAGCTTGATCACGCCGTTGGAGGGCACGCACTTCTACGCCAGTTTCGGCCACCTCGACGGGTACACCTCGGCGTACTACACCTACATGTGGTCGCTGGTGATCGCGAAGGACCTGTTCAGCGCGTTCGACCCGGACGACCTGTTCGCCACGGAGGTCGCGCACCGCTACCGCGACCGGATCCTGGCCCCGGGCGGCTCGGCGGACGCGGCAGCGCTCGTCGCGGACTTCCTGGGCCGCCCCTACGACACGGAGGCCTTCACCGCGTGGCTGAACAAGTGAACGCCGACCCGACCCGTACGCCGGAGACCACCCCGATCGCTCTCTCCCGTCACCCGCACGACCGGATCGCCGACCGGCGTACCGACGAAGCCTGGCTCGACGAGGTCTGGGCCGATCCGGCGACCCGGGTCCTGGTGCTCGCCGGCACCCGGCTGCTCCCGGTCGACGGGAAGATCCAGTGGGTCTCCCCGAGCGAGGCGCCCGAGGGCGTCAAGGTCCTCCTCGGCGAACGCGACGG
>JAKFBZ010000070.1:0-30633 GCA_036676945.1 Marmoricola sp.
CCGGCACGCTGGCCGATCTGCTCAACGGACTCCTGGGAGGTGGCTCATGACCTCCCGGACAACGAGGATCCAGTTGATCGCCTTCGCGCTGGTGACCGTCCTCGCCGTCGGGTACGGCGCGGTGAACTTCTTCCACGTCGGCACGGTCGTCGCGCCGTCGTTCGAGGTGAAGGCGCAGTTCAAGAGCTCGGGCGGGATCTACGAACGCGCCGACGTCGACCTGCTCGGCACCCGGGTCGGCTCGGTGCGCGAGATCGTCCCGGGCCCGGGCACCGGTACGACGGTGGTCATCGCACTGGACCACGGGGTCAAGATCCCGAAGGACGTGCGTGCGGCGATCGGCAACAAGTCCGCGATCGGCGAGCAGTTCGTCGAGCTGACCCCGCAGACCGCCGGCGACCCGTACCTGTCGTCCGGAGATGTGATCCCGTTGGCCCGGACCAGCGTGCCGATCGACGTGGCCGTCCTGCTGAGCGATCTGGAGGGCCTGGCCGGTTCCATCCCCACCAACGACCTCACCACCGTGATGACCGAGCTCTCCACCGCGCTCGACGGGGTGGGCGGCACCCTGGGGCACCTGATCGAGAACACCGACCGGCTGACCCGCACCTCGCTCGAGGGCGTCGAGGACCTCACCACACTGATCGACGACGCGCGCACGGTCCTCGACACCCAGGTCGAGAAGGGTCCCGAGACCGCGGCGTACCTGCGCGAGGTCGCCGGCCTGACCAGCGAGCTGCGACGGATCGACGGGTCGTTCGACGACCTGTTCGCCAACGGCATCCGGGCCGGCGTCGAGGTCAGCAACCTGCTGGCCGACAACCAGGCCGCGCTCCCGGTCCTGCTCAACCAGCTCGTCTCGGTGACCACCGTCGCCTCGGACCGGATCCCCGCCCTGCGCAAGACGCTGGTGCTCTTCCCCTACGCGCTCGAGGTCGGGGCGACCGGCGTCCGCCGGTGCGGCTCCTTCGACGCCAAGACCGGCAAGCCGGTCGAGGCGACCTGCCGGTACGACGCCCAGGGCAAGCCGATCTACAGCGCCTACCTCGGGGTCCAGCTGCCCGAGTCTCCCGGCACCCCGCCTTACTTCCCGTGCACCCAGGGCTACGAGGGGACCGTGAAGTACCTGCCCAACGGCAGGCCGCTCAACGGTGGTGCGACGCAGAAGCGGGACAGCCCGGTCAACATGAAGGCTGCCTGCACGGCATCACCGACCGACCCGAACACCCCGAACGTCAGAGGCGCGCAGAACGTGCCCGGTCCGGGCTCCGGCGGGACCGGCCGCGCCGCTCCCGGCTGGGCGCTGGGCCTCCTCGACCCTGCCTCCGGGATCTTCACCGGCCCCGAAGGCTCGTTCCAGGTCAACGGCACCGACGACCCGCCGCCGCCGTCCGGCGACGCCGGCCTCGGCTGGCTGCTGAACAGCCCGATGGCATGACCACCGATGTCATGACCCCTCACGAAGAGAGCTCTGTGTCCCCGAAACGATCCCGCTGGTTCCTGGTGGCGCTCGTCGCCGTCGTGCTCCTGGTCGCGGCCGCCGCCGTCACCTGGGTGGTCCGTTCTTCCGGCGACGACGACGCGGTCGACGCCGGAGTCCTGGTCGCCGCCCGGCAGGAGGCGAAGAACTTCTTCACCCTCGACTACCGGCACCCGGACGAGGATGTGGACCGGGTGCTGGCGCTGGCCACCGGCACCTTCAAGAAGGAGTACGCCTCCCGCCGCGACGAGGTCGTCGACGGGGTCAAGGAGAAGAAGCTCGTGGTGAGCGCCGACATCCCGCAGGACGGCGTCGCGGTGGAGTTCGTCGACGACGACCGGGCGCGGGTCCTGGTCGCCGTGGACGTGACCACGGAGACGACCGCGGGCGCCGCCACCGAGAACCGCTACCGGACCCGGGTGCTGCTCACCCGGGTCGGCGACCGCTGGCTCGTCTCCGGCCTGAACCAGGTCGGGTGACCGGGATGCGGATCCTGGTCCTGGTCCTGGTCCTGCTGGTCGCGGGCGGCTGTTCGTCGGACGACGAGAGCCCGGTGACGACCCCGAAGATCAACGCCGACGGCAGCTACCGCGTCGGCACGCAGCCCGGTGACGACGCGCAGGATGCCGTCGCCGCGGCCGTCGCGGCGCTGCCGGTCGCGCTCTCCTACGACTACCGCTCGCTGGACAAGTCCCTGAAAGCCGCGACCGCGCTGATGACGCCGGCGTTCGCCGAGAAGTTCACCGACACGTTCGACGCCACCACGCGGTCGATGGCGACCGAGAAGCAGGCGATCACCAGCGCGCTGGTCCGCGCCGCCGGCATCGTCGGCTCCCCCCGCGACGAGAAGGCGACCGTCCTGGTCTATCTCGACCAGGTCCTGGTCGCGAGCAAGGCGAAGAAGGCCGCCGATCCGCTCAAGGTCAGCCAGAACCGGGTCCATGTCGCCCTCCGCAAGCTCGACGGGAAGTGGAAGGTCGATGGCATCGAACCGTTCTGAGTTCGTCACCGTGGGCCGCTGGCGGACCCGGGTGTTCGAGGTCCCCGGTGACGGCCCGGTGCTCCTGCTGCTGCACGGGTTCGGCGATCACGCCGGCACCTGGCTGCCGTTGCTCGCCGAGCTCGAGGCGGCCGGGGCGCACGGCGTGGCGGTGGACCTGCCGGGGTACGGCGAGGCGGAGCATGCTGCGTCCGGCGCGGCGCTGCCGCAGCTCGACGCGTTCGTGCACGCGGCCGTCGAACGGTGGACGAAGGACGGCGTCGCCCCGATCGTGGTCGGCAACTCGCTCGGTGGCGCCCTGGCGATCCGGGCGGGCCAGGACCCGAACTCCGCCGTCGCGGGTGTGGTGCCGATCTCGCCGGCCGGCTACGGGCACGCCTGGTTCATCGACGCGCTGGAGCGGTTCAGCTGGCTGAACCCGTTGATGTTCACCCCGATCGTGCCGATGAGGACCTTCCGCCGGCTGACCGCAGCCGGGTTCGCCTGGGGTGCCGCCGGCGGCGGCGTACGGGTGCGGCCCGGGATGGCCCGGGCGTTCGCGGCCAACTTCCGGACCGCGGCGGACGTGAAGCGGATCTTCGGACCGGCTCCCGAGCTCCTCCAAGAGATCCGGGCGCAGCAGGAGTGCCCGGTCACGGTTCCGTGCCTGGTCATCTGGGGCCGGCGGGACCGACTCACCCTGGTCTCAGGCGCCGACGTGCTGAGCGCGATGGTGCCGGCCGCCCAGGTCGTCATCCTCGACGACTGCGGTCACTGCGCCCAGGCCACCCGTCCGGACCTGGTCGCCGAGCAGCTTTCCCGGTTCGCCCGGGTCCTGGCCGGTTAGCGGACGCGCCCGAAGCGCCGCTTCCCGCGCGCACTCATCACTCGCAGCATCCGGTGCATCACCCTGCTGCGGCCCTTCGTGTACGGGTACCAGGCCAGTTCGTTCTTGGGCGCCATCTTCGGCGTCGTGATCGCCTTCGCCCGGCAGTACTTACGGATCGCCGCCTCGCCCCCGAACCGGCTGCCGATCCCGGACTCCTTCCAGCCGCCGTGCGGCAGGGTCACCGAGAACAGGTTCGCCAGGACGTCGTTGACGTTGACCGCGCCCGCGTCGAGCCGGGACGCGATCTCCAGCGCCCGCTCCTCGTCCTGGCTCCAGACCGACGCGGAGAGGCCGTACTCGGTGTCGTTGGCGAGCCGGACCGCTTCGTCGGCGTCGGCGACCTTCATCACCGGGATGGTCGGACCGAAGGTCTCCTCGGTCATGCAGGACATCGAGTGGTCGACGTCGGCGAGGACGGTCGGCTCGAAGGAGAAGCCGCTGGTGCCGCGGCTGCCGCCGGTCAGCAGCCTCGCTCCTCTGGCGACGGCGTCGCCCACGTGGCGTTCGACGATGTCGACCTGCGCCGTGGTGGCCATCGAGCCGACGTCGGTGCTGCCGACCGGGCCGGGCCCCTGGCGGAGCTCGCGCACCCGCGCGGCGAGCCGGTCGACGAACTCGTCGTAGACCGGCGCCTCGACGTAGACCCGCTCGACCGAGACGCAGACCTGTCCGGAGTTGAAGATCCCGCCCCAGGCGGCGCCGTTGACCGCTCGTTCGAGGTCGGCGTCGGCGAGCACGATCATCGGGTCCTTGCCGCCGAGCTCGAGGCTGCACGGGATCAGCCGCTCCGCCGCCCGGACCGCGATCCGGCGCCCGGTGGCCGTCGAGCCGGTGAACTGGATGAAGTCGACCACGTCGACCAGGGCCGCGCCGGTCTCACCGGCGCCGGTGACCGCGGCGAAGACGTCGGGAGCGCCGATCTCGCGCCAGCCCTCCAGAGCGCGCGCCGCGGCGAGCGGGGTGACCTCCGACGGCTTGAGCAGGACCGCGGCGCCGGCTGCCAGGGCCGGGGTCACGTCCATGAACGGCCCGGCGATCGGGAAGTTCCACGGCGTGATCACGCCGACGAGCTGGTGCGGCGTGTAGGCGACGCTGAGGTTCTTCGAGGCGCTCATCAGGCTGTGCGGCTTGCGCTTCTCGGTCGCCAGCGCGGAGGCGGCCACCTTGGAGAAGTAGTTGATCAGGTCGGAGGCCATGCCGATCTCCATCAGGGCCTCGTGCCGGACCTTGCCGGTCTCCAGCTGGAGGAGGTCGGTGATCTCCTCCGCGTGGTCGAGCAGCCAGTCCCGGTACGCGGCGAACCACGGTGCCCGGCCCTCGGGCCCGAGCGCGAGCCAGGCCTCCTGCGCGGCGCGGAGGTCGGCGGCGCGGGCGGCCACGGCATCGGCGCTCATGGCGGGGACGGTCCCGGCGATCCCGCCGTCGGCGGGGGCGTGCACGTCGAGGCTGTTCTGGTCGGCGATCTGGGTCATGGGGGGCAGTCTCCACGGGGCGGCAGGGGGTGGCTATGACTCGGACGCTCGAGGATAGTGACCGATGGGTGCATCCACCCATGGATCCAGTCGCAAGATGGGTATCCCGCCCGACGCGTGCAGCGGCACCGGATTCCTAGCGTGAGCTCATGACCACACAACACATCGAGACCCTGATCATCGGCGGTGGCCAGGCGGGCCTGGCCACCGCGTACTTCCTCCGTCGGGAGGACCGGCCCTGCCTCGTCCTCGAGGCAGGGGCGCGCATCGGTGACCAGTGGCGAAATCAGTGGGACACGCTGCGGCTCTACACCGCTGCCAAGTACGACGGCCTGCCCGGCATGCCGTTCCCGAAGGGTGCCTGGGAGTTCCCCCAGAAGGACGAGGTCGCCGACTACCTGGAGAACTACGCACTCGCCTGGGACCTGCCGGTGCGCACCAGCACGAGGGTCGAGAGGCTCTCTGCCGGGCCCGACGGCGGGTACGTCGCCCGCCTGGACGACGGCGCGACGATCACGGCCGACCACGTGGTGGTGGCCACCGGAGCCCTCGGCCGAACCCCGCACGTGCCCGGTTTCGCGGCCGACCTGGATCCTTCGATCCACCAGCTGCACTCGAGCGAGTACCGCCGCCCCGGACAGGTCCCGCCGGGGAAGGTGCTCGTCGTGGGGGCATCGCACTCGGGCACCGACATCGCCTACGAGCTGGCGCTCAGCCATGACGTCGTGCTCGCGGGCCGGGACTGCGGGCAGATCCCGTTCCGGCTGGAGAAGCGTTCGTACCGGATCGGCTTCCCGGTCGTCCTGTTCGTCTTCAAGCACGTCCTGACCCGGCGCACGCCGATGGGCCGCAAGGAGATGGCCGAGGTCCGCCTGCACGGCGGGCCGATGCTGCGAGTCAAGCGCGACGACCTGCGGGACCGCGGGGTCGAGCGGTTCACGGGCCGGGTGCGCGGCGTGCGCGACGGTCGTCCGGAACTGGAGGACGGCAGCCTGGTCGACGCCGACACGGTCATCTGGTGCACCGGGTTCCAGCAGGACTTCAGCTGGATCGACCTGCCGGTCTTCGACGCCGATGGTTGGCCACGTGAGTACCGCGGAGAGGTCGAAGGAGCGCCAGGGCTCTGGTTCTCCGGTCTGAGCTTCCAGTACTCGTTCACGTCGATGTTCCTGCTCGGCACCCGCCGGGACGCCAAGTTCGTGGCACGCGGGATCGCCGCCTGACGCAGTGCTGCCCGGGCCGGGTGCGCCGCCGCTATCCTCGCAAGATAGGTGGTGCGCGATGGGCGTGATCGAGGACCTGGCCCGGGCCCGCGCGGCGTACGAACGCCGTGAGTGGCAGACGGCGTACTCCGCCCTGTCGTCGCTCGACGACGCCGGCCTGGCCGCCGCCGACTTCGAGGCGCTGGCGACGAGCGCAATGCTCGTCGGGCGGGTGAATGACGCTGTCCAGGCGCTGCAACGGGCCTACCAGTTGCGGGCGGGAAGCGGCGAGGTCGACGCCGCTCTGCGGACGGCCTTCTATCTCGGCATCACCCTGATGGAGTCCGGGGAGCCCGCCATCGCCGGCGGCTGGCTCGCCCGCGCGCAACGGCTGCTCGACGAGGTGGACGGGGACATCGCCGGGCGCGGCTATGTGCAGATGCTGGTGATGTTCCAGCACATCTTCAGCGGCGAGTTCGAGCAGGCGCTCGGGCTGGCCGAGGAGGTCACCGAGTGCGGCCGGCGGTTCGGTGACAACGACCTGCACGCCAACGGCCTGAATGCCCAGGGACGGATGCTGATCTACGCGGGCCGGGTGCGCGAGGGGTTCGCGCTGCTCGACGAGTCCATGGTCGCGGTCGCGCTCGGCGAGGTCAGCACGATGTTCGCCGGCGAGATCTACTGCTCGCTGATCGAGGCCTGCCAGGAGGTCTCCGACTACGGCCGTGCGGCGGAGTGGACCAGCCGGCTCACCCGGTGGGTCGAGGAACAGCCGGAGCTGGTCAGGTTCACCGGGCAGTGCGCGTTGCATCGCGGGCAGATCATGCGGGTGCGCGGCGCGCTGACCGAGGCGGTCTCGGAGTTCGAGGCGGCGGTCGAGCGGTACCGGGCCGCCGGCCAGTTCGCACCGGCCGGGCTCGCCTGCGGCGAGCACGGCGACGTGCTCCGCATCCTGGGCGACCACCAGGGCGCTCAGGCCGCCTACGACCGCGCGATCGGGTTCGGCTACGAGCATCAACCCGGTCAGGCGCTGCTCTGGCTCACCCTCGGCCGGACAGACGCCGCCGTGGCGGCGATCCGGCGGGTGCTCGGCGAACGCGGTGACCCGGTCGGGAGGTCGCAGGTGCTGCCCGGCGCGGTGGACGTGCTGCTGGCTGCCGAGGACGTGGCCGGGGCCGAGTCCGCCTCGGCCGAGCTCGCCGGGCTCGCCCGCGGCTTCGGCTGCGCACCGCTGCAGGCGATGGCCGGGATGGCCGGGGGTGCGGTCGCGCACGCCCGCGACGCACACTCCCAGGGACTGGCCGAGCTCCGGCCGGCGCTGCAGGTGTGGCAGACGCTGGACGCGCCGTACCAGCTGGCGCGGACGAGGCTGCTCCTCGCCCGGTGCCTGCGCGGGGTCGGCGACGAGGAGTCGGCGATGCGCGAGCTGACCGAGGCCTCCCGCACCTTCACCGAACTCGGCGCGCTGCCGGACGCGGACCTGGCGGCGCAGCTCGCCGGACGGTCGGCTCCGGCGGGACTGACCGGGCGCGAAGTCGAGGTCCTGCGCCTGGTCGCGACCGGAAAGAGCAATCCCGAGATCGCGGCGGTGCTGACGCTCAGCGAGAAGACCGTCGCCCGGCACCTGTCGAACATCTTCACCAAGCTGAGCGTGACCAGCCGGACCGCCGCGGCGGCGTACGCGTTCGAGAACAGGCTCGTCTGACCCGGGTGCTGTCAGGATGAGCCGGTGAACCGTCCCCGACAGTCCCCGTTCGGTTCGGTCCTGCTCGGATCCGAGGAGCAGTCGCCGCGCAAGCTGAGGATCAGGCTGCAGGTGCTCCTCACCGTGATGCTGGTCAGCACGCACCTGATCGGCGCCGTGGTCGTCGTGGTGATGTCGGTGTTCGTCCTGCCGACCACGGAACTCAACCGGGCCAGCGTGATCGCGCTGGCGATCAGCATCCCGGCGTACGTGATCACCGCGGTCGTCATCGGCGGCTTCTGGGCGACCCTGAGCGGTCTCCGGGCGACGCGCTGGGCCCAGGAGGACCGGGAGCCGACACCGAGCGAACGGCGCCGGGCGCTCCGGCTCCCGGTGCGGCTGACCCTGATCCAGGGGGTGCTCTGGGCCGGCGGCTTCGTGCTGTTCACCAGCGTGACCCTGATCCTGCAGCCCGAGCGGACCCTCGGCATCGGCTTCGCGATCGCGATCAGCGGGCTCGTCGTCTGCGGGGTCGCCTATCTGCTCAGTGAGTTCGCGCTGCGCCCGATCGCGGCGCGCGCGCTCTCCGGCGGCCCGGTCGACCGGCGCGGCACCATCGGCGTCGCCGGGCGGATGATGCTCTTCTGGGGCATCGGCACCGCGGCACCCGTGGCCGGTCTGGCGATCGCCGCGATCGTCGCGCTCGCCGGCGACGAGATGTCCGAGCAGCGACTCGCGATCATCGCCCTGGCGCTGTGCGCGGTGGTGCTCGTCTTCGGCCTGCTGGTGATGGTGCTCAACGCCCGGGCCGTCGTCGCGCCGATCGCCTCGGTCCGCGGCGCCCTGGAGAGCGTCGGCGCCGGCAGGTTCGACGCCGAGGTCACCGTGTACGACGGCACCGAGCTCGGTCTCCTCCAGGCCGGGTTCAACGACATGGCCCGGGGGCTGCGCGAGCGGGAGGCGCTGCGGGACATGTTCGGCCGGCACGTCGGGCGCGAGGTCGCCGAGGCTGCCGCTGCCGGAGAGGTCGCCCTCGGCGGGGAGACCCGGACCGTCTCGGTGCTCTTCGTCGACCTCGTCGGCTCGACGACGTACGCGACCGAGCGCGGGCCCCAGGACGTCGTCCGGACCCTGAACGCGTTCCTCGCCGTCGTCGTGGAGGAGGTCGACCTGCACCACGGGTTCGTCAACAAGTTCATGGGGGACGCCGCGCTCGCGATCTTCGGGGCTCCGGTGGATCTGGAGGACCACGCCACCCAGGCGCTGGTCACGGCGCGCAGGATCGCGGACCGGCTCGTTCGTGAGGTGCCGGAGATCCGTGCCGGGATCGGGGTCGCGACGGGGGAGGCGGTGGCCGGCAACATCGGCGACGAGTCCCGGTTCGAGTACACCGTGATCGGCGACTCGGTGAACTCCGCCGCGAGGCTCTGTGACCTCGCCAAGGACGAGGAGTCGCTGGTGCTCGTGTCCGCGGCGACGGTCGCGAAGGCAAGCCGCGAGGAGCAGGCGCACTGGCGTCCGGCGGGGGAGCACGTGCTGCGCGGGCGCGGTGAGGCGACTCCGACCGCGACGCTCGCCCGGAAGCCGGGCTAGGGCTTCCGCTCCGGCAACGCCAGGAGCACGGCGATCACCAGGGTCGCGGCCAGCGAGCCGAGCTCGGCGGTCTGGTCGAAGGTGGAGAGACCGTCGGGGTGCCGGACGTGGAAGTAGAGGTGGGGCGTGCTGAAGACGGCCCAGGCGACGCCGGCCAGGCGGCAGCTGCGCAGGTCGCCCCAGGCCAGGGCCAGGAAGGCGAGCGCTGCCAGCGCGAGGTAGGCCGCCCCGACGTCGGTGACCAGGTGCTCGTTGTACGGGCCGGAGGCCGAGACCCAGTGATGGCCGAACCCCGGGAAGGAGTCGTAGAAGGAGCGAGGCGCGGCCAGCGCCCAGGCGCCGATGGCGGCCCCGGAGCCGGCCAGGACGGCCAGTCCGATCCGGCGGGCGAGGCTGATCGGTCCGGAGTCGCTCATGGACGGATGCTGGTCGAGACCGGCGATTGACGGCAATCGAACATATGTTCGATCATAGGTGGATGACCGTCCCTCTCGTCCTCACCCCTGACCGGGACACCCTGCGCCAGCTGCAGGACCGGATCCGGGGGATGCAGGACGGGGTGCCGCGGATCCCGGTGGCCACGCCGCCCGCGCTCGCGGACCTGGTCCAGCTCCGGACCGGTGGCGCCTACGAGGTGGACAGCGCCACCCTGGCGATGGCGCTGCTCGCTCCGGCGTCACAGGAGGGTTCCTGGTCGGCCGTGGTCGGGTTCGGTGACTTCGGGGTCGAGGCAGCCGCCGAGCTGGGCGTCGACCTGACCCGGACGGTGCTGGTCCCCGACCCCGGTGAGCACTGGCTCGAGGCGACCGCGGCCCTGGTGGACGTGGTCACGATGGTGGTGCTGCAGCCGCCGGCCGCGATCGCCGGCCGGGTCACCGAGCGGACGGCGTCCAGGATCGCCGCCCGCCTCCGGAAGCGTTCCTCGGCCCTGGTCGTCCTGGGGCGCTGGCCCGGGAGCGAGGCCCGTCTCGAGCTGGAGTCCTCGAGCTGGACCGGTGTCGGCCGTGGGCACGGCCGGCTCACCGGGCGCAGGATCGTGGTTGCGGTGACCCGCGGATCCGCTCCCGCTCGTCGCGTCGAACTGGACGTCGTCGCCGGTGAACAGGTCCGGCGAGCCGGTGTCCCCACCCCGGTCGGTCGTGCGGTCTGATGCGGGTCCTGGTGGTCTGGTGCCCGGACTGGCCGGTGGTGGCGGCGCTGGACTCGTCACGGAGCCTGGCGCCCACGGCAGTGCTGACCCGGAGTGCGGTCGTGGCCTGCAACGACGCGGCCCGTGCCAACGGCGTACGACGTGGGATGCGTCGTCGTGACGCCCAGGCCCGTTGCCCCGAGCTCGCGCTGCTGCCCGACAACCCCGATCGTGACGTGCGCGCCTTCGAGCCGGTGCTGGCGGCTGTGGAGGCGTTGCGCCCGGGGGTGGCGCCGCTGCGGCCCGGCCTGCTGGCGATCCGGGCGCCGGGCAGGTTCTACGGCGGTGAGGAGCACGCCGCAGCCGTGATCGCGGAGCGTCTGGTCGAGATCGGTGTCCGGGACGTCCGGATCGGGATCGCCGACGACCTCTTCACCGCCGAGCAGGCGGCCCGGCTCGCGGAGACGCAGGGCTGGCGGGTGGTGCCGGACGGCGGATCCGCCGCGCTGCTCGGTGGCCTGTCCGTCGAGGTGCTCGACGACCCGGAGCTGGTCGGGCTGTTGCAACGGCTCGGGATCACCACGCTTGGCGCCCTGGCCGAGCTGCCCGCCCGCGACGTCCTGACCCGGTTCGGCAGCTACGGCGCGAAGGTGCACCGGCTCGCCCGTGGCGTCGACCCTGTCGAGCCCGCAGGCCGGACGCCGCCACCCGATCTGACCGCCGAGGTCGCCTTCGAGCCGCCGCTCGCCTCCGTCGAAGCGGTCAGCTTCAGCGTGCGGCGCACCGCCGAGGAGTTCGTCGCCCGGCTCGCGGACCGCGGGCTGGTCGCTACCGCCGTTCTGATCGAGGCGGAGGGTGACGACGCCCGGCGCACGCTGCTCTCCTCGAGGACCTGGGTGCACTCGCGCTGGTTCGGTGCCGCGGACCTCGTCGACAGGGTGCACTGGCAATTGCAGGCGACCCCCGGCGGTGTCGTCCTGGGTGCCCCGGTGGGTCTGGTCCGGTTCGCGCCGGAGACGGTCGAGCCGGCTGCGGCGCATGCCGACGGACTCTGGGGCGGCGGCACCGACGAACGGGTCGACCGCGGTGTGGCCAGGGTCCAGGCGATGCTCGGCTACGACGCGGTGAGGATCCCGATCCGGCAGGGCGGCCGGGCGCCTGCGGACCGGCAACTGCTCGTGCCCTGGGGGGAGCGTCCGACCGGACTGCGCCCACCGGACCAGCCCTGGCCCGGACAGATCCCGCCGCCGGCTCCGACGAGGGTCTTCGCCGAGCCGTGGGCGACCTCGGTCATGACCGGCGACGGCCGACCGGTGGTGCTGACCGATCGCGGCACCGTGAGCGGTGAGCCTGCTCGCTTCCACACCGGTGCCGCGCACGGCTGGCAGCGGGTCGCTTCCTGGGCAGGCCCCTGGCCGATCGACGAGCAGTGGTGGCTCGAGGGCGGCGGGGCGCCGCGGGCTGCCCGCTTCCAACTGGTGGGTGCCGACGGTCATGCCTGGCTGGTCCGTTGCGACGCGGAGCAGTGGTGGACCGAGGCCGCGTATGAGTGAGCGTGCCTGATGGGCTGGAGCAATCCCCCCGTCCCGTGGTCCGAGCTCGAGAAACGGCTCAGCGCCCGACCGCGCCGCCCGGTCGACGGCCCGGCCGACGACGGCCCGGGATCACGCAAGCGGAAGGGCTACCGGCCCAAGGACGAGGTACGTCGCCCGGACGGCCCGGTCACGCCGTACGCCGAACTGCACTGCCACAGCAACTTCAGCTTCCTCGACGGTGCCAGCGGGCCGGACAAGCTGGTCGAGGAGGCGGTCCGGCTGGGCCTGCACGGTCTGGCGCTGACCGACCACGACGGCTTCGCGGGTGCGCCGCTCTTCGCCGAGATCGCCCAGAAGTACGGCGGCCTGACCACGGTCTACGGCGCCGAGCTGTCGCTGGGTCTGTCTTCTCCGCAGAACGGGGTGGCTGACCCGGAAGGTCAGCATCTGCTCGTCCTCGCGGAGGGGGTCGAGGGCTATCACCGACTGGCTTCCGCGATCACCGACGCCCAGTTGCGCGGCGACGAGAAAGGGCGTCCGGTCTACGACCTGGAGGAGGTCGCGGCGACGGGGCGCGGTCACTGGGTGGTGCTGACCGGTTGTCGCAAGGGGGCGGTGCGCTCCGCGCTTCCCTCCGGGGGTGCTGCCGAGGAGCTGGACAAGCTGACGGCGTTGTTCGGTCACGACCGGGTCGTGGTCGAGTTGATCGACCACGGGTACCCCGATGACACCGGGATCAACGACGCCCTGGCCGACCTCGCCAGGGTGCACGGCTTGCCGACGGTGGCCACCAACAACGTGCACTACGCCCGGCCGTCGGACCACCGGCTGGCCGCGGCGATGGCCTCGATCCGGGCCCGGCGCAGCCTGGCCGAGATGGACGGCTGGCTGCCGCCGTGGGGGGCGGCCGGGTTGCGTTCGGGTGCGGAGATGGCTGATCGCTTCGCTCGCTATCCCGGTGCCGTGGCCAGATCGGTGACGCTGGCCGACCAGCTCGGGTTCGACCTGCAGAAGGCGTCACCACGGTTGCCCAAGCTGGGTATTCCCGACGACCACACCCCGGTGAGCTGGCTGCGGGTGCTGGTCGAGCAAGGCTTCACGACGTACTACGCCGGCACTCCGCACGAAGCCGAGGCCCGTCGCCGGATCGATCACGAGCTGCGGGTCATCGAGGAGAAGGACTTCGCCGGCTACTTCGTGATCGTGCACGACATCGTCGACTTCGCCCGCAGTCAGGGGATCCTCTGCCAGGGCAGGGGATCGGCCGCGAGCTCGGCGGTCTGTTACGCGCTCGGGATCACCGCGATCGACGCGGTCGCCTACCGACTGCCCTTCGAGCGGTTCATCTCCGCGCACCGCGACGAGGAGCCGGACATCGACGTCGACTTCGACTCCGACCGTCGTGAGGAGGTCATCCAGTGGGTCTACGACCGTTACGGGCGGCACAACGCCGCCCAGGTCGCCAACGTGATCAGCTACCGGCCGAAGATGGCGGTCCGCGACGCCGCCAAGGCGCTGGGTCACTCGCCCGGCCAGCAGGATGCCTGGTCCAAGCAGATCGACAGCTGGTCCGGCGCGGTCGCCTCCGGCGATCTGCCCGAACCGGTGGTGGAGCTGGCCAACCAGTTGCTGAAGGCTCCGCGACACCTCGGGATCCACTCCGGCGGGATGATCCTCACCGAGCGGCCGATCGGCGAGGTCTGCCCGATCGAACGGGCCCGCCGGGACAAGCGGACGATCCTGCAGTGGGACAAGGACGCCTGCGAGTACATGGGCCTGGTCAAGTTCGACCTGCTCGGGCTGGGGATGCTCGGCGCGCTGAACCAGACCATGGAGCTGGTCGCGGCCGAGCTCGGCGAACGATGGACGCTGCAGTCGCTGCCCAAGGAGGAGCCCGGCGTCTACGACATGCTCTGCCGTGCCGATTCGATCGGTGTCTTCCAGGTGGAGAGCCGGGCTCAGATCGGCACCCTGCCGCGGTTGCGCCCGCGCTGCTTCTACGACCTGGCCATCGAGATCGCTCTGATCCGGCCGGGTCCGATCCAGGGCGGTGCGGTGCACCCGTACATCCGCAGGGCGACCGGTCGGGAGGAGGTGAGTTACGCGCACGAAGACCTGATCCCGGTGCTGGAGCGGACGCTGGGGGTGCCGCTGTTCCAGGAGCAGTTGATGGAGATGGCGGTCGCGATCGGGGACTGCACCCGTGACGACGCCGACCTGCTGCGCCGGGCGATGGGCTCCAAGCGCGGGGTCGAGCGGATCGAGTCGATCAAGGAGACGCTCTTCGCGGGGATGGCCCGACGCGGCCTGGAGGCCGGGGTCGCCACCCAGATCTACGTGCAGATCCTCTCCTTCGCCAACTTCGGGTTCGCCGAGAGCCACGCCCTCTCCTTCGCCCTCCTGGTCTACGCGAGTTCCTGGTTCAAGCTGCACTATCCGGCCGCGTTCCTGGTCGGCCTGCTGCGCTCCCAGCCGATGGGCTTCTACTCACCGCAGTCCCTGGTGCACGACGCCAAGCGGCACGGAGTGGTGGTGGAACGGCCGTGCATCATGCGATCGGGGGCGCAAGCCGGACTCGAGGGCGTCGGCGACGGCGCCCCTTCGGGGCTGGACGCCTGTGCGGAGCCCTACCACCAGCCGACGCCGTATGACGCCGATGCATCCGACCCGACGCTGACCCACCGGCGGGACGGTGCGCTCGCGGTCCGGCTCGGGCTGGACAGTGTGCGCGGGATCGGTGCGGAGGTGGCGGAGCGGATCGTGGCAGCGCGGACCGAGCGCCCGTTCGCCGACATGGTGGACCTGTCCCGGCGGGCCGGTCTGGACTCCGGGCAGCTGGAGGCGCTGGCGACCGCGGGCGTCTTCGAGGCGTGGGGCCTGTCCCGTCGTGAGGCGCTGTGGAACGCCGGCTTCACCGAGCGTGACGATCAACTGGTCGGCGCCGGTGCGGTCGTCGCGGCCCCGCCGTTGCCGGACCTGGACGAGGTGGGCACGACCCTGGCGGACCTGTGGTCGACCCGGATCTCACCGGCCGGTCACCCGATGGAGCACCTGCGTCCCTTGCTGCGGGCCGGCGGGATCCTGGCTGTCGGGGACCTCGGTGCAGCTGAGTCCGGTCGGAGGGTGCACGTGGCCGGACTGGTCACCCACCGGCAGCGGCCCAGTACGGCGGGGGGCGTCACCTTCCTCAACCTCGAGGACGAGACCGGGATGCTCAACGTCATCTGCACCACGGGGGTCTGGAGCCGCTACCGCACGGTGGCCAGGAACGCCTCGGGGATGGTGATCCGCGGGATGCTCGAGCGCAACGACGGCGTGGTCAACCTGCTCGCCGACAAGATCGCGACCCTGGAGAGCATCAGTCCCGGCGCCGACGAGGCGCTGCGGGCACGGCACACGTCACGGGACTTCCAGTAGCTCAACCGAAGACGGCGGCGATCCGGTCCAGGGCGGCGCCGACCTCGGGGGCGGTCTCGTCGTCGAAGCTCGGACCGCGCTCCGGGACCGCGTCGCCGGGTCGGACCGGCTCGCCGCACCGGTCGCAGCAGGCCACCGGCGCGCTGAGATGGCCGCAGTTCAGGTGCCGCCACTGGATCGGTGGACCGTTGTCGCCGAACGCCCACTTGTCGCCGAACTGCTGCATCGCGAGCACGACCATCGCCAGGTCGTTGCCCTTCTCGGTGAGCCGGTAGTCGTAGCGGGGCGGGTGCTCGGAGTACGGCACCCGGACCAGGACCTCGTGCTCGACCAGCGCCTCCAGGCGCTGGGTCAGCACCTTGCGGGACAGGCCGAGATCGCGCTGGATCGCGTCGAAGCGGGAGATCCCGATCGCGATGTCGCGCAGGACCAGCGGCGTCCAGCGGTCCCCGACGATGTCGAGCGTGCGCGCCACCGAGCAGGACTGGTCGCCGAAGGACGAACGTTGCATGGCTCACACCGTAGTCGAGAGCGTTCCCAAAGGAAACTTACGCTGTTAGCGTTCGCACATGCTCGAGCGAATCGCGGACCTCACCTGGAACCATCCGCGCAAGGTCCTGGTCGCGGCCTTCCTGTTCGCGGCCTGTGCCGCCTTCTTCGGTCATGACGTCGAGCATCACCTCAAGGCAGCCGGCTTCACCGACCCGGCATCGGAGAGCGAGGTCGCGGGCGCCGTCCTCGGCGACGCCCTGGGCTACTCGGCGCAGCCCGGCGAGGTCGTCCTCCTCCGGGCGCCGGGCCACGCCCGGCTCGACCTGACCGACCCCGCGGTCGTCGCGGAGGTCAACCGTCTGGCCGACGAGCTGGCCGGCGCCGAGTACGTCGGGCACGTCACCAACCCCCTGGTCGACAAGGCCGCCGCCCCGTCGCTGATCGCGGACGACGGCCTCTCGCTCGCCCTGACCGCACAGCTGTCGACGACCGACCTCGAGGACAAGGGCGGCCTCGCCGACGACTCGATCCGGGAGCGGGTCACCTCCGACGAGCTCGAGGTCAGCTACGGCGGCTACGCGCCGAGCTTCAACGAGGTCAACGACCAGACCCGTGACGACCTCACCACCGCCGAGATGATCGCGTTCCCGTTGCTGGCGCTCCTGCTGCTGCTGGTCTTCCGCAGCGCTGTCGCTGCCGCGATCCCGTTGATCATCGGAGTGCTCTCGATCGTCGGCACCCTCTTCCTGCTCCGGATCATGGCGGACTTCGTCGGTACGTCGGTCTTCGCGCTGAACATCGCCACCGCGCTCAGCCTCGGTCTCGCGGTCGACTACGCACTGCTGATCGTCTCCCGACATCGGGAGGAGACGGCGACCGCCGGCTTCACCATCGACGCGCACCGCACCATGGTCCGGACCGCCGGCAGGACGGCGCTCTTCTCCGGCCTCACCGTCGCCGGGGCGATGGCCGCGCTGATGGTGATGCCGCAACGCTTCCTGTACTCGGTCGGTGCCGCCGGCGCGATGGTCGGCATCCTGTCCGCCCTGATGGCGATCTTCGTAGCGCCTGCCCTGCTCGCCGTTCTGGGGCCGCGGATCAACGCGCTCTCGGTCCGCAAGGGCCCGGCGGTCTCGGACACCTCGACGCGCTGGCTCCGGCTGGCCCGCTGGGTGATGAAGCGCCCGGTGATCGTCGCGGCCAGCACCACGGCCGTCCTGCTCGCACTCGCAGCGCCGCTGTTCGCCACCACCCTGACCGGGCCCAGCGCCCAGGCCGTGCCGCCGGGCCAGCAGTCCTATGAGGTCAACAGATACCTCGAGTCGCACTACGGCCGTGCCGTCACCGAGGGTGTCTCACTGACGGTGACCGGCGACGTGGCCGAGGACGACCTGGCCGCGTTCGCCGAGACGGTCGCGGCCGTCGACCACGTGGACGCGATCGCCCCGTTCGTACGCGCCGACGACGGAGTGGCCTACACGACGGCCGCGTTCGACGCCCCGGCCCTCTCGACCGAGTCCCAGGACGCGCTCCGTGCGATCCGTGGCCTGGCCGAGCCGCCGGGCGGTGACGTCCTCGTCGCCGGCAACACGGCGAGCTTCCTGGACGAGAAGTCGAGCCTGGTCGAGAACGCACCGCTCGCGATCGGCCTGATCGTGCTGATGACCGTCATCCTGCTCTTCCTGCTGACCGGGTCGGTGCTGCTCCCGCTGAAGACCCTGCTGATGAACACGATGACGCTGGCCGCCTCGCTCGGCATCCTGGTGATCGTCTTCGAGAAGCGGTTCCTGGTGGACCTGCTCGACTATCCGGGCCCGTACGCCATCGAGGTGACCAGCCTGGTCTTCCTGTTCGCGGTCACCTTCGCCCTCGCGACCGACTACGCGGTCCTGGTGATGGCGCGCGTGAAGGAACTGCGTGACGGCGGGATGAGCAACGAGGACGCGGTGGCGCACGGCGTCGCCAGGACGGGGCGGATCATCAGCGCCGCGGCCGTGATGATCGCGGTCGTCTTCGCGGCGTTCGCGGTGAGCCCGGTCTTCTTCATGAAGCAGATCGCGGTCGGGATGGCGCTCGGGGTGATCATCGACGCGACCATCGTCCGGGCACTGCTGGTGCCGTCGCTGATGCGCCTCCTCGGGGAGGCCAACTGGTGGGCGCCGGCCCCGCTGCGGCGGTTCCACGACCGTTTCGGGTTCAGCGAGTCCTAGGCCATTTCCTGGACGGGGGCGTCCGGAGCCGCCAAGGTGTCGCCATGGGACTCATCCAGCCGGTGCACCCCGACGTCGATCCCGACGAGTTCCTGGCGCGGCCGTTCTTCGACCGGATCAAGTACCTGGCCGCGCACTGGGTCGACCACGGGTTCGGCACGCCGCGCGTGGTGCACCTGATCTACATCCTCAAAGTGGGCGTGCTCTACATCCTGGGCGGGCTGTTCCTGATCTCGGTGACCAGCGACGTCGGCTCGCTCGGGGACTTCTCCTCCTGGTGGGACGAACCGATCGTCTACCAGAAGCTGGTGCTCTGGACGATGCTGCTCGAGGTGATCGGGATCGCGGGCACCTGGGGTCCGCTGGCCGGCCACTTCAAGCCGATGACCGGGGCGATCTCCTACTGGATCCGTCCCGGGACGATCCGGATGCCACCGTGGGCCGGCAAGGTCCCGTTCACCGCCGGCGACACCCGGACGCCGTTCGACGTCTTCCTCTACGTGGCCGCCCTGGCGAGTCTGACGACGGCGTTCGTCCTGCCCGGCGTCGGTGACGACGAGCTGCACCGGGTGCTGCCCGACGCCACCGGCGGGCTCGTCCGGCCGTCGGTGCTGTTCCCGATCCTGGTCGTGATGATCGTCCTCGGCCTGCGCGACAAGGTGATCTTCCTGGCGGCCCGCAGCGAGCAGTACCTGCCGGCGATCTTCTTCTCGGCCACCCTCGGCTTCGTCGACATGATCATCGCGTTCAAGCTGCTGATCGTCTCGGTGTGGCTCGGTGCCGGCGTCTCCAAGTTCGGCAAGCACTTCATCAACGTGGTCCCGCCGATGGTCGCGAACGCGCCGTTCAACCCCACCAACAAGATCGCCCGCGCCCACTACCGGCACTACCCCGACGACCTGCTCCCCTCGAAGCTCGCCTGGTTCATGGCGCACGTCGGCGGGACGACCGTCGAGGTGCTGATCCCGCTGACGCTGCTGATCACCACCAACACCACCGTCGCGCTGATCGGCGTGATCGTGATGGTCGTCTTCCACCTGTTCATCACCTCGATGTTCCCGTTCGCGGTGCCGCTGGAGTGGAACATCTTCTTCTGCTTCGCGGCGGTCTTCCTGTTCCTCGGGTACCCCAACGGCGACGGCTGGGGGATCGGCGACATGTCGTCGCCGTGGCTGCTGATCGCCTGCGCCGCGGCACTGCTCTTCTTCCCGGTTCTCGGGAACCTCCGCCCCGACCTGGTCGCGTTCCTGCCCTCGATGCGCCAGTACGCCGGCAACTGGGCGTCGGCCACCTGGGCGTTCGCCCCCGGGTGCGAGGAGCGGATCGAGGAACTGAAGAAGCCGGCGCAGTTGCAGGTCAAGCAGCTGGTCGAACGGGGCTTCGAGCCGGGGATGGCCGAGATCACCGTCCAGCTGACGATGGCCTGGCGGTCGATGCACAGCCAGGCGCGCGGGCTCTTCTCGCTGCTGGACAAGCACGTCGACGTCGACCGCTACACGATCCGCGAGGGCGAACTGCTCTGCAACCTGATCCTGGGCTGGAACTTCGGCGACGGGCACCTGCACGACGAGCGGTTCGTCGCGGCGGTGCAGCGGCGGCTGAACTTCGCGCCCGGGGAGCTGGTCGTGGTCTGGGTGGAGTCGCAGCCGATCCACAAGAAGACCCAGGCCTACCGGGTGATCGACGCCGCGCTGGGAGTCGTCGAACGAGGCACCTGGGTGGTCGACGAGGCTGTCGTCGAACAGCCCTGGCTGCCGAACGGGCCGATCCCGCTGACCGTCGACTGGACCCTGCCCGGCTACACGCCCGCCGGCAGGGCCAGGATGGAGACATGACCTCAGCAGTCGTCGTCGGCAGCGGTCCCAACGGTCTCGCGGGCGCGATCCGCCTGGCCCAGGAGGGGATCGAGGTCACGGTCCTCGAAGCGGCAGGCCGTCCGGGCGGTGGGGCCAGGACCTCCGAGCTCACCGTTCCCGGTCTGCTCCATGACGACTGCGCCGCCTTCCACCCGACCGGGGTCGGCTCGCCGTACCTGAACAGCCTCGGACTGGAGCGGTTCGGCCTCGAGTGGCTCTGGCCGGAGATCGACCTGGCGCATCCGCTCGACGACGGGCGGGCCGGCGTGATCGCCAAGGGCGACATGGCGCGCACCGCGGCCTCGATCGGCACCGACGCCCGGGCCTGGGAGCGTCTTTTCGCTCCGTTCGTGCGCGACTTCGACAAGATCACCGCCGAGGTCTTCCAGCCGTTGCTGCATCTGCCCCGGCACCCGTTCGCCCTCGGCCGCTTCGGGACCCGGGCGCTGCTTCCGGCCGACCGGGTGGTCCGGCGCTGGGACGACGAGCCGGCGCGGGCGCTCTTCATGGGAGTCGCGGCGCATGCGTTCGGCCGGCTCGACACCCCGCTGAGCGGATCGGTCGGCATGCTGCTCACCACCGCGGCACACCGGGTCGGCTGGCCGGTAGCGAAGGGCGGCACCGGGTCGATCACGGCGGCCATGGTGGGACTGCTGGAGAGCCTCGGCGGCCGGATCCTGACCGGTGTCCACGTCACCGACCTGGACCGGATCGGGGAGCAGGCCGGCTCCCGGCCCGACCTGGTCCTGCTCGACACCGCACCGGCCGGGGTCCTGCGGATCGTCGGCCACCGCCTGCCGGCGCGGGTACGTCGCGCGTTCAACCGCTACGAGTACGGGCCCGCCGTCCACAAGGTCGACTTCGCGATCGAGGGGGACGTTCCCTGGACCAACGAGGAGTGCCGCCGCGCGGGCACCCTGCACCTCGGCGGTCCCGCGGCCGAGATCGTCGCGGCCGAGGCGGCCACCGCACGGGGCGAGATGCCGACCCGGCCGTTCGTGCTGGTCGGGCAGCAGTACCTGGCGGACCCGTCACGGTCGGTCGGCTCGGTCAATCCGGTCTGGGCCTACGCGCATGTCCCGGCCGGCTACTCCGGTGACGCGACCGAGGCGGTGATCGCCCAGTTCGAGCGGTTCGCGCCCGGCTTCCGGGAGCGGATCGTGGCCGTCGCGAGCCGGAGCGCGGTCGAGATGGAGACGTACAACGAGAACTACATCGGCGGCGACATCGGCGCCGGGGCCAACACGGCCCGGCAGATCGCGCTGCGCCCGCGGCTCGCGGTGAACCCGTACGCGCTCGGGGTCCCGGGGGTGTACCTCTGCTCGTCGGCGACGCCACCCGGCGGAGGCGTGCACGGGATGGCCGGCTTCAACGCGGCCGAGACCGCGCTGCGGCGGCTGTAGTCCGGCTCAGTAGACGAGCGCGGCGAGGTACTTGCGGGCGTAGTCGCGCACCGCGGCCGGATCGGTCATGTCGACCGTGCCGTGCGGGTTGAGCATGTACGTGTACGCGATCCGCAGCATCAGCTCGGCGACGACGTGCAGCTCGTCGTCGGGCATCGTGGCGCCGCTGCGACGCAGGGTCAGCGCGACCCGGTCGGCCAGGCCGATGACCATGCTGGTGTTGGCCTCGCCGACCACGCCGGTGATGATCTCCGGCTCGGTCTCCACCAGGCGTGCCATCAACGGGATCTCGCGGGTCAGCATGATCCCGGCGGTGAAGCACTCCACGATCGCCTCACGAGGCGGTTTGCCGGCGGCGAGCTCGTCGAGCTGGTCGAAGAACAGATCGGTCTCCCGGTCGAGCACGGCCTGGAGCAGCGCCTCCTTGGTCGGGTACGCGCGGTAGAGCGTGCTCCGGCTGACACCGGCGGCCCGGGCGACGTCCTCGACGTTGGCGCGGCGGGCGCCGTACTGCTCGAAGACCTGCTGGGCGGCGTCGAGGATCGCGGTGGTCACGGCCGGATTCTCTCAAGCGTCACCGGGAGCCGGTCACGCGGGAACGGGAGCGCCACCAGGTCCATCGGCCAGCGGTAGTCGGCGGGCACGGACCAGCGATAGGTGCGGAGCAGCTCGTGGAAGATCGAGCGGACCTGGACGCCGGCGAAGTACATCCCGATGCACTTGTGCACCCCGCCTCCGAACGCCTGGAACGCCATCCGGTGGCTGTGGTCCTCGCGGCGCGGCTCGGCGAACCGGTCCGGATCGAAGGTGAACGGGTCCGGCCAGTACTGCGGGTCGTGGTGGTTGTAGTACGGCGAGACCGTGACGAACGCGCCCTCGGGGATCCGGTAGCCGTTGATCGCGGTCTCCTTGGTGGCCACCCGGGGGAGCGACGGGACCGGACTGCACAGCCGCATCGACTCCTTCATGATCCGCTCCAGCAGCTCGTTGCCGACCACCGAGTCGTAGTCGTCGCCTGTCGCCAGCGCCGCCTCGCGGGCCTTCTCCTGCCACTCCGGGAAGCGGGCGAGGTGGTAGGCCATCGAGCTCATCGTGATGGTGGTGGTGTCGTGGGCAGCCATCAGCAGGAAGATCATGTGGTTGACGATGTCCTCGTCGCTGAACGTCTCGCCCTCCTCGCTCTCGGCGATGCAGAGCTGGGCGAACAGGTCGTCACCACCGTCGCGGCGCTTGGCCGGCAGGTGCGTGTAGAAGAACTCCTCGAGCACCTTGCGCGCAGCCAGTCCCTTGGCCCACGGGGTGCCGGGCACGTTGGCGCGGACGATCGCGGTGCCACCGCGGACGGCTGCGATGAATGCCTTGTTCACCCGGTCCTGCTCGTGCTGCGGGAGGTCGACACCGACGAAGGCCTCGATCGCCAGGTCCAGGGTGTGTGCTTTGAAGAGCTCGTGCATCCGCGGGTTCTTCACCTCCGCCCACTGCTCCAGGCCGCTGCGGATGTGCGGCACCATCACCTGGTGGTAGCGGCGCATCGCGTCGTTGGTGAACGCCATCTGCATGACCCGTTTGTGCTGCAGGTGCTCGTCGAAGTCCAGCAGCATCAGCCCGCGGTTGAAGAACGGCCCGATGAAGTGCGACCACGCCGGGCCGCTGGCGAAGACTCGGTCGCGGTTGATCAGGATCTGTTCGGAGGCGTCCATCCCGTAACACGCGTAGAGGGTGGTGCCGAAGACGTTGAGCTTGAGCACCTCGCCCCACTTGTTGCGGGCGTAGTCGTTGTGACCGATCGGGTCGCGGCGCATCTTCAGCAGGTGCGGCAGGCCGACCAGCGGGCCCTTCACGGTGAGCAGGCTCTCGGTGTCCTCGGCGGTGGCGGTCACGGGCTGCTCCTGGTGAGAGAGGCGTTGAAACAAATCTGTTTCAATGTATCATCAGGCCATGTCGATTGCCCAGACCCCTGCGGACGCCGAGCTCGTCGAGACGCCCGGGCTCCCCCTCGGGCCCGACTCCCTGGTCTGGCAGTACTTCGCCGACCACCGGATGGCACTCCTCGGCCCGCGCGCGGCCGTCCTGCAGAACATGCTGCCCTCGCTCGGTCAGGGCGTCGAGGAGCACTCGGTCTGGTTCGCCGAGACCCTGGCCAGGCTCGAGCGCAGCATCCCGCCGATCTTCAACACGGTGTACGGCGCGGACGGCGACGCAGCCGGTCACGAGGTCCGCGACTTCCACAAGCACATCAAGGGCAAGCTCCCCGACGGCAAGCCGTACAGCGCGCTCAACCCGGAGACCTACTACTGGGCGCACGCGACCTTCATCGAACACCTGATCACCGCGACCGACACCTTCATCCGGCGTCTCAGCGACGCGGAGAAGGAGCAGCTCTTCGCCGAGTCGATCACCTGGTTCGAGCGGTACGGCGTCAGCGCCACCGGCACACCCCAGACCTACGCCGAGTTCACCGAGTACTGGGACCACGCGCTCGACGAGCGGCTGATCGCGCACCGCACGGCGGCGTACGGCGTCGGCTACGCCACCAAGGGCTGGCCGCGACCCAAGCAGGTCCCGGCCGCGGTCTGGTTCCTGGTCAAGGGGCCGGTCAACAGGTTCAGCTCGTTCATCACCATCGGCGGGATGCCGGCACGCGGCCGCGAGATCCTCGGCCTGCCCTGGGACGAGGCGCGCGAGCGCCGCTACCAGCGTTTCGCCGCCCTCTGCCGAGCGCTCGACCCGCTCTACGGCCGGCTGCCGGGGAAGCTCCGGATGCACCCGATCGCTTTGCGCGCGTTCAAGCGCGAGGGCCGTCACGCATGAGTCGCGACGCCGGCCTCCCGCCGCACCTGACCCCGGCCGACATCGCCGGCTACTGCGCCCAGGTCGCGACGACCGGCACCGGGACCGCGCAGGCGGTGCAGCCGTTCACCGGCGACCTGCTGCCGCCGGTGCCCCAGTCGGGCGTCGCCGACGTGGCCGCGGCCGCGGCCCGGGGACGTACCGCGCAGACCGCCTGGGCCGCGCGGCCGGTGACCGAGCGGGCCCGGATCATGATCCGGTTCGGCGAACTGATGGTCGCCGAGCGGGAGAAGCTGACCGACCTGGTGCAGTGGGAGACCGGGAAGTCGCGGATCCACGCCGGCATCGAGGCGATGGGCGTGCCGATGGTCGCGGCGCACTACGGTGCCGAAGGGCCCGGCTACCTGGCCGAGGCCAAGGTCCGTTCGGGTGTGCCCGGGGTCGTGCAGACGCGGGTGACCAGGCACGCCAAGGGCCTGGTCGGCGTGATCGCGCCCTGGAACTACCCGCTGTTCCTGGCCGTCGGTGACGTGATCCCCGCTCTGGTCGCGGGCAACGCGGTGATCAGCAAGGCCGACTCGCAGGCGCCGCTGACGCTGCTCGCGGCGCGTGAGATCGCGGTGAGCGCCGGGGTGCCCGCCGACGTCTGGCAGGTCGTGGCAGGGCCGGGCAGCGTGCTCGGGCAGGCGATCATCGACCAGGTCGACCACCTCGCGTTCACCGGTTCCACCGCGACCGGACGCCGGCTCGCGATCGCCGCGGGGGAGCGGCTGATCGGCACCTCGCTCGAGCTCGGCGGCAAGAACCCGATGATCGTCCGCGCCGACGCCGACGTGCCCGCCGCCGTCACCGGCGCGGTGCAGGCCTGCTTCGCCAGCGCCGGCCAGATGTGCATCGGCATCGAGCGCATCTACGTGCACGAGAGCCTGTACGCCGACTTCGTGGACCGTTTCGTCGCGGCCACGAAGGCGATCCGGATGGGTGCGTCCTACGAGCACGACGTCGAGCTCGGGTCGCTCACCTCCGCCGAGCAGCTCGCCGCCACCGTCAAGCACGTGGAGGACGCCGCCAGCCAGGGCGCCACGATCGAGGTCGGTGGCCGTCCGCGACCCGACCTCGGCCCGTTCTTCCACGAGCCGACCGTGCTCACCGGGGTGACCCCGTCGATGGCGGTGTACGCCGAGGAGACGTTCGGCCCGGTCGTGGCGGTCTACCCGGTCGTCGACGACGAGGACGCGGTGACCCGGGCGAACGACACCGAGTACGGACTCTCCGCAAGTGTCTGGAGCAAGGACCTGGACGCGGCCAGGGCGCTGGCCGGCCGGATCCAGGCCGGTGCGGTGAACATCAACGACGGCTATCTGTCGGCGATCTCCTCGCTGGCGGCGCCGATGGGCGGGATGAAAGCCAGTGGTGTCGGACGACGGCACGCCGCCGACGGCATCCTCCGGTTCACCGAGTCCCAGACGACGACGTCGCAGAGGGTCTCGACGCCGTACCCCTCGAGGACCAAGATCTACCTGACAGCCACCCGGCTGGCAGTGACTGCCCAGCTCAAGGCGGCGAAGCTGACGCTCCGCCGGACGAAGGAGTCCTGATGAAGCTCAACGGCAAAGTCGTCGCGATCACCGGTGGCGCCCGTGGCATCGGCGACGCGACCGCCAACGCACTCGCCGCTGCCGGCGCGAAGGTCGCGGTCGGTGACCTCGACGCCGAACTGGCCGCGCAGAGCGCCGCGGCGTACGGAGGGCTGGGGCTGCCGCTGGACGTGACCGACCGGGAGTCGTTCGCCGGGTTCCTGGACAAGGTCGAGGCCGAGTACGGCCGGATCGACGCGCTGGTGAACAACGCCGGGATCATGGTGATCGGGAAGACGCTGGACGTGCCCCTGGAGCACCAGCTCAAGCAGATCGACATCAACCTGCGCGGCGTGATCCTGGGCTGCCACGAGGTGGCGCCGCGACTGGCGGCGAACGGTGGCGGGCAGATCATCAACATCGCCTCGCTGGCCGGCCGGTTCGCCGCGCCCGGTGCCGCGGTCTACTCGGGCACCAAAGCCGCCGTCCTCGCCTTCACCGACGCGCTGGACGCCGAGCTCGCGCCGCAGGGCGTCCGCGTCTCGGCGGTGATGCCGTCGTTCACCAACACCGGTCTGATCAGCGGCACCGAGGCGCCGGCGATGACGCCCGCGATCGAGCCGACCGACGTGGCGGCCGCGGTGGTCGGGCTGCTGGAGAAGTACCGGCCCCAGGCCACCGTCCCGAAATACCTGGCCTTCAGTGCCGCGCAGTGGGCGATGTACCCGCAGCGACTGCGCCGGTGGGCCGGCGCCAAGACCGGGATGTCGACGATGTTCCTCGAGGTCGACCACGAGGCCCGTAAGGGTTACGAGGAGCGGACCACCGCCGACTGATCCACCCCGTTGGTTCGCCGAGAATTGGGGGCTTCGACCCTTGCGGGGGTCGGCGTCCCGGGTGTTTAGATGAAACATGCCGACACTGACTGCCCCTCGGAAGCTCGTCGCCGTCGTCGCGCTGGCCTTACCTGCCGCGCTGCTGCAGGTGCTCACCGCGCAACCCGCCCAGGCGGTGTCTCCGGACATCGTGATCAGCCAGGTGTACGGCGGCGGCGGCAACATGGGCGCCACCCTGAAGAACGACTTCATCGAGATCTACAACCGGGGTGCGTCGGCCGTGTCGGTCGACGGGTGGTCGGTGCAGTACGCCAGCAGCGCCGGCGCGACCTGGCAGGTCACCTCTCTCACCGGCGAGATCCCGCCGGGTGAGCACTACCTGATCCAGCAGGCCCAGGGCGCCGGCGGGAGCGTCGACCTGCCGGCTCCCGACCGCATCGGGACGATCCCGATGGGCGGGACGTCCGGCAAGGTCGCCCTGGTCACCAACGCGACCGCGCTGAACGCGGTCTGCGGCGCCGACTGCGACGCGGCCACCGGGGTCCGTGACTACGTCGGCTACGGCGCGGCCGCGACCGACTTCGAGGGCTCCGGCCCCACCGCGACGCTCTCGGCCTCGACCGCAGCCCTGCGTGCGGCCGACGGCGCGACCGACACCGACGACAACGCCGCCGACTTCACCGCCGGCGCTCCGAACCCGCGCAACTGCGGCGAGGACTGCGTCCCGCCGCCCCCGGTCTGCTCCCCGCCCCCGTCGTTCGAGATCGCCGCGATCCAGGGCGCCGGGGCGAGCACGCCGATCCCCGGCCAGTGCGTCCGCACCCAGGGCATCGTCACCGGCGACTACAACGGGACCGGTGGGCTCGGCGGCTTCTACATCCAGGACCCGACGCCTGACGCCGACCCCCAGACCTCGGAGGGGATCTTCGTCGTCTCCACCGCCGCGGCGAGCGCGGGAGACCTGGTCAGTGTCGACGGCACCGCTGCCGAGGGCTTCGGCGAGACCCAGCTGCAGAGCGCCACGGTCACTGTCCTCACCGCCGGCAACGCGCTCCCGCCCGCGACGACGTACGACCTGCCGCGTCCGGCAGGGACGACCTTCGAGCCCGTCGAGGGCATGCTGGTCACCTTCCCCGAGGCGCTGGCGGTCACGGAGCACTTCCAGCTCGGCCGGTTCGGCGAGTTCACCGTGTCCTCCGACGGCCGGCTCTTCCAGCCCACGAACGTCGTCGAGCCGGGTGCCGCCGCCCAGGCGATGGCCGCCGAGAACGCGCTGCGCAGGCTGCTGATCGACGACGGCTCCAACGCCCAGAACCCGGCGACGGTGCCGTACCTCCCGGAGGGAGGGACGATCCGCATCGGTGACACCACCAGCGGGCTGACCGGGGTGCTCGGCTTCGGCTTCAGCAATTTCCGGCTCCAGCCGACCGCACCGATCACCTTCACCTCGGCCAACCCGCGCCCGGCCGCCCCCGAGGACGTCGGCGGCGACATCAAGGTGGCCAGCTTCAACACGCTGAACTACTTCACGACGCTCACCACCGAGAACCCGGACGCGCGAGGGGCCGACAGTGCCGCGGAGTTCGCCCGTCAGCAGACCAAGGAGGTCGAGGCGATCACCGGCCTCGACGTCGACGTGCTCGGGCTGATGGAGGTCGAGAACAACGGCGCCGAGGCGATCGGGAGCCTGGTGGATGCGCTCAACGCCGCCACCGCGCCGGGCACCTATGCCTACATCACCGAGCCGGCGATCAACGCGCCGAACGAGTTCGGCGGTGAGTTCGGCACCGATGCGATCAAGACGGCACTGATCTACCGTCCGGCCGCCGTCACGCCGGTCGGCGCCGCGCAGACCTCGGCCGACCCGGTCTTCGACCGGCCGCCGTTGATCCAGACCTTCGAGCTGGCCGGCGGCAGCGAGCCGTTCAGCGTCGTGGTGAACCACTTCAAGTCCAAGAACTGTGCTGCCGGCAGCGCTCCGGAGGACACGGATTCGGGTGACGGTCAGAGCTGCTTCAACGGGCGCCGTGTCCTCCAGGCGACTGCCTTGGCCGCTCACCTCGACACCATCGACCTGCCGAGCCCGCTGCTGGTCGGCGACCTCAACTCCTACGCGGAGGAGGACCCGATCCACGTGCTCGAGGACGCCGGCTACACCGGGCTCACCGACCTGTACGTCGACGACGCCGACCGCTACAGCTTCGTGTTCGACGGCTTCTCCGGTGAGCTCGACCACGGGCTGGCCAGTGCCGACCTCCTCGACAACGTGACCGGAGCGACGATCTGGCACATCAACGCCGACGAGCCGCTGGTCCTCGACTACAACCTCGACTTCGGCCGGGACCCCGCCCTGTTCGAGCCGAACGCCTACCGGACCTCCGACCACGACCCGCTGATCATCGGGCTGGACCTCGACACCAACGAGGCGCCGACCGTGGACGCGGGTGGCCCGTACACCGTGGCCGAGGGGGAGTCGGTGACGCTGAGCGCGACCGGGAGCGACCCGGACGACGACACGCCGTTGACCTACGCCTGGGACCTCGACGGGAACGGATCCTTCGAGACCCCGGGGCAGAGCGTCAGCTTCTCCGCCGTCGGCCTGGACGCACCGGCCACGGCGACCGTGGCGGTGCAGGTCACCGATCCCGGTGGCCTGACCGGCACCGACACCGCGACAGTCGACGTGAACTTCGACTTCGGCGGCTTCACGGGGCCGGTCGACGACCCGCCGGTGGTCAACGTGGCCAAGGCCGGTTCGAACATCCCGGTCACGTTCAGCCTGGACGGCAACCAGGGGCTGAACATCCTCGCGGCCGGGTCACCGACGTCGACGTCGTACGCCTGCGGCGGCGGCACGCCCGATCCGATCGAGCAGACCGCGCAGCCCAAGCAGGCCGGGCTCAGCTACACCGCGTCGACCGACACCTACACGTACTTCTGGAAGACCGACAAGGCCTGGAAGGGCACCTGCCGGCACTTCGTGATCACCTTCGTGGACGGCACGTCGTACACGGCCGACTTCCAGTTCAAGGGCTGACGGGCTGACGGCCGAGTCCGCCGGAGCGGGCTCGGTCGACAGTCGGTCGTCGTCAGGCCATCTCGGGGACGTGCAGGTGCGCGTAGGCGAGTTCGAACTCGTGGACTTCGACGATCTCGCCACCGGACTCTCTCGCGGCCCGGTTGCGCATGTCGTCGGAGGCCGCGCGGCTCGCCTCCATGGCCGCTCGGCTCTCCCAGGTGGTGGTGCCACAGGCGAGGCCGTCGTCCCGGTTGAGCAACAGACTGGCGCTGCAGAAGCCAGGTGTCTGTTCGAGCTGGGGAAGGATCCCGGTCCGGAACGTCTCCGTCATGGCGTCGAGATCGCCCTGCAGCCAGCTGACCCGGCAGCATTCGCCGTGCGCCGTTCGGTGCATCACCGCGATCTCCCACTGGTCGACCGACATCGTGCCGCCGAGGATGTCCCGGCCTCGATCGCGGATCGGACGGAGTTGGTCGTCGCTGGAGCGCATGGACACTTCGCTGTCCCAGGAACTCGTTGCGATGCACTGCCCGGTCTCGCGGTCGACGAGCAGCGAGAGACCGCGGCAGCCCTCGATCGAGTCGAGCATCGGCCCGACCTCTTTCTCGACGAAGGAGATGCCCGCGTCGATGTTGTCGGGCCTCCCTTGGAACGTGGTTGAGCGTGCGTACATAGCCCACTCCTCTACTGGGCGTGGCAGTGCCCGGCCGGCACCGCCGGTTGTTCCCTGCTTACTCCCCTGGACGCGAACACGCCAGGGTCCCGGCGGTCCTGGTTCGGGAGCGGTCAGGCGGCAGCGAGGACGCTGCCCGGCATGCCGGTCCGGACGCAGTCGCACGTGTCGCTGCAGGCGAGGTAGGTGTGCGCCGCGTGTCCGCAGCTCGTGCACGGAAGATCGTGCGACAGGTGGATCTCGTTGGTCTGCACTGTGTCCCACATGGCCGTACCTCCTCGGGTGAGTTTCTGTCTCTCACTGGTACGACGATCTGGACCCGGCGAATCTGACAACTTTTCGGCGAGAACTTCGTGGACCTGCCGGCCGCTCACGCGGCGGTGGTCCAGCGGTCGGG
>JAKFBZ010000071.1:0-11747 GCA_036676945.1 Marmoricola sp.
GATCAGGTTCTGCGTCGCCTCGACGCCGAGCGGGTCGACGCCGTCGAACGGCTCGTCGAGGAGCAGGACCGTCGGTTCGTGGAACGACGCCAGCACCACCGACAGCCGGCGGCCCATGCCGTGGCTGAATCCGCCGGTCACCCGGTGGGCGACGTTGCCGAGCTCGAAACGCTCCAGGAGGTCCTGGGCGCGCAACTCCCAGCCCTCGAGGCGACGGAGCCGGGCGGCGAGCTGGAGGTGTTCCCAGGGAGTCGCCCGCGGGACCAGGCCGCCGACGTCCGGGCAGTAGCCGACCCGGCGCTTGACGCTCAGCGGGTCGCTGCGGACGTCGATGCCGTCGACGAGCACGTCACCCTCGGTCGGGGGGATGACCCCGGCCAGCACGCGCATCGTGGTGGACTTGCCGGCGCCGTTGCGGCCGAGCAGCGCCGTCGCGCGTCCGGCGTACGCCGACACGTCGATGCCGCGTACGGCGTCGACGGACCCGAAACGGACCCACAGCCCCCGGATCCGGATGCGCTCCCCTGTCTCCACCCGAGCATTCTCCTCGGTGGCCGGTGACATCGCACAGGAATGTCCGAAATGACTGAAACGCCGCGCCAGACCACAGGGTCCGGCGCGGCGTCTCGGTGACGTGTGGTGCTCAGGCGGGGAAGGACTCGCCCTTCTCCGCCATCTCGACCAGGCGAGCGGTGGGCTCGAACCGGTCGCCGTACTTGGCAGCGAGCTCCTTGGCCCGGGCGACGTAGCCGGTGATGCCCTTGCCGCCCTTGCCCTCGTAGCCGGTGATGAACTGGGCAGCCCCACCGGTCAGCGCCGGGAACCCGATGCCCATGATCGAGCCGATGTTCGCGGCGGCCGCCGATTCGATGACGCCCTCCTCGAAGCACTTGGCCGTCTCGAGGGTCTCGATGAACAGGTACCGGTCCTTGAGGTCCTCGATGTCGGCCGGCTCGGTGTTCGACGGGAAGATCTCGGTGAGGCCCTTCCAGACGTCCCCGCGGTTGCCGTTCTCGTCGTAGTCGAAGAACCCGGCCCCCTTCAGACGACCAGAGCGACCGAGCTCGATCATCTTGTTGATGATCGCGGTCGCCGCGTGCGGCGTGTAGCTCTCGCCGGCAGCAGCCGCAGCATCGGCAGCGGTCTTCTCGATCTTGGCCATCAGCTCGAGGTTCAGCTCGTCGGAGAGCTGCAGCGTGCCGACCGGGTAGCCGGCCTGCGTCGCGGCCCGCTCGATCGACATCGGGTGGACACCCTCGCCGAGCATCGAGATGCCCTCCATGACCATCGTGCCGATCACCCGCGAGGTGTAGAAACCACGCGAGTCGTTGACCACGATCGGGGTCTTGCGGATCGCGCTGACCACGTCGAGCGCCTGGGCGACGGCCACGTCCGTGGTCTTGGCGCCCTTGATGATCTCGACCAGCGGCATCTTGTCGACCGGCGAGAAGAAGTGCAGGCCGATGAAGTCCTCCGGACGGCTGACCCCCTCGGCGAGCTCGGTGATCGGCAGCGTCGAGGTGTTCGAGCAGAGCAGCGCGTCGGCGTTGATGTGCGGCTCGATCTCCGCGAAGACCTTGGCCTTCAGCGCCGGGTCCTCGAAGACGGCCTCGATGACCAGGTCGGCGCCGGCGGCGTCGGCCGGGTCGGCGGTCGGAGTGATCAGGCCGAGGATCCCGGCCTTCTTCTCCTCGGTCATCTTGCCGCGGCTCACGGCCTTGGTGAGGAGCTTGTCGGAGTACGACTTGCCCTTCTCCGCGGCCTCGACCGAGACGTCCTTGAGGACGACCTCGATGCCCGCGCGGGCACAGGAGTACGCGATGCCGGCGCCCATCATGCCGGCGCCGAGCACCACGGCCTTGGTCGGCTTGTACGCCGGCACGTCCTTCGGACGCAGCGAACCGCCCGAGATCGCGGACAGGTCGAAGAAGAACGACTGGATCATGTTCTTCGCGTTCTGACCGGTGACCAGGCTGGTGAAGTAGCGCGACTCGATCTTGCTGGCGGTCTCGAAGTCGACCTGCGCGCCCTCGATGGCCGCGGCCATGATCGCCCGCGGGGCCGGGTACATCGCGCCCTTGGTCTGCTTGCGCAGCAGTGCCGGGAAGGCAGGCAGGAAGCCGGCCAGCGCCGGGCTCGACGGCGAGCCGCCGGGCATCTTGTAGCCCTTGCGGTCCCAGGGCTGGGTGGCAGCGTCCGGGTTGTCCTTGTTGGCCTCGATCCACGCCTTGGCGGCGGGGACCAGGTCGTCCTGGCTGGCGACGAGCTCGTCGACCAGGCCCTTCTCCTTGGCGGCCGCGGGCTTGAAGCGCGGGCCCTGGAGCAGGACGTCCATCAGGCCGGACTGGATGCCGAACATGCGGGTGATCCGGGTGACGCCGCCACCGCCGGGGAGCAGGCCGAGGGTCACCTCGGGCAGGCCCAGGTCGATCTTGTTGTCGTCGACGACGATCCGTCGGTGACAGGCCAGCGCGATCTCGAGGCCACCGCCGAGGGCGGCGCCGTTGATCGCGGCCACGACCGGCTTGCCGAACAGCTCGAGCTTGCGCAGGTCGTTCTTGATGCCCTGGCTCAGCGCGTAGATCTCGTCGGCGTCCTCAGGCGTCGCGGACATCATGTTCTTCAGGTTGCCGCCGGCGAAGAAGGTCTTCTTCGCGGAGGTGATGACGACGCCGGTGACGTCGTCCTTCTCGGCGTACAGGCGCTCGATGGCCGCGACCATCGACTCCTTGTACAGCTCGTTCATGGTGTTGGCGGACGCCGTGGGGTCGTCGAGGGTGAGGATGACGATCCCGTCCGAGCCGCGCTCGTACTTCACTGCAGATTCAGTCACTGTGATTCCTTCTGAGTTTCAGAACGTCGAGCCGGGGCTCAGACGAGCTCAACAATGGTCGCGATGCCCATGCCGCCGCCGACACAGAGCGTGGCGAGGCCGCGCTTCTGGTCGCGACGCTCGAGCTCGTCGATCAGGATGCCGAGGATCATCGCGCCGGTGGCGCCCAGCGGGTGACCCATCGCGATGGAGCCACCGTTGACGTTGGTGATCTCGTCGGTGATGCCCATGTCCCGCATGAAGCGCATCGCCACCGCGGCGAAGGCCTCGTTGATCTCGAAGAGGTCGATGTCCTTGACCTCGAGGCCCGCCTTGGCGAGCGCCTTGCGGGCAGCCGGGGCCGGACCGGTCAGCATGATCGTCGGGTCGGCGCCGGAGACGGCGGTCGAGATGATCCGCGCGCGCGGGGTGAGGCCGAGGTCGACGCCCACCTGCTCGGTGCCGAGCGCGACCAGGGCCGCGCCGTCGACGATGCCCGAGGAGTTGCCGGCGTGGTGGACGTGGTTGATCCGCTCCACCCAGTGGTACTTCTCCAGCGCCACGTCGTCGAAGCCGGCGTCGGCGCCGATACCGGCGAAGCTCGGGTTCAGCTTCTGCATGCCCTCGACGGAGGACTCCGGCTTGATGAACTCGTCGCGGTCCAGGATGACGACGCCGTTGCGGTCCTTGACCGGGATCACGGACTTGTCGAACAGGCCGTTGGCCCACGCCTTGGCGGCGCGGTGGTTGGACTCGACGGCGAACGTGTCGACGTCCTCGCGGCTCCAGCCCTCGAGCGTCGCGATCAGGTCGGCGCCGATGCCCTGCGGGACGAACCCTGCCGCGAAGGCGGTGGCCGGGTCAGAGGCCCAGGCGCCACCGTCGGAGCCCATGGCGACCCGCGACATCGACTCGACACCACCGGCGAGGATCAGGTCCTCGAAGCCGCTGCGGACGCGACCGGCGGCCTGGTTCACGGCCTCGAGACCGGAGGCGCAGAAGCGGTTGAGCTGGACGCCGGCGACGGTGTCCGGGAGACCGGCGGCGAGCGCGGCGGTCTTGGCGATGTCGCCGCCCTGGTCACCGATCGGGGAGACGACACCGAGGACGACATCGTCGATGCGGTTCGGGTCCAGGCTCGGGTTCCGCTCCTGGAGGGCATCGATCAGGCCGACGACCAGGTCGACCGGCTTGGTGCCGTGGAGGGAGCCGTCCTTCTTGCCCTTGCCTCGGGGCGTGCGGATGGCGTCGTACACAAAAGCTTCGGGTTGTGCCATGACCGTCCCAACTCATTCGTTCGATGTGAGGGCGCGCCGGGAAGTGAGGGCGCCACGGCCATTGTGACAGTAGAACTGTCAACGTCAAGGAAACTGGTCCTGTGGGCTACCTCACCTGTACCTGAGGATGAGGCGGCACGGTTGGACGGGCCGGGAGACTGGGGAGATGGGACCCGTACGCCTGAGCAGACGTGGCCGGATCGCGCTCCTCGTGGTCGTGGTCCTGGTCGTGGGCGGGCTGGTCGCCGGGTACCGGACCTTCATCGGGGGCACCGACTGCGACGTCACCACGGGCGACCGCACCGTGGAACTCAGCCGCGAGGAAGCCGAGCGTGCCGCGACAGCGGTCGCCTCGGAGACCGGCGACCCGCGTTCGGTGGTGGCCGCGCGGCGCCTGGTCGCCCGCGAGACAGACCTCTCCGGGGGCGACGCACGCCTGGTCGCCGCCGCGCTGACCGGCCGGCGACACGCGGCGCTGACCTGTCGCGGCGGTGGAGCGGATTCTGACGAGTCCGACACCTTGGGCTCGGCCGGACTGACCGCCCGGGCGGAGCGCGTACGTCGCGACATGGAGACGAGCTTCGGCGATCTCCCGCTCGGCGGATTCGAGCCCGGCGGCGTCACCACCGGGCACATGCCGGGCTCGGCGCATTACGAGGGCAGGGCCATCGACGTGTTCTTCCGACCGGTCAACGCCCCGAACAAGCGCCGCGGCTGGGCGCTCGCCCAGTACCTCGTCGCACACGCCGAGCGCCTGGAGATCAACACGGTGATCTTCGACGACCGGGTCTGGACCGCCCGGCGCTCCTTCCAGGGGTGGCGGGACTACAAGGTGACCCGTGCGAACGCCTCCGCCGCCGTGATCCGCGTCCTGGAGCACCGCGACCACGTGCACGTGGACGTCGCCGACTGACCAGCCGTCACCGGTTCGTCAGATCCGTCGAGGCCTGACGGGCCTACGCTCGGAGGGTGAAACGTTTCGTCCTGGTCGTCGCCGCCGTGGTCGTTGCCGTCGGCGTCTGGCAGTTCGAGCCCTGGCGGCTCTTCACCAGCAGCAGGGTCGACGAGGCGCTGCCGACCGTCGGGGTGGCGGCCACGCCGACGGCCCCGGGCGCCACGCCCTCACCCGCGGCACCCGAGCCGGTCACACTGTCGTCGGGCAGGTTCGTCGACGCCGAGCACGACACCAGTGGCACCGCGCGGATCATCGAGCTCGCCGACGGACGACGCTTCCTGCGCCTGGAGGGCCTGGCCAGCTCGGACGGGCCGGACCTGCACGTCTGGCTCTCGGACCGGAAGCCGGGCGGGAGCTGGTTCAAGTACGACGACGGCGAGCACCTCGCGCTCGGCGACCTCAAGGCCACCCACGGGAACCAGAACTACGAGATCCCGGCCGGCACCGACCTGAGCGTCTTCGCCTCGGCCGTGATCTGGTGCGACAAGTTCAACGTCGCGTTCGGTGCCGCCCCGGTCGAGGTCGCCTGAGGCCCGTCCCACGGCGGTTCGGGACTTTCGGCCCTCCCGCCAGGATCGTCCGGCCCTGACTCCTGCCCGCGCCCGCTCCTAGCGTCGGTGGTGACGACCGGAACGGAGAAGGCCATGGACGAGGACAACCCGGTGGACGAACTGACCACCGCCGAATGCTGGGCGATGCTGCACGACCACGAGCTCGGGCGGCTCGGGTTCCACCTGGGTCCGGAGGTGCACCTGACGCCGGTCAACTACGCCGTGGACGGCGACACCCTTCTGTTCCGGACCGCGCCCGGCAGCAAGCTCGTCGGCGTGCTGATGAACCCGGACGTCGTCTTCGAGATCGACGAGCACGACGGGACCACGGCCCGCAGCGTCGTCGTCCGGGGCGTCGCACGTCGCCTGGACGAGGACCAGGAGCACCGCGCCGACGAAGCGGCCGTGCACCCCTGGGTCGGGACCGAGAAGTACGAGGTCGTCGAGGTCCGGCCGACCGAGATCACCGGACGGTCGTTCCTTCTCGCCCGGCGCCCGGCCGGCAGCTACTGAGCCAGCGACTCAGGCAGCGTCCTCGCGGCGGCGTCGCTCCTGGCGGCTGCGCGCCTCGATCGCCCGGCGCACCTTCGGCCCGCCGGTGGTCATCTTGTAGAGCTTGGCGAGCTGGGCCGGCGCGTTCTTCGCGTTGGTGTCCTCGAGCCAGCCGTTCGGCAGTGAGAGCCGGACGATCTTGTGCCAGGCCGAGTAGACCTGCTTCGGCATCGAGGCGGTGTGGTAGTTCAGCTCGTACTTCTCGAACACCGCACGCACCTTCGGCGCGATCTCGGCGTACCGGTTGCTGGGCAGGTCCGGGTAGAGGTGGTGCTCGATCTGGAAGCTCAGGTTGCCGGTCGCCATGTGCAGCGCCGGACCGCCGGAGATGTTGGCCGAGCCGAGCATCTGGCGCAGGTACCACTCGCCGCGGGTCTCGCCGTCGATCGACTTCTTCTCGAAGGTCTCGACGCCCTCGGGGAAGTGACCGCACATGATCACCGAGTGCGTCCACAGGTTGCGGACCAGGTTGGCGGTGAAGTTCGCGGCCAGGGTCGGCACGAACGAGCCGGTCGGGATCGACAGCGCCGGGTGGACCAGGTAGTCCTTGGTGGCCTGCTGGCGGATCTTGTTCAGGGTCTGCTTGGCCCGGGCCTTGAAGTCCGCGCTGCGCTTCTCCTTCGGGATGGCCAGGTTCTTCCCGAGCTCCAGGTCGTACGCCGCGATGCCGTACTCGAAGAAGCAGGCGTTGATGAAGTTCCACAGCGGCTGGGCCAGGTAGAACGGGACCCAGCGCTGCTCCTCGTCGACGCGCATGATCCCGTAGCCGAGGTCGTTGTCCTTGCCGACGACGTTCGTGTAGGTGTGGTGCAGCTCGTTGTGACCGTGCTTCCACTGGTCCGACGGGCTGGCGTTGTCCCACTCCCAGGTCGTCGAGTGGATCTTCGGGTCACGCATCCAGTCCCACTGGCCGTGCATGACGTTGTGCCCGATCTCCATGTTCTCCAGGATCTTGGCGACGGAGAGTCCGGCAGTGCCCGCGACCCAGGCCGGCGGGAAGATCGAGAACAGCAGCACCGCGCGGCTGGCGGCCTCGAGACCGCGCTGGGACTTGATCACGGTACGGATGTAGCGGGCGTCGCGCTCGCCGCGGTCGTCCAGGATCTCCTGGCGGATCTCGTCGAGCTCCTTGCCGAGCATCTCGATGTCCTCGGCCGTGAGGTGCGCGGTCGGGTCGACGGTCTTCTTCTGGATCGTGGTCATCGCTTCTCTCCCAAGTGGCAGTCGCCGGCAGCGGCATTGATACAGGTCTGGATCGGGACGCCTCCGGCGCCGGCCGAGATCGGATCGACAGTGGTGATGGCGCCGTTGCGCAGGTCGCGGACGGCGCCTTCCTTCAGGGGCAGGACGCAGCCGAAGCAGACGCCCATCCGGCAGCCGCTGGGCATCAGCGCGCCCGCGGCCTCGGCGACGTCGAGCAGCGGCGTGCCCCCGTCGGCGGCGACGGTCGTGCCGTCGGCGAGGGTGAGCGTGCCGCCCTCGCCTGCTTCGACGAACCCGGCGCGGAACTGCTCGGTGAACAGCGTCAGGCCGGCGCGCTCGTGGTGCTCGGTGAGCGCGTCCAGCAGGCCGCTCGGACCGCAGGCGTAGGTGGTGCGCTCGGCCAGGTCGGGGACCAGCCCGGTGAGGTCGTTGACGTCGAGAAGGCCGTGCTGGTCGTCGTAACGGGGGACCAGGCGGACGGCGCCGTGGTGGTCGAGCTCGCGGAGGTTGTCGATGAAGATGGAGTCCGGCTCGCTCGGGGCGACGTGCACCACGACGATGTCGAGGTCGGCGCTGCGCGGAAGGTCGACCACGCCGGAGTCGGCAACCGGGAACAGGTTGCGCAGCATCCCGATCACCGGGGTGACGCCGGAGCCGGCGGTGACGAACAGCAACTTGCCGGGCTGCTCGGCGAGTACGAAGTCGCCGGCCGCCTGCTCCAGGTGGACCAGGGTGCCGGGCCGGGCGGCGTGCACCAGGTGGTTGGACACCTTCCCGTCCGGGACGGCCTTGACGGTGATCGAGATCAGCCCGTCGGCGCGCGGGCCGTGGGTCAGGGAGTAGGCGCGCCACTCGCGGACGCCGTCCACGTCGATCCCGATCCGGAGGTACTGACCGGGGACGTGGCCGGCCCAGTCGGCTCCGGGCTTGAGGACGATCGTGGCCGCGTCGCGCGTCTCGGGCTCGACGGAGACGATCCGCGCGCGCAGGTCGGTCCCGGAGCGAAGCGGAGCGACGAGGTCGAGGTAATCGGCCGGCAGCAGCGGCGTGGTGGCCGCCTCGGCGAACCGCGTGAGCCGGTGGCGCAGCGTGCGCGCGGGGGCAGCGGGTCGGATGAGCATGTCGGTCATGTATCAAGAGTGACGGGGAGAGCGAGTAAAGTCATGACCAGGTGACGTGAATAGCTCGCCTTGTTTTGTTCGGTGAGAACAAAAAGGAGGATCGATGGCTCCGGCTCGCTCCGAGATGGCCCTCCGCCTGCCCCCGGACGTGGTCGGCGTGATGCGCACCGACATGGCCGGCGTCGCCGAGCAGGTGATCGCCGCGGTGATCAGCGAGGTGCCCAGCTACCGCGATCCCTTCCAGGGCCAGATGGGACGCAACATCGAGATCGCGGTGCGGGTCGCCCTCGACGGCTTCCTCGACCTGGCCTCCCGACGGGAGGGCATCGACGCCGGCGACCAGATCGAGGACGTGCTCGAGGCGGCGTACGCACTGGGGCGCGGCGAGGCCCGAAGCGGCCGGACGATGGACGCGCTCGCCCAGGCCTACCGCGTCGGCGCCCGGGTGGCCTGGCGGGAGATGAGCACCGCGGCCGTCTCCACCGGGCTGGACGCGACCATGCTGGCCCGGCTCGCCGAACTCGTCTTCGCCTACATCGACGAACTCTCCGACGCGAGCGTGAGCGGCCACGCCGACGAGCTCGCCACCTCGGGCCGCCTTCGCGAGCGCCGCCTGGAGCGGCTCGCTGCCCGGCTGCTCGAGGGCGACGCCGAGGCCGAACTGATCGCGGCGGCCGAACGAGCGGACTGGGATCCACCGCCCGAGATGGCCGCGGTGATCATCGCCGAACCCAAGGTGCGCGGCATCCGGGGCAACCTGGACGCACGCACCCTGCAACTCCCCGAGGACTCCGCCGGTCTCGATCTCGACAGCGGCCTGAGCGTGCTGTTCGTGTCGTTGCCGGCGAAGCGCTCCCGGACGGTGCTGGCGCGGGTGCTCGCCGACGTCGACCCGATCATCGGCCCGGCCCGTCCGTGGACCCAGGTGCGTTCGTCGTACCTGCGCGTGGTGCAGGCCCAGCGGCTCGGGCTGGCCGGCGACACCGACGAGCATCTGGCCGGCATCGTCGTCTCCGCGGATGCCGACGCGCTCGCCGACCTGCGGGCCCGCGTCCTCGCCCCGCTGGCCGACCTCAAGCCGATGGCCCGGGAGAAGCTCACCGAGACACTGCGCGCCTGGCTGCTGCACCAGGGACGCCGCGACGAGGTGGCCGACTCGCTCTTCGTGCACGCTCAGACCGTGCGCTACCGGATGGGACAGCTCCGCGACCTGTACGGCGACACGCTCACCGATCCGGACTTCGTCCGCGACGCCGTGATCGCGCTCGCCTGACGGTTCAGTTGACCGAGCCGCAGATCGCGTAGGCCTGGAGGTCGTGCGCGATCGCCGAGTCGTTCGAGGCGCTGACCGTCCAGGCGTTCGCCGTGGCGCTGCTCACCCAGATCGGTGAGCCGTTGCCGTCGACCGCGTCCGGCGCACTGCTGGTCAGCGCGGTGTCGGCGAGAGATCCGATGGCGAGGTAGCCGCCCCCGGAGATCACGCGCAGCCCGGGAGGACAGATCGCACGAGCCACGCCGGTCCCGCCGCTCGCCGGAACGGACGTGACCCCCGAGGTCACCAGCGTGTAGTCGCTGACCCCGGGGGCCCCCGGGGCGCCAGGGGTACCCGGCGTGCCCGGAGTGCCCGGGGCGCCAGGGGCACCCGGCTCCCCGCGAAGTGACGCCTTCGCACCCGTAGCGATGTCCAACGCCTTGATGCTGCCGTTCTTGATGTCGATGCTCTCGACGGTGCCGTTCTTGATCTGGGCGCCGGTGATCAGGGCAGCAGCACCCGCCGAGGTGGCGGCGACGACGGTCACCAGGGCAGCGACGCCGATGGCCAGGGACAAGGTCTTGCGGGTGGGTGTCAGCATGCGCGCCAAGCTAGGGCCGGCGCGGCAACCCGGGCGATAGGGATCAGGTCGAAACACCGGGAGGCGCAACCACCCGGGACCCGGCGCTCGCCAGCCCCAGCCAGGTGTGCGGGTTCCCGTCCCAGCACCAGCCGAGCTTCGGCGCTCCCTCACTGATCCACAGCGCAGGCACCCGCCGGGCGTACGGCGGATCGTCGCGCCGTGAACCGGCGAGCATGAAGCACTTGTTCTTCTCGAGAAGCCGCGGGAACTGGGTGACCAGGGCGATGCCCTCGTCGATGGTGAGGGGGCTGCGACCGCGACCGAGCACGACGGCGGTCGCCTCCTCGGGGCGGACGTTGCAGAACTCCTCGCCCCGCTCGACGTCGACGAGCAGGTACGCCGTCGCCGGGGCGGCGCTCACCTCGATCGGCCGGTACCCGGCCAGGTCACCCTCGCCGTGGTTGCGGTCGAGGACCCCCGGCTTCGCGCCGGGGCCCTTCGGGCCGTACAGGCGGAGCAGCGGGACAGTGTCCTCGGGCGCGACGTGCTCCCGCGTCACCACCACGACGTACGGCGCCGTGCCGGCTGGTCGCTCCTCGGCCTGGTCGAGTCGGTCGGCGGTGCCGCGCAACGGCTCGAGAAGCTCACGGAAGGCGGGCTCGGACATCCCGGCGATAGCCGGGTAGCCGAGCGTGACGAGACGGTCGACCTGGGCGTCGAAGGACGGGGCTGCGAAGGACGGGGCGTCGTACGAGGGGATGAGGAACCTCCGGGATCGTGGAACTGGCGGAGGTTCAACGCGTCGCGAGGCGCCGCGGTTCCCGCGGCTCGACAGACTCGACGGTCAGGGCTGGACGGCCGCCCCGCTCGCGATCAGCTTCTCGACGTCCTCGATCCCCCAGGCCTCCAGTGCCTCGCGGGTGTGCGCGCCGGCGCCCGCGGCGGGCGGCAGGCCGAGGGTCGCCCCGGTGCGGGAGAACCGTGGCGCGGGCTGCGGTTGCATCAACCCCTCGTGCTCGACGAACACCTCGCGGCTCTTGATGTGCGGGTGCTCGAACGCCTCGGTGAGCGGGATGATCGGCGCGACGCAGGCGTCGGTGCCGTCGAAGATCGCGCACCACTCGGCCTGGGTCTTCTCCTTGAACCGGGCCGTGAAGACCGCGCGCAGCTCGTCGACCTTGTCGAAGTCCCAGCGGTCCGGCGCGCTCTCGCGGACGTCCAGCAGGTCGAGCAGGATCTCGTAGAACTGCGGCTCGAGAGCACCCACGGACATGTGCTTGCCGTCAGCGGTCTCGTAGATGTCGTAGTACGGCGCGCCACCGTCGAGGAGGTTCGCGGCGCGCTCCTCCTTGTAGTTGCCACCGGCGAGGAAGGCCGCGGTCATCGCGTTCAGGTGCGCGGTGCCGTCGACGATCGCGGCGTCCACGACCTGGCCCTGGCC
>JAKFBZ010000072.1:0-10314 GCA_036676945.1 Marmoricola sp.
GGCGGGATCGTGCACGGCGGCTTCCTCGCCGCGCTGCTCGACACCACGACCGGCTGGGCGGTCCACGCCCGGGTGCCGACCGGGGTCGCGGCGCCGCACGTCCAGCTGAGCGTCCAGTACGTCACGGCCGCCGTTCCGGGCACGCCCCTGGTCTGCCGTGGCCGGTGTGACTCCGCCGGGCGCCGGATCGGGTCGACCGTCGCCGAGATCACCCAGGGCGGCCGTCTGGTCGCCCGCGCGACCGGGACGCACGCGGTGCTCACCCCGCCCGGCTGATCGCGAGTTCGGGGATTCCGGCTTCACGAGACGCAGCGTCCCGTTACGTTCGGTCGTTGACGGGGGTCGTCGAGCGTGTGGTTCCCAGGAGCTGGCTGTGTCGGACTCGTCTCGTCACCGGTACGTCCTGACGGTCGCGCTCGCCCTCGTGCTGGCTCTCCTGGCTCCGGTGGGTGGTGCGGCAGGCACGGCCGAGCCGCCGTCGCGAGCGGCAGCGGCGCTGCTGACCATCAGCGCGCCGGCGTCGGTCAGCACCGGGGCGCGGATCGCGATCGCCGGCGTGGTCCGGGTCAAGAACAACCGGCCGCGCTACGTCCGTCTCTACGAGAAGCGCGGCACGACCTGGGTGTTCCTGCTCCAGCGGCGCAGCAGCACGGCCGGACGGGTCAGCTTCTCGGTCGCGGGCACGGCGCAGGTGCGGACGCGGTCCTTCCAGCTGCGCGCCCGGCGGACGCTGACCCAGATCCCCGCGACCAGCCGGATCGCGGCGGTGCGGGTCGTCGGCAAGTACCCGGCGACCACCCGACCACCGGCGCCGTTGCCGGTCGACGGCCCCTACGATCCGCCGGCGGTGCTGCCGTCCATGGAGCCGACGCCCGCAGGCTCGCCCCAGGACTGGTCCTCGCTCTTCGGTGACGGCAGCCGGTGGAACCCCTGCGAGGTCATCACCTGGGCGTACAACCCCCTCAACGAGCGGTACGCCGGAGCACTGGCCGATGCGCGGACGGCGGTGGCCCGGCTGTCGGTCCGGTCCGGCCTCCGCTTCCGCTTCGTCGGGCTCACCGATGCGCGAGGCGGCAGTTCGTCGGGCAACCAGGGGATCGGGATCGTGGTCGACTGGGCCGGCCCCGCGCAGGTCCCGGCGTTCCAGTCGGGCTCGGCCGGTGAGGGCAGTGCCTCGGGCTACCTCAGCGGATCGGGTGAGGGCTACGTCCTCGCCGCGGGCTACGTACACCTGAACCGCTACGTCGCGCTGCCGGGCGGGCACACCGAGACCGGCCCGGCGAACTGGGGCCAGGTCATGTCGCACGAGTTCATGCACGCGTTGGGGCTGGGCCATGCGCAGGGTCCGGCCCAGCTGATGTATCCGGTCTCCACCAGTGCCAACCACCGGTTCGGGGCGGGGGACCTGGCCGGCCTCGCGCAGGTCGGCTCCACGCACGGCTGCTGGAGTTGATCGCGCACCACGGATCTGACATTTCCTCCTGCCCAACTGTTGACGCGTGTCAAATCCTCGGATTCGATACCTCCATGACCTACGACGTGATCGTCCGCGACGGCCTGTTCTTCGACGGCACCGGTGCGCCCTCGGCACTGCGCCACATCGGCATCAACGACGGCCGGGTGGCGGCGATCTCGGCGACACCGCTGGACGAGACCGGCTGCCCCGAGGTGATCGACGCCGCCGGCTCGTGGGTGATGCCGGGCATGGTCGACATCCACACCCACTACGACGTCGAGGTGCTCGGGGACCCGCACCTGCCGGAGTCGCTCCGGCACGGCATCACCACGATCTTCCTGGGCTCGTGCTCGCTCTCCACGGTCCACGTCGACCCTGTCGACGCCGGTGACCTGTTCGGCCGGGTCGAGGCGATCCCGCGGCGCAACGTGATCGACGGGGTCCAGCAGCACAAGACCTGGTCGAGCGCGGCCGAGTACGTCGACGCCCTCGAGTCGCTGCCGCTCGGACCGAACCTGGCCGCGTTCCTCGGTCACTCCGACATCCGGACGAAGGTGATGGGGCTCGACCGTGCCACCCGCAAGGAGGTGCGCCCGAGCGGCGCCGAGGTCGCCCGGATGGAGAGCATGCTCACCGAGGCGCTGGATGCCGGCTTCATCGGGATGAGCTCGCAGCAGCTGCTCTTCGACAAGCTCGACGGTGACACCTGCCGGTCTCGCACCCTGCCGTCGACGTACGCCAAGCCGCGTGAGCTGCGCCGGCTGAACGCGATCCTGCGCCGCCGTTCGCGTGTCCTGCAGTCGGGCCCGGACATCAAGAACCCGCTCAGCATCCTGTCGCAGGCCTTCTGCTCGCTCGGCATCGGCCGCAGGAAGCTGAAGACCAGCCTGCTCTCGGCTGCCGACATCAAGGCCTTGCCGGTCGTCATCCGGATCATGGGTCCGCTCGCCGCGCTGATCAACCGGCTCGGCGGCAACTTCCGCTGGCAGCACCTGCCGGTGCCCTTCGAGGTGTACGCCGACGGCATCGACCTGGTGATCTTCGAGGAGTTCGGCTCCGGCGCCGCGGCCCTGCACCTGACCGAGGAGATCGCCCGCAACGAGCTTCTCCGCGATGAGGCCTACCGCCGCCAGTTCCGCAAGGACTACGACTCCAAGTACGGCCCGCGCGTCTGGCACCGGGACTTCTTCGACGCCGAGATCGTCGAGTGCCCGGACGCCTCGGTGATCGGGAAGTCCTTCGGCCAGGTCGGTGTCGAGCGCGGTGGTCTGCACCCGGTGGACGCGTTCCTCGACCTCGTCCTCGAGCACGGCACGGCGATCCGCTGGCGCACCACGATCTCCAACCACCGTCCCGAGCTGCTCAAGAAGATGGCGGTGAACCCCGGCATCCAGTTCGGCTTCAGCGACGCCGGCGCGCACCTGCGCAACATGGCCTTCTACAACTTCGGGCTCCGGCTGCTCAAGCACGTCCGGGACGCCGAGGTGGCCGGCAAGCCGTTCATGACGACCGAGGCCGCCGTGCACCGGCTCACCGGCGAACTCGCCGACTGGTACGGCCTCGATGCCGGACACCTGCGCCTCGGCGATCGCGCCGACCTGATCGTCGTCGACCCGCAGCGCCTGGACGCCTCGCTCGAGGAGTACGCCGAGAGCCCGATCGAGCAGTACGGCGGGCTGTCCCGGATGGTCAACCGCAACGACGCCACAGTGCCGGCCGTCCTGGTCGCCGGGCAGACGGTCTTCCGCAACGGCGTACCGACCGAGATCCTCGGCAAGGAGCGCACCGGCCGCTTCCTGCGCTGCGAGGAGAAGACCGGGGGTGTCGTCACGAACGACGCCCGGCCCGGCGCGCTGGCCTCGTAAGCTCACGGGTACGGACCTGCCTGCAAGTGACTAGACCGGAGCGACTTTCTTTGGGGCTTAAATCGTCATAAACGGCCTTAAAGCCGTCACTGCAGCGCGTGTCGGCTCGCCCGGCTTTGCGATGTCCGCCCGATCTGTCCCTATCGTGGCGTAACAGCCGGGGCCCCGGTTCGTTGAAAAGGCATCGCCCGGTCGTCTCTGATCGATGCGATGCCTCTCGGTCACGACACTGGAGTCCTGAATGAAGAAGGTTCTGCTCATCGCTGCGGCGATGTTCCTCGCCCTGGCTGCGACGGTCGGGCTCGCGCCCACGGCGTCCGCCTACCCGGAGCTGACCTGCAACCTGACGGTCGAACCGCAGGTGCTCAACGAGGGCGAGACCTTCACCGCGACGGCAACGGCTGCCGAGGTCGAGTCCTCCGCCCGCGCTGCCGCTGAGGGCGACGACATCGCCTGGGAGATGACCTTCAACGGTGAGACCCGGACCGGCACCGGCGCGGTCTTCGTGCAGAAGTTCAAGGCTCCGAACGTCGACGACACCACCAAGCTCACCCTGACCGCGAAGAGCACGTCGACCGCCGGGACGTGCCCGCACCAGGTGACCATCACCGTGCTGCCCGACGGCACGACGGTCAGCCCGCCGGATGACGGCGGACTGCCGAACACCGGCGGCCCGCGCCTGCTGATCCTGCTCGCCGGACTCGGGCTGCTCGCCGCCGGCGTGGTGGCCGTGCGCAAGTCGCGCAGCAACAACGCCTGACCCAGACATCACGAAGGCCCCCGGCTCCGGCCGGGGGCTTTTCGTTCGTCCGGACGGCGCGCAGAAAGGCGGGGCTGAACCCTTACGCCTGAAACTAGAACACGTTACAGTTCGGCCATGATTCTGGATCGCTTCAAAGTCACCGGTCAGGTGGCCGTCATCACCGGCGCCGGGCGCGGTATCGGCGCCGGCTCCGCCGTCGCTCTGGCCGAGGCCGGGGCCGACGTCGTCATTGCGGCGCGGCACTCCTCCCAGCTCGCCGACGTCGCGGCGCAGGTCGAGGCCGTCGGTCGCCGGGCGCTCGTGGTCAAGGCGGACCTCAGCGACCTCGAGCAGACCGCGGCGCTCGCGCAGGCGGCGTACGACGAGTTCGGCCGGCTCGACATCGTCGTGAACAACGTCGGCGGCACCATGCCGCTCCCGTTCCTCGACACCGACGAGGACTTCCTGGTCGACGCGTTCCGGTTCAACGTCGCCACCGCGCACGCGCTCACCCGGGCCGCGGTGCCGCTGATGCTCTCCGGCGACAACCCGGGTGGCTCGATCGTGAACATCTCCTCGGTGATCGGCCGGGTGTCCGGGCGCGGGTACGTCGCCTACGGCACCGCCAAGGCTGCGCTGACGCACTGGACCCGGCTGACCTCGAAGGACCTGGCTCCGCTGATCCGGGTCAACGCCATCGGCGTCGGCTCGGTGATGACGAGCGCACTGGACTACGTGGCCAGCGACGAGGCGGTGATGACCGAGCTCGCCGAGAAGACCACGATGCAACGGGTCGGACAGGTCGAGGACATCGCCGCCGCGGTCCTCTACCTGGCCAGCCCGGCCGGTTCGTTCCTCACCGGCAAGGTGGTCGAGGCCGACGGCGGCCTCGACATCCCGAACCTGGACTTCCGCCTCCCCGACCTCGGACCGACCGCATGAGCGCCCAGGGATCGGTCAAGCGCGTCGTCGCCTGGTCGACCGGCACCATCGGCCGGCACGCGATCGCCGGGATCGACGCCCGCCCCGATCTCGAACTGGTCGGACTCTGGGTCTCCAACCCCGACAAGGTCGGGCAGGACGCGGGCCGTCTCGCGGGCCTGGACCGCGACCTCGGCGTGCTCGCGACCAACGACAAGCAGGCCCTCTACGACCTGAAGCCGGACGCGATCGTGCACTCCGCGATGACCGACGACCGGATCTTCGACGCGCTCGAGGACCTGGTCGAGTTCGTCGAGCACGGCATCAACGTGATCTCCTCGGGACCGGTCGTGCTGACCTTCCCCGAGGGGACCGGCCTGGACTCGTACGTCGACCGGATCAACGCCGCCGGCGCGGCCAACGGCGCCAGCCTGCACGTCAACGGGATCGACCCAGGGTTCGCCAACGACGTCCTGCCGCTGGTGATGACCAGCCTGTCCCAGCGGATCGACAAGGTCGTGGTCAGCGAGATCTGCGACTACTCGACCTACTACCAGCCGGTCGTGATGCAGGACCTCTACGGCTTCGGCCGGCCGATGGACTACGCCGCGATGCTGTGGCAGCCCGGCGTGCTGACCGCGGCCTGGGGTCCGGTCGTCCGGCAGATCGCCGCCGGACTCGACCTCGAGCTCGACCCGGTGCTCGAGGAGTACCACGAGCGGATCCCGTCCGAGGTCGACCTGACGATCGACTCCTGCGAGGTGCCGGCCGGGTCGATGGGCGCGGTGAAGTTCGGGGTCATCGGCACGGTGGACGGCGTTCCGCGGGTCCAGCTCGACCACGTCACCCGGACCAACCCCGCCCAGGGCCCGGACTGGCCGCAGCCGGCCGAGGGCGACGGCGGCTACCGGGTGGAGATCTTCGGTGAGCCGATGATGAAGGTCGACTTCAACCACCACGGCGAGCACGGCGACCACAACGTCTCCGGGATGATCACCACCGCCATGCGGCTGGTCAACGCGGTGCACGCCGTCTGCGACGCACCGGGGGGTGTCGTCGTCGCAAAGGACCTGCCCCTGATCACCGGCCGGGGGCTCGTCAGCCGTTGAGTCCGGCACAGGGATGATGGGCGCATGAGTCCCGCCCCCGAGTCCGAGCAGACAGCCCACCGGATCAGCCCCGACTCGGGTCTCAACTGGACCGAGCCGGGTGCCTGGACGGTGGCTCCCGGCGTCGTCCGGATCCCGCTGCCACTCCCGATGGACGGCCTGCGCGCGGTCAACGTCTACGTGATGGAGACCGACGACGGCCTGGTGCTCATCGACGGCGGCTGGGCGATCCCGGCCTCACGCTCGGTCTTCGAGGACTCGATGCGCCAGGGCGGCTACGCGCTCTCCGACATCCGGCAGTTCCTGGTCACGCACATGCACCGGGACCACTACACCCAGGCGTACGTCGTCAGCCGCGAGGTGGGCGCCACGATCAGCCTCGGCGGCGGCGACAAAGCGTCGATGGACCTGATGCACGACGAATACCTCGACCGGGACCCGAACCTGACCCGTCTCGAGGCGGCCGGTGCGGCGGACCTCGCCGCCGGGTGGCGCAAGTCGATGCCCGGGGACGGCTCCCGGCCCTCGCTCGACGACTACGGGATGCCGGACGTCTGGCTGGACGGCGACCTCACCCTGGACCTCGGCGGCCGGGTGATCGACGCGGTCTCCACCCCGGGTCACACCCAGGGCCATTACGTCTTCGCCGACGCCACGGCCGGGCTCCTCTTCGCCGGGGACCACGTGCTCCCGTCGATCACGCCCTCGGTCGGTTTCGAACCCAGCTGGGTCGAACAGCCGTTGCGCGACTTCATGGACTCGCTCGTCAAGGTCCGCTCCCTGCCCGACCTGACGATCCTGCCGGCGCACGGACCGATCGCCCCGAGCTCGCACGCCAGGGTCGACGAGCTGCTCGAGCACCACGACCACCGCCTGGCCCAGTGCCGTACCGCCGTCCTCGGCGGCGCCCGGACCGCCTGGGAGGTGGCCGGCGAACTCGGCTGGACGCGTCACGAACGCCGGCGCGACGAGCTCGGTCCCTTCGACGCGGTGCTCGCTGCCTTCGAGACGCTGGCCCACCTCGACCTGCTCGCGCTGCGCGGCGACCTGGTCCGCACCGACGACGGACCACAGCGGTCGTACGCCGCCCCGTCCGCCGGCTGATCTCCCGCGAGAGGCCCGCGCCGCCTGGGCTAGATTGGCGGCACACGACAGGGGAGCGCCCCCGGACGAGAGTCCGACGGCGCTGAGAGTGCGGAACCGCCGCAGACCCTTGAACCTGCCCCGGTTAGCACCGGCGAAGGAAGTCGAAGGAGAATCCTTTGCGTACCCGTCCCATTCAACTGTTCCTGGCCGTCCTCGGCTCTGCCCTGGTCCTGACGGCCTGCGGCTCGTCGGACTCCGACGGCGGGGACCGTCCCGGCGAAGCCGGCAAAGTCGTCACCATCGCCACCCACGACTCGTGGGGGATGGACAAGAAGGTGATGGCCGCCTTCACCGCCAAGACCGGCATCACCGTCCGGATCGCCAAGCAGGGCGATGCCGGTCAGCTGACCAACAAGCTCGTCCTCACCAAGGGCAACCCGATCGCCGACGGCGTCTTCGGGATCGACAACACCTTCGCCAGCCGCGCGATCGACGAGGGCGTCCTCGACAAGTACGTCACCGAGGATCGTCCGAGCAGCGTCGCCGAGTTCGATCTCGAGGGCGACAACGCGGCGTACCTGAACCCGATCGACTACGGCGACGTCTGTGTGAACATCGACGACACCTGGTTCGCGCAGAAGGGCATGACGCCCCCGAAGACCCTCGAGGACCTGGTCGACCCGACGTACAAGGGCCTGTTCGTCACGCCGGGAGCCACCACGTCCTCGCCCGGCCTCGCGTTCCTGCTGGCGACCGTCGGCGCCTTCGGCGACGACTGGCCGTCGTACTGGGAGAAGCTGGTCGCCAACGACGTCAAGGTGGACGCCGGCTGGACCGACGCCTACACCGTCGACTTCACCGCCGGCGGCGGCAACGGCTCCCGCCCGATCGTGCTCTCCTACTCGTCCTCGCCGCCGTTCACAGTGCCCGAGGGCGGCGACGAGCCGACCACCAGCGCACTGCTGGACACCTGCTTCCGCCAGGTCGAGTACGCCGGCGTCCTGGACGGCGCGAAGAACCCGGCCGGCGCGCAGAAGTTCATCGACTTCATGCTGACCCAGGAGTTCCAGCAGGCACTCCCGGACAACATGTACGTCTACCCGGTCGACACCACCGCGCCGCTGCCCGAGGGCTGGGACGTCTGGGCGAAGACGGCGACGAAGCCGTTCACCGTCCCCGAGGCCGAGATCACCGAGAACCGGGCCGACTGGCTGCGGGAGTGGCGCGACATCGCCACCGGCTGACATGAGCACCCGGACAGCCAGGAGATGGCCCTCTCCGGGCACCGCGGTGCTCGCCGCGGTGCCGCTGGCTGTCCTGGTGGTCTTCTTCATCTATCCGGTCTGCGGGATGCTCGCGCTCGGGCTGTGGCCGGACGGCACCTTCGACCCGGGTGCCGTCCTCGAGGTCCTGGCCCGGCCGCGGGTACACCGCGTCCTGTGGTTCACGCTGTGGACCTCGACGACGGCCACGGTCCTGGCTGTCGCGGCCGGCGTACCGGTCGCTTATGCGCTCTACCGGCTCCGGCTTCCGGGGCGGCGGTTCCTGGGCGCGCTGGTGCTGCTGCCGTTCGTGCTGCCGACCGTCGTGGTCGGGGTCGCGTTCCGGAGGCTGCTCGCGCCCGAGGGACTCTTCGGCGACCTCGACCTGGACGGCACGCCGGTGGCGATCATCGCGGCGCTGGTGTTCTTCAACATCGGACTGGTGGTGCGCACCGTCGGCACGCTCTGGGAGCGGGTCGACCGGCGTGCGGAGGAGGCGGCAGCCGCCCTGGGGGCGAAGCCGTGGCAGGTCTTCGTCTCCGTCACCTGGCCGGCGCTGCGCCCCGGGGTCGTCTCCGCGGCGAGTGTCGTCTTCCTGTTCTGCTCGACGGCGTTCGGTGTCGTGCTGACCCTCGGCGGACTCAAGTACGCCAACGTGGAGACCGAGATCTACCTGCTCACCACCCAGGAACTCGACCTCACCGCCGCGGCGGCGCTCTCGATCCTCCAACTGGTCGTGATCACGGTTCTGCTCGCCGCGTCGCACCGGGCGCGGCGGGCGGTCTCGCCCGCGGGTGCGGCGGCGTCGGCCCGGCGGCGGATCCGGCTGCGCGACACCTGGCTGCTCACCTGGACGGCGGTGGTGATCGCCTTCCTGCTGCTGCCGATCCTCACCCTCCTGCTCGCGTCGCTGCGGACCCCGGACGGCTGGGGCCTGGACCACTACCGGGCCCTGCAGGGCACCGGTGCGGACAACGCGCTGCTGGTCCCGGCCACCGAGGCGCTGGCGCGGTCGCTGGTGGTCGCCTGCCAGGCGGCGACCTTCGCGCTGGCCCTCGGCGCGATCGTCGCGTTCCTGGTCTCCCGACCGACCAGGACCCGTGCCGCCGGCCGGTTGCGCACGGCGTTCGACGGGGTCTTCATGCTGCCGCTCGGCGTCTCCGCCGTCACCCTCGGGTTCGGGTTCCTGATCACCCTCGACTCGCCACCGCTGGACCTGCGCGCGTCCCCGTGGCTGGTGCCGATCGCGCAGGCGATGGTGGCTCTGCCCCTGGTGGTGCGCACCGTGTCCCCGGTGCTCTCCTCCATCGACGCGCGCCAGCGGGAGGCGGCCTCGTCACTGGGCGCGGGGACGTGGCGGGTGCTGATGGCTGTCGACCTGCAGGTCGCCTGGCGGGCGCTGCTGGCCGCGGCAGGGTTCGCCTTCGCGGTGTCGCTGGGCGAGTTCGGGGCGACCAGCTTCCTCGCCCGTGACGACAACCCCACCCTCCCGGTCGTGATCTTCCAGCTGATCAGCCATCCGGGCGCGGCGAACTTCGGGATGGCCACCGCCGCCTGCGTCGTACTGGCCGCGACGACCGCGGGAGTCATGCTGCTCGTCGAGCAGCTGCGCGTCGGATCCGTGGGAGCGTTCTGACATGGCCGCCACGAGGAGCACCGGACTCGAGGTCCGCGGCCTGACCGTGAGTTTCGACGACACCGTCGCCGTCGACGACGTCGACCTGGTGGTCCCGGCCGGTTCGATCACCGCGGTCCTCGGGCCGTCCGGGTGCGGCAAGTCGACGCTGCTCCGCGCCGTGGCCGGCCTGGAGCCGCCGGACGCGGGGTCGATCTCCTACGACGGGACCGACCTGGCCCGTACGCCGACCCACCG
>JAKFBZ010000073.1:0-28822 GCA_036676945.1 Marmoricola sp.
CCGCCCTCGGCGAGAAGGCCCTCGACCTCGCGCCGACTACGCAGGTGGGCGGAGAGTTCGTCGCCGTCGTCGCCGAGCCCACCGAGGTAGACGATCTGGGAGACCCCGGCGGCCGCGGCGGCCTTGCCGAAGGCCCGGGCGGCCTGCGCGTCGCGTTGCGCGAAGTCCTGCGAGTCGAGCGAGTGCACCAGGTAGTACGCCGACGCGCACCCGTCCAACGCCCGCGCCAGCGAGCCCGGGTCCTCGACGTCCCCGGCGACGGCTTCGCCGACCCCGCGGTGCTTCTCCGGGGAGCGTGTCATCACATGGACGTCATGGCCGTCCGCGACCAGAGCCGCGGTGAGGCGACGACCGACGAAGCCGGTCCCGCCCGCGATCAGGACCGGATCGGTTGCGTTCGGGGCTGGGGTTGTCACGGGTTCCTCTCGGGGGCGGGGGTGATGTGCTGGAGCCGGTGGCGCCCCGGCTGAGGCTTCTGGTGCCCGAGCTCGCCGCCGATGCGTCCCCCGTAGGGACGGCCGTGGTCGGCGTACTCCTCGCGTCGGTAGGCCAGTACCCAGTCACCGAGTTCGACACGTGCGCCGGTCCGGAGCAGCCGTTCGTCGACAGGGACGCCGTTGACCCGCGTCGTACGCCGGCCGGCGCGGTCGACCAGCACGTACTCGTCGCGGGCGTCGTGGCGGACCTCGGCGTGCAGCGCGGCGAGACCGGCCAGCCTGATGTCGCAGTCCTCGCCGCTGCCGATGGTGACCACCTCGCCGCGCAGCGGGTGGATGACCTTGCGGGACTCGGGAAGGCGGGTGTTACCGACGGTCAGCACCAGACGGGGGTTGCCGCCGCGGCGCGGGTCGTGGGTCGTGGTGACCACCGGCTTGGGCGGACGACCGAAGGTCGGGGCCACGGGGAACAGAGTCGGTGGCGGGACCAGCGCCCGGCCGGGAAGCGCGGGCGCTTCGTCGGACGCACGCCCGCGGACGCCGGCGATCGCGCCGCGGACCCCGACGACACGGAGGTGTCGCGACCGCGTGATCCGGCGCTGGAGCCAGCTGCCGTCGACAGCCCCGAGCTCGAGGAGCCGACGACCGCCGGCCACCACGGTCAGCACGATCCCCCGCTCGGCAAGGGCTGCGGCGATCCCCCGGACCACGCCGGCGTCCCGGCGGCCGGCGAAGACCACCGGGTCGCTGATGGCGAGCTCGAGCGACCGACCCTGGCCGGTCAGGGTCGCGGTGACGGGATCGTGGCCGGGCAGCTCGATCGCGAGCCGGAGGTCGGCGTCGATCTCCACCAGGGTGGTCATGCCTCAGCCCGCCGCGCCGTTGTCGCGGGTCGTGACCTGAAGAGTGCCGTCGACCTTCCACACCGCGCGCGGGGCGTCCGGCCCGGTGTCCCGGGGCACTTCGACGGCCATGTCGATGAACCGGTAGTTGATCTCGGCCTGCCGTCCCGTCAGGAAGGACCACATCTCGCGGCCGAGGTCGGCCCAGTCGACGACGCCCTCGTCATCGGTCGTGTTGTTGATGCTCATGGCGAACCTCCAAGGTAAACAGATTCCTAAACAGCATGTTTAGGTTACGATCTCAGAGTGAACCCAACCGAGGCCGAAAAGCAAGTCCCCGGACCTGATCTGACGATCGGCGATCTGGCCCGCCAGACGGGACTGACGCCACCGGTGCTGCGGATGTGGGAGACCCGGCACGGCTTCCCCGAGCCGGTCCGACTCGCCAGCGGCCATCGCCGCTACACGGCCGAGCACGTCGACCTGGTCAAGCAGGTCGTCCGCCGCCGTGACGCCGGGATCCGCCTCGAGGTCGCGATCGCCGAGGCCCGGGCGACGACGGCGCCGGCCTCCCCGTCGGTCTTCGCCGCGCTGCGCGCCCGGCACCCTGCGCTCGTGCCGTACCGGCTGCGGAAGTCGACTCTCCTCGCCCTGTCCTGGGCGCTGGAGGACGAATGCTGCGCGATGGCGCAGTCACCGGTGCTGTTCGGGTCCTTCCAGCGCGACGACTACTGGCAGCCCGCGATCGCACGCTGGACCGAGCTCGCCCGGGTGGCCCGCTCGACGATGGTCTTCGCCGACTTCGCCGACCTGGGCGGCGACGGCGAGGAGTCGGTCCCGATCACGATCCCCCTCGCCGCAGACGCCCCGATGCGCCGGGAGTGGAACGTGGTCTGCGACGCGGCCGACCACACCGCTGTCCTCTCGGCCTGGGAGCTCCCCGGCCAGACGACGATCCCCGATCGCGACCGGATCTTCGAAGCCGTGTGGACCGTCGACCCCCGTGCCGTCCGCGACGCCGCCCGGGTCTGCGCCGGCGTCGCCGCAGCCGCCGGCTCGGTCAGCGCGCCGCCACTGCAGTACGCGCTCGCCGAGGAGCCGCTCGCCCGGCTCACCGACCCCGCCGGGACGACCGCCCTGTTCAACCGGATCGTCGCGTACGTCGACCGGCTCGGCGGCTAGCGGAGGAGAACCTGCTGGTCAGCCGGGACACCCGACGGCCTAGGGGCCGGTCGCTACCCGGTGCCGGCACGCGCTCGAGCCAGGAGTTCCGCGCCTTGCAGGAAGCCACCGGGCTCCAGTCGGGCTGTCACCTCGACCGACCCGATGCGCACCAGGCAGGCGATCAGGTCGGCTCCGTTCGCGGTCGCGATCCGAGCTGCGGCCGCGCAGGGCTCCTCCCCTCGTTGCTGTGCGACCGCTCCGGCGAGGGCGGCCAGGTCGGCAGCTGCCGCAACCCGCCGGTGCGCAGAGAACAGGCCAGCAACTCCGATACCGAGGACGGCGACCAGGGCGAGCACCGCGGTGAGCGCGATGACGACGACCACTGCCAGCCCGTCCTCACCTCGCCTCCGGGATCGTGCCCTCATGGCGCGGTCTCGCGAACGGCGATCGCCGTCGCGCTGGCTTCGAACACCGGAAAGTCGAACAAGCCACCCGGTCCGCGTACCGGAGCGCGCACGGTGACCCGGAGCGTCGAACCGTCCTCGTGCACCTGGATCTCCGCACCCTCGGGAGCGACCCGACGACCGAGCGCGACGGCCGAGCCCGCGTCGTCCTCGCGCGCGAGCGCCCGTGCGGTCTCCCGGGCCGCGTCGACGGCCCGGACCTCGGCGACGCCGAGCGAGACCAGCCAGCACAGGGCGATCGCGACGAGGACCAGCACCGGTAGGACGACAGCGGCCTCGGCTGTGACGGCTCCGGCCTCGTCATCAGGGTGTTTCATCGTCATCTCCTTCGCGCCGGAGTGGGGACGGCGCCAGCCGCCCCCACCACGCCGACCTCAGAACGGCAAGATCCCCATGACCTTGTCGTAGACGGTTTCGACGAGCTTCTGACCGGTGCTGCTGGCCAGGAACTTGAACAGGATCCCGGCGAACCCGACCCCCGCACCCGTGCAGACCGCGTACTCCGCAGTGGTGGCTCCGGTCTCTTCGCGCGCGATCCGACGCTTCATTGCCGCTGTGAACTGGTGCATCTTCGACTCCTCGTTTGGACCATCCGCAGATGGCGCTTTCCCTTGCGCCACCGAGGTTTTCGCGGATGTCATCGGCGTTGCCACGGGCAAGTCGGTCGCCGTGGAACGACTCCTCGGAGGACGGCCTGTGGAGGACCGGTCGACCGTTGCCGGGCTATTGGAGGAAGGAGAGGGAGGAGAACAACCCGGCAGTCATGGGGACGACCCCGAGCAGCAGGAACGCAGGCAGCAGGCAGAGCCCGAGCGGTGCCGCGGCGCGTACTTCGACGGTGCGCGCCCGGGCTGTGATCCGATCCCGTGTCCCAGACCTCAGGTCGGCAGAGAGGCGATCGATGACGGTGACCACCGAGGCGCCCGACCCGTGGGCTCGCATCAGTGCCGAGCCCAGCGGACCCAACTGGCTGTCTTGCGCGACTGCGGCCCAGACAGTCGCCGGATCCGCACCGAGGTCCAGCCGCGCGGCGATCCCGAGGAGTTCGTCGGCCACCGCACCCGGCAACGCAGCCGAGACAGTCTCCAACGCCGGCCCGATCGCCGATCCCGCGCGCAGACAGGCACCGAGGAGATGGACAGCCAGTGGCAGGTCATCCTCCAGTTCGCGGCGGCGGCGTTTGGCCACCGGACCCTCGCCCGCTCCGAGTACCCGCCAGGACCAGGCGCCGGCGGCCGACCCGACGACGATCCCGACCAGACCGCCGAGCATGACGACGCATCCGAACAGAGCGAGTACCGCCAGGACTCCGCGCAGCCGCCGCAGCAGGCCGCGATCCGACTCGCCTCGGACCCGCCCGGCCGATGACCGTGGTGGCGCGAGCATCCGGCCGGGCTGCCCCAGGGCGAACACTGCCGTGGCAGCCGCCACGGCCGCGAACCACGCGGTGTTCACCGCATGACGCCGTCGGCGATGACGTCGAGCCAGGCCAGCCCGGCGTGAGCGAGCCCGATGCCGATCGCCAGGCAGACCACGCCTGGTGCACTGTCGAACAGGAACGACCAGGGACTGCCGCCGACGCCGGATCCGAGGACCAGCACACCGACGGGTAGCAGCGCCAGGATGCTCGCCGTCGCCCGGGCGGAGGCGACCTCGGTGGCAACGACACTCGCCGTCGCTTTCTCGTCCCTGAGGGTGGCAGCCGCCAGATCGAGAGCGGAGGCCAGGCCCGCCCCGGAGCGGTGCGCGACCTGCCAGGCAGCCGCCATGACGCGTACCTGACCGGCACCGGGCAGATCGGCCAGCGCTCGCATCGCGGTCGGGATGTCTGCACCGAGTTCGGCTGCGCGTGCGACGACCCCGAACTCCGGCCATTGCTTCGCGGCAGCAGCGAGCGCAGCCCCTGGCGGGAGGCCGGCCCGGACGTCGGCGGCGATCAGTTCGCAGACACCGAGGACCTGCCCCCTGCGCCGTACGGAAACCGCTAGCAGACGACGGCGACGCCAACGGCGGCCGAGGTCGGCAGCACTGCCGAGCACGATCAGGCCGACCACAAGCCTCAGCGCCGACAGGTGCCCGATCCACGGCAGGACCCACGGCGACAGCGCAGCGGTCGAGGCCAGAACGAGGGCGAAGGTGAGCGTCGCATCCCCGTGGCCGAGCGCAGTCAGCGGCAATCGCGCCCGGCCCGGACCGAGACCGAGCAGCACCGCGCACCCGACGACGAGCGCTGCCATCACGACGAGGCTCATCGGGCCAGCAGCTCTCCGAGTCGATCGATCCCGGCCAGTTCGATCGTGGCGCCGGCGTTGTCGAACGCAAGCGCAGGCAGCACCGTGACGCCGTGTTCGGCGCGCTCGAGAACCGCGATCTCCCGCACCCGACGCCTGCCGCCATGGGAGCGATCCAGGTGGACGACGGCGTCGACGGCGGAGGCCAACTGGCTGTGCGCCGCCACCCGGCCCAGTCCCGCTGCCGTGGCCAGGCTTTCGATCCGGGCGGGGACATCGAGAGCGGAGTTGGCGTGCAACGTCCCGCAGCCACCCTCGTGACCGGTGTTCATCGCCGCCAACAGGTCGACCACCTCCGCGCCGCGCACCTCGCCGACTACGAGCCGGTCCGGACGCATCCGCAGCGCCTGCCGGACCAGATCCCGCAGCGTGATCTCGCCTGCTCCCTCCAGGTTCGGCGGCCTCGCCTCCAGTGCCACCACATGGGGATGCTCCGGGCGAAGTTCGCTGGAGTCCTCGACCAGCACCAGCCGCTCGGCGGGATCGACCTCGCCCAGCAGAGCGCCGAGCAACGTCGTCTTGCCCGAGCCGGTCCCTCCACTGACCAGGATCGCGGAGCGGGCCGACACCATCCCAGCAAGAACCCGGCGACAGTCCGCACTGAGGGTGCCGGCGTCCTCGAGCGCGTCCAGGTCGAATGAGCGCCGACTGGGCACGCGCAACGACACGACCGTGCCGGGGCGGGCAACCGGGGCGAGGACCGCGTGAAAACGAGTGCCGTCGGCCAACCTGAGGTCGGCGTACGGCGTGGCGTCGTCGAGACGGCGACCTGCCGCGGCCGCCAACCGCTGGGCGAGCCTGCGTACCGACTCGTCGTCGGGGAATCGCACCCCGGTCAGCTCGAGCCCCCGGCCACGATCGATCCAGACCTGCGCCGGCCCGTTGACCAGGACGTCGGTGACACCGGAGAGACCCAGCAAGGGCTCAAGAGGCCCGGCCCCCTCAACGTCACGGCGGAGCATCTCGTGCACCGCGAGCACCGCTGAATCGCCGACAGGCCGACCGTCGGCACGCAAGGCTCGCGCGACACCGTCGGCGGTGAGGCCGCCCCCGTCGCGAGCCAGTCGGTCCCGGACCAGACGAAGGATGTCGTCGGTGGACTCCGTGGTCATCGCAGCACCTCGCCGGCGAACTTGGCCGCGGCTACCTCGACGATCCGGTTCGCCGCCCGCCCCAGTGGACCCCGGGCACGGCGAAGCGGTCCGACCCCCAGGCCGACGTCCTCGTCGAGGCCGCGCTGATCGTTCATCTCCGCCACCACCGGCCGCCCGAGGAACCTGCCCATCTCCTCTGCCTCGAGGCCACCCGGTCGTCGGCGTCGTACGACGAGGCCCACCTCGACGCCGCTCACCCGCTCCACAGTCCGGGCAGCGGCCACCAGCGCAGGCACGGTCGTGGTCGTGACGACCAGCACCAGGTCACAGCGAGGAAGGATCTCGTCCGTGAGCGGATCGGAATGCCGCGCCAGGTCGACGACGACCACGGCGAATCCGCGAACGACCGCTGAGAGCACGTCACGGGCGACGCCCTCGGTGATGGTCGGTCGCCGTTCCTGCGGCCAGGCCAGGACGGAGAGCGCCTCGCGACGAGGCAATGCCTCGCGTATCGACCGTCCGCTCAACCGTCCGGTCGCGAGCAGTGCGTCCCAGCGCACTCCGGTCCCGGGTTCGAGCCCGAGAAGGTGATCCACCCCCGCACCGAGGACATCGGCGTCGACGAGCACGGTCGCGAATCGCAGCGAGGAGGAGAGGGCCACTGCCGTCGCGAACGTGGATGCCCCGACGCCGCCGGAACCACCCATCACACCGATGGTCAGCGCCGGGGAGGAATCCCCGTCACCGGCATCGGTGAGCACGCGGAGGAGGTGGGACTCGTCCTCGGGGATCCGCATCGCACCCTCGGCCCCACAGGTGAGCGCATCCCGGTAAGCGTCGTCCGTCAACGCCTCCCCGACGAGCCAGACCCGGGCACGTCGCGAGGGCCTCAGGTGTGCGAGCGCGGACACCGCGTCGACCCCGACCAGGACGACCGACGCCGCGGCCCAGGTGCGAAGCACGGCAGCCGGGTCCGACTCCACAGACACGTCCACTCCGGCTGCGGCGACGAGGCGCACCACGGTGGCTCGCAGCAGGTCGTCGGAGGTGGCGAGGAGCACGAGAGTCCGATCGTCCGTCATGTCGCGAGCTTCGCTGCTGCAGCAGAGCGCGACGGCCGAGCGATCCAGGCATGTGGACCACGCGCCGATCAGGACGCATGTGGACGCTCGCCCTGGGGAGTCGGTTTGTCGTACCCGAAGTCGGCGGCCTCCCTAGACTGCTTGGGTGAGCCACCCCGCTCGACCCACTGCCGCGTTCTTCGATCTGGACAAGACGATCATCGCGCGGTCGAGCACGTTCGCCTTCAGCAAGGAGTTCCAGGCCGGTGGGCTGATCTCGCGGGGTGCGGTGCTGCGGTCGGCGTACGCGCAGTTCGTCTATCTCGTCGGCGGCGCCGACCACGACCAGATGGAGAAGATGCGGCAGTTCATGTCGCAGCTCTGCGCCGGGTGGGACGTGCAGACGGTGCGCGACATCGTCGCCGACACCCTGCACAACATCGTCGACCCGCTCGTCTACGACGAGGCGGTCGGCCTGATCGAGCAGCACCACGCCGCCGGTCGTGACGTGATCATCGTGTCGACCAGCGGCGCCGAGATGGTCGAGCCGATCGGCGAGATGCTCGGCGCGGACCACGTCGTCGCGACCCGGATGGAGGTCGCCGACGGCAAGTACACCGGCAAGATCCGCTTCTACGCGTACGCCGAGAACAAGGCCAAGGCGGTCAGCGACCTGGCCCGCAAGCGTGGCTACGACCTGGCCGAGTGCTACGCCTACAGCGACTCGATCACCGACGTGCACATGCTCGAGGTCGTCGGTCACCCGTTCGCGGTCAACCCGGACAAGGACCTGCGCAGGATCGCCAAGGAGCGTGACTGGCCGGTGCTGCTCTTCGAGCGCCCGGTGGCGCTCGGCAGCCGGGTGAAGCTCCCCCCGGCCAAGCCGACCCTGGCCGCGCTCGCCATCGCCGGAGTCGCCGGTGTGGGCACCGCGGTCTGGCTCAGCAGCCGCCGTGCGCGGCGCCACAGCGCCTGAATCGCCTGTGCACAAAGGAGTTTCAGGCCCGATCCCCGCGCAACCACCGGGTTTTTTCAAAGTCAACCCTTGTGTGTTGGGCGATCCCGACGTTAAGTGGGGGCAAGACAACTTCAGACCAGCACATGGCCGGTACCCACGCAACGATCGACCCTTCCTACAGGGCGCGTGCAGATCGGGACACACCCGGGGCCGCAGTTACAGACGTTGCAGCTTGGTAGCCCAAACCATGTGTTCGAGCGGCATCGAGATCTCGCATCCCGGTGCCGCTCATCTGTGTGGGGCGCACCTCACCGCGTCTCGACAAGCTCGACGAACGCGGGCGGGCGAACGCGTCAGGAGCGGAGCGGGGAGGCTTCGGAGCCGGCCGAGTACGCCTGGGCCGCGTACAGGAGCCAGGCGTGCAGGCCGTTCGTACCGCCGACCGCGTAGCCGCGCAGGTTCGACTCGTACTGCGCCCGCAGGCCGAGGTGCCCTGCCTCCGGGACGACCACCGACGCCGGGTCGACGCCGCGGCTGACCAGCACCAACCGCTCCGCCGCGCGGGCCACGATGCCGTTGTGGGAGGCGAACGGCGCCACCGTGATGATCTCGGCGTGCACCACCGCGGCCACCAGCAGGGCAGGGCACGAGGTCGCCAGCAGGGTCCGTGACAGGCCGCCGAGACGGTCCGAGGCCTCGGCCGAGACGGGTCGGCCCAGGGAGTCGTCGCCCACGACGCCGGCACCCGCCAGGGCGTGCAACCGGGCCAGCGCCTGCAGCGGCGTGGTGGCCAGGGTGGGGACCTCGGCGAGGACACCGGTGCTCACCCGCAGAGCGGACTGGGCGATCTCGTCACCCTCTCCCTCGCGCATCTCCTCGAGCGTCGAGTCGGAGCCTTCGAGGACCGCGGAGGCGTAGGCACCGCGGAGAAGCGACTCGGCGGTCTGCGCGGGCGTCGTACGCCGCAGGCCCCGGTCGCGGAGCATCGCGTCGATCCCGTCACGGGCCGCGGCGAACCCGGACGGGACGCCTTCGAGCTCGTTGAGCCAGGCCAAGGGATCAGTGCCGCGATCGGTTCCGCGATCACTTCCCGGGACACGCGCTGGGTCAGTCACGCGGACGAGGCTATCGGGTACGTTCGAGGCCACGATGAGCGACCAGCGCAACGCTTCCGCACAGGACCACGCCCTCTCCTTCGGAGCCGTGGCCGAGGTCTACGACCGCGCGCGTCCGTCGTACCCGGCCGAGGCCGTCGACTGGCTCGTCGGCACCCGCAACGCCACCGTCCTGGAGCTCGGCGCCGGCACCGGGAAGCTCACCGAACTGCTCGTCGCGGGCGGCCACCGCGTGATCGCCACCGACCCGCTGCCCGAGATGCTGACGCTGCTGAAGGCCCGGGTGCCGGGCGTGCACACCGTGGCCGCGACCGCCGAGGCGGTCCCGCTCCCCTCGCGCTGCATCGACGTCATCGTCTGCGCCCAGTCGTTCCACTGGTTCGACCACGACCTGGCGCTGGCCGAGATGGCCCGCGTGCTCAGGCCCGGCGGCTACCTCGCCCTGGTCTGGAACACCCGCGACGAGGGCATCCCGTGGGTGAAGAAGCTGGGCTCGATCATCGGCGGCGCCGACCGCGGGGACCTGACCCCGCTCACCGACCCGGCCGCGCGGTCGGAGTTCTTCGGGCCGGTCGACTCGCGGGACTTCCGGTTCTGGCAGCACCTGCGCCGCGACGAACTGGCCGACCTGGTCCGCTCCCGCTCGTACATCTCCGTCCTCCCCGAGCACGAGCAGGAGGACGTCCTGGCCAAGGTCGGCGCCCTGTACGACGACTACGGTCGCGGGCCCGACGGGATGCGGCTGCCGTACCTGACCCAGTGCCACCGGGTGATGGTCACCAACCAGCCTCCACCTCCGGTGGTGATGTCCCGGGTTGCCGACGAAGCGCTCAGCCTGATCGACGGCCCCGAGCACACCGGTGAGCTCGAGCGCGGCTCCACGAAGGCGACGGTGCGCACGCAGGTGCACGGCCGCGAGGACACCGGCACCCTGCTCATCGACTTCAGCTGACCCCTGCGCGTTGCAACGGACTCGCAACCCCGGCCGTGGGACGTTCTCGCGAACGGTGGGCCTCGTGCCCGCGCCGCAAACGGTTCTAGGCTGGCCGGAGCCGCACAGGTCGATGACGATGCAGGCCGCCTCTCACCCCACGACGTCGGAGGATTTTCTCGATGAGCAACGAAGCCCTGTCCAATCTGAGCCACGAGGAGCGCCGGTTCGAGCCGCCTGCGGAGTTCGCGGCGAACGCGAACCTGACCGCAGCGGCGTACGACGACGCCGCTGCCGACCGGCTGGGGTTCTGGGAGAAGCAGGCCGACCGTCTGAGCTGGGACACCCGCTGGGACCAGGTCCTGGACTGGACGAACCCGCCGTTCGCGAAGTGGTTCGTCGGCGGCAAGCTCAACGCGGCGTACAACTGCGTGGACCGGCACGTCGAGGCCGGCGCCGGGGAGAAGGTCGCCTTCCACTGGGTCGGTGAGCCCGAGGGCGACAGCCGCGACATCACCTATGCGGAGCTCAAGGACGAGGTCTGCAAGGCCGCGAACGCGATCGAGGAGCTCGGCATCGAGAAGGGTGACCGGGTCGCGATCTACATGCCGATGATCCCGGAGACGGTGATCGCGATGCTCGCGTGCGCCCGCCTCGGCGCCCCGCACACGGTCGTCTTCGGCGGCTTCTCCGCGGACGCGCTGGCCAGCAGGGTGCTGGACTGCGGCGCGAAACTGATCATCACCGCTGACGGCGGCTACCGCCGCGGCGCACCGTCGGCGCTGAAGCCCGCGGTCGACGAGGCCGTCGCCAAGGTCGAGGCCGAGCAGTCCGGCCTGGTCGAGAACGTGCTGGTCGTGAAGCGCACCGGCCAGGACGTCGCCTTCAACAGCGACATCGACGTCTGGTGGCACGACCTGGTCGACGAGTCCTCGACGATCCACGAGCCCGAGGCCTTCGACTCCGAGCACCCGCTCTACGTGATGTACACGTCCGGCACCACGGGCAAGCCGAAGGGCATCCTGCACACGACCGGCGGCTACCTGACCGGGGCGGCGTACACGCACTGGGGCGTCTTCGACCTCAAGCCGGAGACCGACGTCTACTGGTGCACCGCCGACGTCGGCTGGGTCACCGGCCACTCGTACATGGTCTACGGGCCGCTCGCGAACCAGGCCACCTCGGTGCTCTACGAGGGCGTCCCGGACTCCCCGCACAAGGGCCGCTGGTGGGAGATCATCCAGCAGTACGGCGTCACCATCTTCTACACCGCCCCCACTGCGATCCGGACCTTCATGAAGTGGGGCGACGACATCCCGGCGAAGTTCGACCTCTCCTCGCTGCGGCTGCTGGGCTCGGTCGGTGAGCCGATCAACCCGGAGGCCTACGTCTGGTACCGCGACACCATCGGCGGCAGCCGTACCCCGGTGGTCGACACCTGGTGGCAGACCGAGACCGGCTCGATCATGATCAGCCCGCTCCCCGGCGTCACCGCCGCCAAGCCCGGCTCGGCGATGACCGCGATCCCCGGAGTCGTGGCCGACGTCGTCAACGACGAGGGCGAGTCCGTCCCGGACGGCTCCGGCGGCTACCTGGTCCTCAAGGAGCCGTGGCCGGCGATGCTGCGCACGCTCTGGGGCGACGACCAGCGCTTCAAGGACACCTACTGGTCACGGTTCAAGGGCATGTACTTCGCCGGCGACGGCGCCAAGAAGGACGAGGACGGCGACATCTGGGTGCTGGGTCGCGTCGATGACGTCATGAACGTCTCCGGCCACCGGCTCTCCACCACCGAGATCGAAAGTGCTCTGGTGTCACACCCGAAGGTCGCCGAGGCGGCCGTGGTCGGCGCCAGTGACGAGATGACCGGTCAGGCCGTCTGCGCCTACGTGATCCTCCGCGAAGCCGCCGGCGACGGCGGCGCGGACATCGTCAAGGAGCTGCGCGACCACGTCGCCAAGGAGATCGGCGCGATCGCCAAGCCCCGGCAGATCATGATCGTCGCCGAACTCCCCAAGACCCGCTCGGGCAAGATCATGCGCCGGCTGCTGCGCGACGTGGCCGAGAAGCGCGAGGTCGGCGACGTCACCACCCTCGCCGACAGCGACGTGATGCGGCTGATCTCCGAAGGTGCGGCAACGAGCACCGAGGACTAGGAAGTCCGGTGGTCGAGCTTGTCGAGACCTGCGCCGCGTCTCGACAGGCTCGACGAACGATGCTGCTGGTCAGCCCTGGCAGACCATCTGTCCGTACGGCCCCTCGGTGGAGCGGCGCTCGGTGACCCGGCCGTCGACCGTGATGGTGCAGGTGACCGGGAAGCCGCGGGAGCCGGCCTGGAAGAAGAGCTGGGCGTAGTCCGGGTTGCCGTACACGGTGTCGGTGAGCGACCAGGAGGTGCCGGCGTTCTTCACGGTGCCGGAGGAGTGCCGCAGGCTCGTCGGCATCACGTAACCGATCGTGCCGATCGGCACCTCGGACGTGACCCGGAGGACGATCTTGTGCTTGGGCAGGTACTTGTACATGCTGCCGCCCTGCAGACCGGGCATCTCCAGGGTGCCGCCGGAGCCCTTGCCTCCGCCGGACCCAGCGCCACCGAAGCCCTCGAACGCGCCGCCCGGGCCGCCCGCGGCCGCGCCGGTCGCGGTGCCGGTCGGGCTCGCCGACGGGGACTCAGTGGGAAGCTCGGTGAGCGGGGTCGTCGTCGGGGGCGAGAGCGTGGGGATGCCGAGGGGGTCCTGCTCGTCGTTGTCGTCCGGGCTGATCTGCATCCAGACGAAGACGATCACCAGCAGCGTGATGATGCCTGCGACGACCGCGGAGATCTTCGGGTGGTAGCGGATCCATTCCATGGCAGGCTCAACGAGACAAACCGCGTTCGGTTAGGGCGTTTCGCCCTGAATTGCAGAGAGTCCCGGGTCACACGACTCAAATGTCGCGCGGACCGGTGACCTCGTCACGCTCCTTGGCCGACATCCGCTTGGACGCGATCAGGCTGATCACCGTGGTCACCACGAGGGTCCAGACGATGACCAGGAGCGAGAGCCAGATCGGGATGTCCGGCGCCCAGCCGACGTGCTCGCCGCCGTTGACGAACGGGAGTTCGTTCTCGTGCAGCGCGTGCAGGATCAGCTTCACGCCGATGAAGCCGAGCAGGAACGCCAGGCCGTAGGAGAGGTAGATGAGGCGCTCGAGCAGGCCGCCGATCAGGAAGTACAACTGGCGCAGGCCCATCAGCGCGAAGATGTTGGCCGTCAGCACGATGTAGGGCTCGTCGGTGAGGCCGTAGATGGCCGGGATCGAGTCGAGCGCGAAGAGCAGGTCGGTGGTGCCGAGCGCGAGCACCACGATGAACATCGGGGTGATCATCCGCTGCCCGTTGATCCGCACGAACGCTTTGGTGCCGTGCCATTCCGAGGTCGCCGGGAAATGGGTCTCCACCCACTTGATCAGCTTGTTCTCCTCGTACTCCTCCTCGTCCGCGGCACCTTCCTTGGCGAGCTTGATCGCCGTGTAGACCAGGAAGAAGCCGAAGATGTAGAACACCCAGCTGAACTCGTTGATCGCAGCGGCGCCGACAGCGATGAAGATCGCGCGCATCACGAGGGCGATCACGATGCCGATCATCAGCGCGGTCTGCTGGTACGCCCGCGGGACGGCGAACTTGGTCATGATGATGAGGAAGATGAACAGGTTGTCCACCGAGAGCGAGTACTCGGTGATCCAGCCCGCGAAGAACTCGGTCCCGTACTGGGCGCCGGCCACCACCCAGACGCCGATGCCGAAGAGGACCGCCAGCCCGATGTAGATCGACAGGGCGACCGAGACCTCACGTCGGCTCGGCTCGTGCGGGCGACGGCCGATGACCATGACATCGAAGAGCAGGATCGCGGTGGTGATCCCGATGGTGAGCCACCAGACGAGCGGTGTGACGTGCATAGTTCCTCCGGACGGAATGGGCAGAGAGGGCCGAGTCCGGAGGTCTCTTCCGCCCGGCCAGTTCGTATTCCTGGTCGGACCGGCGGCCCCGGGGTGCCGCACTGCAGCGCCCGTGATGACGAGACCGTCGCGAAGGAATACTCCCCTCCAACGCCGGAAGTCTCTCATCCGACTCTCGGAGCGTCCAAGCCGGGCCTGTCCGGGTGCCCTCACGCCCTGGGCGTGGTCCCGGAAGAACTGCAGTGGTTTGAGGGCCGCGCCCTAGACTCGACCACGGTGCGCCGGGAAGTCTGGTCGGCAGCAGTCCGCCGACCCCAGACGCTCGGAGCCGTGAGTGAACACCACCCGTCGACGCTTCCTCCCCCGCCTCAGTGCGAGCGAGAGCACCTTCGTGGACACCATGCTCCGCTCGGAGACCATCGGCGGCGGCATCGCGCTGGTGGCGGCCGCGATCGCGGTCGTCTGGATGAACGTGGACCCCGAGTCCTATCTTGCTCTCCGCCACCACGAGATCGGCCCGCTCGACCTGGAGCACTGGGCCGCTGACGGCGCGCTGACGATCTTCTTCTTCGTCGCCGGCATCGAGCTCAAGCGTGAGCTGGTCGTCGGTTCGCTCCGCCGGCCCGCGGACGCCGCGGTCCCGGCGGTCGCGGCGATCTGCGGGGTCGCCGTACCGGCGCTCGTGTACGTCGTGGTCAACCGCGGCACCGACAACCTCGGCGGCTGGGCGATCCCGGCGGCGACGGACATCGCCTTCGCACTCGCCGTGCTGGCCGTGGTCGGCTCGGCGCTGCCCACACCGCTGCGGGCGTTCCTGCTGACCCTCGCCGTCGTCGACGACCTGATCGTGATCATCGTGATCGCGGTGTTCTACACCGAGACCCTGGACCTGGGCGCGCTCGCCGTCGCGATCGCGGCGCTCGCGGCGTACGCCGTCTGCCAGCGGCTGCGGGTCCGGACGGCGTGGGTCTACCTGCCCCTCGCCGTAGGCGCCTGGTGGATGACGTACGAGAGCGGCATCCACGCGACTGTGGCGGGTGTGGCGCTCGGCCTGCTCACCCGGGTGCTCCCCGATCCGGACGAGGAGGTCTCGCCCGCGGAGCGCCTCGAGCACCGGATCGCGCCGATCAGCTCCCGCATCGCGGTCCCCTTCTTCGCGCTGATGAGCGCCGGGGTCGCCCTGGACGGCGATCTCGGCCTCGACCACCCGATCGTGCTCGGCGTCGTACTCGGCCTGGTCGTCGGCAAGCCGGTCGGCATCATCGCCGGCTCCTGGCTGGTCACCAGGTTCACCCGGGCCGAGCTCGACGAGGACGTGTCCTGGCGCGACCTGATCGGCGTGGCGATCCTCGGTGGCGTCGGATTCACGGTCTCGCTGCTGGTGGCCGACCTCTCGTTCGATGATGCCCGCGCCGAGGAGGCCAAGACCGCCGTCCTGCTGGCATCGATGGCCGCGGCGCTCCTGGGAGCCTTCGTCCTGCGCCGGCGGAACCGACAACACCGCGAGTGAGGGCGCAGCCGCCCAGCGCCTTGGGTAGGGTGCGACTGCAGACGTCACCTCGAAGGGAATCCGCATGGCAGACCGTGAGCCCGTCACCGAAGAACCGACGATCGGCAAGTTGGTCGTCGACGCCTTCGACGACGCCGGGACGCTGCTGCGCAACATCATCACGCTGGCGAAGGCCGAGCTGAAGGTCAGTGCCCGTGCCGGTGGCGCCGCTGTCGCGCTCTTCGGCCTGGCCGTGTTCCTGATCCTGATCGCGATCATCATGGCCTCGATCGCCTTCGCGCTGTTCATCTCGATGAGCGGGCTGCACCCGGCCTGGTGCTTCCTGATCGTCTTCGGCGCCTACATCTTCCTGGCGGCTCTCCTCGGCTTCATCGGCTACCTGAAGGCCCGCAAGATCCGCGCCCCCGAGAGGACCCTCGCCCAGGCGCAGGAGATCCCGCGCGCGTTCCTCGGCGAGTAGTTCCGAGGCTGCTTGAGCAGCACCGGACGAGTCGTCCGGTGCGCGATGGCAAGGCGGAGGAGGGAAGACGTCCTTGCGGAGCGCAGCGGAGCGGACTTCGACCGACGACAACGCGGCCAGCGTGCGGGCCGGACGGCTCGTCAGGCGCAGTTGCCGCTGGAGACCCTCTGCTCAGCCTGCAGTCCGCGGCCGGCGGCTTCGGCGACCTGCTCGGCGGTGAGCGCGTAGCCGGTCTGCTTGTCACTGACCGAGGCGGCGAAGATGACGCCGAGAACCTTGCCGTCACGCGAGACCAGCGGCCCGCCGGAGTTGCCGGGACGGACCAGGCCGCGCAGCGAGAAGACCTCGCGGGTCACGGTCCCGCGGCCGTAGATGTCCGGCGACCGCAGGCGCTGCACCGCACGGATCCGTGCGGGCTGGGCGTCGAACGGGCCGTCGTTCGGGTAGCCGAGGACCACGGCGGGCTGCCTGGCCTGACCGGACCGGTCGAACTGGACTGTCGGTCCGTCGATGTCCACGTCGAGCACCGCGACATCGAGGTCGGAGTTGTAATACACGACAGTCGCCGGAAGGTTGCGGGTGCCGACCCGCACCGTCGGCTCGGTGACCCCGGCCACGACGTGTGCGTTCGTCATCAGCCGGTGCGGGGTGTAGAGGAATCCGGTGCCCTCGATCCCGTCGCCGCACCGGTTGTTGCCCCGGATCTTGAAGACGCTGAGCTCCGCCTCCTGGACCTCGGGGTCCTTCACCACGTTGCCCGGGGCGGGGGCGACCTGGACGATCCGCTCGGGGGCGAACGGCTCCAGGTACCGCGGGAAGAAGCTGGACCCGACGACTTCGTCGAAGCCGCGCAGCATGCCCTGGGCCTCGGTCGGCATCACATCGTTGACCGTGGTGAGCACCGTGGAGTCGCGGACCATCGGCCCGATGCCCGGGATCCGGGAGCCGCTGATCGCGACCCCGAGCATCCAGGTGACCACGAGTACGGCGACCACGCTCAGCACGGCTCCCCCGACGGCGTCCAGCGCGCGCACGGGTTGCCAGGTGATCCGGGCCCGCAGCCGGCTGCCGGCGTACTGCAGCAGCGCCTGGCCGAACGACGCACAGACCAGGACGACGAACAGCGCCGCCAGCGAGACCCACAACGACGGGTCCGCGTTGCCGAGGATGTGCGGCGCCAGCCAGATCCCGAACATGCCGCCGAGAATCAGCCCGACCGTCGCGAAGGCACCCGTGATGAAGCCTTGCCAGTAACCGGAGAGGGCGTAGGCGGCGGCGATCAGCACCAGACACCAGTCGAGCAGGTTCATCGTCACCTTCGCGTTCTTGTCATGTCCCTCGATCGGCCGAGCGGCGGCTGAATCAAGGGTGACCCGAGCTCAATCCTGACGTACACCGAGCATGTACCCGGGCAGCTCGCGGGTGATCGTGGCGTCCCACGGTTCGGTCAGCCCGACGTAATCGAAGAGTTTGTTGATCACCCCGGCGGTGAAACCCCACAGGATCAGGTCCTTGTCGTCCCCGATCAGGAACCCGGGGCTGGAGTACCCGGACGGGTGCGTCACGGTGATCCGATGGGCCGGATCGAGCAGCTCGGCGATCGGGACACGCAGCACGGCGTGCACCTCGGCGGGGTCGACCACCCGCACCGGGCTCGGCTCGCGCCACCAGGCCAGCACCGGGGTGACCGCGAAGTTGCTCGGCGGCAGCCACAGCACCGGCAGCGTCGCCAGGACGTCGATGCCGGCCAGGTCGAGGCCGACCTCCTCGACGGCCTCCCGTAGCGCGGCCGCGGTCGGTGACTCGTCGGTGTCGTCGACCGAACCGCCGGGGAACGAGACCTGCCCGGGATGCGAGCGCATCGTGTGCGCGCGCTCGGTGAGGAGCAGGTCGGGGCCCTGCTCGCCCTCGCCGAAGAGCATCAGCACGGCCCCCTCACGGGCGTCGGCGTCCTCGGGCGGCAGGAAACGGGTCAGGTCCTCGCCGGAGATGGTCAGCGCACCGTCGCGGATCGGGATCAGCCAGTCAGGGATCGTCACGACGCGGCTCCGAGGTGCTCGGCGACCAGGTCCTCGAGCTGGGCAGCGGACTTGATCTCGACGTACTGGTCGTAGACGACCTTGCCGGCCTCGTCGACGAGGATCAGCTTGGGCAGCGCGAAGGCGCGCAACTCGCCGTCGAAGTCGTAGGCGACCGGGTACTCGACCCCGGCGGTGCGCATCATCGCGCGGGCCTTGTCCTTGAGCTGGTCCTGGAAGTCGATCCCGAGTACGTCGATCTCGCCGGCGTGCCGCTTGGCGAAGGCGGCGTAGATCGGGAGCTCGCGCTTGCACGGCTCGCAGAACGACGCCCACACGTTGACCACGGCCGGGCCGCGGAGCTCGCCGAGGTCGACCGACGGCCCTCCGTCGATGCTGGGCAGGGTCACGTCGGGCAGTCGCCCGGCCGTCGCCTTCGCGGTGGGCTGCGGCGTCGACTCCTCCGGGGTCAGCGAGCAGCCCGAGACCAGCACCGCGGCCGTGAGCAGGAGAGCCGCGACAGAACGACGGGTCATGCGGGCCCCTGCGTCTTGACGAGCTTCGCGGCGGCCTCGGCCTCCGTCGGCCCTTCGCCGTACGACGGGCACCAGTTCGCGACCGTGCAGGCGCCGCAGGCGGGCTTCTTGGCGTGGCAGACGCGACGGCCGTGCCAGATGACGTGGTGGCTGAGCATGGTCCAGTCGCGCTTCGGGAACAGGGCGCCGATCGCGTGCTCGGCCTTGACCGGGTCGGTCTCCTCGGTCCAGCCGAACCGGCGGATCAGCCGGCCGAAGTGGGTGTCGACGGTGATCCCGGGGATGTCGAAGGCGTTGCCGAGGACGACGTTGGCGGTCTTGCGGCCGACTCCCGGCAGCGTGACCAGGTCGTCCAGCCGCGGCGGGACCTCCCCGTCGAACCGCTCGACCAGCGCGGCCGACAGCTTGAGCAGCGACTCGGTCTTGGCCCGGAAGAACCCGAGCGGACCGATGATCCGCTCGAGGTCCTCGCGTGGGGCAGCGGCCATCGCCCGCGGGTCCGGGTACGCCGCGAAGAGCGTCGGCCGGACCGCGTTGACCCGGCGGTCCGTGGTCTGGGCGCTGAGAACGGTGACGACGAGGAGCTCGAACGGGTTCGCGAAGTCCAGTTCGCACCGTGCGTCCGGATAGGTCTCCCCGAGGACCCGGTCGATCTTCCGCGCACGCCTGACCAGGCGCGTGTCGGGCGCAGGCAGGGGCGCGGGGACCTTCGTGGGCACGAGGAGAAGAGTACGCGGGCGCTCCGACCTTCCGGGACGGCCGACGACCGTCGCCTGGGCGCGGCAAGGGGTCCGTGACGTGACACCGGGTCATGGGCCAGACTGTGACCTGCAACACTGGGGTGCCCGTGAGGGCATCCGTGATCCTGGAAGGAATGTCCGTTGGACAACGACGTACTGCGTCAGGCACCCCTGTTCGGCGCCCTGGACGACGAAGCGGCCATCGCGCTGCGGTCGTCGATGGCCGAAGCTCGCCTGCGGCGCGGGGAGGTGCTCTTCCACGAGGGTGACTCGGGGGACAAGCTCTACCTGGTCGTCGACGGCAAGGTGAAGCTCGGCCGCACGTCCTCGGACGGGCGCGAGAACCTGCTCGCCATTCTCGGCCCCGGCCAGATGTTCGGCGAGCTCTCGCTCTTCGACCCGGGCCCGCGCTCGGCCACGGTCACCGCGGTGACCGAGACCAGCCTCCTCACCCTCTCCCACGACGACCTGATCCGCTGGCTCGAGGGCCGGCCGACAGTCGCCCTCGGCATGCTCGCCCAGATCGCCAGCAGGTTGCGCAAGGCGAACGACGTCAACGCCGACCTGGTCTTCTCCGACGTCCCCGGCCGGGTCGCCAAGGCGCTGCTCGACCTGGCCGACCGGTTCGGCCGGACGGCCGACGACGGCGTGCACGTGCACCACGACCTCACCCAGGAGGAGCTCGCCCAGTTGGTCGGCGCATCCCGCGAGACGGTCAACAAGGCGCTCGCCGACTTCGCCTCACGCGGCTGGCTGCGGCTGGAGCCGCGCTCGGTCGTGATCATGGACGTCGAGCGGATGAAGCGCCGCGCCCGCTGATCTCATCCGAAGATGACGAAGGGCCCGGGAGCATCGCTCCCGGGCCCTTCGTCACCCCCTGGTCTACGGGCCGATCAGTCCGGCAGAGCTCTGCGACGGCAGCCAGGCCGCGTTGCCGGCGTACTTGCCGGTGATCTCGCCCTTGAGCGGGACGAGCAGCGCGGTCAGCAGGTCCGGCTGGCACTTCACGTGACCGCTGGCGTCGGTGTTGGCCTGACAGACCTTCTTCGTCCCGGAGAAGAACTGCACCTGCTGGCCGCCGATGCCCTGGGCAGGGAACCCGCCGGTCAGGTCCGCCTCGAACAGGGCGATGTTGATCTTGATGTCGCCGTTCGGGGCCAGCGTGAGCACGATGGGCGCGGTCCGCAGGAAGGTCTGACCCTTCACCACCGTGATCGACAGTTGCTTCGTCGTGGTCTGCGCCGGGTCGAGCGAGTCGGTCGCCTTCACGGTGAACGCGTAGGTGCCCGGGTTCGCCGTCGTCGCGCCGGTGATCAGGCCAGCAGCGTTCATCGAGAGGCCGGCGGGCAGGCTGCCCGAGGAGATCGAGAACGTGTACACCGGCTGACCGCCGGTGGCCATGACCTGAGCCGAGTACGCCGTCCGGTGTGCGGCGTTCGGCAGCGTCGTCGTCGAGATCGACAGCGCCGGCACCACCTCGATCACCACCTGTTGCGTGGCGTCGGGGCTGATCCCGTTGCCGGCCTTGACCGTGATCGTGTAGTCCCCGATCGCGCTCGTCGGCGCGGTGCCCGACAGCGTCGCGCTGCCGTTGCCGTTGTCGACGAACGTCACCCCGGCCGGAAGCGCGCCGGACCGGGTCAGCGTCGCCTGCGGGTAGCCGTCGCTGCTGAATCCGGCCGAGTTCGGCGTACCGGCGACGAACCTGACCATGCTCGGCCCGGTCAGCTCCGGCGCTTCGTCAACCGTGACGCTGACGTTCAGCGACACCGGCGTGCCGACGCCGTTCTGTGCGGTCACCGTGACCGCGTGCAGGCCGCCGGTGCCGTTGGCCGCGGTTCCGGAGATCCTCACCTTGCCGGATCCGGTGCTCGCGAGCGCGAGGCCACCCGGGAGACCCGACTGGCTGAAGCTCGGCACCGGGAAGCCGGTGGCCACGAACTCGCCGCTCTGACCCGCGGTCCCGACCTGGAAGGACGCCGTCGCCGGGCCGGTCAGCCCGGTCGCCTCGTTCACCGTGAGGGTGAACGGAGCGGTCGCGGCCGGCGGGGTGCCGTTGTCGTCCTTGACGGTCAGGTTGTAGATCCCTCCCGTGCCCGCCGCCGGCGTACCGGAGTAGGTGCCCTGGCCGGCGACACTGCCGTCGAAGGTGACCCCGCCCGGCAGCGCACCGAGGCTGGAGAAGATGCCCAGCGGGTGGCCGGTGGTCTGGGTGAAGGTCGTCGAGCCGGCCTGGCCGACGGTGTACGTGTCCGTGGCCGGTCCGCCGATCGTCGGCGCCTGGCGTACGACCAGGGTCAGGTCGGTGGTGTCCGAGCCGGCTTCGTTGGTGGCGGTGACGACAACGTCGTACGAGCCGCCGGCGCCCGCGGCTGGCGTGCCGGCGATCGTGCCGGTGCCGTCCCCGTTGTCCACCAGCGTCACACCGGCCGGCAGGCCGGTCGCCGACAGCGTGGGCTGCGGTGAACCGGTCGTGGTGTAGGTGAGCGGGGTCATCGCGTTGCCGACGCTGGAGTCAGCGTTCGCCGGACCGGAGACGGTCGCGGCGACCTGCGCCTTCTCCACCGCACCGATGTCGCACCTGGCGCCCTGCGGACGGCTGGTGCCGCGCTGGTCGGTCGCCGCCGCGCCGCACAAGGCGATCGCAGCACCGGTGATCGCGTCGTTGATGCCGGTCGCGGTGTTCGCCGGGATCCGGTCCAGGGCCGGACTGGCCGGAGACGGGAGCCGGGTCCGGGTCTGACCACCGTTGTCGGCGAGAGCGTCGAGCAGCGGGTTCGCGAAGACGTCGTTCTTGGCCGCGCTGAAGCCACAGCTGGTCTCGCTCGGACCGGTCAGGTTGTGACCACCGTCCGCGACCGCGGCGTAGCACTGCTTGCCGGTGTTGCCCTGGACGATCGACCCGCTGACGCCGACGATGCCCGCCGCTGCGACGATGCCGCCGACGTTCTGGGCGGCCGCGCCGCCCGCGGTGTTGTCGGTGATGGTGCTGCCGGTGATCGTCGAGCCCTGGTAGAGCTGCAGCGCGCCGACAGCGCTCGCCGAGGAGTTGCCGGTGATCGTCGCGTTGATGATCGAGGTCTTGTTGGTCGAACCGCTGCCGCTAGAGCCGGCGACGATCGCCGCCGCACCGAAGGCCTCGTTGTCCGTGAGCGTGCTGGAGGCGACATTCAGCGAGGTGTTCACGTTCGGGTCGGTCGAGCCGCTGTAGATCGCGCCGCCGTAACCGGAGGACCCGTGCGCCTTGTTGCCGGACAAGGTCGCGTTCTTCACGGTCACGTTGCCCGCCGACAGGATCGCCCCGCCGCCGGAGCTGGCGCCGGTCGAGGTGTTGTCCATGAAGTCGGTGCCGTCGAACGAGGCCGGAGAGTTGGCCCCGACGAGCACGCCACCACCGGCGAACGCATCGTTGGCGTTGATCTGGCCACCGTTCACCGTCAGAGCGCCACCCGCGGTGAGGATGCCGCCACCGAGAGCTGCCGCGGAGTTGCCGTCGACGGTGCTGTCGGTCAGCGTGGTGGCGCCGGAGCTGTAGAGGCCGGCGCCTGCGTACGACGCGTCGTTGTTGTCGACGTGCGAGTCCTTCACCGTCAGGGTGCTGGCGTTGACGATGGCACCGCCGGAGACCGCAGTGTTTCCGGTGAGCGTGGAGTCGTTGCGGATCTCCGTGGTGCTGCCACCGAGGACGAACAGGCCACCGCCCGCGGTGGCGGCGCTGTTCCCGGTCACGTCGGTGTTGTCCAGGACGATCGGGCTGCTCCCGGCGTAGACCGCGCCACCGTTGCCGGCGCTGGCATGCGTCGCCTTGTTCTGGTCCAGGGTGCTGTCGGTGAGGGTCAGCTTGCCGCCGCTGTAGATGCCGCCGGCCGCGGCCGCCACGTTCGCCGACAGCGTCAGCCGGGTCGCGTCGATGATGCCGGTGGTGCCGCCGGAGACGCTGTTCGGGTAGACCGCGAAGGCACCGCCGATGACCGCGTTGCCGCCACTCACATTGCCGCCGTTGACGGTGGTGTCCGTGATGGTGAGCTTCGGCGTGATCCCGGCGGAGAAGGTGGCGGCGAAGGTCGCGCCGCCGTAGCCGCTGATCGAGCCGGAGGCGGTGCTGCTGCTCGCGGTCACCCGGTTGCCGGTCATGGTCGCGTTCTTGATGGTGAGCGCGTTGGTGTAGTAGATCGCGCCACCGTTGCCACTGTTGGCGACGGTGCCGCCGACCGCCTTGTTGTTGCTGATCGTGGTGCCGTCGATGGTGGTCACGCCACCGGCGTACATCCCACCGGCGTTCGCCGCCAGGTTCCCCGTGGGCGACTGCGCGGTGTTGTTCGAGATGGATCCACCGGTGATCGTGGTCGGGCCCAAGCTGACCAGGCCGGCACCCGTCGCCGCCCTGTTGCCGTCGATGTTCGTCTGGTTCAGCGTCAGCGAACCGGTCGCCGTCATGCCTCCGCCCTGGTTGAGCGAGGAGTTGTCGGTGACGTTGCTGTTGGTCAGCGTCGTCGTCGTACCGACGGCGTAGAGGCCGGCGCCCTGCTGCGACGAGGCGGGCCCGATGAGCTGGTTGCCGGAGACGGTCGAGTTCGTCAGGGTCAGCCCGCCGCTGGAGTAGATCCCACCACCCACACTGCCGCCGGTGTTGTCGGCGATCGTGCTGCTGTTGATCGTCGTGGTGCCGGTGGAGACGATTCCGCCGCCGAAGTTCGAGTAGCCGTTGCTGCGGATCACTGAGCCGGTCACGTTCAACGTCCCCCCGGTCCCGAGGCCACCGCCGCCGTTGGGTGCGGCGTTGTCGATCACGCTCGCGTTGCTGACGTTCAGGGTCGCGCCGGCGGCCGAGTAACCGGCACCACCGACGTTGCTCGCCGAGTTGTTCTGGATCAGGCCGCCTGAGTTGGCGGTCGCGGTGCCGATCGAGATCGTCCCCTGGTTGGCGTAGACACCAGCACCGAGCGGTGAGGTGTTGTTGGTGATCGTGTTCGAGGTGAGCTGCGTGGTGGTGGCCGCCCCGGTGTTGTAGACGGCGCCGCCGGAGGTCGGCGCGTTGTTCGTGCTGAAAGTGGCGCCGGAGACCGTGGTGGTGCCGCCGGCGTTGTACAGGCCACCGCCGGACGGGGCCGAGTTGCCGGTGAAGGAGCCACCGGTCACGCTGATCGCCGGGCCGTTGCTGAACAACCCGCCGCCGGCCGTGGTGGCGGTGTTGTTCTGCCAGGTCACGTTGTTCGCGGTCAGGGTCACCACGGCCGCACCGCCGCCGTTCGGACTGCTGTTGCCGCTGACCGTGGTACCGGTGAGGCTGGTCGTGCCGCCCGCGCTGTAGACGCCGCCACCACCGAGGGCGCCGGCACCGGTGGCCGTGTTGCCGGAGATCGCGCCGCCGGTGATGTTCACGGTGCCGCTGTTGTTGAAGATGCCGCCGCCGGACGCGTTGGTGCCGGTCACGGTGCCGGCGCTGATCGTCGTACCCGTCGCGGTGAAGCTGGCCGCCGGCGCCACGTAGACGCCACCGCCGAAGACTGCCTTGTTGCCGTCGATGACGACGTTGTTGGTGGAGACGTTCGCGGCCGTCGAGCCGGTCCCGATCTTGAGTCCGCCACCGAGACCGCCGTTGCCCGTCCCTCCGGCGATCCGCAGATCGTTGAGGACGACGGTGACCGCCGGAGCCACCGTGATCGTCGAGGTGTTGGCCTGGTTGTTGTTGGTGACGACGGTGCCGCTCAGCGCGTTCGTACCGGCTCCGGTGATGGTGACGCTCTTGGTGATCACCGGGCGGTCGATGTAGGTGCCCGCAGCGACACTGATCGTGTCGCCCGTCGCGGCCGCGCGGCCGTGCGCGAGGGTGATCGTCGCGCAGGCGGTGGCGGCGGTCGTCCCACAGGTCGCCCCGTTGGTGCTCCCTCCCATCACCTGGGGCTTCACGAACCAGGTGGCGGCCGCGTGCGCCGGCCCTGCGGCCGCGAGGAAGCCGACCCCGGTGACCAGCGCGACGACGGCAGCGGTGAACGTACGGCGGACCGCGTGACGGGTCTCGCGTGCGCGGCGGTGAGCAGACATCAGACAACCCCACTGTCAGGCGCGAACGGGAGGGACGCCTGACGGGGCGACGCTAGGTCGGCGTCCGGCGATCGGGAACGGATCCCGTTAAATTCCTGGCTGATGGCCTAGCCCAGCATCCGGTCACAGCCTGCGGCGCGTAACTTCCGGTCCGTTCGACCGTGTCCGGTCAGGCCTGCAGGTACGCCAGTTGTGCCCGGACCGAGAGCTCCGCGGCACCCCAGAGGATCGGGTCCACGTCCTGGTAGACGAGTTCGACGACCTTCCGCGGGAGTTCCTCGGCGGCGAGTCCCTCGGGATGCGGTTCGGAGACGAGGACGCGGAGTGCCTCGCGCACCTGGTCGAGGCGCTCGCCGCGGTGGGAGATGTAGTAGTCCAGCACCGCGAGCGCGTCCGGGATCACCGGTCCGTGGCCGGGCCAGATGGACGCGATCTCGTGCGTCGCCGCCAGGGCGTGCAGCCGGTCGAGCGAGTCGAGGTAGGCACCGAGCTGTCCGTCGGGGTGGGCGACGACCGTCGTCCCGCGGCCGAGGACGGTGTCCCCGGTGAGGACGGTGCGCTCGGCCGGTACCAGGAAGGAGAGCGAGTCGGCGGTGTGTCCGGGCGTGGGAACCACCCTGATCTCCAGGCCGTCGACCTCCACCACGTCACCGCCGGAGAGGCCTTCGGATCCGAGGCGGTACTCCGGGTCCAGGGCCCGCACCCCACAGCCCCATCGGGTTGCGAAGTCCTTCGCCGCCTCCGAGTGGTCGAAGTGGTGGTGGGTGAGCAGGACCGTGCCGACCTCGCCTGCGACCGCTTCGATCGCTGCCAGGTGGGACTCGTCCGGCGGGCCCGGATCGATGACGACCGCGCGCCGCGCACCGGGCTCGCGCAACACCCAGGTGTTGGTTCCGTCGAGCGTCATCATGTTGGCGTTCGGGGCGAGGACGCAGTGAGCGCGCTCCCCGAACGACCCGCCCGTCCAGGCCCCGGTCATCGCCGGATCAAGCCCTCAGCTTGGACCCGTAGGCACCGGGGGTGGGCCGGGTGGCGAGCAGTTCGTCGGCGTACGGCGGCGTGGTCAGCGTGAACCCGTCACCCTCGGTCGGGACCAGTTCCGGCGTGAACATCTCCACCCGGCGGCCGGCCGCGTCCGCGATCGCGGCCTCGGGCGAGTCGAACCGGGCGACGTCGATGCTGGTCAGGTAGGTCGGCGGCAGCATCAGGATGTCCAGCGCCTCGGCCTTGTCGACCGCGTCCGCGGCCGGGAGCCAGACGACGTGGTCGGACTCGGTCGAGACATCCCGGGTGCGCTGTCCTTCCGGCAGTTCGGCGACGAAGAACCAGGTCCGGTAGCGCTTCGGCTCGAAGACCGGGGTCAGCCATCCCGACCAGGCGCCGAGCAGGTCGGTGCGGAGCACGAGGCCGCGCCGGGCCAGGAAGTCGGTCATCGCGAGCTCACGCTTCTCCAGCGCGACCCGGTCCGCCTCCCAGTCGGCGCCGGTGGTGTCGGCGACGACCTCACCGGCGGACTCGCCGGCCAGCAGGACTCCCGACTCCTCGAACGTCTCGCGCACGGCGGCGCAGACGAGCGCGCGTGCCTTGGCCTCGTCTGTCCCGAGTCGGTCTGCCCAGTCGGCGGGCGACGGGCCGGCCCAGGCGATGTCGGAGTCGAAGTCGCGTGGGTCGACGCCGCCGCCGGGGAAGACACACATGCCCCCGGCGAAGTCCATCGACACCTGGCGGCGGAGCAGGTACAGCTCCGGACCGGACTCGCCCTGGCGGACCAGGACGACGGTCGCGGCGTCGCGCGGTTCGACCGGCTCCTTGCCGCCTTCACTGAACTCCCGGGCGACGTCCCCGAACGACGCGGGCAGCTGCACCAGACCCATCAGATCTCGACCAGGAGTTCGACCTCGACCGGCGCGTCCAGCGGCAGGACCGGTACGCCGACCGCGGAGCGCGCGTGCCGGCCGGCGTCGCCGAAGACCTCGCCGAGGAGCTCCGAGACGCCGTTGGCGACCAGCGGCTGCCCGGTGAAGTCCGGGGTCGAGGCGACGAACGCGACCACCTTGACGATCCGCTTCACCTGGCTCAGGTCACCGAGCTCGGCGCGGATCGCGGCGAGCGCGTTCAGGGCGCACTGCCGGGCGCACTCGACGGCCTCGTCCTCGGTCACCTCGCCGCCGACCTTGCCGGCGGCCATCAGCTGGCCGTCGCGCATCGGCAACTGGCCGGAGGTGTAGACGTGGTTCCCGCTGCGCACGGCCGGGATGTACGCCGCCACCGGCTTGGGCACCTCGGGGACGCTGAGACCGAGAGCAGCGAGTCGTTCCTCCGGGGTCGGCATCAGGATCCCTGAGGACGCTTGAGGAAGGCGATCAGGCCGCCCTGCTCGTTGCGCTCGATGTGAACAAGCTCCCAGCCGTCCTGGCCGAAGTTGTTCAGCATCAGCGTTTCGTTGTGGAGCGGAATCGGCGCCACCTGGTACTCCCACTTGGTCATGCAGCCGACTCTAGATCAGAGCAGTCGTTAGGTTGAGCCCCGTGCCCCCGGATCTCCTTCCCGACGCCGTGGTCCGCTACGGCGACCACGAGCTCGCGATCATCGACCTGCACCTGCCGGCCGCCCCGAACGGGACGCTCGTCGTCCTGATCCACGGGGGCTTCTGGAAGGAGATCTTCGACCGGACCCACACCCGCGACCAGGCCCGCGCCCTGGCCGACGCCGGCTACCTGGTCGCCACCCCCGAGTACCGCCGGGTGCGCGGCGGCGGAGGCTGGCCGACGACCGGCGCCGACGTCGAAGCCGCGGTGACCGCCCTGCCCGGGCTCCTGGACGGGCTCGACCTGTCCTGGGACCGCGCCGTGATGACCGGGCACTCTGCCGGCGGACACCTGGCGCTGTGGCTGCTGACCCGGTCGCTGCCGATCGCCTTCGACGTCGTCGTCGGGATCGCGCCCGTCTGCGACCTGGCCCGCGCCGACGAACTGCACCTCGGCAACGACGCCGTCGCCCGACTCCTGGACGGGGCTCCGCTGGCGGACGCAGACCCGATGACGTTGCTGACCGAGGCACCCTCTGCCGCCGTACGGCTCATCCACGGGACCGACGACGAGCCCGTGCCGATCGAGCTCAGCCGGCGGTTCACCGCCCGGCACCCGTGGGCACCGCTGCGTGAGCTCCCCGGCACCGACCACTTCGAGTTCCTCGACCCGACCACGCCCGCCTGGGCGGC
>JAKFBZ010000074.1:0-20148 GCA_036676945.1 Marmoricola sp.
CGCAACCGCTCGCCGGCGCGCGCGACGACCTCGGCGGCCGGAGCCAGCACCGCGTCGTCGAGGTGTCCGCGCGCAGCCGTCACCGCCGAGTCCAGGGCATTGACCCGGTCGGAGATGTCGGTTCCACGGGTGACCAACTTCTTGGCACCCTCGAGCAAGGACGTCATGGCTCCCTCAAGACACACGGCGGCGGACAGGCAGGGCCAGACTACCTATGTCAGGTCGTGTGGGCTGCGAACCGGAGGTCGTCGATGCGACGGGCCCCGAGCCGGAGCTGCTCCTCGGCCTCCGGCGAGATGCCCAGCGCGTCCAGGAGGGCGATGTAACGCTGCGCCTCGGAGTCGAGCAGAGTCTCCATCCGCCGGTTCAGGTCGGCCCGTGCGTTCTCAGCCAGCCGGCGAACGGCCTGGTCGCCGAAGACCGCCTCGAGCAGCTTCTGACCGAGGACGGCCGACCCGCCCGCGATGCCGAGCTCGGCTCCCGTCACGCCGCCGGTCGACGCGAACACGACGATCATCAGGGCGACCGCCAGGCCGTTGACCCCGTAGGCCAGGTACCGCGCGGTCGAGCGCTTGTCGGCGCCCTCGTCGCGGACCATCTCGAGCACCGCGTTCTGCCAGTCACGCACCGCGCGCTCGGCGTCGTGGCGCAGGTCCCGTGACGCCCGGGACAGGTCCTCGGGGGATCCGTCGAGCAGTTGCCGGCCGGCCGCGATCGCCCGCCAGGCGCGGTCGGCGCTCTCGGCGGCGGCTTCGGCGTGCTCCATCACCAGCGTCTGCAGGCCCGACTCGAGGGCGACCGTGACCCGGGCCGCCTGCTGCGGGTGACCCTTCACCGCGCTCGAGACCCGGTCGCGGATCCAGCTGACCTTGGACTCCAGCGTCTTGAGCAGTTCGCCGGTGCCGACGAACTCCTGCCAGCGCGACAGCACCTCGCCACGAAGCAGGGTGCCGTCGGCCGACGCGCGGTCGATGTTGGCCAGCGCGGCGGCGTACGCCTCACTGACCTCCCGGTACAGCCGGGACCGGATCTCGACCTGGTCGTGGCAGGCGTCGGCGATCGAGGAGCTTCGCGTGGAGAGCGTCCTGATCACGCCCTCGAGGGTCTGGCGCACCACCGAGTCACGGGCCTCCGCGTCGGCGGCCAGCGAACTGAGCCACCCGCGGATCTCGCGCACCCGGCTCGACGGCAGCAGGCCCTCGGCGTCCACGTTGCCCTCGGGCACGATGAACAACGGCGAGTCACGCAAACCCCGGGCGGTCAGCATCCGGGCCAGGTGCGCACTCACCTCACCGATCGCCTCCGGCTGGGTGCGGTCGAGCACGATCGCCACCGCCGCGCTGCGATCGGCCGCCTGCTTGAGGAAGTCCCAAGGCACCTGGTCGGCGTAGCGCGCGGCCGAGGTGACGAAGAGCCACAGGTCCGCGGCACCGAGCAACTGCGCGGCCAGGACCCGGTTCTGCTCCTCGACCGAGTCGATGTCGGGCGCGTCCAGGACCGCCAGTCCGGGCGGGATCGCCTCCGAGGGCACGAGTTGCAGGGCGCCCGGGTCCGCCGTGGAGCGGCTGGTGCGACGCAGGTCCGGGAGGATCCGGGCCTCCTCGAACCAGGGGGCGTCGGCCGGGTTGAAGACCAGCACCGGTGAGCGCGTCGTCGGTCGCAGTACACCCGGCTCGGTGACCCGCTCCCCCACCAGGGAATTGACCAGCGTGGACTTGCCGGCGCCGGTCGACCCGCCCACGACGGTCAGCAGCGGCGCGTCGATCTGGATCAACCGGGGCAGGACGTAGTCCTCCAGCTGGTCGATCATCTCCAGCCGGTCGCGGCGCGCGCTCTCCACGTCCGGGATGTCCAGCGGCAGTGCGGCCCGGCCGAGCGCCTCCCGCACCTGCACCAGCGTGGCGACCATCTGCGTCGCCGCGTGGCCGGTCAGGATCGAGTCGTTCATCCGGCGACTCCCACGGTCCGTGTGTTGTGTGGCCAGATCAGCTGCGGGCGCAGCTCGGCGAGACCACGAACGTACTCCTGACCCAGTTCGGCATAGTTCCTCGGTGCGGTCCCGCGCAGGTAGCGGTGGTGCAGGAAGCCCAGCTCGATCGCCGCCGTCTGGTAGGCGCGCATCGCTTCGTAAGCAGGCTCGCCGCCGATCCTGCGGGCGTGCTCGCGGGACGCGCTGCGCCCCGGGATCCGCGCGAGCCACGGCACTTCGGACGGGTCGAGGAAGCCGCGGCGGGCGCAGTCGGTGAGCGAGGTGGCCAGCAGGACCCCCTCGCGCCGCCGTGCCCAGATCGCGAGGCCGGCGAAGGCGAAGAACCCGGGGACCATGAGCAGCACGTAGGTGGCGAGCGCCCCGGTGCCGTCGTTGAGCAGCATCCCCGCGTTCCACAGGGCGTGCGCTCCGACCGCCAGCAGGTAGCCGCACGCCGGCGCGATCAGCTGGACCGTCCGCGAACGACTGGAGACAGCGATGCCGACCCCGACACCGACGAACGCGGTGAAGAACGGGTGCGCGAACGGACTGAAGATCCCGCGGACCACGAACAGCGCGACCGCGTCCTCGATGCTGCCGACCCGGTCCGGGCCGCCGATGTAGGCCTGGCTGAGATAGAGGATGTTCTCCATGAACGCGAAGCCGATGCCGACCATCCCGGCGTACACGATGCCGTCGAGGATGCCGTCCAGTTCGGCGCGCCGGTAGAAGAGCAGCAGGAGGACGAACACGCCCTTCGCGGCCTCCTCGGTGAACGGCGCCACCAGGACCGACTGCGCCGCTTCGGTGGTGCCGAACGCGAACGCGTCGAACGCCTGCAGGAACAGAGCCGCACTGGTCGCGACGAACGCGCCCCAGCCCAGGCCCATCAGGAGCAGGGACCGCGGTTCCGGCTCGTACCGGTCGAGCCAGAGGTACGTGCCGACCAGCGGGGCGACCGGGAGCGCCGCCAGGACGACTCCGATCGCGATCGCCTGCGGGGCGCCGGCGGCGAGCAGGACCAGGGACATCACGCCCGCGCCCGCGAACAACAACACGCCCACCCAGGAGGTGAACGCGACGTCGTTGCGCTTGGCATGCATGCGGCAAGCGTAGTGGGAGGACAGGCTCCGGAAGGCCCGGACCGGAGGGCCGGGCGTCCGGTTTGTCGTCGTACAGTGGCCGGATGGAGGAGAGCGTGATCGACCAGGCGGCGCCCGAGGGCGAGCTCCGCACCGAGAACCACGACCAGCCGGTCCCGGAGAAGTACGCCGCGTTCATGCGCACCGGCTGGGGCGAGCGTGAACTGGACCTCCCGCCGCACCCGGTGAGCACCTGGGCGTCGGCACGACGCGACCGGCTCGCGGAGATGTTCCCCGGCGAGCGTCTGGTGATCCCGTCCGGGGTCTTCAAGGTCCGCGCGAACGACACCGACTACCGGTTCCGCGCCGAGACCGCGCACACGCACCTGACCGGCAACCAGACCTCGGACGCGGTCCTGGTCATCGAGGGCGGCGAGTCGACCCTGTACGCCCGGCCGCGGAGCTCCCGCGACACCGACGAATTCTTCCGGGACCGTCAGTACGGCGAGCTCTGGGCCGGCCGCCGCCCGTCACTGGGCGAGATCTCCGCGTCGCTCGGGCTGCCGACCCGGCACATCGACGAGCTCGACGGCGCCTTCGACAACACGGCCAAGACCCGGGTCCTGCGCGGTGTGGACCCCCGGGTCGACCGCGCGGTCGGCGCAGACGTCGGCCGCGACGCCGAGCTCGCCCGGGTCCTCTCCGAGCTGCGCCTGGTCAAGGACGAGTGGGAGATCGGCGAGCTGCAGCAGGCCTGCGACATCACCACGCTCGGGTTCGAGGACAGCGTCCGGGAATGGGACCGCGTGCTCGAGTTCGGCGAGCGCTGGATCGAGGGCACCTTCTTCCGACGCGCCCGCGCGATGGGCAACGACATCGGCTACGACTCGATCGTGGGCGGCGGCCGGCATGCGACGACCTTGCACTGGATCGACAACTCCGGTCCGATCACGCCCGGCGAACTGATGCTGCTCGACATGGGCGCCGAGGCGTCGTCGCTGCACACCGCGGACGTGACCCGCACGCTGCCGATCAACGGGCGCTGGACCCCGTTGCAGCGCGAGCTCTACGAGATCGTCCTGGCAGCGCAGCAGGCAGGCATCGACGCGGTCCGTCCGGGCGCCCACTTCAGGGACCCGCACCACGCGGCGATGAAGGTGCTCGCACACGCGCTGGAGGACCTGAAGCTGCTGCCGTGCTCCGCGGAGGAGGCACTCGCCGAGGACAGCAAGGTCTACGCCCGCTGGACACTGCACAGCACCAGCCACATGCTCGGCATGGACGTCCACGACTGCGCCGCCTCCGCCAGCGAGGCGTACCCGGACGGCCCGCTGGCCGAGGGCATGGTCCTGACCGTGGAACCCGGCCTCTACTTCCAGATCGACGACCTGCTCGTCCCCGAGGAGCTGCGTGGCATCGGGATCCGGATCGAGGACGACCTCGTGGTCACCGCCGACGGATCGGAGAACCTGTCCGCCGCGCTCCCCCGGGACGCGGACGCGATCGAGGAGTGGATGGGCACGCTGCGCGGCTGAGCCTGCTCGGCTCCGGTGATCTACCAGTCCCAGGTGATGCCGTAGTGCGATCCCTGGACGGGTCGCGGGAACTGGGCGCTGACGTTGCCGACCGGCGACATCAGCAGCGGGCGGCCTTCGTCGGGCATCACCGGCACGGCACTCTCCCGGGCCGACAACGGGCCCCAGGACCAGATCCGGCCAGGGCGCTCCGGCCCGGTGAAGTTCAGGTGGACCGAGGCGTTCTCGGTCGGCAGAGTCACGGAGAACTTCACCGCGGAGTCCGGGTTCGGATCGCGTTCGACCCAGGAGCGCAGGGCGAAGTCATGGGTCTGGCCGCGTCGCAACCGGCGACCGAAGCGGAACTGTCGCAGGTAGTGGACCTGGTGCGCCGTTCGCACGTACTGCTGCGAGGTCAGGTAGCCGCCCCAGAGCGCCTCCTCGTCGACCTGGAACTCGTCGGTGTCGGTCGCGGTGAATTTGAGGGCGTACTCGCCGGCCCCGGAACGCTGTGCCCGCACGCGTCGGACCTCGATGATCTCTTCGGGAGCGTGACTGTGCCGGAACGTGTAGACGTACTGCACCGACTCGATGTGGAACGGACCGCCGACCTGGTACCGATCCAGCTCGACGTCCCCGCCGGCGGCTCTGCGCGCCGGGAACCCGTTGGCCAGGGCGAGGCTGCGGGCACTGGAGTAATGGGTCTCCAGCTCGCTTCGCCAGGCAGGGAGGTGCACTCCGAGGAGCTCCCACAACCGCTCGGTGGGCCGCTCGCGGCCCGCCTCGATGTTGGCCAGTGTGGATCGGGCCATCTCGCCGTCCAGAGCATCGACGAGATCGCGCTGGCGCCAACCTCGTTCCATCCGGAGGCGCTTGAGCTCACTGCCGAATTGCGTCACGAACGATCCCCCACGGTCGTACGGCGATTCTGTTGACTGGAAAGTAGCGTTTGCACCCGGTCAACCGGCAGGAGTTTGTTCGTGATTTCGCATGTTTGCGCTGGAAAGCGTCCAGTTCGGCAAACATCTGGCGAAATAGGCGGATTCCGAGGACTAGTCAGGATCTAAGTGATCGCATTTGCGGTCAGTGCACGTTGCTGGATCCATTTTCACGGCGACTATGATCCGATCTATGCCGCAGATGAGGATTCGTGATGCCGCGCACTATCTCGGCGTCAGTGACGACACGGTGCGCCGGTGGATCGACAACGGCGTCCTCGCCGCCGGGACCGATGAGTCGGGACGCAAGGTCGTCGACGGCTACGAGGTCGCGCAGGTCGCAAGGAGTCACGCCGCGCATCCCCAACCCCCGGGCGGGGTGATCACCTCCGCGCGCAACCGGTTCGCCGGGCTGGTCACCGACATCAAGGTCGACTCGGTGATGGCTCAGGTCGAGTTGCAGTGCGGACCGTTCCGGGTGATCTCCCTGATGAGCCGGGACGCGGTCGACGAGCTCGGGCTCGAACTCGGATCGGCCGCGGTCGCGGTCGTGAAGTCGACGACCGTGATCGTGGAGACCATCGAAGGAGCATGATGAGACGCCTGCTCGCAGCGGTCATCGCTGTCGTCGTTCTTGCCGTGCTCAGCGGCTGCGGGTCCGACGACAGCTCGGACCCGACCCCTGGGTCGGTGACGCTGACCGTGTACGCAGCGTCCTCGCTGACCGGCGTCTTCACCGAGCTCGGCCAGAGGTTCGAGGCCGAGCACGACGGCGTGACCGTCGCGTTCAGCTTCGGCGGATCCTCCGACCTGGTCAGCCAGATCCAGGAAGGGGCCCCGGCCGACGTCTTCGCCTCGGCCGACATCAAGAACATGGACAAGCTGGTCGCGGCCGGGCTTCAGGGCCAGGAACCCGTCGACTTCGCGTCGAACACGCTGGAGATCGTGACTCCGCCGGACAACCCTGCCGAAGTGACGAGGTTCGCGGACCTCGCCGGGAACGGCATCAACCTGGTGATCTGCGCGCCGGAGGTGCCCTGCGGTGCCGCGGCACAGAAGGTCGCCGAGGCGGCGGGGGTCACGCTCGCACCGGTGAGCGAGGAGCAGTCCGTCAAGGATGTGCTCGCCAAGGTCAGCTCCGGTGAGGCCGACGCCGGGCTCGTCTACGTCACCGATGTGAAGGCCGCCGGTGACGCTGTCAACGGCGTCACCTTCGCGGAGTCTGCGTCCGCGGTGAACGTCTACCCGATCGCGACCGTCAAGGACAGCAAGAACGCGGAGCTCGCCGAGGAGTTCGTCGACCTGGTCCTCAGCGACGCGGGCCAGGCGGTGCTGTCCGACGCCGCGTTCGCGAAGCCGTAGCGATGCCGGGCGAGCGATCGATCCGCAACCCGCGCTGGGTCTACCTGCCCGCTGCGGTGGGTACGGCGTTCGTGCTGCTCCCGCTCTGCGCGATCGTCGCCCGCGTCGAGTGGCCGGACTTCTGGGACCTGATCACCTCCGAGTCCTCCCGGGAGGCCTTGAAGCTGAGCCTGCGGACGTCGGCAGCGAGCACGCTCGCCTGCCTGGTCCTCGGCGTACCGATGGCGCTCGTACTCGCCCGGAACCGGTTCCCGGGGCAGTCGGTGGCCCGTTCGATCGTGCTCCTGCCGTTGGTGCTGCCGCCCGTCGTCGGCGGTCTGGCGCTGCTCTACACGTTCGGCCGCCGCGGCCTGCTCGGCCACAGTCTCGAGGTCCTGGGCATCCAGGTGGCCTTCTCGACCGTGGCGGTGGTGATGGCACAGACCTTCGTCGCCCTGCCGTTCCTGGTGATCAGCCTCGAAGGCGCTCTGCGCACGGCCGGTGATCGCTACGAGGTCGTGGCGGCCTCCCTCGGGGCGACACCCACCCGGGTGTTCCGGCGGATCACCTTGCCGCTGGTGATGCCGGGCCTCCTGTCCGGAGCGGTCCTCGCCTTCGCCCGGGCGCTCGGCGAGTTCGGAGCCACGATCACCTTCGCCGGCAGCCTCCAGGGTGTGACCCGCACCCTGCCCCTGGAGATCTACCTGCAGCGCGAGAGCGACGCCGACGCGGCCGTCGCCCTGGCCCTGGTCCTTGTCATCGTCGCGGTCCTGGTCATCGGGCTGGCCAGCCGGACCCGGAACGTCGCATGAGCCTGGAGTTCTCGGCCACGGTCGCCGATCGTGACGTGGAGGTGGCGCTCTCCGTGTCGCCCGGGGAGACTGTCGCGCTGCTCGGCCCGAACGGCTCTGGCAAGTCGACCGTTCTCTCGGTGATCGCCGGGCTGCTCCGGCCGGACACCGGAGTGGTCCGCCTCGACGGTCGCACGCTGACCTCGGTCGAGCCCGGCCGCCGTGGCGGCGCCCAGGTCCCGCCGCATCGGCGACAGATCGCGCTCCTTGCCCAGGATCCACTGCTCTTCCCGCATCTCAGCGTGCGCGAGAACGTCGCGTTCGGACCACGCGGCCTCGGCGTCAGCAGGTCCGCGGCTCGCGCCACAGCGGACCGCTGGCTCGAGGAGGTGGACGCGACCGCGCTCGCCGCGCGCAAGCCCGGCGAACTCTCCGGCGGGCAGGCACAACGCGTCGCGGTGGCGCGCGCACTGGCCGCCGAACCGCACCTCCTCCTCCTCGACGAGCCCATGGCCGCCCTGGACGTCGCCGTCACACCGGCACTGCGGCAGACCCTGCGCAGGGTGCTCAGCGACCGGACCGCGATCATCGTGACCCACGACGTGCTCGACGCGTTCCTGCTCGCTGACCGCGTCGTCGTCCTCGACCAGGGCAGGGTGGTCGAATCCGGACCCAGCGCCGACGTGCTCGGGCGGCCGCGGACGGCTTTCACGGCGCGGCTCACCGGTCTCAACATGCTGATCGGGACCTGGGCCGACGGACAGGCCGCAGTGGAACCGGGACCTCTCGGAGGCGCCGCCGTCCAGGGCGTCGTCGCCGGAACGCCACCCGTCGACGGCGACCGTGTCGCCGCGACCTTCAGGCCGCACGCCGTCGCCGTCTACCGGGCACGTCCGTCCGGCAGCCCGCGCAACGCCTTCGAGGTCGCTGTGACCGACGTCGAGCCCATCGGAGACCTCTTCCGGGTCCGGGCCGGCGGTCTCAGCGCCGACGTGACCGCGCAGGCCGTCGCCGAACTCGACCTCGTCCCCGGGGCGGAGGTGACCTTCGTCGTGAAGGCGACCGAGGTGACCGTTTACCGGTACTAGCCGGCAGAACGCACCCTCCACCACCCGCACAACGTGACGTCCGACATACCTGACCCGATCACGGGCGAAACCCGCTAGTTTCAACCCCCATGGGCACCAACCAACGATCACAGGTCGAGATGACCGACGCCGAGATCCAGGCGTTCCTGGCCGGCAAGCGCACCGCGATCCTCACGACGCTGGGGGCCACCGGGCACCCGCACGCGATCGCGATGTGGTTCGGCCTGATCGACGGGGTGATCTGGTTCGAGACCAAGGCCAAGGCGCAGAAGGCCGTGAACATCCGGCGCGACCCCCGGGCCACAGTGCTCGTCGAGGACGGGCTCACCTACGACACGCTGCGCGGCGTCTCCTTCGAGGGCCGTGCCGAGATCGTCGACGACCCCGATGCCCTGTGGGCTGTCGGAGTGAGCGTCTGGGAGCGCTACAACGGCGAGTACACCGACGAGGTGAAGCCGTTGGTCGAGTTCATGCTCAACAAGCGCGTCGCCGTGAAGTTCAACGTCGAGCGGACCCGGTCCTGGGACCACCGCAAGCTCGGCCTCGACCCGATCCCGCTGGGCGGAAGCACCGCGCCGCAGGCCTGAGGCGGGCTGAATTCCTGGGGGCGCTACTTGCCGCCGTGCACCAGCGCGATGATCTTCCCGAGCCGCTCCTCCACCTTGGGCGTACGGCCGAAGGTCATCAGCGGCAGCGGCGGCTTGAACCGCTGCCGGACCACCGCGTGGGCGTAGCAGAACTCGCGTAGTCCGTCCTCGCCGTGGATCCGGCCGAACCCCGAGTCGCCGACGCCGCCGAAGGGCACCGAGGCGACGACGGCGAAGCTGAAGACCGAGTTGACCGCGACCATGCCGGAACGGATCCGGTCGGCGATCTGCGGACCGCTCTTCTTGCTGAACACCGACGCGGCGAGGTGGTACTGAGCGGAGTTGGTCAGGGCGACGGCCTCGTCCATGTCCCGGACCCTCCTCAACGTCAGGGTCGGGCCGAAGGTCTCCTCCCGCACCGCTGCCGAGTCCTCCGGTACGTCGGCCAGCAGCACCGGCTGGACGAGTTGACCGTCGATGTCCCCGCTGCCGGCGACGACGCGGCCGCCGGAGGCGAGTGCGTCGCGGATGTGCCGGCGGATGATCTCCACCTGCGAGGGCATCGTGATCGGCCCGACCAGCGCACCGCTGTCGGCGCCTGCCCGCAGGCCTTCGACGCGATCGGCGAGCAGGGCTTCGAACCGGTCGTAGACGTTCTCGTGGGTGTAGATGCGCTCCACGCCGATGCAGGACTGCCCGGCGTTCGCGATGCCACCCCAGACGGCGGCATCGGCCGCGGCCTCGAGGTCGGCGTCCTGGTCGACGATGAGCGCGTCCTTGCCACCGCACTCCGCGACGATCGGGGTCAGCGTCTCGGCACAGGCGGCCATCACCCGCTTCGCGGTGGCGGTCGAGCCGGTGAACGCGATCTTGTCGACACCCGAGCGACACAGTGCCGCGCCGGTCGAGCCGTCACCGGTGATCAGCTGGAGCACCGGCTGCTCGGGGACGACCTGGGCGAAGGCGTCGACGAGCCACCTGCCGACGCCCGGCGTGTACTCGCTCGGCTTGAAGACGATGGTGTTTCCGGCGGCCAGGGCGTAGACGATCGAGCCCATCGGCGTGAAGACCGGGTAGTTCCAGGGCCCGATCACGCCGATCACGCCCAGGGGCCGGTACTCGACGGTGGCACCGAGGTTCGCGTTGAGCGCCCCGGTGTGCGCCTTCTTCTTGCCCAGGACCTTCGGGGCGTTCTTGCCGGCCCAGGCGAGATGATCCAGGACGAGAGCGATCTCGAGGTACGCGTCACCGTGCGGCTTGCCCATCTCCTCGTGGATGACCCCCGCGAGCTGGTTGATCCGGCGGGCGATCACGCCACGGAACGCGTCGAGACGCTTGCGGCGTTCGGCGTACCCGATCTCCTGCCACCACTCGGCGGCGGTCCGGGCGCGCTCGACAGCAGCAGCGACGTCGACCTCCCCCTGGACCGGGTAGGTCCCGACGACCTCGCGGGTGCCGGGGTTGCGGACCTCGAAAAGGTCGGCGGTCGGGGTGAGCAACTCCTGGGTCGTCATCGGACGGACTCCTTCGTGCGGACGTCGACGGGCGTGGCGATGCGGCTCCGCGGGAGCGTGCGGCCGCGGAGAAGATCGGCGGCCTTCTCGCCGATCATGATCGAGGGGGCGTTGGTGTTGCCGCGGGTCACCTTCGGCATCACCGAGGCGTCAGCGACCCGGAGTCCCTCGACGCCGCGCACCCTGAGTTCGGGATCGACCACCGACTCGTCGCCCGTCCCCATCGCACAGGTCCCCACAGGGTGGAAGAGCGTCTGGGTGTACCGGGTGATGAACTCGTCGACCCCGGCTTCGTCGTCGGTGCGAAGGAAGGGGCCCTCGACCAGACCCGCCATCGGACCCTGGTTCGCGATCTCGATCGCCTGCATGCACCCGGCCTTGACCGCGTCCCGGTCGACCTGCTCGGAGAAGTACGCCGGATCCAGCTCGGGTTTCCACCGCGGGTCGCTCCCCCGCAGCCGCAGGCGTCCGCGGCTGGCCACGTCGACCAGGGTCACGCCAGTGGTGACGAGGCGTTGGGTGGCCTCGTTGAGACCGTTGTCGTAGAACCCGGTCGGCGCCACGATGAACTGGATGTCGGGGCCCTCGAGCCCGTCGCGGGTGTGCACGAACCCGCCGGCCTCACCGATGTTGGACGACAGCGGACCGCGTCCGGTGGCCTGCCACTGGAGCAGCCGCGCCGGCGTCACGTGGTCGACAGCGATGTCGGTGGTGCCCTTGGTCCTCCAGAGCATCGGGGTCACCGGGTGGTCGTGCAGATTGGCACCGACGCCCGGCAGGTCGACCAGGGTCTCGATGCCCATCTCGGCGAGGTGGTCCGCCGGACCGATCCCGGACAACATCAGCAGTTGCGGAGAGTTGATCGCGCCGCCGGAGAGGACCACCTCGGCGTCGGCCCAGGCCTGCCGCTCCCGACCTCCCTCGAGGTAGGCGATCCCGATCGCACGCCCGTTCTCGATGAGCACCCGGGTGGTCAGTGCGCCGGTCCGGACGCTGAGGTTCGGCCGCGACAGGACGTCGGCGGTCAGGAACGCCTCCGCCGTGGACCATCGGCGACCCCTGTGCGTAGTCGCCTGGTAGACGCCGGCACCGAGCTGGGAGGCGCCGTTGAAATCGTCGTTCGGGGCCAGCCCTGACTGACGCGCTGAGGCGACCCACGCCGTCGACAGTTCGTGGGTGAACCGCCGGTCCTCGACGTGCAACGGACCGTCGGCACCGTGGAAGGCACTCGCTCCGCGGGTGTTCCGCTCCGAACGCAGGAAGTACGGCAGCACCTCGTCGTAGGACCAGCCGACGGCACCGAAGTCGCGCTTCCACCCGTCGAAGTCGGCCCGGGCCCCGCGGACGTACATCATCGCGTTCATCGACGAGCACCCGCCGAGGGCCTTCATCCGCGGCCAGAACGCCGTCTGGCCACCGAGACCGGGCTGCGCGGTGGTCTCGAAATTCCAGTCCCACCTGGTCTTGAACAGGCCCGGGAACGCCGCGGGCATCGAGATCTCGAGGGCGTCGTTGGCCGGCCCTGCCTCGAGGAGCAGGACGCTGACCGAGGCGTCCTCGGACAACCGGCCGGCGACGGCGGCACCGGCACTGCCGGCTCCGACCACGATGTAGTCGTAGGACTGGCGTTCGGCCACGTCGGACCTCCGGAACAGGGGCCTCTCGGCCAGGACTTCGGGACGGGATCGCGATCACGCGAGTTCGCGACGATTGGCAGTCCAACACAAAGGTTCTTCCGTCCTCTTGAGACGGTGTGCCAGGATCACCGCCGAGATCTGTACTTCTGTACAGCCGTGCCAGCGCATCGAACGGACCTCCATGACCGAGAACACCGCCGCCACCTTGGCCACCTGGGTGCGCGGCTACATCGCCGAGACCAGCCGCGAGGAGAACGTCGAGGCCTTCGTCGCGCACGTCAATGCCGCGATCCTGGCGGACACGCCCGAGCTGGTCGGCGACCCGGTCCTGATGGCCGAACTGCACGCCAGCACCAAGGCCCAGTTCCAGGTCTTCCTCAGCCTTCTCGAACGCGAGCGCCAGGAACTGCTGCTGCCTCCCCAGGCCGCCGACCTGGCGCTGTCGATCGCGCGCCGGCAGTTGGAGCTCGGCGTGCTGCTGAAGGTCTACCGGGTGGCGGCCGCAGCCGTCTGGGACTACTTCACCCAGGTCGCGGCCGCGGTCCCGGCGGACGGTCCTGACCGCAGCGACGTCCTGATCTACCTCTGGGACCACGGCGGGACCTGGATCAACGAAGCCATCGAGCAGCTGATCCAGGTGTTCTACGACGAACGCGAAGCGACGATGCACGGTGCGCTCGCCCGGCGCACCGAGACGGTCAACGCGATCCTGCGGGGCGACTCGGTCGACTCCGACGCAGCGGCCGCTGACCTGGGGCATCCGCTCCGCGGGGTGCAGACGGCCCTGGTGCTCTGGACCGACGAGGGCTCGTCGACCGACGTGCTCGCCTCCCTCAACGAGGTAGCCGCGGCCCTGGCGACCGCGGTGAAGGCCGGTCGCCCGCTGACCGTCCCGGTCGGTCGACGCGAGGTCTGGGGCTGGCTCGCCACCCGCGGCGAGCCGGACCTGCAGGCCATGCGCGAGGTCGTGGCCGCCCGGACCGGCCCCGACGCGATGCGGGTCTCGGTCGGCGTTCCGGCCAGGGGCGTCCCGGGCTTCCGGCAAGGACACCGCGAAGCCGTCGACGCCCAGCGGTTCGCGGTCTCGGCACGGACGAACGACCTGTTCACCGCGTACGCCGACGTCGAACTCGCCTGCCTCGTCGCGGGCAACGAACCCGGCATCCGGGCGCTGATCGCCCGCGAGCTCGGCGCTCTGGCCGGTGGCGAGAAGGGCCTGGAGCGGGTCCGGGAGACGCTCGCGATGTTCCTCTCCCACGGCGGCAGCGTGGACGCGACCGCAACGAGCCTGATCGTCCACAAGAACACGATCAGGTACCGACTGGCCCAGGCCGAGGAGCTCGTCGGTCATCCGCTGACGGAACGCCGTACCGAGATGGCCCTCGCACTCCGCTGCCTGGGCAGGTACGGCACGCCCGCGCTCGTCTGACCCGGACCGCCGGTTGTGCTTTCGTCACAACGCCCTGGTCGAACGTCGTAGCCAGGTCCGTGGGCACAGCCGCCACGCCTTGGCAGCCTCTGGGATCAGTCGCGATGCAACCACTGCATCGAGCAGACCTGATCGAGGAGGCCCGTCATGGGACCAGCCGCCAACGTGATGATCCCGCTCTTCCTGTTCATGCTGATCCCGGTGTGGATCCCGTTGATCGCGATCGTGGTCGGCAACGTGCTCGACCGCGTCCGACCCGCGCCGATCAGCCCGGCCGCCGCGGTCGTCGCTGATCTGAAGACCCGATCGGCGGCCGCTCGGAGCACCTCGCGGATCCCGGCCCCGACGACCTCCACGTCCGCCGCCGCGCGCCTCGCCGCCTGATCGGAGCCGGCTCTTCCGGCGAGCCTCGTCTCGTGTCATGCTACTTTACAAATCAGGTATGTTTGTACACCTCCGACCGATCGAGGCTCCATGACGCAGACCGCCCCGGCGGCGCTAGCACCCGCCCGCCAACCCGTGCTCGGACTCCCCGACCCGGGTGAGAAGGTCCCCGCCCTGGCGGTGCCGACGGTCCTGCTCTACGCCGGAACGCTGACCCTCTTCGCCGTCGAGGCGTACGGCGTGCTCGCCGCGGACTGGTCGCGCTGGCTGACCGTGCCCATGGGCGCGGCCGTCACCTTCCTGATGTTCAGCGTGCTGCACGAGGCGACCCATCACGCGATCAGCACCAACACCCGGCTCAACAACACCTTCGGCTTCCTCTCAGTCCCGTTCGTCACGCCGTACGCGAGCTTCCCGGTGGTCAAGTTCATCCACATCGAGCACCACCGCAACACCAACGAGCCGATGACCGTCGATCCGGACAACTGGACGAGCGCCGGACCGACCTGGCAGCTGCCGCTGCGGTGGGCGACCATCGACTTCTGGTACATCGTCTTCTACCTCAGAAGCATCAGTCAGCGACCGCGTCGCGAGGCCGTCCTGGCTGCGCTGACAATGACGGCCGTCGTGGGTGGCACCGTGGTCCTGATGACCAACGGTTACGCCTCCGAAGTCGTGTGGCTCTTCCTGGTACCGCAGCGCATCGGACTGATGGTGCTTGCCTGGTGGTTCGACTACCTGCCCCATCACGGACTCACCATCACCCAGCGCGAGGACAAGTACCAGGCCACCCGGGTCCGCGTCGGCGGGGAGAGCTGGATGACGCCGCTGTTCGTCTACCAGAACTACCACCTGGTCCATCACCTGCACCCGAGCGTGCCGTTCTACCGCTACGTCCGCGCGTGGCGGCGCAACGAGCAGGCCTACCTCGATCGCAATGCGGCGATCTCCACCTGGTTCGGGCGATCGCTCTCCCCGAGCGAGTACCGGACCTGGCGCCGGCTGACCGACGACCTCGCACCCACCCCGGACCGCGCCTCGGCCCAGCGCCCGGTCTTCCACCCGCTGCGGGTCAGGTCGGTCGAGCCGCTGACCGGGGACAGCAAGCTGGTCACCTTCGATGTGCCCGCCGACCTGGCGCACGAATACCGCTACGTCCAGGGGCAGCACATCACCCTGCGTGCGATCGTCGACGGTGCCGACGTGCGGCGCAGCTACTCGATCGTCGCCCCGGTCTCGGCGGACACCCTGCGCGTGGCGGTCAAGCAGATCGACGGCGGCGTCTTCTCGACGTACGTGAACAACGAGCTGCGGGCCGATGACATCCTCGACGTGATGTCGCCGACCGGGCGGTTCCACACCGCCCTCGATCCCGCGGCGCCCCGCTCGTACGTCGCCGTCGCCGCCGGCTCGGGAATCACTCCGCTGATGTCGATCATCGCCACCACCCTCGAGGTCGAACCCGGGAGCACCTTCACCCTGATCTACGGCAACCGCACCCCGGCGACGACCATGTTCGCCGCCGAGCTCGACGAGCTCGCGGGCGACCGGTTCACCGTCCACCACGTGCTGTCCCGTACACCGGGCGCCGCACTCGAAGGTCGCGTCACCACCGACCTGGTCAAGGAACTCGCCCCGGCAATCGTCGATGCGTGGTTCCTCTGCGGTCCGCAGGACCTCGTCGAGGCGCTGAGCGGCTCGCTCGAGGGCACCGTGCTCACCGAGGTGTTCCACACCGAGCCGTCCCAGGCCGAGATCGGGGTCGACGTCGAGAGCCAGCTGACGATCGCGCTCGACGGTGTCGAGTCGACGTTCCCGCTGCGCTCCAGCGGCGACACCATCCTCGACGCCGCGATGCAGGCCGGCCTGGAGCCGCCGTACTCGTGCGCGGGCGGCGCCTGCGGCACCTGCCGCGCGAAGGTCCTGCTCGGACGCGCGGTGATGGACCAGAACCACGTCCTCGACGACGACGAGATCGCGAACGGCTACGTCCTCACCTGTCAGGCACATCCGGTGAGCGAGGAAGTACGGCTCGACTACGACGCCTGAGGCGCCGTACGACTACCAGATGACGCCGCGGTCGACCACGAGGTTGGCCGCGGTGATCGACGACGCGGCGTCCGAGGCCAGGAACATGATCGACTCGGCGACGTCGGCCGGCGGCATGAACCCGGGGATGACGCTCTGGCTCTTGGCGATCAGGGTCCAGTCGACGTCCGCCGGGAGGCTGTGCGCGGCGCCCTCGATCATCGGAGTGTCGATGCCGCCCGGCGAGACGCAGTTGACCCGGATGCCGCGACCGGCGAGTTCGACGGCAAGCGCCCGCATCGCGAGCAGGACGCCGGCCTTGCTGGCGCAGTAGGCGACGTTGTACGGCTGGCCCATCAACGCCGAGATCGACGCCACCGTGACGACGTTGCCGCGGGACTCCTCCAGCGCTCCCACGAATCCCTGGGTGAGCAGCACCGGCCCGACGACGTTCACGTCGAGGTGCCGGCGCAGCATCTCGGGGCTCACCTCTTCGATCCTGGCGAAGGTCTGGATCCCCGCGACGTTGCAGAGGACGTCGAGGCCGCCGAACTCCCCGAGCACGTGCTCGACGACCGATGTCACCGACGCCGCGTCGGCGAGGTCGCCCTGGATCACGCCCTCACCGGGGACGACGTCGACCCCGATCACCCGGGCTCCCTCGGCCCGGAAGAGCTCGCACAGCTGACGGCCGACCCCGCCCGAGGCGCCGGTCACGACGACACGGCGGCCGGTGAACCGCTGCTGCCGCGGGAGGGTGCTGTCGGTGCTGGACGGAACGGTCATGGGTGCCTCCGTGGTTCTGGGTCGCAGTCGTGGTCACGGTGATTGAACACCGAACGGGAACTACAGTGCGGGCGTGTCCACGACTCCCCCACCACCGTCGTACGACGACCAACGCGTCGCGGCAGAACGCTGGTTCAATTCCCGCGGGCTGCCCTACTTCGTCGACGAACTCCGCGAAGGCGTCGCCTCGGGTCTGAGCCGTGCTCGCCTGGTCACGCTCGGCACCCTCGCCGTCGTCGTCGGGGTGGCCACGGGGATCGCGAGTGCGGCGTGGTCCGACGACCCGAGCGGAAGCGTGTTCGTCGGCATGGTCGCCGCCGGGATCCCGCTGGCCGCGTACGCCGTACGCGCCCTGCACGCCGGCACGGTGGCCCGCTGGGCCGTCGGGAGGACACTCTCGTCGCTCGGGCTGCTGATCCCGCTGGTCACCAAGGCGCTGCCGCTGCTGCTGCTCTTCGTCACGTTCCTGTTCATCAACACCGAGGTGTGGCAGGTCGCGTCCTCCCTCGACGACGGCGTGCTCTGGGTCGCGGTGCTGCTGTTCGCCGCGGTCGCCGTGGCGTTCCTGCTGGTGCGGCTCCCCGAGGAGCTCGACCAGGTCGACGACGAGATGACCGGCGAGAAGCTGATCACCGCCTGTGCCGGTACGCCGCTGGAGCAGGAGTCGATCCGCTGCGCCGCCGAGATCGACGACCCGGCTCTCCTCGCCCGGGCCCAGGTCACCGGACTGGCGAAGGCGAACCTGGTCCTGGTCCTGCTGATCTCCCAGACGCTCCAGGTGATGCTGCTCAGCGTCGCGATGTTCACCTTCTTCGTCGTCTTCGGCTCTGTGGCCATCAAGCCGGCCGTGATCGAGTCGTGGCTCGGCGACCCGCCGACCTCGTTCGTGGACTGGCTCCCGGCGCTCACTCATGAGCTGGTCCGGGTCGCGACCTTCCTCGCCGCCTTCTCCGGCCTCTACTTCACGGTCTACGCGGTCAGCGACAACACCTACCGGACCCAGTTCTTCGGCTCGCTGATGAAGCAGCTGCACCGTGCCGTCGGGGTTCGCACCGTGTACCGGTGCCTGCCGTCGTCATCTCCGCGCGACTGACGGCGCGCGCTGCGGCATACTCGCCCTCGGAGATCGAGACGCTGATCGCAGATCCCACGCCCCCGTAGCTCAGCTGGATAGAGCAAGAGCCTTCTAATCTCTAGGTCACAGGTTCGAATCCTGTCGGGGGCACCCACCGTCGGTCCCGAGGGTGCCTGACCCCCGGTTCACCCGGTTCCGGGTTTATCCCCGCGATGGGCCGGGTAACCACCGAGTACCCCAGAACGGGACGCTCCCTTTTCCCAAGGCGCTCCCGGCTTGGCCCGCCCCGTCGTACCGCACGCGACGGGGCGGGTTCTTGCGCCGGCACCTCGGCGCATGGTCGGCGCAAGCAGTGGGTACCGCCAGTTCTCCGGCCCGGGTGCAACCACGAAGGGCCGGAATAAGGGTCCGTCCGGTCCCCCACGGCCGGGCGGGCCCGACGGGCATGGCGACGACGCCGATCGTCTGAACGCCCCTAGGCGCAACGGGCTACAGACAGTTGACCGGTTGTCTCGCCATCCTCGGCACCAACGCGCCGCCTCGCCTCCTGCCCCCAAGAGCCGAGGCGGCGTGCCCCATTTCGCCCCCGGGCGGGCGCTCCGGAATTTCCGCCGAATTCACCCACTTCTGCGTGACTCGCGCCACGCCGTACGCGTGTCGTGACCAGGGTGGAGGCCGTCTTTGTCGTACAAAAGACTCAAGGGCCAGCGGAGTATGAGACCGCTGGCCCTTAGGTCTGCCCTGACGAACGGCTCAGCCGGTGTAAGCGTCGATCTCCGCGCAGAGCGAATCCTGGTACGCCGTGTCGACGAACGCCGCCCGGACGGCCGCCTTCGCCAGGTCCCGGATCCCGCCCTCGTCCAGGCCGAGCAGGTCGGCGGCGATCTCGTACTCGCGGTTCAGCGTGGTCGAGAACATCGGCGGGTCGTCGCTGTTCACCGTGACCACCACCCCGGCGTCGCGGAACGCGGTGATCGGGTGCTCGGCGAGCGTGGCCACCGCCCGGGTGGCGATGTTCGACGACGGGCACACCTCGAGCGGGATGCCGGACGCCGCCAGGTGCGCGAGCAGTTCCGGGTCCTGGGCGGCCGAGGTGCCGTGGCCGATCCGCTCGGCCCCGAGCAGGTTCAGTGCGTCCCAGATCGTCTGCGGCCCGGTCGTCTCCCCGGCGTGCGGCACGCTGCGCATCCCGGCGGCACGCGCCGCGGTGAAGTGCGGCTCGAACTGCGGCCGCGGTACGCCGACCTCTGGACCGCCGAGCCCGAACCCGACCAGGCCGTCGGTCGGGTGGTTCAGCACGTAGTCGAGGGTCGCGTCGGCCGCCGGCAGCCCGAACTCCCCCGGGATGTCGTAGATCCACTGAAGCCGCAGGCCGAAGTCGCGCTCAGCGGCACGCCGGGCGTCCTCGATCGCCTCGCTGTAGGCCTCGATCGGGATCCCCGCGAGCACCGACGTGTACGGCGTGCAGGTGAGCTCGGCGTACTTCAGGTTCTGCCCCTCGGCCATCTCGCGGGCGACCTCGTAGGTGAGCAGGTGGATGTCCTCCGGTGTGCGGATCAGGTCCACGACCGCCAGGTAGACCTCGATGAAGTGCGCGAAGTCACGGAACCTGAAGAACTCGGCGAGCGCGTCCGGATCACTCGGCACCGCGCCGGGGTGCCGCTCGGCGAGCTCGGCGACCACCCGCGGGGAAGCCGAGCCGACGTGATGGACGTGCAGTTCCGCCTTCGGCAGACCGGCGATGAACGCGCTGATCGCCGGATCGGACGTCGGAGTGCTCATGCGCCCATGCTTGCATCAACGGCGCGTTGGTTTCGAGACGGTTGCTCAGCCGACGGCGTTCTCGATCGCGTCGACGAGCTCGGAGACCCCGCCGGTCACCGCGGTGCCGTTGACGTAGACCGTCGGCGTGCCCTGGATCCCCTTCTCCTGCATGACCGCGTCCGCCGCTGTGAAGAAGGCGTCGTCCTGGGTCTTGAGCGCCG
>JAKFBZ010000075.1:0-37139 GCA_036676945.1 Marmoricola sp.
GCAGATCCTGGCCGGCCGGCGCCTCGTAGAAGTCCCGCTTGCTGACGCCGGCGATCCCGGTGAGGAACATCCACGGGATCGTGACGACCAGCTTGTTCAGGGTCGCGACCGCGTCGTTGTAGAACTGGCGGGCGAAGGAGATCTGGTTCTCGGTGTCGGCGAGCTGCTTCTGCAGGTCGAGGAACTGGATGTTGGCCTTCAGGTCCGGGTACGCCTCGGCGACCGCGTTGACCTTGACCAGCGCCTGCTGCATCGCGGCGTCCGCGGCGGCCTTGGCCGGGACGTCATCACCCTTCGCGGCGGCGATCATGCCGGCACGGGCCTGGGTGACCTCGTCGAAGACGGCGCGCTCGTGCGCGGCGTACCCCTTCACGGTCTCGACCAGGTTCGGGATCAGGTCGGCACGCCGGGTCAGCTGGACGTCGATGCCGCCGAGGGCTTCCTGAGCACTGACGTCGGTCGTGCGCAGCTTGTTGAAGCCGACGATCACGAACCCGACCAGTCCGACCAGGATCGCGATCACGATCAGAGCGGGGATCATGCCGTACCTCTTTCGTCCGAGGGAGTTGAGCTATTCAAACAGGCGTGCGGTCGTCCCGACAGGTTCGACGTCCGGGTGGGCGAGGCTCACCACGAACCGCCACCGCCACCTCCGCCGCCGCCTCCGCCACTGAAGCCACCGCCTCCGCCGCTGGAGGAGGAGCTCTGGGTGGCCTCGTAGGAGGAGATCGCGGAGGAGACCGTCGAGTCGAAGCTGCCGACCATCTGGTCGACGTAGTTGCCGGTGTGCACGCCGGCGTACACCGGGAAGTACGACGGCACCGGCGGCTCCTCGCCGGTCTCGATCCGGTACTTCTTCGCCCACTCGTCGGCGCAGTCGAAGGCGACCGCCCACGGCAGGTACTGGGTGAAGAGGTCCTTGCGGCCGGAGAAGTCGAAACGGTCCTGGGCCGACGGCGTGGAGAGGATCCGGTGGAACCCGCCGACGCGCGACCAGAGTTCACGACCGGCCGCGGTGCGCTTGGTCCCGGCGCCGGTCGCGCCGACCGACAGGGCGCCGATGGCGAAGAAGCCCGGGATGATCGCGAGGATCGACATGTTGAACGGGTTGAACGCCCCGAGGAACACGGTCAGCGCGAAGACCACGATCAGCACGATGCAGCCACCGCCGCCCAGGCCGCTGGTCTCCATCAGGCCCGAGGTGCGCGCCCAGCCCTTGGTGTTGGCCTCGAACTCGCCGAGCGCTTCCTTGAGGTTCTTGCCGGCGCTGACCGAGTTCGGCGAGGCCGAGAAGCTGGCCCCGGACGCGGTGACGCCGAGCGACTGACCGGCCAGCTGGGTGACACCGTCGACACCGGCCCAGGCGTTGGTGTCCTGGGCACCGGTGACCGTCCAGGACGATCCGTCCTGCTGCAGTTGGACGACCCCCTTCTCGGCGGCGAACATCATCGTCGCCACGAACGCCTTGTTGTCCACGTCCTCGGTCAGGATGTACGCCGCCTGCGCCGGGCCGACCCCGTCCGGCGGCGCGTACATCAGCGGGAAGCCGGGTGCCTTCTCGTGGGTCGACCGACTCAGCAGCATCCCGGCTCCGCCGAGCAGCAGGGCGAGCACGACCACGAACCCGAGCAGCACCGGGTGCCGGCCGAGGATCGGGTCGAGGTTGCTGCTCCACGGCAGGGTGTTGGCGTCCGGGGTCGCGATGTCCATGCCCGCGAGCACCGTGACCGGCGTGTTCGGCGCGAGCCCGCCGGTGACCACGACCAGCCGGTCGGTGCCCTCACCCTCGACCTTGCAACGACCCGCGGCCGCGCCGACCCCGACGGCGCAACGCAGGTTCTCGGCGTCGGCCGGGAGCTCGACGGTGAGCCGCGACCCGCCGATCGGCATCAGCCAGCCCGGCGGGATCAGGTTCCAGTAGAACTCCGTCCGCGAGCCGTTCTCGCCCGGGTTGAGCACGCCCTCGATCTTGTAGCTGATCCGGTAGACGTGCTGGCCGGTGAACGTCACATCGGCGCTGCCGATCTTGGCGTTGATGTAGCGGCCGCGTTCCTTCTTCTGCAGCTCGAACGGCTCGGGGCTGCCGTTGCGGGTCACCGCGATGTCGGTGGGGATCAACCGGTTCTTGGGGTGGTTCGGGTCCCGGGTGTCGAAGAACCGGAAGATCCCGTGCCGGTACGTCGGGAACGACACCGTCAGCGTCTCGACCGCACTGAGGTCGCCGTTCGCAGCGACAGTGAAGGCCGCGCGGTAGTCGGTGATGCTGGAGATCTCGTTCGACTCCCCGTTCTGGTCGAACGGGATCCAGCCGATGGCGATGACCACGGCCAGCAGGCACAGGGCGATGACGCGGGCCACCAACTGCTTCATGTCAGGGAGGCTAACGGGCCGGGGCCGTCCGAAGGGACGACGCGGCCTAGTCCGATCCGAGCATCCGGGGACTACTCGCCGTCAGCGACGCCCGCGAGCAGGTACATCTCGAGCTCGCCGGCGAGCGCCTCGCTGACCCGGGCGCTGACGACGGTCCCGTCGCCGGTGTGCTCGACGCTCAGCACCTCGCCGCGGTCGTGCAGCTTGCTGACCAGGTCGCCCCGGCTGTACGGGAGCAGCACCCTGACCTCGACGGCCGGCCGGGGCAGGTCGGCCTCGACGGCGGCGACGACATCGGTGATGCCCTCGCCGGTCTTGGCCGAGCAGACCACCGAGTGCGGCTCGCGCTGGCGCAACCGGGCCAGGGTCATCGGGTCGGCGAGGTCGGCCTTGTTGATCACGACCAGCTCGGGGATCTGGTGGGCGCCGATCTCGGCGAGGACCTCGCGGACCGCGGCGAGCTGACCCTCGGGGTCGGCGTGCGACCCGTCGACCACGTGGAGGATCAGGTCGGACTCGGCGACCTCCTCCAGGGTGCTGCGGAACGCCTCGACGAGCTGGTGCGGCAGGTGCCGGACGAACCCGACGGTGTCGCTCATCGTGTAGATCCGGCCGTCCGCGGTCGTCGTACGGCGGGTGGTCGGGTCCAGGGTCGCGAACAGCGAGTCCTCGACCAGCACCCCGGCGCCGGTCAGCTTGTTGAGCAAGGAGGACTTGCCGGCGTTCGTGTACCCGGCGATGGCCACGCTCGGGATCGCGTTGCGCCTGCGCTCGCCGCGCATCGTCGCCCGCGTCGTCTTCAGCTGGGACAGCTCGCGGCGGAGCTTGGCGATCTTGTTGTTGATCCGGCGGCGGTCGTTCTCGATCTTCGTCTCACCAGGACCACGGGAACCGATCCCGGCACCGCCGGCGACACGACCACCGGCCTGACGGGAGAGGTTGCCACCCCAGCCGCGCAGGCGCTGCTTCATGTAGTTGAGCTGGGCCAGCTCGACCTGGGCCTGGCCCTCCTTGGACTTCGCGTGCTGGGCGAAGATGTCCAGGATCAGCGCGGTCCGGTCGACGACCTTGACCTTGAGCTTGTCCTCGAGGTTCCTCAGCTGGCTGGGCGCCAGCTCGCCGTCCATGATCACGGTGTCCGCACCGGTGGCCTGGACGATCTCGCGGACCCCGTCGACCTTGCCTCGCCCGATGTAGGTGGCCGGGTCCGGCTTGTCCCGGCGCTGGTAGACGTTCTCCAGCACCTGGGAGCCGGCCGTCTCGGCGAGGAGCGCGAGCTCGGCCATCGAGTTCTCGGCGTCCTCCACGGTGCCCTCGGTCCACACCCCGACCAGCACGACCCGCTCCAGCAGGAGCTTGCGGTACTCGACCTCGGAGATGTCCTCGAGCTCGGTGGAGAGCCCGGCGACGCGGCGCAGCGCGTGCCGCTCGGCCAGGTCCATCGACCCGACGGTCTCTTCGGGGTCGTCGGTGGACCAGGGGTCGACGACGTCGGGATCGAGGTCGTCCTCGTCCCAGTCGGAGGTCTCCTCGAGTTCATCGTCGAGGTCGAAAGGTTCAGATGCGTTCGTCATACGACGTCCAGGCTATGCCGTCGGTGCAATTGGTTTGGCGGTACGGGCATGACCGGGACGAATCCCGGGTATCGCGGGGTACGGCCGCCGGTCTCCCGGGGCTGAACGGCCGGCACGGACGCGAACGCCCGGTCCGCCCCCAAGACACGGTTACGCATCGTGAACGGGGCGGGCCGGGCGCTCTGCGTCCTGGGTCCGGGGACACCGGGATCGACCGCGGCCCCGGGATCGGGATCGGGATGCATGGAGCGGGACGGCACGGGTACATCGCAGTCATGACGGCTCACGGAAACGAAGACGGAACCACTCCCGCTGAGAAGGTGCACACCGAGGGGCTGGCCGACTCGTCGGACGATCCGCAGACCCGTCCGGCGCCCGGTGCCGAGGAGCCCTTCTACGACGCGATCGTCCGCGAGAACGCCGAGACCGCGCTCGACCAGCCGTCGGAGAGTGTCGAATGAGCGACCCGGCCGCTCCGCGTGACGTCCTCGACTCCGAGCCGAACATGGGCGAGGAGTCCGGACTGCGCGGGAACATGGGCGTGAGCAGTGAACGCGTGGGCAAGGTCCGCGGCATGCCTGAACCCACAACGGGGGGCAACGAGTCGCTCGACTCCGCCGACCCGGTCGATCCGCCGCCCGAGCAGTCGGCGAACTAGCCACCAGGCCGCCCGGTCAGCCTCCTTGCGCAGTGAGGCCGGCCGGGCGCTCTGGCGTCCTGGGTCAGCGGATCCGGAAGGTCGCCGACTTCACGGCCGGGCACTCGGCGATGCCGGTGACGAAGCGTCCGAGGCGCTTGGCGCGGAAGAAGCCGATCACGATTCAGAAAAGAGAACCGCCGCACGCCCGAGCTACTCGGATGTGCGGCGGCTCGCTAGACCGCGTGGGTCACTTGGGAGGCATCCGGATGCCGCCGTCGACGCGGACGGTCTCGGCGTTCATGTAGGAGTTGGTGACGAGCTCGACGACCATGCTCGCCAGCTCGCTCGCCTGACCCAGGCGCTTGGGGAAGAGCACGTTCTGGCCCAGGTTGGCCTTGAACGCCTCGGACTCCGGGCCCTCGCCGTAGATCGGGGTGTCGATCAGGCCGGGGGCGATGGTGTTGAGCCGGATCCCGGCGGCCGACAGGTCACGGGCGACCGGCAGGGTCATGCCGACGACGCCGCCCTTGGAGGCCGAGTACGACGCCTGGCCGATCTGACCGTCGAAGGCGGCCACGGAGGCCATGTTCACGATCGCGCCGCGCTCGCCGTTCTCGTTCGGCTCGTTGAGGCTCATCGCGGTGGCCGCGAGCCGGACCGCGTCGAAGGTGCCGATCAGGTTGATCGCGATGACCTTCTTGAAGGCGTCCAGGTTGTGCGCCGAGTCCGGGTTGCCGTCGCGGCCGATGGTGCGCTGGGCCCAGCCGATGCCGGCCGAGTTGACCAGCGACCACAGCGGGGCGAGCTCGACGGCGGTGTTGACCGCGGTCTGGATCTGCTCGGTGTTGGTGACGTCGACGTTGACGAAAGCGCCGCCGATCTCCTTGGCGAGGGCTTCGCCCTTCTCGGCGTTCAGGTCCGCGACGACGACGATCGCGCCCTTGTCAGCGAGCTGACGGGCAGCGGCCTCACCGATGCCCGACGCGCCGCCGGTGACGATTGCGCTGGTTCCATTGATGTCCATGGCGGGCATCCTAGATCCCCGGACATCGAGCCCGTCGAGGTGCCTGCGGGGCGGTCACCGCCGCCGGAACCCTCAGGCGACGACCGCGGCCGGGAAGCAGCGGACGAACGTACGACGCGCGGCCGCCGAGCCCTCGATCGTCAGCCGGGACGCCAGAGCCTCAAGGTCCGCCCCGCGGGAGTAGTCGAGCAGGGCGGCGGCCTCGCCGGTGAAGGTGAGGTCCGGCTCTGCGGTGTCGTCCGCCCGGACGAGGTGTCCGTCGCGGATCTCGAGCCAGTGCTCCTCGTCGTCGAGGAGGAACCGGATCCGCAGGTCCACCCCGACAGCGGCAGCCGGATCGAAGGTCGCGCCACTGCCGCCGAAGACGACCATCCGCGGGCGCAGTTCGGCGCCTTCGTGGAGGTCGAGGTACGGGAGCCCGAACTGGGCCAGTGACCGGAGCACCGGCCGGATCCGGCGGCCGTCGGCAGTCAGCCGGTAGACCGTGCGCGCGGCCGGAGCGGGCAGCTCGTGCTGCTCGACGAGCCCGGAGGCCTCCAGGTCTTTGAGCCGCTCGGCGAGCAGGTTCGACGCGATCCCGGGAAGCGCCTGGCGCAGGTCGGTGAAGCGCTGGTGGCCGAAGGAGAGCTCCCGAAGGATCAGCAGCGTCCACCGGTCGCCCACCCGGTCGAGGGCGGCGGCGATGGTGCAGGTCTGGTCGTAGGTCTTCGGCACGCGCTCAGGATAGAAGAGTTGAGATTCTTTATCAATCAGTTGATTTTTTAAACCATCGTCACCTAGGGTTCCCGGCATGACATCAGCGATCCGGCCCGGAGCGCCGGCTGTGAACCCCTGGGGCGTGCTCGGCGTCGCGAGCCTCGCGGCCTTCATGGTCTTCCTGGACACCCAGGTCCTCTTCGTCGCCTTCGAGGACATCCGGGCGAGCTTCCCGGACGTCTCGTTCGCGACCATGTCGTGGACGCTGTCGGCGTACACGATCGCGCTCGCCGCGGCCCTGGTCCCGGCCGGTCGCCTTGCCGACCGCTTCGGTCGCCGGCGCACCTTCATGGTCGGGCTGGTCGCGTTCACGCTGGCCTCCGCGCTCTGCGCCGCGGCCACCACGCCTGCGCTGCTGGTCGCCTTCCGCGTCGTCCAGGCCCTGGGCGCCGCCGCGTTGATCCCGGCCTCGCTGGCGATCGTGCTCTCGGTGTTCCCCTCGGAGAAGATCCCGGCCGCGGTCGCGATCTGGGGTGCGGTCGCCGCGCTGGCCGCCGCGGTCGGCCCGACGGCCGGCGCTCTGCTGGTCGACGGCTGGGGCTGGCGGTCGGTCTTCCTGATCAACCTGCCCGTCGGCGCCGTCGCCTGGTGGCTGGCCCGCCGGACGATGCCGGAGTCGCGGGAGGCGAACGTCAGCCGCTTCCCCGACCCGATCGGCACGCTGCTGCTCGCGGGCTCGCTGGCGCTCCTCGCCCTCGGGATCGTGCAGTCCGACCAGTGGCAATGGCTCTCGGTGCGGACGATCGGCGTCCTGGTGGCCGGGCTCGCCGTCCTGGCCGTCTTCGTGGTCCGCACGCTCGACCACCCGCACCCGGCCCTCGACCTCAGTCTGTTCGGCGCCCGGTCGTTCCGCTGGGCGAACATCGCCACCGCCGCCTTCACAGTCGGCTTCACGGCGATGTTCTTCGCCCAGGTGCTCTTCCTGACGAACGTCTGGGGCTACAGCATCGTCAAGACCGGGCTGGTGATGATTCCCGGGCCGCTCGTCGTGATCGCGCTGGCGCCGCTGTTCGGTCGGCTCGCCGGCCGGATCGGCCAGCGCGCCGTCCTCATCCCCGGCGGCCTCGTCTACGCGGCCAGCGGCCTGTGGATGCTCGCCGTGATGACGACCGAGCCCGCCTGGGTCGAGCACCTGCTGCCGGCCGCGCTGCTCGGCGGACTCGGGGTCGCGATGGTGATCCCGCACCTGACCAGCGCCGCGGTCCAGGGACTGCCCCCCGACCAGTTCGGCGCCGGATCGGCCGTCAACCAGGCGATCCGCCAGTTCGGCGCGACCTTCGGGGTGGCGCTGACGGTGGCACTGCTCGGCACCGTCACCCCGCTGAACGCGCTCGACCACTTCCAGCGGGTCTGGTGGATGCTCGCGCTCTGCGGCGTCCTGACCACGCTGGCCGCCCTCGCCCTCCCCCGCCACGAACGCGCCGCGGGACCCACGCTCGACCTCACCCCCGAACCGATCGGAACTCTGCCCATGGAAGGCGCCGCATGACCCTCGACACCACACCCCTGGCCCTCGACGACCTCGCCCGGATGACCGGCCTGGAACTGATGCAGGCAGTCGGCCGTGGCGATGTGCCACCGCCGGGGATCGCGGTCACGCTCGGGATGATGCCCGTCGAGATCGCCGACGGCGTCTGCACCTTCGAGCTCTCCCCGGACGAGCGGATGACCAACCCGCTCGGGACGATCCACGGCGGCATCGCGGCGACGATCCTCGACTCCTGCATGGGGTGCGCCGTACACACCACGCTCCCGCCCGGCGTCGGCTACACGACCGCGCAGCTCAACGTGCACTACCTGCGTGCGATGCAGCCGGGCATGGGAGTGGTCCGGGCGACCGGCACGGTCATCCACCGCGGCCGCACCCAGAGCACCGCCGAGGGCAAGCTGTACGACGCCACCGGCAAGCTGATCGCGCACGCGACCACGACCTGCCTGATCCTGGGTTAGGTCCGCGGGTACGTCACCGGGTTTCGACTCGCTCGGTCCCGGCTTCGTCCCTCAGCCGCGCTCCCTGCTCAACCACCGACGATCAGAGGTCGGTGACGCCCTCGGCGACCAGGACGGCGGGGCCGGTCATCAGGATCCGGTCATCGGCGGTCCAGACGATCTCGAGGGTGCCGCCGGGCAGGTCGACCGTGTACGGCGTACCGCGCTCGGCGCCGTCGGCCTGAGCCGCCGCAACTGCGACCGCACAGGCGCCGGTACCGCAGGACCGGGTCTCGCCCGACCCGCGCTCGTGGACCCGCATAGCGACGTGCTGGTCACCGCGGCGTACGACGAACTCGATGTTGACGCCGTCGGGGAAGACCGTGTGGTCGTAGTCCGGCTGCTCGAGCAGGGCGCCCGCGTCGGCGAGGTCATCGACGAAAGCCACCGCGTGCGGGTTGCCCATCGAGATCCGGCTGGCCGGCCAGGAGCGCTCCCCCACCCCGACCTTGGTCTCGGCGAACACCTCGGGGGTGCCCATGTCGACGGTGATCCGGTCGCCGTCGAAGGTGAGCGTCTTGATGCCGCCGCGGGTGGCGATCTTCAGCGGATCGCGCGGGTCGATGTCGGCGTGCGTGGCCAGGTAGAGCGCCAGCACCCGGATCCCGTTGCCGCACATCTCCGAGAGCGAACCGTCGCTGTTGCGGTAGTCCATGAACCAGCGCGCCTCACCGCGAGCGGCGACAGCGGCCGGGTCGTCGGTCGCGTCCGTGCGCACGACCCGGATCACCCCGTCGCCACCGATGCCGGCGCGGCGGTCGCAGAGCCGCGCCACCTGCTCGGGGGTGAGCTCGTGACGGCCGTTGGCATCGGGGACCAGGACGAAGTCGTTCTCGGTCCCGTGTCCCTTGACGAAGGAGTAGTCCACGGACCCAGTCTAGGAGGCCGTGCCGTCTCGTTTGACCCGCAGCCGTCGGCAGGCGAACTCACCGTTCTCGTCCAGGGCGATCTGCTCGAACTCGACTCGCCGCGGCAGCAGCGGCGCGCCGGAGCCGAGGGTGAGCGGTGCGTACTGGATCCAGATCTCGTCGAGCAGGCCGTGGTCGTGGAACTGACCGACCAGCTCCCCGCCCCCGACGACCCAGACGTTCTTGCCGCCGGCGGCCTCGGCCATCAGGGCATGGACCTCGGGGACCGGCGCGGAGGTGAAGCGGACGTCGCCTTCAGGGGTCGGGAACTCCCGGTGCGTGAAGACCCAGCACGGGATCTCGTAGAACCATTCGTCCGGGTGGTGGGTCTGCAGCCACTGGTACGTCGTCGCGCCCATGCAGAGCGCGCCGATCTCGGCGAAGAACGCGTCGTAGCCCTGCGGGCCCTTCGAGTCGATGTCGCGGGTGAGGAGCCAGGCGAGCCCGTCCTCGGGCTCGGCCGCGATGAAGCCGTCGAGGCTCGAGGCGGTGAAGTACTGGGTGAGCATGGATCGAGCGTGCCACCGCGCACCGACAGGGAGAAAGTCCGCCTGCGGGTTGTGTCGGGCCCCTTGGTCACCCTCGGGGCATGAACACTGAAGTCATGGAACTCGCGCTCATGCTCCAGGGCGACGCCCGGCACTGCGCCGACTGTGGCACCACCACCGTGTTCCTGCCGGTCGAGGAGACCGACCAGGAGTGGATGTGCACCGTCTGCGACGCCGCGGTGGTGCTCTCGATCGCTCTCGCCGCCTGAGAGGTGCAGGGACCGCCGCTGAGCGACCGCCTCAGCGACCGATGACGGCGAGCGCCTTCTCGACCCGGTCGGGGTCGTCGTACGCCACCCAGCTGATCCGGTCATCCTTGCGGAACCAGCTGTCCTGGCGGCGGGCGAACCTCCGGGTCCCGCTGATCGTCTGCTCCTTGGCCTCCGCCTCGGTGATCTCGCCGTCGAGGAACGAGAGCACCTGCCGGTAGCCGAGCGCCCGGTTCGCGGTGATCCCGTCGCGGAGGCCGGCTTCGGCCAAGCGGCGCACCTCGTCGACGAAGCCCTGCTGCCACATCAGTTCCACCCGTTGCGCGATGCGCAGATCGAGGGTCGGCCGGTCGATGTCCACGCCGATCTGCACCGACGCCGGATCCGCGTAGACCGGCGCGGGCAGAGTCGCGACGTACGGCTTCCCGGTCATCGCGATCACCTCCAGCGCCCGGACGATCCGGCGGCCGTTGCGGCTGTTGATCGCCGCGGCCGCGGCCGGGTCCGCCGCGGCGAGCTCGGCGTGCAGTGCCTCCGGGCCGATCTCGGTCAGCCGGGCGTCGTACCGGGCGCGCAGCTCGGGGTCGGTGCCGGGGAACTCGAAGACGTCGAGGATCGCCCGGGTGTACAGCGCGGAGCCCCCGACCAGCACGGGGACGGCGCCCCGACCCCGGCAGTCGGCGATCACCTCGTGCGCCCAGCCCTGGAACTCCGCGACGGTGGCGGGCTCGGCGACGTCGAGGAGATCGAGCAGGTGATGCGGTACGCCGCGGCGCTCGGCCGGCGGCAGCTTGGCAGTGCCGATGTCCATCCCGCGGTAGACCTGCATCGCATCGGTGTTGACGACTTCACCACGCAGACGCTCGGCCAGCGCGAGGGCGAGATCGGATTTCCCCGAGGCCGTCGCGCCGACGACGGCAACGATCGGGAGGGTCGGCATGGGGCCAGTCTGCCAATGGTGGCGTCGCGGCTCCTACGGCGGCATGCTGAAGGAGTACCGGACAGCGAGGTCCGTGACCGAGGGAGGCGCACGATGGGATTTCTCGACAACATCAAGGGCAAGCTGACCGGGGCGGTCGACAGCCAGGGCGACAAGATCGGCGACGGGCTCGACAAGGCGGGCGACCTCATCGACGACAAGACCGGTGGGAAGCACGCCGCCAAGATCGACACCGGCGTGGACAAGGCCAAGGACGCCCTCGACGGGCTCGACGGCAAGAACGACGACATCCCCTGAACCGCCGAGGAGGTTTCCTCACGCGCCGGCTGGGCACAGGGGGCAGATGAGCCGAACCTCCGTTCCGTCGATCGTCCCCGCTGAACCGACCATCGACGAAGACCCCGACCCCGGCAACGAGGCAGGCGGGGTCGACGCGGTCGAGAAAGCCACCTCGATCCCACCGCTCACGCCCGACGTCCCGCTGTCCGCACAGCTCGACGAGGAGGTCCCGGACGAGATCCAGGAAGCGCACGGCCCGGACCGCGAGGCGAACCTCGACGATCCGAGCACGGAGCCTCCGGGCTGACGGCTCAGCGTCGGTCCTGACACGGGCGGTGTCACAACCCGACTGCTCGTCCGCTGGGTTGTGAAGCGGTGCGCGTCACTACCCGAGCACATCGTCGGTGGGTTCTGACCCCCGTGATGTCAGAACGCGGCTGATTCAGCCTCCCTCGACCACGGGGAGATGCTCTCGGGGAGCAGGCCGTGGGCTTCAGCCAGTGGCGACTGCGCTCCTAGCCGCAGACAGGTGCGTCGGGCAGCGGCGTCGGTACGCCGACGGCCGGCATCCCGAGTGTCACCCCGGTCGGCTTCGGCGCGACCCGGGCCTCCCACGCGTCACCCGATCGCGTACGCCGCACCGAGATGACCGGCCCGTCGGCGACCAGGTGGTGGGGCGCGGCGTAGCTGACCCGGACCTCGACCACATCGCCGGGACGCACCTCGAGCGAGCCGCCGTCCGGGGCGATCGGGCTGAAGTGCACCAGCCGGTTGTCCCGGGCCCGGCCGGAGAGCCGGTGCGTCTCGATGTCCTTGCGACCCTCGCCCTCGGCGACCATCAACTCGACGACCTGGCCGGTGAACCGCTTGCTCTCCTCCCAGGCGATCTCGTTCACGAGGTCGACCAGGCGCTGGTAGCGGTCTTTCACGACCTCGGGCGGGACCTGGTCGGGCAGGTCCGCGGCCGGCGTACCGGGGCGCTTGGAGTACTGGAAGGTGAAGGCGTTGGCGAACCGCGCCTTGCGGACGACGTCCAGGGTGCCCTGGAAGTCCTCCTCGGTCTCGCCGGGGAACCCGATGATGATGTCGGTGCTGATCGCGGCGTCCGGCATCGCGGCGCGGACCCGGTCGATGATCCCGAGGTAGCGCTCGGCCCGGTACGACCGGCGCATGTCGCGCAGCACCTTGTCCGAGCCGGACTGCAACGGCATGTGCAGCTGCGGCATCACGTTGTGCGTCTCGGCCATCGCCTCGATGACGTCGTCGGTGAAGGACGACGGGTGCGGGGAGGTGAACCGGACCCGCTCCAGGCCCTCGATCTCGCCGCAGGCGCGGAGCAGCTTGCCGAACGCGAGCTTGTCGCCGAACTCGACGCCGTAGGTGTTCACGTTCTGGCCGAGCAGGGTCACCTCGCTGACGCCCTCGGCGACCAGGGCCTCGATCTCGGCGAGGATCTCGCCCGGACGGCGGTCCTTCTCCTTGCCGCGCAGCGCCGGGACGATGCAGAACGTGCAGGTGTTGTTGCAGCCGACCGAGACCGAGACCCAGGCGGCGTACGCCGACTCGCGCTTGGTCGGCAGCGTGGAGGGGAAGACGTCGAGCGACTCCAGGATCTCGACCTGGGCCTCCTCGGCGATCCGGGCACGCTCGAGCAGGACCGGCAGCGAGCCGATGTTGTGCGTGCCGAAGACGACGTCGACCCAGGGCGCCTTCTCGGTGATCGTGCTGCGGTCCTTCTGGGCCAGGCAGCCACCGACGGCGATCTGCATGCCCGGGTGCTTCTCCTTGACCGAGGCCAGATGCCCGAGGTTGCCGTAGAGCTTGTTGTCCGCGTTCTCGCGCACCGCGCAGGTGTTGAAGACGACCACGTCGGCCTGGTCCTGATCACCGGCAGCGACGTACCCGGCGTCCTCGAGCAGCCCGGAGAGGCGCTCGGAATCGTGGACGTTCATCTGGCACCCGTAGGTGCGGACCTGGTACGTGCGTGCAGTGCTCATGACCGGTCAAGAGTACGTGGCGTGGAGGTCCGTCAACGACAGCACGGCGTCCACGAAAGGCTGAGCGCCCTACGGACCGTGGGATGATCGATCAGTGGCGTCGAGTGCCGTCGAGCTGGACCACGCACGGGCTTGCTACGCCGCCGAGAAATGGGCGGAGGCCTTCGAGTCGTTCACCTCGGCGGACAGCGAGGAGTTGCTGCACGCCGCCGACCTCGAGCTGCTGGCTCGGTCGGCGTACATGCTCGGCCGGGACGAGGAGTACGTCGCCGCGCTGGAACGGGCGCACGACGCCCATCTCGCCACCGGTGAGGTCGCGCCCGCCGTTGCGGTCACGTTCTGGATCGGGCACAGCTTCCTGTTCCGCGGGCAGTCCGCCCTCGCGTTCGGCTGGTTCGGCCGGGGCGAGCGACTGCTGGCCGAGCTCGGGCAGGAGTGCGCCGAGGGCGCCTACCTGCTGATCCCGCGCTGGTTGCAGCAGATCGGCAGCGGCGACTTCGAGGCGGGCTACGCGACGGCGCTGGAGGCGGCGGTGATCGCGGAGCGGTACGGCGACGACGACCTGGTCTGGCTCGCCCGCGACGACCAGTGCAGCGCGCTGCTGCGGCAGGGCCGCCTCGACGAGGGTGGCCGCCTGCTCGACGAGCTGCTCGTCATCGCCGCCTCCGGCCGGCTCTCGCCGGTCGTCACCGGCATCGTGTACTGCAACACGATCTCCTTCTGCCACGACGTCTTCGAGCTACGACGGGCGGCTGCCTGGACCGACGCGCTGACCGGCTGGTGCGAGCGCCAGCCGGAGATGATCGCCCACAACGGCCTGTGCCTGGTCCACCGCGCCGAGGTCCTCCAGCAACGCGGTGCCTGGACCGACGCACTCGCAGAAGCCCGGCGCGCTGTCGAGCGGTTCACCGACGGGGTGCTCAATCAGATCGCTCTCGGTGGCGCCCATTACCGGCAGGGCGAGGTGCTGCGCTTGCGGGGCGAGCTCGCCGCTGCCGAGGACGCCTACAAGCAGGCGAACCGCTGCGGTCATGACCCGCAGCCCGGGCTCGCGCTGCTCCGGCTGGCCGAAGGTCGGGTGGATGCCGCTGCTGCAGCGATCCGGCGGGCGATCAGTGAGCGATCCCGTCCCCTGGAGCGGGTCGGCCTGCTGCCGGCGTACGTGAGGATCATGCTGGCGACCGGCGAGCTGGACCGGGCCGATGCCGCCAGCCGCGAGCTCGCCGAGATCGTCGCCGGTCATCCGACCGAGGCACTCGCGGCGATGGCTGCCGAGGCCGCAGGATTGGTCGCGCTCGCGCAGAGCGAACCCGAGGTCGCCCTGGAGCAGCTGCGACGCAGCTTCCACCTCTGGCACGCCCTTCCCGCCCAGCACGAGTCCGCGGTGGTGCGCGTCGCCATCGCCGAGGCTTGCGCTGCGCTCGGCGACGACGACGCGGCGATGCTGGAACGTGAGGCCGCGCGCGAGGTCTTCGAGGGGCTCGGCGCCCGGCTCGACCTCGACCGGATGTCCGGTGCCGGTGCAGCCGCCGCAGGTGCAGGCAGCCACGGGCTGACCGATCGTGAGCTTGAGGTCCTGCGCCTGGTCGCCTCCGGTCGGACCAACCGGGAGATCGCTGCGGTCCTGGTGCTGAGCGAGCACACCGTCCGACGTCACTTGCAGAACATCTTCACCAAGCTCGGCGTCACCTCGCGCACAGCAGCGAGCGCGTTCGCGTTCGAGCACGACCTCGTGGTCTGAATGTGCCATGCCTCTGGGCTTCGGTTGGCAGGTCCGGTCGATGCCGCAAGGCACCGGTTCGGAGCACTCTCGGAGTGGCTCGATCCCGAGCCCCGAACCGGAGGTGCACCATGTACGTCGTTGTCCAGCACACCATCATCGATCCCGAGACCGCGTTCGCCCGAGGCGAGCGACTGGTCAAGAACGAGGGCGCGCCCGCCGGCGCACGCGGGCTGCAGTTCTACCCCGCCCGCGACGGCTCGTCCGTGACCTGCCTCTGGGAGGCCGCATCGGTCGAGGCGATCCAGCAGTACGTCGACTCGACGCTCGGCGATGCTTCCCAGAATCTCTGCTACGAGGTCGACGCCGAGCAGTCGTTCGCCAAGCAGCCACTCGGGATCGCAGAGCGGGCCGGCGTCAGCGCCTGACCGCGATCGCTCGGGGCCGGGCCTTTCGAGCATCGAATGCGGCCCGGCCCATGATTCCGACGGCGACACTTGCGGCGCACTTCCCGAAACTATTCACCCGATCGAGACCTCTCTTTGTGGCGGCGGCGTCGTCGAACCCGGTAGGAAGGGTCCATGACAGAGCAACTCGGGCTCGTCGTCCTGGACCACGTCGACAAGTGGTTCGGCGAGCTGCACGCCCTTCAGGACATCAACCTCACGATCGCGCGCGGCGAGGTCGTGGTGGTGATCGGCCCGTCCGGATCCGGCAAGTCGACCCTGTGCCGGACGATCAACCGGCTCGAGACGATCGACAAGGGCAGCATCAGCCTCGACGGGAAGCCACTGCCTGAAGAGGGCAAGGCGCTCGCCGCCCTGCGCGCCGACGTCGGCATGGTGTTCCAGAGCTTCAACCTGTTCGCGCACAAGACGATCCTCGAGAACGTCACCCTCGGCCCGCTCAAGGTGCGCGGGCTCGACAAGGCCGCGGCCGACAAGAAGGCCCGCGAACTCCTCGACCGGGTCGGGGTCGGGAACCAGGCCGACAAGTACCCGGCCCAGCTCTCCGGTGGTCAGCAGCAGCGCGTGGCGATTGCCCGCGCGCTCGCGATGGAGCCGAAGGTGATGCTCTTCGACGAGCCGACCTCGGCGCTGGACCCGGAGATGATCAAAGAGGTCCTCGACGTCATGGTCTCGCTCGCCGAGCAGGGCATGACGATGGTCGTGGTGACCCACGAGATGGGCTTCGCCCGTACGGCGGCCGACCGGGTCGTCTTCATGGCTGACGGCGCCATTGTCGAGGAAGCGACTCCGGAGGAGTTCTTCACCAACCCGCGGTCCGATCGCGCGAAGGATTTCCTCGGGAAGATCCTCAAGCACTGATCGGCGCAGCCGCCAGACGTTCAGAACCTCATCAACAACTCGGGAAAACAGGAGAAAAGAAGATGCGTAGATCACGAATCATGGCGCTCGTCGCGGGCACCGTCCTGGCACTCACGGCGACCGCGTGCGGAGGCAGTGCCGGCGACGACGAGGGCGGCCGCGACGTGGACGCCGAGGAGAACGCCGCCGAGAAGTTCGATGACGGCACCCGGATGAAGGAGCTGGCCGAGGACGGCAAGATCATCATCGGCGTGAAGTACGACCAACCGGGTCTCGGCTTCAAGGACGCGGCCTCCGACATCCCCACCGGTTTCGACATCGAGATCGCGAAGCTCCTGGCGGCGGACCTCGGCATCGACCCGGCGAGCGCGAACGTCACCTGGGAGGAGACCGTCTCCGACAACCGTGAGCCGTTCCTGACCACGGGCAAGGTCGATATCGTCCTCGCGTCGTACTCGATCACCCCCGACCGCCGGAAGGTCGTCGGTCAGACCGGGCCGTACATGCTCACCGGCCAGCAGTTGCTGGTGAAGGCGGACAGCGACGTCGACAGCATCGAGGACCTCGCCGGCAAGGAAGTCTGTTCGGTGACCGGCTCGACGTCGATCGACAAGATCAACGAGAAGGGCGCCAAGGGGGTCGGCTTCGAAAGCTACTCCGAGTGCGTCCAGAAGGTGCTCGACGGAAGCGTCGAGGGGATGTCGACAGACGGCACGATCCTCGCTGGGTTCGCCGCGCAGAACGAAGGCCAGTTGAAGGTCGTCGGCGAACCGTTCTCCACCGAGCGCATCGGCGTCGGCTACAGCCAGGACCACCCGGAGATGTGCGAGTGGATCAACACCGTGCTCGAGGACGCGTTCGAGGACGGCTCCTGGGCCGAAGCGTTCGAACTGACCCTCGGCCCGTCGGGTGTCGAGACACCGGACCCGCCGGCTCTGGACGCCTGCCCGGCTGCCTGATCCACACAGGTTGACCCGGGGGCGGCGCAGCGCCGCCGCCCCTGGGTAACCCGACCACGAAAGGAGGGCCTGCGGTGGAGGCAGTGTTCGACGACCTCGACGCGTACTTCAAGGCGTTCGGGTACACGTTGTTCCTGTTCCTGGTCGCGGGTGTCCTCTCGACGCTCCTCGGGACGTTGCTGGCCGCCTTCCGGGTCTCGCCGGTCAGCGTGCTGCGCCTGGCCGGCACCGTCTACGTCAACCTGGTCCGCAACACTCCCCTCGTCATCGTGTTCGGACTCTTCACGTTCATGGCCCCGTATCTCGGGATCCACTTCAGGTGGGTCGACGTACACATCGGCACCTTCGACTTCACCTCGTTCTTCAGCGTCGCAGTGGTGTCGCTCAGCCTCTACACCGCCGCGTTCGTCTGCGAAGCGATCCGCTCCGGCATCAACGCCGTGCCGCTCGGCCAGGCCGAGGCCGCCCGAGCCATCGGTCTCCCGTTCACCGGCGTCATGCGTCAGGTCGTGCTGCCGCAGGCGTTCCGGGCCTCCGTTCCCCCGCTGGCGAGCGTGCAGATCGCGTTGATCAAGAACACCTCGGTCGCGTACGTGTTCGGGGTCGCCGAGGCCGTCTCGAGGATGCGGATCACCACGAACAACTTCCCCTCGCAGCGCCTGGGCATCTTCATCATGTTCGCGTTCGGCTACATCGTGCTCGTCGAACTGTTCTCGTTCCTCGCCAACAGGCTCGAGCGACGCTGGAGGATCGCGTGAGCACCGCAGGGGTCCTTTACGACGCCCCCGGACCGCGCACCAGGGCGCGGCACCGGTTGTACGCCGTCCTCTCCGCGATCGCCCTGCTCGGCGCGCTCGCCTGGGCGATCTGGAAGCTGTACGACAACGGCCAGTTCGAGTACGAACTGTGGGAGCCGTTCATCACCCCTGCCTACATCGAGGCCCTGCTCGTCGACGGCCTGCTCGTGACCCTCAAGATGGCGTTCACAGCGATCCTCGGAGCGGTGGTGCTCGGGTTCGCACTGGGCGTGTGCAAGCTGTCCGACCGGAGCTGGATCCGGTGGCCGGCCTGGGCCATCGTCGAGTTCTTCCGCGCGATGCCGGTACTGCTGCTGATGATCTTCCTCTGGTACCTGATCGGCATCGAGAAGGACGCCTCCAGCTATTGGGCTGTCGTGCTCGCCCTGACGCTCTACAACGGCTCCGTGCTCGCCGAAGTACTCCGCGCGGGGGTACTCGCCGTCCCCCGGGGCCAGTCCGAGGCGGCGTACGCGATCGGCATGCGCAAGACCCAGGTCATGAACATCGTCCTGATGCCACAGGCGGTCAAGATCATGCTGCCGGCGCTGATCAGCCAATGCGTGGTCGCGTTGAAGGACACCGCCCTCGGGTACGCCATCAGTGCGCCCGGCCTGACCGCGGTCGCCAAGCAGATCTTCACCGCGTTCAACAACCGGGTGCCGACGATGCTCGTCGTCGCCGCGATCTTCATCATCGTCAACCTGCTGCTCGGTTGGCTCGCGACCTGGGCACAGAAGAAGTTCGTGGGCGAGAAGAAGCCCCGGCTCGTGGTGCCGATGGTCGGCCAGGACGGTGGCGGCGGCGTCGCCATCTGACCGTCAGCGCCGTCAGGGCGCGGTCTTACCTCGTCAACGACCGTTGACCTGTGTGCGCCGGACGGCGTACACCGCGATCGCAATCGTGGCGGCCGCCATCGGCACACTGCCGATCAGGCTCTGCGGGCCGAAGCCGGGCACGACGAACACCAGCACCACCGACAGCATCGCGACCGGCACCCAGACAGGGACCGACCGCCCGCGGAACAGGCCCACGCTCTGGGCGATCGTGCCCAGGACCACCAGTGCCATCCCGGCCGGAACCAGCCCGAGCAGATGTGCCTCGTCGGCGTTCGCGGCCTCGATCACCGCGGTACCGGCAGACGCGCCCACGTCCGGGTCGGTCGCGAAGAAGTACGCCGAGGCCCAACCGCCGAGCCCGGCAGCCTGGAGCCCGGCACCGATCCACATCATCACGCCGCCCACTGTCGCCCAACTGCTGCCGCGTGCGGTGGTCAGCAGCATGGTGAGCAGCGCCTGGATCGGGACGCTGATCGCGAGCAGCACGCCGACAGCGGTCACCAGCCCCCACCACAGATCGCGGTCCGGGCTGATCTCAGCGAAGGTGTAGAGGCCGTTCGTCTCCTCCGGACCTTTCCAGAGCACGCCCAGGAACGATGCCGGGAGGGCGGTCAGGACCAGGAGGATGGCGAGGACCTTCACCCGCGCGGGGGTGACGAGGTCGACGGACGATGCGGTCACGCGGTCTGCGGAGAGAGTTTCCATGACGATTCCTTCTCTGGGAGGGTTCCAGCTCCGTGCTCACGGCTCTGGTGGTGCTTGCCGGCCGCATCGGCGAGCCAGCTGAACAGGACGCGTCCGGTCTCATCGGTGAGGTCCGGGTGCCAGGTGAGTTCGGGGTGCCACTGGACGCCGAGTGCCGGCCAGTCCCCCGCGGTCGGCTCGATCGCCTCGATGACGTTGTCCGCGGCCCAGGCGCTCGCACGCCAGGAGGGACCGGGACCGGCGACCGCCTGCCGGTGCAGGGCTGAGGTGTGCGGGAGGGCACCGAGGAGGTCGTGGATCAGCGATCCCGGAGCAGTCCGTACGTCGTGCCCGTCGCGTGGGTGCATGTGGTCCAGGCCGCCCACCAGGCTGCCGCCGAACGCGACGGCGAGGATCTGCAGCCCGCGACAGACCCCGAGCACCGGCATCCTCCGTTCGGCTGCCGCCTGGACGAGCGCGATCTCCTCCGCATCGCGGTCGGCGTCGACGCCGGTCGCCGAGCCCGGCGCGCCCCCGTAGCGCGCCGGGTCGACGTCCCCGCCTCCGGTGAGCACCAGGCCGTCGACCAGGTCGAGCAGGTCGATCCCTGCCCGGGGCGGGACGATCACCGGCCGCGCGCCGACGCTGAGCAGCGCGTCGACGTGGCACCGGGTCGCGCCGTGCACCGTGAGGTCGCCGAAGTGCATCGGGACGACGTACGAGTGACCGACGATGCCGATCACCGGACGAGTGCCGGTCATCGCGATCACATCGCGACGAGCGCGGTCACACCGAGCGCGAGCCCGGACAGGTAGGTGAACATCGCCCCCGAGTCGCGGACCGGGCCGTGCGCAGCCAGCGTCTTGGCGCTCAGCATCCCGAAGGCGTGCACGAACCGCGCCGCGGCCGCCACGATGGCGAGCGTGTCCAGCCACCAGCCGTCGGTGAGCGTCGAGCAGACGATCAGCAGGCCGATCAGCGTCGGGACGTACTCGGCGGCGTTGCCGTGCGCGCGCTGCGCGATCAGCAGCCGGTCCGCCGGGTCGGTGGGCATCTGCGGCCCGTCAGCGCCGCGAATCGCCCGGTGCCGGGTGACGTTCGCACCCAGCACGAAGATCAGGATGCCCATCAGGGCGATACAAGTGACAACGACAGTGCTCATGTCATGCACTCACTTTCTGGTTGAGGGATGCTCCGGAGAGCAGCCGGCGCATCACCGCGCCGGACAGATCGGTGCCCAGCAGGGCGTCGGTCTTCGCCATCCCGCCGGGGCAGGTGACGTTGACTTCGATGAGCCGGCCGTCGATGACGTCCAGGCCGGCGAGGGCGATGCCGTGCTCGACGAGCACCGGCGCCAGCGCTGCGGCGATCCGGTGGTCGGCGTCGTCCGGCTCGGCCGGCGCACACGGCGGGCCGATCCTGAAGTCGTCGTCCGCGGGTCGGCGCAGGACGGCTCCGACGATCTCGCCGTCGAGGAGGAAGAGTCGCTTGTTGCCGGCCGTGACCGCAGGCAGGTACTCCTGGGCGATCACGTGCCGGCTCCCTCCCGTGGTCGCCGACTCGAGCAGTGCGGTGGCACCCGGCCCGTCCGGCACCAGCCACACGTCGAGCCCGGCAAAGCCGTCGACCGGCTTCACCACGGCGACCCCGGTCCGACGGACGAAATCGCGCACAGTGCCCGGGTCGCAGCTGACCACTGTGGCCGGGCACAGCTCCGGAAAGCGGAGCGCGATCAGCTTCTCGTGCAGCGCCCGGATCCCGGCGGGACTGTTCGCGACGGTCACGCCGGACTGCTCGACCAGGTCCAGCAGGTACGTCGTATGCAGGTAGCGACCGTCGACCGGCGGGTCGATCCGCATCATCACCAGGTCGACCCGGGCGGCGACGTCGAGCACCGCCTGCTCGCGCTCGTCGTACCAGTGCTGGTCGACGATCCAGCGGTGGTCGTCGCCGCGGGTCCGGGGGCGCAGCTCGATCCGGGTGGCCCGGGCGCGCACCCGGCCGCCGACGGCGGCCAGGTCCTCCGGCGTGCAGACCCAGACCGGTACGCCGAGTTCCTGTGCCGCGGCCATCAGGCCGACGGTCGCGTCGATGCTCGGGTCCAGCGCGGCCAGTGGGTCGGCGACCATCAGGACGCTCACGCCGCCACCTGCTCGGTCCGGCTCGCCCCGCCCAGCAGCGCCAGTCCGCGCTCGACGTCGAGCACGCCGGCCGCGGCCGCCTCCCAGAGATCGCCGAGCCGGTCCTGTTCGCCGGACAGGGAGGCCAGGGCGCTGCGGCGGCGCTCGTCGTCGTACAGCAGGGCGGCGAGACCGTGCACCAGGTCGGCCACGTCGGCGGTGGGCTGCGCGTCCAGGAAGCGGAGCTCGAGGTAGCGGCCGCGCGGTCGCACCGGCGGGAACAGTGTGCTCAGGTGGTCCTCGACGCCCCCGTCGACGAAGACATGCGCCCGGGCCGCGAACTCCGCGTACGCCGCCACCGGGTCGTCGCCGCGCAGCAGCCGGTCGTCGAACCCGGTGCGGTCGGGATCGACCGCCAGCCAGGTGGCCAGCCGACCGGCCGGCCCGGCGCTGCGGTTCGTCGCCGCTGCAAGGAAGGGGGCGGCGAGCAGCAGGAGTCGCCACTGCTCGAACCCGGCCCGTCCCGGCCACCAGTCCAGGCAGACCTGGGTCGAGGCGGTCGAGCGCATCATCCGGCGACCGGCCGGTCCGATCGAGTCGAAGTGGGCCTCCATCGCGTCGTACCGGGGCGAGCGGAGGTAGCGGGGCGTCGCCGGATCCGTTGCCCGGACCGGCCGTGAGCTCAACGCGATCGAGTGCCCGGCGAGGTCGGCCGCCAGGACCCGGGTGACCTGCGCGAGTCGGGCGACTGCGGCGGCTGGTCCGGTCGCTCGCGGGAGGCTCAGCTCGACCTGGCCGCCGGGCTCGAAACTGACCCAGGGAGCGTACGGACGACCGGCGATCGCCGCCCGCACCCGGGCCGGGTCGACGCTGCCACCGCTGAGCATGCCGAGCGCGAAGAACTCCTGCTCGATGCCGACGCCGACCCCGCTGCTCCGACCGCGCGAGAAAAGCTCTGAGACCTGGTGCTCGATGGCCTGTGCGTCCATGACGACTCCTGATATAGTAAGGTTACCTGTCGATTATTGGAAGGTAACCTTACAAATGTCAAGAGAGTTGGTCCACCCAGATTTCGTGCCGATGATCGCGCTGGCCGAGAAGGCGGCGCGCGCGCTGCGGACCGACATGCTCACGCACGCACACGAGCGGGGCTTCACCCAGATCCAGCCGGCGCACAACGCGGTCTTCGCGACACTGCCCCCCGAGGGAGCGCGTACCGCGGACATGGCGGCGCGCGCCGGGATCACCCGTCAGTCGATGGGCGAGGTGGTCCGGGACATGGTGCGGCTCGGCATCCTGGAGATGGTCCCCGACCCGGCCGACGGTCGCGCCAAGATCGTCACCTTCACCGAGGAAGGCCTGCACGTTGCCCAGCAGGGCTTCAGCCACATCATCGATCTGGACCGGCAGTTCCGCGAGGAGTTCGGTGACGCGGACTTCGAGACAACCTGCCGGGTGCTGGCCCGGATCCAGGAAATGCTCGACGACGGCCTGTCGTCCGAACCGACCCCTGCCAGCGTCAACCCGATATCGGCGAGCATCACCCGGCGCTGAGCAATCCGGCTGATTCAGGCGGCGGGCACTCTCGACGGCCACCACAGCCGCGGGCCGACCAGGGCCGCGAACGCCGGGACCACCAGAGTGCGGACCACGAACGTGTCGATCAGCAGGCCGATGCCGACGGTGAAGCCGAGCTGGACCAGCGTGATCACGCTGCCGCTCATCATCGCGAAGAGGCTGGCCGCGAAGATCACACCGGCCGCCGTGATGACGCCACCGGTCAGGGCAACGGCCCGCGCGATGCCGGCACGGGAGCCGTCCGGCGCCTCCTCGTGCATCCGCTTGATCAGCAAGAGGTTGTAGTCCGCGCCCACGGCGACCAGGAGGACGAAGGCGATGCAGGCCACCGTCCACTCGATCGGGTTGTCGAGCAGGATCTGCCAGACCAGCACCGCGAGGCCCATGGTCGCGAAGTAGGAGAGCACGACCGAGCCGAGCAGGAAGACGGCCGCGACCAGGCTGCGGATCAAGAGCAGCAGCACCAGGAAGACGGCGATCAGCGCGGCGATCGCGACCAGCCGGAAGTCGGCGGCCGAGAGCCGTGCGATGTCGGCGTTGGTCGCGGACATGCCGGTGACGGCGACCGTGCTGCCGTCCAGCCCGGTCCCGCGCAGGCTGTCGCGGACCGTGTCCGCGATCGTCTTGCTCCGCTCCGCGGCCGCGTGGCCGAAGGCGTTGGTGTCGCCCAGCACGATCAACCGCGCGACCCGCCCGTCCGGCGACAGGTAGGCGCCGCTGGCGAGCGCGAACCGCTGGTCCTTCAGCGCGCTCGGCGGGAGGTAGAAGCCGCCGGCGGCAGAGTCCTTCGTCGCCGCCGCGGTGTTGTTCAGGTACGCCGCCGCAGAGCCAAGACCCGCCTCGAGTTCATCCACCGATCCGGTGAGCTGCCGGGTCCCACCAGCCACCTGGGAGCCCGCGTCGGCGACCTGGTCGGTGCCGGTCGCGAGATCGTCCAGGCCGGTCGAGAGCGCTCGCTGCCCCGCGCTCAGCTTCGCGGAGCCGGCTTCCGCGGAGTCCAGGCCGTCACGGATCTGCTTCAGGCCGGCCTGCAGGTCGACCGTCCCGTTCGCCAGTCGCCGCGCACCGGTCGCCGCCTGGCGCAGCCCCGGGAGGAGCTTGTCGCGCTCGCCTTCGTAGATCTGCCTGATCCCGTCGCGGGCGCCCTTGCAGTACGGGTCCAGTCCGCAGGTCAGGCTCTGCCGGAGCGCCTGGTAGGCCAGGCCGAGACCGTCGACGGCCACCTGGGTCTGCGCGACCGCGGTGTCCAGGCCGTCGGCGAGTGCCCGTGCACCGGCGCGGAGCTTCGCGCTGCCGGCGACGGCGTCGTCGCTGCCGTCCGCCAGCCGTTCCAAGCCACCGTGCAACGACTCGACGCCGTCGAGGACCTGGTCGGCGCCGGACGCGGCCCGGTCGGCACCGGCAGCGAGTTCGCCGGCACCGTCCGCGAGCTGACCAGCGCCGTCCACGAGGCGGGCGGTGTCCTTCTTGCCGGCGCTGAGCTGTCCCTTCGCGTCGGCGAGCCGGGTGCCGACGATCCCGGCCTGGTACCCCACGGACGCTTCACTGATGGTGGTCCCGGTCGGACGGGTCACCGCACGGACCGAGCCGACCCCCTCGACACGAGCGACCGCGGCCGAGGCCTGTTCCAGCGCCGCCAGGTCGGCGGGGTTGCGAAGGTCGTGGTCGGCGGTGACGAGGACGAAGTCGGGCAGCGCCTCGTTGCTCGGGTAGTGCGCATCCATCAGCGCGTACCCGTCGTTGCTCTCGGTGTCCTCGGGCTGGACCCGGCGTTCGTCGTAGCTCGGCGTGAACAACGGGAACAACGCGGCCAGCACGATCAACGGGACCAAGCCCGCGGTCAGGGCGAGCGCGGGCCGACGTACGACGCGCGCACCCCAGCGTTCCCAGCCACCCTCACCCTCGGGGCGCGGACGGGGCTCCATCCAGCCGCGGGAGCCGAGGATCGCGAGCAGCGGCGGGGTCAGGGTCAGCGAGATGGCCAGGGCGAGCGTGATGCTGACCGCGATCGCGGGTCCGGTCGTCCGGAACAGTCCGACGTGGGCGAGCGCGAGGCAGGCGTTGGCCAGGATCACGGTCAGCGCCGAGCCGATGATGACGCTCGAGACACGCGACGACGCGACCCGGGCCGCCTCCCGAGGCTCGACGCCTCTGCGGCGCTGCTCGTGATAGCGGCTGATCAGGAAGATCGCGTAGTCCGTGGTCGCCCCGAGGACGATCGCGGTCAGGAACGAGCCGGTGAAGGTCGATACGTCGAAGACGTCGTGGAGTCCCAGGAACGAGACCACGCCACGGGCGGCGGCCAGGGCGACGCCGATGACGCCGAGGACGAACGCGGTCACCACCACGGACCGGTAGATCAGCATCAGGATCAGCGCGATCAGCACCAAGGTCACCGCGGTGATCTTCACGATGCTGTGCTCGACCTCGACCACCATGTCGGTGATCGTGGCCGAGGCACCGGTCACCTTGACGTCGAGACCGGCCGGCATCCCGGTCTGCGCGTCCTCGCGAACCGCCTGGACCTGGCCGACCGAGGTCGGCGCACCGGTGTAACCGGCCAGGCCGATCTGGAAGTAGATCGCCTCGCCGTCCGCGCTCGTCAGCGCCTGGCGGAGGGTCGGCTCGCTGATGTCCTGGACGTAGGTGACGTGCTCCTTGTCCTTCCGCAACCGGTCGGACAGGTTCACGACGTAGTTCCGGTCGGCCTGCGTCAGACCGCCCTCCCGGGCGGCGACCAGGACGATGAAGCTCCGGCTCTCTCCGTTGCCGAAGGTGGTGTCCATCGCCTTCACGGCCCGCAGGGACGGGGCGGTCTCCGGGACGAACGGCGTGCTGTCCTTGGCGACGATGGTTTCGATCTGCGGGACGAGCACGTTCATCGCGATGACGAAGAACAGCCAGCCGCCGATCATCAGCGGCGCGCGCCGGATCGTGAACCGCGCCAGGCGCGCGAGGACCGCAGACTCGCTGCCTTCAGGACTCATGGGGCGAGTCTGGCGACAGCAGCGGGTTGTCCGCCTCCTACTGGAGTGTGAGATCAGGCGGCAGGGAGGAGGTGTGCGTCACACCGCCGAGGTGCCTTAACAGGCTCGACGAGCGGAACGCTGACTGAGCCGGCTTCTCCGTGTCGGTTCCGGCTTCGCGAGCTCAGCCGGACTCCAGACGTCAATGCCGAAGAAACGTCCTTCGCAAGCTCAGGACGTCTTCTTCGGCTTTTCGGTCACCCACAGCTTGATGACGCCTTCGATGACGACCGTGCCGTCCTGGCGGACGCCCTTGACCCGGACGTGCAGGTCGGGGTTGTCGCTGGTCCACTGCTCGGGGTCGGTCTCGGCGATGCAGGTGATGTCGGTGGTCGCCTTGGCCGTGTACGTGATGTCCATGCCCTTGGGGATCCAGCGCTTGTTCTTCGGGATCGTGGACTCGGCCAGCGCACCCATCGCGGCCTCGAGCCCGTTGCACAGCGCGATCGCGTGCACGGTGCCGATGTGGTTCTGGACCGCGCGCCGCTTGGGGATGACCAGCTCGACGTGGTTGGGCTCGACCACCGTGAAGCGCGGCCGGATGCTCGCGAAGTACGGCGCCTTCTGCGCGAACGCGAGCGAGAACAACCGCTCCCCCACGACCGGGATGGCGGAGGACTTCTTGTAGAGGTCTGCGACGTTGGTCATGGCTCGATGTTACTACTGAGTAACCGAATTGAGCCCCATGACCTGCGCCACATCCAGCGAACAGCCGACGACGGTGTCCACCCGCCCGCCGGGTTGGGGCTCGTCGAACCAGACCCCCTCGGTGAAGCCCAGCTTGGCGAGCACCCGCAGCGAGCCCGCGTTGCGGTGGTCGGGCGCCGCGAAGAACTCCTGCACGCCCGGGTACGCCGGCCAGACGATGTCGCGAAGGAAGACCCAGAGCAGGCTGGTGCCGATCCCCCGGCCGACGAACGCCGGCTCGCCGATCACGTAGTCGAACCCGATCGCGTCGGGGTGCCCGGCGAGCAGGGTGTAGTCCGGGTGGTCGCTGATCCGGTAGTCCTGCACGAACCCGATCGAGCGCCCGTTGACCTCCCAGATCCACAGCCGGGTCGGGTCCTCCCCGCGCAGCGCCGGTCCGTAGTACGCAGTGATCTGCTCCAGGGAGCGGTTCTCGTCCCACCACTTCGCCACGTGGGGTTCGTTGACCCAGCGCACCAGATCGCTGAAGTCCCCCGGAGTCATCGGACGGATCGAGAACCGGTGCTCGGGGTCGATCCGGAACCGCAGCGGGTCACCGGACAGGTCCACGGCGAGGGCAGGGCCCGACCCTGGAAGGTGACGGTCGGCCGCTTCGGCCCAGGACTCGCCCGTTTGCAGCTGGGCACGAAGAACCTCGAACTCCATTCCGCCATTCTGCCCGTGGTGGTTTGATGTCGTCGTGACCGAAAACGAGAACATGTTGCAGTCTGCGTTCCAGCGCTACCTCGACGGTGTCGAGGCCGTCATCGCCGCCGGCGACTGGTCCAAGTTCGCGGACCTTTTCACCGAGGACGCGACCTACTCCGAGCACGTCTACGGCGACTTCGACGGCCGTGAGGAGATCCGGCCGTGGATCGTGAAGACGATGACCACGTTCCCGGGCAGCGAGATGATCGGCTTCCCGCCGGAGTGGTTCGTCTTCGACCCGCCCACGAACCGGGTCATCTGCAACATCCGCAACATCATGCGCGACCCCGGCGACGGCAGCGTGCACGAGGAATCGAACATCACCATCCTGACGTTCGACGACGAGGGCAACCTGATCCGCGAAGAGGACATCTACAACCCGCAGAAGTTCGCGGACATGACCAGGGAGTGGTGCCGGGTCGCTGACGCTCACGGGACGTTGAGCGACGTAGGCAAGAGGATGCTCGCCGCCCTGGGCGGCTGAGGACCAGATGCCCCGACTTCATCCCGTTGCATTGCGGCAACCCAGAATTTACATTTGTTCACCTGGCTAAATGAGACCCGCACCACAGACACCGACGGTCGTGCGGCCCTACGGTCAATCCATGAGGATGCCGAAGCACGCCAAGGCCGCTCTGATCCGATCGTTGCCCCTGTTCGCCGAGTGCACTGCACGCGAGGTCACCCAGGTCGTCGCGATCGCCGACGAGCTGATTCTGCCCGCCGGCAGGGTGCTCGCCCTGGAACACGCACCCGGTCGTGAATTCGTCGTGATCGTCCGCGGCTCGGCCCGGGTCCAACGGGGCGGAACAATGATCGCGACGCTCAGCGACGGTGACTTCTTCGGCGAGATCGCGCTGCTGACGGGCCGACCCCGAATGGCCAGCGTCGTCGCAGAGACGAAAGTCGACGCCCTCGTGATCGAAGGACACGCGTTCATGCGTCTCCTCGAAGACGCGCCCGGCATCCGCGCGAAGGTCAAACGAGCCCTGGTCGAACGGGTCACTGCAGCCAGCTGAGCCGGGTCCTCCTCAGAGCCCGGAGTGCTCCGGGTCCGCCAGATCCGCACCCAGCTCCTCGCGGACGACCTTGTAGGCGATCCCGCTGCCGTAGCCCTTGCGCGCGAGCATGCCGACCAGGCGCCGGACGGCCACCTGTTCCTCCAGGCCGCGCATCGACCGGAGCTTGCGTTGCACCAGCAACCGGGCCGCTTCGATCTCGTCGTCCGGGTCGACCTCGTCGAGCGCCTCGCGCGCGACTTCGTCGTCGATGCCCTTGCGGCGAAGCTCCTGGGCCAGCGCCCGCTTGGCGAGGCCTCGGCCCTCTTGCCGCTGAGCCACCCACTCCCGGGCGAAGGCCGCGTCGTCGATCAGCCCGACCTCCTCGAACCGGTCGAGCAACCTGGCGGCGATCTCGTCGGGGACGTCCCGCTCGGCCAACTTCTTCGCCAGGTCTGCCCGACTGCGGGCACGACCGGTCAGCTGGTCGAGCAGGATCTTGCGGCCGACCGACTCGGGATCGGGCTCCGGTCCGAGGTCGGCGTCGTCGGACGGCGGCTCGGTGGGGCGGCGACGGCGCGTGGTGCGCCGCCGACCGCCTCCCGAGGACCGCGGAGTCTCGATCGCATCAGCTGCCGGACCCGACGTCAGCGGCTCGTGAGCCACTCCGAAGAGCTCGGCGACCTGCTGAGGATCAGAAATCGATGCCATCGGGGTCGATCACCTTCGGAATGTCCGCAGGTGCGTCCAGGGTCGGACCGATGCCGAGCTTCTCCAGGATCCGCTTCTCGATCTCGTTGGCGAGGTCGGGGTTGTCCTTGAGGAAGGTCCGCGAGTTCTCCTTGCCCTGACCGAGCTGATCGCCCTCGTAGGTGTACCAGGCGCCGGCCTTGCGGACGATGCCCTGCTCGACACCGACGTCGATCAGGCCGCCCTCGCGGGAGATGCCCTTGCCGTACATGATGTCGAACTCGGCCTGCTTGAACGGCGGGGCCACCTTGTTCTTCACGACCTTGACCCGGGTCCGGTTGCCGACCATGTCGGTGCCGTCCTTCAGGGTCTCGATCCGGCGCACGTCGAGCCGCACCGAGGAGTAGAACTTCAGCGCCCGGCCACCGGTCGTGGTCTCCGGCGAGCCGAACATCACGCCGATCTTCTCGCGGAGCTGGTTGATGAAGATCGCGGTCGTCTTGGTGTTGTTGAGCGCACCGGTCATCTTCCGCAGCGCCTGGCTCATCAGCCGGGCCTGGAGGCCGACGTGGCTGTCGCCCATCTCGCCCTCGATCTCGGCTCGGGGCACCAGGGCGGCCACCGAGTCGATCACGATCAGGTCGAGGGCGCCGGAACGGATCAGCATGTCCGCGATCTCGAGCGCCTGCTCACCGCTGTCGGGCTGGGAGACCAGCAGCGCGTCGGTGTCGACACCGAGCGCCTGGGCGTAGTCCGGGTCGAGAGCGTGCTCGGCGTCGATGAAGGCGACGATGCCGCCGGCCGCCTGGGCGCTGGCCACCGCGTGCAGAGCGACCGTCGTCTTACCGGAGGACTCCGGACCGTAGATCTCGACGACCCGGCCGCGCGGCAGACCACCGAGGCCGAGGGCGATGTCGAGGGCGATCGCCCCGGTCGGGATGACCTCGAGCGGCGCCCGGGTCTCGTCGCCGAGGCGCATCACCGAGCCCTTGCCGTAGGCCTTCTCGATGTTGCCCAGCGCGATGTCGAGCGCCTTGTCCTTGTCCTTCTCGGTGCCGCTGCCAGCCATGTCTTCGTCCTGTCCTTGAGGTCCTACGGTCGTTGCGTCAGACGTTAGGTTCGGCCCCCGACACTTGGCCGGGCCCGAAGCGATCCTTGGGGACGACGGCGGTGATCCGTCGCCTGTGGACGCAACCGTAGTACGAACAGGTGTTCGATAGCGACACCTGGGGCCCTGCGTGTCGCGAACCGGGGCCTGGGCTCGCGGGCAGTCACCGGACAGGCAGGGACGGGACGCCCTCGAGGGGGAGGGAGGGGGCGCCCCGTCCCCCCTGGGTTACCCACAGGGCATCCGGGGTAAACAGAGGTCCGGCGTGTCCCGCCCGGAGTGCCTCACCGGATCGGGGCCGGCACCGACCTAGGCTCGAACCGCCCGTGGCGACCAGCCTGGCCGAGCCGATCCGACCCGGACGATGAAGGACCTGACGTGACCGACGCGCCTCGCACGCAGCACGACGTGCGCCGCGGCGACATCCAGGGCCTGCGCGCGATCGCGGTCGGTGTCGTCCTGCTCAGTCATCTCGGAGTCGCCGGGTTCGCCGGCGGGTACGTCGGGGTCGACGTCTTCTTCGTGGTCTCGGGCTTCCTGATCACCGGGATCCTGGCGCGCGAGGTCGTCGCGACCGGCCGGGTCTCCGTCCTCGACTTCTACGCCCGCCGGGCCCGCCGGATCCTGCCCGCCGCCTCGGTCACCCTGCTCGGCATCGTGATCGCGTCCTGGATCGCGTTCGGCTACATCCGGCTCGCCCAGGTCCTCAACGACGTCGTCTGGGCTGGGCTCTTCGCCGCGAACATCGACTTCGCCCGTACCGGCTCGGACTACTTCGCCGCGGACGGCTTCGTCTCCCCCGTCCAGCACTTCTGGTCCCTGGCGGTCGAGGAGCAGTTCTACCTGCTCTGGCCGGTGCTGATCGCCGGGGTGATGCTGACCCGCCCGAAGCGGACCCTGCGCGCGCTCGCGCTGACCCTGCTGGCCGTCTGCGCGCTCTCGTTCACGTGGTCGGTGCTGCGGACATCGGCCGAGCCGACCTCGGCGTACTACTCGACCCTGACCCGGGGCTGGGAACTGGGCGCGGGTGCGCTGCTCGCCCTCGGCATCCGCTACGTGCGGATGCTGACCCGCGGTTTCCTGACGGTCCTGTCCTGGACCGGCCTGGCCCTGATCGTCTGGTCGACACTGACCTACTCGGCGTCGACGCCGTTCCCCGGGAGCGCCGCGCTGGTGCCGGTGCTGGGCAGCCTGTTCGTCCTCGCCGGCGGGATCCGGCCCACGCCGTACGGCGCCGCCGCACTGCTCGACCGGGCGCCGATGCGCCGTCTCGGGGACATCTCCTACTCGCTGTACCTGGTGCACTGGCCGGTGTTCATGATCCCGGCGATGGTCAGCCCGACCGAGCTCACGCCGTTCGACAAGCTCACCCTGCTGCTGCTCTCGCTGACCCTGGCCACGCTGATGTACCACTGCGTGGAGACCCCGTTCCGGACCTCGGACCTCCTCGCCCGCCGGCGCTCCTTCGCGCTCGGGCTCTGGCCGGCGGCGGCGTCGCTGGTGCTCCTCGTGGTCACCGCCGTCGGCACCCAGACCACGACGGTCGCCTACACCGCAGCCCAACCGGTCGTCGATCCGCAGCAGGCAGCCACCCCGCAACCGAACCTCACCCTCGCGGTGGAACGGGCGGCGTCACGCTCGAAGTCGCGGGCACCGCTGCCCGCGGCGCTGACCCCCTCGCCACTGAAGCTGCGGCAGGACAACTGGCACCTGCCGACGCGCTGCGTCGCGACCGTCGAGGCCACCCGTCACACCATCTGCACTCTGGGCGACCCGAAGGCGACCCGGACCCTGGTGCTCCTCGGCGACTCGCACATCGGGATGTGGACCGACCCGATCGTCGCCCTGGCGAAGAGCCGGGGCTGGAAGGTCAACGTGTTCCTCAAGGTCGGCTGCCCGCCGATCGACGTTCGGATGTGGCGCAACGACCGGGACGCGCCGTACGGCGAGTGCAGCCGGTGGCGCACCTGGGCGTACGCGGCCATCGCCAGGATCAAGCCCGACCGGATCGTCACCACCGGCTACACCCAGGCGCCGCTGGAGAACCCGAAGACCCGCGAGCACCTGGACCCGGCCGCCGTCCGGACCGGCACCGCGCTGCTCGGCCCCGGGATGCGTTCGACGCTGGCCAAGCTGACCAGGATCACCCCGAACGTCACCGTCCTCTCGGACACGACCACGCTGCCCGAACAGCCGGCCGACTGCCTGGGCGCCAAGCACGCCACGCTGCGCACCTGCGCCGTCGCGATGAACCGGACCACGGTGTCGCGCAACGCCGTCTGGAGGCAGGCCACCCTCGCGGCCCGTGCCCGCTGGGTCAACGTCGATCGCTGGCTCTGCGCCAAGGGCGTCTGCCCGCTGGTGATCGGCAACGTGATCGTCTACACCGATCAGCACCACCTGACCCGGACCTTCGCGCGCACGCTCATCCCGCAACTCCAGGGCGCACTCAAGCTCTGAGGCTCGGCGACCCGGTCGTCAGACGCTCAGGGTGGCCTCACGGGCCAGCCGGCCGGAGTAGCCGGCGGCCAGCAGGACGACGCCCGCGAACAATGCCGCGAAGGCCGACAGGAACGCGAACCCGAACTCGCCGACGATCACCCCGGAGAGCGCACCCCCGACCGCCGCCGCGAGGTTCATCACCAGGTCGGCGGTGCCCTGCACGGTCGTCCGCGCGTCGGCCGGCGACTGCTCGGCCACGATCGTCGAAGCCGCGACCGTGGCCAGCGACCAGCCGACACCGAGCAGGAACAGTCCGCCGAAGATCTGGTGGGAGCTGCCTTCCGGCGAGATCGCGCACAGCACCAGCGAGACCAGCAGGACGACGCCGCCCAGCGCGAGGACCTGCGCCCGGCCGAAGCGGTCCGCGGCCCAGCCGACCAGCGGCGCGAACGCGAACATCCCCAGGACGTGCACGGAGATCACGATCCCGATCACGTTCAGCGCGGCGCCGCCGTGCTCCATGTGCAGGGGCGTCATCACCATCACCGAGACCATCACCGCATGGGCCGCGGCGAGCCCGACCATCGCGGCCAGGATCGCCGGGCGCTCCCGCAGGATCGCCGCGATCCGGGGAGCCGTGCCCTGCCGTTCGCTCGAGCCGGCCGCCGCCGCGGCGGCGAGGTCGAGCTCCCGGGCGAGCAGCAGCGGGTCCGGGCGGAGCCGGATGCCGACGATCAGCGCGGCGAGCGCCATCGCGATGGCGCCGAGCGCGAAGGGGCCCGTGAGTTCGGGGATGTCGAGCCGCTCGGCCAGCGCACCGGCGGGACCGGTCAGGTTGGGCCCGGCGACGGCGCCGATCGTGGTCGCCCAGACGACGATCGACAGCGCCTGACCACGGCTCTCCGGCGCGGCCAGGTCGGTGGCGGCGTACCGGGCGGCGTAGTTGGCCGAGGTCGTGGAGCCGAGCAGGACCGCGCCGAGGAGCAGCAGCGGCATCGACTCGACCACGCCGGCGAGGACGGCGAGCAGGGCGCCGCCGGCGCCGAGGACGTACCCGGTCACGAGCCCGATCCGGCGGCCGCGACGGGCCATCACCCGGGCCAGCAGCCAGGACGCGGCCGCGGCTCCGAGCACCTGCCCGGTCTGCGCCAGCCCGGCGAGCTCGTCGGAACCGGACAGGTCCCGGGCCAGCAGGGACGCCGTGGCCAGACCGATGGTGATGCCGAGCGCACCGACGGCCTGGGACGCGACCAGGACCCGTACGGTGTTGCGCTGGGCCTCGGCAGGTCCTGAGCCGGCTCGGGCCATCAGCGTTCCCGGGCCGGGAGCTCGAGGCTGGCGTGCACCGCCCGCCAGACCTCCTTGGGCGAGACCCCCGCGGCGAGGGCCTGCTCGGCGGTCCGCTCACCGAGCTCGGCGATCACGTACCGCTCGGCCCACGAACGCGCGTACGCCGGACCGAGCGCGAGCTCCATCCGCTCCCAGAACTCGGTGTGCCTCACTCCGCTGCGCCGCCGATGTCGTACAGGTGATGGACCACGTCGTGCAGGTGGTAGACGCCGATGGAGGCGACCGTGAAGAGCGAGCCGTTGCTGCGCCGCCCGGGGCGCTGCCACTGCTCCCCGGAGACACCGGCGTACAGCGCGGCCACGTCGGCGGCGGCCTCGACCAGTTCGACCGAGACCTCGGCGCGGTCCTGCTCGCCGTACTTCTCCTCGACGGCGGTCGCGTCCTGGTCCCAGTTCGCGAACTGCGGGTCGTCGGAGTCCAGCATCAGCCGGACCCGCTCGGCGAAGAGCCGGTGCACGTCACGCACGTGGCAGGCGTACTCGAGCTTGGACCAGATGTTCGCCGAGGGCCGGACCGCTGCGTCGGCATCGTCGAGGGCGCCGTACCAGCCGCGGGTGTTGGCGTGGATCAGCTCGGGCAGGTCACTGACCTCCACCGCCGCGGGCTCGAAGCCGCAGTCCGGGCAGGGGCGTTCCAGGACCCAGGTCCAGTCCTTGGTGTCGGGTTCGATGGCCATCGCGCCAGTCTGCCGCACGGCCCGAACTCGTCGATGGGATTATTCGGTCCGTGAATGCCATCGTGATCCGGGACGCGACCGAGGCGGACCTGGTCGACGTCGCGGCGATCTACGCCTGGGAGTCGACGCACGCGTACTCGACGTTCGAGACCGAGGAACGGCCGGCCTCGTCCTGGGCGCCCAAGCTCGAGTCCGGGGACGTGTTCCTGGTCGCCGTCGCCGGGGACCGGGTGCTGGGCTTCGCCTACGCCTCCCCGTTCCGCGACCGGCCGGCGTACCACCGCACCCGGGAGACGTCGGTCTACGTGCACCGCGACGCCCGCGGCGGGCGGCTCGGCTCGCGCCTGTACGCCGCCCTGCTCCCCCGGCTGCGGGAGCAGGGGATGCACTCCGCGCTCGCGCTGATCGCGCTGCCGAACGACGCGAGCGTGCGGCTGCACGAACAGGCCGGTTTCACTCTGACCGGCACCATGCGCGAGGTCGGCGACAAGCTCGGCCGGTTGATCGACGTCGGGGTCTTCCAGCTGATGCTGTGAACCGGCCCTGGATCGCGCCCCGGCTCACTTGATCGTGATCGGGATCCGGACGCTCAGCAGGGTCGAGGTGTACGGCAGCCCGGTCGTCGAGGTCTTCGGCGTGACTCCCCCGAGGACGAGCGTCCCCGAGCGCAGGTCTGCCGGCACCTGGAAGCCGAGCAGCGCGATGCTCTCGGAGGGATCGAGATCCCGTGCCTGGTAGCGGGTCCCGTCCTTGGCGACGAAGGTGGCCTCGTTGGGCGGGAAGACGTACTTGTCGGTCTTGTTCGCGTAGGAGAAGTAGGCGTTCACCGCGAGGAAGGCGTCGTCGGGATCACTCGGGGTGGCACCGTTGACGAAGAACCCGAGCTCGGCGTAATCGAGCATCGCGTCGCGGTAGTACAGGTCGTGTCCGGGCCCGGACCCGTCGTCGAGCGCCACACTGGTCTGCTCGGTCATCCGGAAGGTCTTGTCGAGCTCGGTGCGTTGCGGCTCGTCCGGATCCGCCAGCAGTTCGATGTTGGACGCCCCCGCCGACCCGTCCACCAGGGACACTGCCTGGGTGTAGCCGTCGGCCTCGATCTCCAGGTCGACCTCGGACGCGCCCGGACCGAGCACCACGACGAAGGTGTCACCGTCGGCGGGCAGGTCCTTGCCGTCGCCTTCGATCAGCACCCGCGGCTCCAGCGTCTTCCAGGACGCGCACGGCTCGGTCTCGCAGGTCCAGTCGCCGACCTTGAAGACGATCAGCCGGCCGCCGTCGGGCGCCCGCCGCCTGCCTTCGGGAGTGCGCACGTCGTCGACCTCGTCGAGGGCGGTCACCGCGATCCCGGCGTGGTGCGAGCCCATGCCCACGACCGGGTCGAGCTCCTTCGGGGACGCCTCCACGGCGCGCTGCACGTCACCGACGCGGGCCGGTTCGAGCCGGGACACCTCGGCACGCCTGCTGGGCTTCTTGTCACCGGCGACCAGGAGGTTCCCGACCAAGGCCCCGGCCAGGACGGTGGCCACGACGACGAGGGCGGCGATGCCCACGCGTCGGCGCAGCGGAAGCTCCGTCGGCTCCTCCGCGTCGCCGCCCGGCTCATCGGTCATCCCCACACCTCTGACGATCAGTCCTGTCGATCCGTCGTCGTGCGACGGTCACCAGCATCCAACCGCACGCCGGTCGCCGGTCAGTCCGGAAACCAGAGAATGGGCGCCCGTGGCCTTCTACGAGAGCAGCAGCCGGTCCAACCGGCGCCCGACGATCACCAGGCCGACCACGGTCATCGCGGCCAGGTAGAGGACCGAGACGCCGGAGGCCCCGGTGATCGACCCGGTGGTGAGCTCACGGATCAGGACCACCGCCCGGTACAGCGGCGTGAACTCGACGATGGTCGCCAGCCAGTCCGGGAACGCGCTCAACGGGAAGAACGTCGCGGAGAAGAGGAACAACGGCAGCTGCGCGAGGGTGATGTAGTCGAAGTCCTGGAACGAGCGCATGTACGTCGTCAGGGCCATCCCGACCGCGCCGAAGGCAGCCCCGACCAGCAGCGCGGCAGGGACGGCCAGCACGGCCCACCACGAGTGGACCAGGTCCATCGCCACCATCACCAGCAGGAACGCCGCGGAGTAGATCCCGCCGCGGAGCAACGACCAGGACAGCTCGCCGCGGGCGATGTCGGCGGTGGTCAGCGG
>JAKFBZ010000076.1:0-2564 GCA_036676945.1 Marmoricola sp.
CACCGTTAAGGCCGACGATCTCGGCTTCCGCTATCGCCAGCACGTCGCCCTCGACGGTCTCAGGTTCTCGCTCGCTCCCGGCATCACCGGGCTCGTCGGGATCAACGGTGCCGGGAAGTCCACGCTGCTCCGGCTTCTCGCCACCACCCAGCGGCCGGACGCCGGACGGCTCTGGCTGCTGGGCGTGGAGGCGTCGGGCGACGTCCGCACGGTCCGGCGCCGGATCGGGTACATGCCCCAGGAGCTGCAGATCCCGGCCCGGCTGCGTGTCGGGGACTTCCTGGCCTACATGGGATGGCTGCGTCAGGTGCCCCGTCGCCGACGCCGGGACGCGATCGGGGCGGCGCTGGCGGCCGCCGACCTCGAAGACCGGGTCGGCGACACCGTCGGGAGCCTCTCCGGTGGGATGCGTCGGCGCCTCCTGCTCGCCCAGGCACTGCTCGGCGATCCGGAGCTGCTGCTCCTCGACGAGCCGACTGCCGGCCTCGACCCCGAGCAACGGATCCGGATCCGCGAACTCATCGCCGGCGCCGCGGCGTCGCGGACGACGGTGGTGAGCAGTCACCTGATGGAGGACCTGGTGCCGGTGGCCGATCGCGTGCTGATGCTGGACGAGGGGCGTCTGGTCTTCGACGGCACGGTCGAGGAGATGGGCGCCAGGGGAGCGGCGCTCGTCACCGAAGGGAGTGGCCTGAGTGCTCACGAGGCGGCGTTCCTCAGCCTGCGCGGTGGTGGCCGGTGAACAAATGGAGCGGGGCGATCTTTCTTCCCGCGCTGATCGGACTGAACGCCTATGTCTTGATGGCATGGGATGCCGAGTGGCGTGGGCAGTGGCAAGCGACCTTCGACATCGGCGTGGGAACCACGGTGCTGACTGCTCCGCTGACTGCCGCTTTCGCTGCTCACCTAGTGCTCAGCCAGTCGGGACTCAGGGAGCTCAGCGAAACGACGGGGCGCGGCGACCGTGTCGTGGTGCGCTGCGCCATGCAGTCCTGGGCCTGGGCGGCCTCTGCCTACGTTGTCACCGCACTGGTGGCGGTCTGCATCACTGGCCTCATGCCGCACGGTGGGCCGGTTCAATGGTGGGCGGTCCTGGTTGGGATTCCGGCTCTGGCGGTAGGAGCGATTGGCGGCGCCTTGGCAGCTCAGGTGTTTCCGCACCGGTTGACCGTTGTCGTTGTCGGACCCGCACTGTTCCTGGTCTGCGGGTTCGCGCCGGCGCCGCTTGTCGACGTGCTACGGCTCGAACCGGGGGAAGGGACGGGCGGCGGAATCGAGTTCGTTCCTCGGATGTGGGGACTTCAGATGCTGGCCCTGGTCGGTCTGGTCGGTCTTCTGATCGTCGGAAGCCTGCGATTCTGGGAGAGACGCGTGATCAGCCCCGTGTCGCTCGCCGCGCTCGGGCTCGGAGCGACGATGCTCGGTGCCTCGCTGGTGGCGATCGAGCGTGCGGGCATCGATCGGTTCCGTGTCTCCGGGGAGCGCCCGACAGTCTGTGCGGGCGCAGCGCCACAGATATGTGTGTCGCCGTCCGAACGGCGCGCACTTCGCGAAACGGCATCGCAGATGCGGGTGGCGATCGATGAACTCCGCGAGATCGGGATCACGTTCCCGGACAGGTACGAGGAGCAGCTACCCGGTTATGTCCCACCGATTGGCACCGGGGTCATCACCTGGACAGCGGGAGCGGGACCCCTGAGTCTCGAACGCGCGGCCCAGAACGTAGTGGATGCAGGAGCGTGTCCGGCCTGGCGCGACCCGGCGGAGCCGCCTCCCGAACGGGCTTTCGAAGGTCAAGCGCTGGTGGTCGCCTGGGTCCGTTTGCGCGCCGGGGAGCAGTTGGACTGGGCGACCATGAGTACGGCCGAGGCCCGGTGGCTGAAAGGCGTCGATCTCCCAGCAGCCCAGGAAGTCGTACGCCGCATCTTCGACCACTTGCGGCAATGTGAACTCGACTCGATCAGGGTTCCGTGGCGCAGCGACGACGGGTGAGCGCAACCAGAGCCTGGGTGGTCGCGCATCACGGGCTGGTCGTGTTCGGCGCGATGGCGATCCTGACCGGGATTCTGTGCGCCGCCGCTCGTACCTTGATCCCGGTCCCCGGGGACGAAAGACCGCTTCCGGCCTGGCAACTGAGTCCAGCTGCCTATGCGGTGTTTGCCGCCCTAGCCACGGTCAATCGGTTGCCGACCTGGATCACGGACCGAAGGGTGTGGTGTGCCAGGGCAGGCTGGTTGGCGGCAGTAACGCTCGTCGCCTTGGGATGTGCATTTCTTGTCGATATGCGCTCTGGGCTCCCGTCTCTCGGTCCGCCGACGATTGTCGTCGTGGTGCTGACGTTCGGTGCCGCGTCCTTGGTCGGGCGGATTGCGGTGTGGGTCGGCATGACGTCGATCCTGTGGATCGTGTTTCACATCCACACCTACGCATCGACGGCGAATCCGTGGTCTTTGCCGGAGAAAGGCGCGAGGATCGGCGTCATCGTGGTGTGCGTGATCTCCGTCCTCGGCTATGTGGTCCGAGGGGGTCGCGGACCGGGGGAGAGAGGAGCCTGACGCCGTGTC
>JAKFBZ010000077.1:0-72993 GCA_036676945.1 Marmoricola sp.
GGCGAATGTGCTGCTCGGGATCAACCAGGGTCTGACCTGGTCCACGACCGTGATCATGAAGATCGACCTGGTCGGCCCGAGGCAACGAGGCCTGGCGATGGGACTCAACGAGGCCGCCGGGTACGGCGCTGTCGCCCTCACCTCGCTTGCCGCGGGCTACCTCGCCGCCGAGCACGGCCTGCGCCCCGCTCCGTTCCTGCTCGGCCTCTCCTACACGGCCCTGGCCCTCGGCCTCTCGACGCTTGCGGTGCGGGAGACCCGTGGGCATGCCCACGCCGAAGCAGCGGCCCATGTTCCGCGCCCCGACGGTCGGCACGACCACCTGCACGGCGAGCTGAGCAACCGCGAGGTCTTCGCCCAGACCAGCCTCCGCGAGCCCGCCCTTTCCTCGGCGAGCCAGGCCGGCCTGGTCAACAACCTCAACTTCGGGCTCTCCTGGGGACTGTTCCCGCTCCTCTTCGCCGGCTCGGGAATGTCCGTCGGGCGGATCGGCCTACTGTTCGCGCTCTATCCCGCCGTGTGGGGCGTCGGACAGCTGTTCACCGGGGCCTTGTCGGACCGGTGGGGCCGCAAGCACCTGATCACCGTCGGGATGCTCACTCAGGCGAGCGCCCTGGCCGTGATCGCGACCGGCGACACCTTCGCGCCGTGGGCCGTCGGCACGATCATGCTCGGTGCCGGCACCTCGATGGTCTACCCGACCCTGCTCGCCGCCATCGGCGACGTCGCACACCCCGCGTGGCGAGGCCGCGCGGTCGGGATATACCGGGTCTGGCGAGACCTCGGCTACGCAGTCGGCGCCCTGATGGGCGGCGTGGTCGCGGACCTGTGGGGCCTCCGGGCCGCGGTCTGGGTGGCGGCCGCGATCACCCTCGCCTCCGCACTGGTCGTCGCCGTCAGGATGTACGAGACCCACCAACCCGCAGACACCGTGGGCACCATAGGAGGCCGATGATGGGTAAACGTGTCGCCAAGGACGCGCTGTACGCGGAGTTCGCCGCCGTCGGGAAGACGCTCGGCAACCCCAAGCGACTCGAGCTGCTCGACCTGCTCGCCCAAGGACCCCGCAGCGTCGACGAACTCGCCTCGGCGGCCGAGCTCGGGATGAGCACCTGCTCGGCCCACCTGCAGACCCTCCGCGAAGCCGGCCTGGTCGAGACCCGACGCGAGGGACGCCGGATCTACTACTCCCTCGCCGGCAACGACGTCGCCGCCCTCTGGGACCACCTCCGCCGGGTCGCGCAACGACACCGCCCGCACACCGAACTCGCGCGACGTACCTACCTTGGCCCCGAGGACACCGCCGCCGTCGACACCACCGAGCTCCTCCGCCGCCTCGAGACCGGTGACACCGTGATCCTCGACGTCCGACCCGAACCCGAGTACACCGGCGGCCACCTGCCCGGCGCCATCCACATCCCCCTCGAGCAGCTCAGCGACCGGCTGGCAGAGCTCCCGCACGACAAGGAGATCGTCGCCTACTGCCGCGGCCGCTACTGCGTCCTGGCCCACGACGCCGTCCGCCTCCTGAACGCCAACGGACTCACCGCCAGACGAGCCGCCGACGGCGTCCTCGAGTGGCGGGTCGCCGGCACCCCCGTCGTCCAGCCCGGCGCCGCCTGACATGGCTACCGAGACCACACCGAGGCACCCCGGGCTCAGCAACGGCCCCATCTACCTCGACTACAACGCCACCACCCCGGTCGACCCACGGGTCGTCGAAGCCGCGCTGCCCTACCTGACCGAGCACTTCGGCAACCCATCGAGCACCCACCACTACGGCCAGCCCGCCCGACAGGCGATCGGGCAGGCCCGCGGCGAGGTCGCAGACCTGCTCGGCGCCCACATCGGCGAGATCGTGTTCACCGCGGGCGGATCCGACTCCGACACCCTGGCCATCCGGGGCGCGGCCCGGGCCAACCGCGACCGAGGCGACCACGTCATCACCCAGGCCACCGAGCACCCCGCCGTGCTCGAGGCCTGCCGCAGCCTCCAAGCCGACGGCTTCCGGCTCACCATCCTCCCGGTGAACCACCACGGCCGGGTCGACCCAGCCGACCTCGAGCAGGCCATCACCGGCGACACCACCCTGGTCAGCATCATGCTGGCCAACGCCGAGACCGGAACCCTGCAACCCATCACCCAGCTGGCCCGGATCGCTCACACCCACGGTGCGCTGTTCCACACCGACGCCGCCCAGGCCGCCGGCAAGATCCCGATCGACGTGACCGAACTCGGCGTCGACCTCCTCACCGTCGTCGGGCACAAGATGTACGCACCCAAGGGCATCGGCGCCCTCTACGTCCGATCCGGCACACAGCTCCAACCCACGATCCACGGCGGGGGCCAAGAACACGGCCGGCACGCCGGGACCGAGAACGTCGCCATGATCGTGGCCCTGGGCGCCTCCAGTCGCATCGCAGCCGACTCCCTGCCCCAAAGTGCCAGCCAGCTCACGGACCTGCGCGACAGCCTCCACCGGCGGCTTGCCGAGCTGCTGCCCGACCGGGTCAGCCTCAACGGCCATCCCGAGCATCGGCTGCCCGGGACCCTCAACATCTCCATCAGCAACACCCGCGGCCCAGACGTACTCGCGGCGACACCCGGAATCGCAGCGGCCACCGGATCTGCCTGCCACGAAGGCATCGACGAACCCTCACCCGTGCTGTCCGCTATGGGCCAGCACCCCGAACGCGCCCTCGCAGCGCTGCGGCTATCCCTCGGCCGATGGACCACCGCCATCGAGATTGACAGGGCGGCCCAACAGATCGCCGCCGGCGTCGTGCACCTCACCCGCACCTGACATCCAGCCCACCACCCCTTATCAGCAATCGGCAGACGCCTCCGAACGGTTGCGAGCAGCACCACCCGACATCAGTGGGCGGATCCGCCGGTCAGCAGCACAGCCGACGTCCTCGGTCGTCAAGACAGAGTGCGAGGGTGAGCGATCAGGTTGCGACTGCCTCGACGTACCGCTGCAGGTAGAGCGGCCAGCCGCCCTGCTCCGCGACGCCGTCGCGCACGGACTCCCAGCCCTCGCCATGGCGTTCGAGGTGGCGGTGCTCCAGCTCGACGCGTGTCCGGTCCGGACCCTCAGGAATGAAGGTCACCTCGACCTCGCTCGCGTGGGACGGGTCGGTCACGAGCTGCCAGGTCGGCGAGATGTCCCAGCTGATCACGAAGCGCCGCGGCGGATCAAAAGCCAGCACCCGCGCCCAACGGCACACAGAGCCGTTCTCCCCGCGGTCGTAGACATGTCCACCGACCCGGGTCTCGAACACGGTCTCCGCGATCGGCTCGGGAGCGAGCAGGTTGTGCTCGCGCGGCTTGATCTGGTCGAACTGCTCGGTGAACACCCGGAAGGCGCGCTCGGCCGACACCTCGACGGTGACGTCGAACCTGACCGCTTCGCTCTGCGATGTGCTGGTCATAATGTCACTCCGTTTCCTGTGGCTCGGCCTCGGCGAGCCTCTTGAAGGTGGTCAGCGCCGCGCTCCAGAACGTCTCGAGCTCGGCACGCATCGCACGCAGACCGTCGGGATCCACGGCATAGATGCGACGAGTGCCCTCGGGTCGAACCCGCACCAGTTCGGCATCCTTGAGCACCCGCAGATGCTGCGAGACGGCCGGCCGGCTGACCGGCAGCTCGCTGGCCAGCTCCGTGACCGACCGGGGTCGCACCGCCAGCCGGGCGAAGATCTCCCGCCTGGTCGGATCAGCCAACGCTGTCCAAGCGTCGACTGCGTAAGTAGTCACGCACGGTAAGCTACTGCTTACGGATGCCGGAATCAAGACCTCGCGGCACGCGCCTCGCCAACACGAAGGAGACCTCCGGGGGCACGCCGTCGGGCTTGTGGCACTGACCGTCGAAGCCGGCGCCGGCCAGCCACGCCAGGCATTGATCGGTGGTGACGTCCTTGTAGACGCCCGGGTCGAGCCGATTGGGTAGCGGGTGTTCGCGACCGCGGAAGACCAGCAGGATTCGGCCACCCGGACGCAGGACTCGGGCGATCTCGGCGATGGTGGCCTCAGGCTCGGGCCAGAAGTAGAGGTTGTGGACCGAGAGCACCGCATCTTGGGAGTTGTCATCGAGGGGGAGCGTGACCCCTTCCCCTCGATGGAGGATCAGCGCGCCGGTCCGGACGAGCTCGGAGTTTCGATGCCCGGCGAGGCGGACCATCTCCTCTGAGACGTCCACACCGGTGACCCGGGCAGCGCGCTCGACGAGGAGACCGAGGGTGCGGCCGGGGCCGAAGCCGATCTCGAGGATGTCCTCGCCCGGGCGGGGTGCGAGGAGATCGAGGGCGGCGTCGTTGGTCGTCGCGGTCTCCTTCACCCAGAGCCGCCCGATCAGCGGACCGCCAAGACCGTGGGGGTGGGCTGCCTGCTCGGAGAGGTAGCGAGTCAGTGGTCGGGTGGCGACCGACAGTGCTCGTTGTGGCCAGGGTCTGCGGTCGAGTGAGCATTGGCGAGTGAGGACGGGCATCAGGCACCTCCGGGTGGGTTCATCGAGCGGGTGATCATCGCGGCCAGGGTGGTCGCAACGGTTGCGTCGTCGTACGGCGACGGCGAGGAGATTGGGGCCGGGTCGAAGCGGCAGTGCACGCCCCACAGCACGCACAGCTCGACCGTGGTGCGCGCGACGAGGTCGACCGGGCCGGGCACGGTGAGCAGGCCCGCCCGCTGGCGACTATCGAGGTAGGCCTGCATGCCGGACATCTGGTCGCCGCGGCCGGTATCCGACCAGACCTTGCCGAGCTCCGGCAGCTCGGGGGCACAGCGGTCGACGAGCTTGATGGCAACGCGATTGCGAGATAGCCGCTCGTAGAGGTCGACGACGATGCCGGAAAGCTCGGCCGCGGCCTCCACAGGAGTGCGCGGCAGTCGATGACGCCCGAGCGCCTTGGTGAGAGCCAGGTCGGGGACCTCGGCGGCCAGGCGTCCCGCCACCAGCTCGGCGAGCTCGCCGTCGACGGGAGCGCGCACCGGCAGGGCGCTGATCTCCGGCAGCGGTTCGAGTCCGTCGCCGTAGCGAATGGCGGCGGCGAACAGCGCTTCCTTGGTAGCTGCGTAACCGTAGAGGGTGCCTTTCGCCAGACCGAGGACGTCTGCAATGTCCTGCATCTGGGTGCGCCGATAGCCGTGGGTCACAAAGACCCCCACCGCGGCCCCGATGACGGCGGACAGTCTGTCCGGAGGAATCGTGCGTGCCATGCCTACAGAATAACTGACCGACCCAGTCAGTCAAGGGTGCAGATCGGTGTTCTTCAGAACCCGCCCCAGGCGGCGGCGCTCCGCAGGCTGATCACAGGAGCCACTGTCCGACCCAAGCCCTCGTCCGTATCGGCGTTGAGCTGCTGCCCGGCCCGCCGCGATGCCCTGCGCGTTCCATTCGAGGCCGACGAGAAGAAGCCGGCACCTTCGGCGACCGGGGGCTGCCGACCTCTGGGTCAACGCGGACACGCAGCCGGGCAAAGGGACAGCGCTCAGTCCGGCGAGTCCACCAGTGGTCATTGCGATCCACGCGAATCCACTGACGTCGGACGCAGCGCTGCCGTCGCGTAAGCTCGACTGCCCACAATTGCCTACAAGCACCCGGTGGAGCAGGACGAGACGGTCTCCGAAACTCTCCGGAAACCGCCTCTGACCTGCACTTTTACTTTGTAGCGGGGGCAGGATTTGAACCTGCGACCTCTGGGTTATGAGCCCAGCGAGCTACCGAGCTGCTCCACCCCGCGTCGGTGAAGGCAACATTACCGGGCGCCGTCCGGTGGGCCAAATCGGGGACCCGCCTCCGCGATGGCTCAGTCGGCGAGCAGGAGCTCGCAGGCGCGGCGGATGTCGGCGTCGGCGGCCTCGACCGGCCGGTTCCCGTTGAGCGTGGTCATCAGGACGCCGAACCAGCACTGGATCACCAGCCACGCCCGGCGGCGCTGGTCCTCGGTCGGGTCCTCGCCCCACCCGGAGATGCCGAGCACCATCTGCAGGAATCGGCTCTCGATCCGTGCCGAGTCGACGCTGTCCTGGGCCAGGATGATCGACTGCATCATCGACATCGAGAGCCGGCGGTGCCGGGTCATCGAGCGGGTCATCTCGGCCAGCAGGTCGCAGACCGCGTCGGCGCGCGGCTTCTCCGGGTCCACCTGAAGCCCGGCCGGGTCGATCAGGTCGAGCTGGGCGTTCATCACGCTGACGAACAGGTGCGCCTTCGACGGGAAGTAGCGGTACAGGGTGGCGATCGCGACGTCGGCGCCCGCGGCCACGTCCTGCATCTGGACGCGTTCGAAGTCGGTGTCCTTCCCGAGACGGATCGCCGCCGCGAGGATCCGCTGGTAGCGCTCCTGCTGGTTCGCCGAGCTCGGTGCAGCCGGCATCCGGGCAAGCGGTAGGCGCGCCACCTTCACCAACCTCCCGGTCGTCCGGACGGCCTGCCCGTGCGCGGTCGTCGTCCCACGAGTATCCCCGACTCAGGCGGTCACGGGGTCGGAGTCGCCGTTGCCGGCGGCGTCGGCGCGCTGTTCCGTCCGACCGCCAACGCCTGCGCGACCAGGTCACGGCCGTCGTTGACCAACTCGGCGTACTCGGCCAGGTCACCGCGCTTGAGCGCAGCGTCGGCCTGACGGAACTTCAGGTCCGCCTGTGCCAGCAGCGTCAGCGCCTGGCGCGGCAGCCCGTCGGTGCCGCCGGACGTCGGTGGCTCCTCGGTGCCCGGGTCCTCGGCGCCCGGCTCCTCGGTGTCCGGCTCGGGGACGCCGGTGTTCGCGACCACGTTCGCGAGCGCCTCGCTCAGCGTCGAGCCGATGCCGACCTCGTCACCGAAGGAGGCGAGGACGTACTGCAGCGTCGGGTAGTTACCGGTGCCGTCCTGACGGATCGTGTACAGCGGCTGCACGTAGAGCAGGCCGCCACCCACCGGCAGGGTGAGCAGGTTGCCGTACTGCACGGTCGCGTCGTTCTGACGGAAGATCCGGAGCTTGTCCGCGACGGCGTCGTCGCCGGCGAACCGGCTCGCGATCTGTGACGGACCGGCCACCTGGTTGGTGTCCGGCAGCCGCAGGATCTGGAATTTGCCGTACGTCGTCGGGTCGGCCGCATCCGCGCCGACGGTCATGTACGCCGCCAGGTTCTGCTTCTTGGTCGGAACGTAGACCGAGGTCAGCGAGAAGACGGGCTTCGCCCCTGCCTTGGTCGCCACCGAGAGGCGGTAGGGCGGCTGGGTCTGGCTCGCCTTGTTCGGGTCCTGCGGGACCTCCCAGCGGTCGTTGCCCTCGTAGAACGTCTTCGGGTCGGTCACGTGGTACTCGGCGAGCATGTTGCGCTGCACCTTGTAGAGGTCCTCGGGGTAGCGGAAGTGCTGGAGCAGTTCCTCGGGGATGGAGCTCTTCGGCTTCACCACGTCCGGGAAGATCCCCTGCCAGGCCTTCAGGATCGGGTCCTTGTCGTCCCACGCGTAGAGCGTGACCGTGCCGTCGTACGCGTCGACGGTGGCCTTCACCGCGTTGCGCATGTAGTTGATCTGGTCGGTCGGCAGCGTCGCGTACGGCGACCGCGGCGTGATCGAGTCCGAGACCATCTCCTGCAGCGAGCGCTTCTCCGAGAGCGGGTACTTGTTCGTGGTCGTGTAGCCGTCCATGATCCAGACGATCTTGCCGTCGACGACCGCCGGCAGGGCGTCGCGGTCGACGGTCAGCCACGGGGCGACCTTCTCGACCCGCTTGGCCGGGCGACGGTCGTAGAGGACCTTCGAGTTCTCGTTGACGCGCGAAGAGAGAATGAAGTTCGGGTCGCTGAACTTCACCGCGTAGAGCAGCTTGTTGAACAGCGAGCCGACCTTCACGCCGTCCGCGCCCTCATAGGTGCTGGTCCGTGACGAGCCCGGGTCGCCGGAGCCCTGCGGCACGTCCAGCTCGACGTCGTCGCCGCCGTCGGGCTTGCCGACGATCGAATAGCTCGGGCTGTTCTCACCGAAGTAGATCTGCGGCCGGTAGCCGTCACCCTCCGGACCGCTCAGCACGCCCTTGGGCGGCAGGTCCTGCTCGGCCCAGACCGGGATGCCGTTGTTCGTCGTGACCGGCTGGTCCTCCTGGTTGCGCTGGTTGCCGTAGGCGGCGATCATGCCGTAGCCGTGGGTGTAGACGGTGTGCTGGTTGGCCCACTTCTTCTGCCCGTCCGGCAGTCCGTCGAGATGGAGCTCGCGGGCGGCGACCACCAGGTCACGCTCCTGCCCGTCGACCATGTACCGGTCGACGTCCAGGACGCCGGGCACGCTGTAGTAACCACGCAGCTGCTGGAGCTGGTCGAAGGTGCTCGAGACCAGACTCGGGTCGAGCAGCCGGATCCCGGGGAGGGACGCGGCGTCCTTGGCCAGCTTCAGCTGGTCCAGGGTCGCCTGCGCGTCGTACGCCGTCACGGTCGAGTCGTCGAGTCCGAACGCCGACCGGGTGGCGTCGATGTTGTTCGCGATGTACGACGACTCCTTGTCGGGCTCGTCGGGCTTGACCTGGAAGCGCTGCACCAGTGACGGCCAGACCATGCCCAGCAGCACCGCGGACAGGGCGAACAGGGCGAGGCCGACACCCGGGAGCATCCAGGTCCGGCGGAAGATGTTGGCGAAGAACAGCAACGCACAGATGACCGCGATCACCATCAGGATGTTCTTGCTCGGCAGCATCGCGTGGTCGCGGGCATAGGTCATGCCTGTGATCAGCGGTCCGGAGGCCGAGGTGAGGTCGAACCGGTCGAGGTAGTAGTCGCCGGCCTTGAGCAGGACCAGCACCCCGAGCAGCGCGGAGAGCTGCGCCTGCGCCGGACCGGAGACCCGGTCGGTGCGCGACTGCAGCCGGATCCCGCCGTACACGTAATGCACCATGACCGCGACGATCAGGCCGATGATGACGGCGGTCATCGCGAAGTTGATCAGCCAGTGGAACCACGGCAGCGAGAAGACGTAGAAGCCGATGTCCTTCTTGAAGTACGCGTCCTTCTCGCCGAAGGACTGGCGGTTCTCCCACAGCAGGTAGGTGCGCCAGTGCCCGGCGGCGGACGCGCCGGCGAAGATCGCGAAGACGATGCTGGTCCCGAAGAGGATCAGCTTGCGGATCGGAGTGATCACCTCGCGGTAGCGGTCGAGGTTCGCCTGTTCGAGCGAGTTCGGGCGGAAGACCGGACGCAGCCGGTAGGCCAGCCACAGGTTGCCGCCGACGATCAGGCCCATCAACAACCCGAAGATGAGGAACATCGCGATCCGGGTCCAGATCAGCGTGGTGAAGACGCCGCCGTAGTCGACGCTGTTGAACCAGAGCCGCTCGGTCCAGATGCTCGAGAAGATCGAGAACCCGATCAGCAGCAGCGCCATCACGATCAGGGTCAGCACCAGGGGGCGCGGACGGCGTGACTGCGGCCGGAGCGGGACCGGTTCGGCCTGCTCGGGCTCGTCGGCGAAGAAGTCGCTCATCTGGGGTTGTTCTCCTCGTCGTCAAGCGTTTCGTGCAGCAAGGTCACCAGCCCGGGCACCAGGTCCGGGCCGGTCAGGACGAGGTCGTCCGCGTCATGCGACCTTAACCGCATCGCGCAAGCAGTCTCGCCGGTCCGCAGCGCCGCCGCCACCATCCGTACTTCCTGGCGTTCGGGGTGCGCCGCGGCGTACTCCTGGGCCGCGGCCGGCTCGCGCGGGACTTCGCCGTCCGCGGCCGGCGGCAGGACCAGTCTCTCGGCGACGACGGCGACGCCGACGACCTCGTCCGGCCAGCCGATGGTCGGCAGCACCTGCTCGAGCAATTCCCCCGGCGCGAGCGCGTCCTGCTCGACCGGGGTGAACCCGTCGGCGCTGGCCGGGTCGATGCCCAGCATCGTGGCCAGCTGCGGCTCGGAGGCGATCAGGTCGGCGGTCGGCACCAGCGCGAACAGCTGCTCGGGCCGGTCCCACCCGGAGGCGGCGGCGTGCGACTCGATCTCACGGACCACCGCGGCCAGGGTCTCGACGCGGGACTGCTCGGAGGCGGCCATCACGCACACTCCGGCAGCTTCACGTCCGGGTCCTTCTGCCACGCCTCGACGGCCCTGATCGCGTCGTCCAAGGTGTGCACCTCCACCAGCCTGATCTTCTTCTCGTCGTAGTGCGCGTTCGCCGCTTCGGCGCAGTTCTCCTTGGGCACCAGGAACAAGCGGGCGCCGTCGCGCTCGGCGCCGGCGATCTTCTGGCCGACGCCGCCGATCGGGCCGACGATGCCGGCGGGATCGATCTCGCCGGTGCCGGCGATCACCTTGCCGCCGGTGATCGGGCCGGGCGTGATCGCGTCGTAGATGGAGAGCGCGAAGATCAGCCCGGCCGACGGGCCGCCGACGGTCTCGGGGATCCGGATGACGACCTTGAACGGGAACACGTAGTCCACGCCGAGGCCGATCCCGATCCGGGACGCCTTCGGGTCGTCGTCCGCCGGGGTCGTGACGATCCGGACCGCCTTCTCCGCGCCGGAGCGACGGACGGTGACGACCACGGCGGAGCCCGGCTTCTTGGAGCGGATCGCCTCGACCAGCGCGGCCGCGTCCGCGGCCCGCTTGCCGTTGACGGCGAGCAGGACGTCGCCCTTCTCGAGCTTGCCCTCCGCAGGGCCGCCCTTGGTCACGTCGGAGACCACGACCCGGGTGACGTAGTCGATCCCCGCGGCGGTCAGCGCCGCGGCGGTGGCGCTGTCCTGGGAGGAGGTCATCTCGGCCGCGGACTGCTGCCGTTGCTGCTTGTCGGTGGTCGGCTCCCGGAACACGGCGTCACGCGGTACGACCGACACGTCGGGGTCGACCCAGCCGCCGAGCATCTCGACCAGGTTGAGTTTACGCTCCGGCCTGGTCTGGTAGACCGTCACCATCAGCAGCTCGCCGGAGCCGGGGTACGACTTGTGGCCGACGACCTCGATGATCTCCTTGCCGTCGAGCTCACCGAGTACGTCGATCGTCGGTCCGGGCGAGAAGGTGACCCACGGGACCGGCTTCATGGCGCCGAGGACCACGAACACGGCGACCAGGGCCAGGGCAACCAGGCCCGCGGCCGTACGTCGACTCATGGGGTCAGCCTCTCAGAGCCGGGAAATCAGGCCGAGCGACGGGTCGGCCCGTCACCGGGCTGCCGGCGTAGGGCGACACCCGTGCTGCGCTCGCGTGCACCCCCGGCGCTCCCCGGTCGCGGCCGGGCGGCCTGGGGCAGCGGACGCCGGATCGCGGCGGCGAACCGCTCCTGCTCGGCCTCGGTGCGCTCACGCTCGGGGCGTTCGCGGCCGATCCAGCCGACCAGCGCCATCGCCGCGGCGGTGGCGACGACGGCCGGCAGCAGCCAGAGCAGGATCATCACGGGTCCATGATGCCGAGCCGGCAGCGCCCGGGGGCGGCGCAACACGCGGCGAAGCTCAGCCGAAGAGGCCGACCAGCTTCCCGGCGATGTCGTCGAGCGGGAGGACGTCGTGGGCGAGCCCGGCGCCGGCGACCGCGCCCGGCATCCCCCAGACCACGGAGCTGGCTTCGTCCTGGACCATGATCCGGGCGCCTCGACCGCCGAGCAGCCGGCAGCCCTCGAGGCCGTCGGCACCCATCCCGGTCAGGATCAGGGCGGCCACCCGGCCGCCGTACACGGCCTCCGCGGAGCGGAAGAGGGTGTCGACGGCGGGCTTGCAGAAGTTCTCCAGCGGCCCGTCGTCCAGCACGGTGCGGACCATCCCGGCGCTCTCGGCGACCTTCAGGTGCAGCCCTCCCGGCGCGATCAGCACCTCGCCGGCGCGCAGGACGTCGCCGTCGGCCGCCTCCCGGACCGAGAGCGGCGAGACCTTGTCCAGCCGTTCGGCGAACATCGTGGTGAACAGCGCCGGCATGTGCTGGACCACGAGCACCGGCACCGTGAGGGTCGCCGGCAGGGACTCGAGCACCCGTGACAGGGCGTCCGGACCACCGGTGGAACAGCCGATCAGCAGTACCTCGGCGCGCTCGGTGCTGGGCGGTGGCGGCCCGGCGGGCGGTGCGGCAGCTGCAGCAGCGGCGCGTTCGGCGCGCGGCGGCCGGTTCGACAGCGCCGCCATCCGCCGTACGCCGGTCAGCGCCTTGATCTTGGGGATCACCTGCTCGCGGACGCTCGCCATGCTCGCCTCCATGCTCGTCGTGTTCGACGGCTTGGTGACGAAGTCGGAGGCGCCCAGCGACAGGGCTTCCAGCGTCTTGGTGGCGCCCTTCTCGGTGAGCGTGCTGAACATGATCACCGGGAGACGCGGATGACGGCGACGGATCGCCTCGAGGGCGCCGAGCCCGTCCAGGATCGGCATCTCGATGTCCAGGGTGACCGCGTCCGGCTGCAGCTCCTCGACCCGGTCGACCGCTTCCCTGCCGTTCTCGGCGATGCCGACGACCTCGATCTCCGGGTCGAGCCCGATGGCGGTGGTGACGAGCCGCCGGACGAGGGCGGAGTCGTCGACGACGAGGACGCGGATCACGACGTGCTCATCGGCACCGCCGGGACGGTCCTGAGTTTTCCGCCTTCTGCTCAGGTACCGGGCCGTTCTACCGAATGACCGGCCGTGACGATTTCCCCGACGAGCTTCGCTTTCGTCTCCGACCTGGTGCGTCGCGAGACGGCGATGCTCTATGACCCCGGCAAGGAATACCTCGTCGAGGCGCGGCTGCTGCCGCTGGCCCGCGAGGCCGGCTGCGCCGACGTCGACGGCTACGTCGACCGGCTGCGCAACGACGCAGCCGAACGCGCCAAGGTCCTGGACGCCCTCACCATCAACGAGACCTCCTGGTTCCGCGACAACGCGCCGTACCAGGCGTTCACCGAGACGATGCTGCCCGCGATGCTCGCCGCCCGCGAACACGTCCGGCACCTCTCGATCTGGTCGGCAGCGTGCTCCAGCGGCCAGGAGGCGTACAGCCTCGCGATGCTGCTCGACCAGCACCTGCCGTCCGGATGGACCGCGCAGATCCTGGCGACCGACGTCTCGACCAAGATGCTCGAGCGGGTCAAGGCCGGGCGCTACAGCCAGGTCGAGATGAACCGCGGGATGCCGGCCACCTCACTGGTGAAGTACTTCACCCGGGCCGGCAGCGAGTGGGAGGTCTCCGACGACCTCAAGCGGATGGTGCGCACCCAGAGCCTGAACCTCTCCACGCCGTTCCCGCTGCTGCCGACCTTCGACATCGTCTTCCTGCGCAACGTCCTCATCTACTTCGACCTCGAGACCAAGCGCGACATCCTGCGCCGGGTCCACCAGGTCGTCGCCCCCGACGGCTTCCTGCTCCTCGGCTCCTCGGAGACCACCTTGGACATGGAGGACCACTGGGAGCGCGAGGCCGCCGGCAGGGTGCAGATCCACCGCCCGATGTCGCTCGCCGCCGCGCCGTACGCGACCTCACTGACCCCGACCGCCGGCGCCGCCGCCGTGTGGAACCCGACCGCCATGACAGGAGCCTGACCCATGTACGCGCTGATCATCGATGACTCGCGGGCGATGCGGAGCATCCTGCGCCGCACCGTGACGGACCTCGGGTTCGAGACTCTCGAAGCCGGCAACGGCCAGGAGGCACTCGACCACCTCGAGGCCGGCCGCGTCCCCGACCTGTGCCTGATCGACTGGAACATGCCGGTGATGGACGGCTACACGTTCATCACCAAGGTCCGGGCGAACCACGCCTGGCGCGACATCACGCTGATGATGGTCACCACCGAGAGCGAGCACGGCCAGATCGTGCGTGCGCTGGCGGCCGGCGCCCACGAGTACGTGATCAAGCCGTTCACCCCCGACGCCATCGCCGAGAAGCTCGAGATGCTCGGCCTGGTCGCCAGGGCGGTGCCGGCATGACGGTCCTCGCCGAGCCGACGCTGAGCGACGTGCAGATGGTCGTCGAAGAAGTGTGGTCGAGCTTCCTCGGCGCCGAGGAGCCGCTGCTCCCGGGGATGCCCGGCGAGCTCGCCACCGGCTGGTCCGCGGCGGTCACCGTCAGCGGCGCCTGGGACGGGATGATCAGTGTCGAGGTGCCCACGGAGATGGCCGAGGAGGTCACCCGCCGGATGCTCGCCGTCGATGAGGCGGCCGACGAGGACGTCGCCGACGCCGTCGGCGAGCTGGTCAACATGATCGGCGGCAACGTGAAGAGCCTGATGCCCGGACCGAGTGCGCTGTCACTGCCGGTGGTCGCCGCCGGTCGCGTGGCCCGCTCCTCCGACGCCGTCGAAGTGTGCCGCCTCGACGCGTCCTGGGCCGGATCCCCGCTGCTGGTCAGCGTGCACGTCCACCGCCCCACCCAGTCCTGAACCAGAAGAAAGCAGAACGCACATGAAGATCCTCGTCGCCGACGACAGCCGGGTCATGCGGCAGATCGTGATCCGCACCCTGCGTCAGGCCGGGTACGCCGGGCACGACATCGTCGAGGCAGAGAACGGCAAGGACGCGCTGGACAAGGTCCGCAGCGAGTCGCCGGACCTGGTCCTCTCGGACTGGAACATGCCCGAGATGAACGGCATCGACCTGCTCGCGGCGCTGCGTCAGTCCGGCTCCACGGTGGCGTTCGGGTTCGTCACCTCGGAGGGCTCCCCCGACATGCGGGCCCGGGCCGAGGCCGGCGGCGCGCTCTTCCTGATCGCCAAGCCGTTCACCCCCGAGGCGTTCGACGAGGCGCTCGCGCCGGTCCTGAAGGGCTGAGGCGTGGCGACGTACCTGCCCGCGCCCAAGGAGATCCGCGACCTCCTCACCGAGCTGCTGGACCGTGACGTCCAGATCTCGCCCAACCCGCCGCTGGCGCCGACGCCGAACAACCCGTGCACGATCGGGGTCTACGTCGACGACATGCTCCAGGTCACCGCGATCGCCGCGTTCGACCTGGCTCTCTCCGCGCACGCCGGCGCCGCCATCGGGCTCGTCCCACCCGCGGGCGCCCAGGACGCGGTCGACGCGGGAGCGCTCAACGACACCCTGCGCGAGAACGTCTACGAGGTGCTGAACATCGCCGCCTCGCTCTTCAACGCGGACGGGGCCACCCACGTGCGCCTGTACGACGTGCACCACGCCGGCAACCCGCTCCCCGGCGACATCATGGTCAAGGCGCTGACGCTCGGACGTCGCGAGGACCTGGCCGTCGAGGTCGCCGGGTACGGCGCCGGCAAGCTCGCCGTCGTCCTGGTCGCCTGAACGGACACAACCCGCGGGACCAACGTCCCGGGAGCCGAACAAAATGGTCGATTTGCCTCAGGTGACACCGGTCACGAGCCGAAGAAGCTCCCGAGCAAGGATCGCTCGCCTCTCGCCGAAGGATCGGCATCGCTCCTCTTCCCCTCGGAGGGTTCCGTGCCGTTCGCTGTGAACGACGCCGTCGGTCAGGTGCTTGCCTCGGCCCTCGACGGTGTCTCCGCGCGCCAGAACGTGATCGCGAACAACGTCGCGAACGTCGACACCCCCGGGTTCCGCGCGACGAGCGTCGACTTCGAGACCCAGCTGAAGGCCGCGATCTCGGACGGCACCTTCACCGAGGCCGGCGGCCTCCCGGTCGACACCGGCATCACCACGACGCCGACGGACACCCCGGTGGGTGCCAACGGCAACAACGTGGACCTGCGCAAGGAGACGATGGCAGCGGTGCAGAGCCAGTTCCAGTACCAGATGCTCACCCGTGCGGTCTCGGACCGCTTCAACGTCCTCAAGACCGCGGTGGTGGGCTGACATGGGCGCCTTCGACCTGTTGCGGATCGCCAACACCAGCCTCGGGTTCCACCAGACCTGGCTGGACGCGCTGGCCAACAACATCGCGAACGTCAACACCGCCAAGCCCACCGGCGACTCCGCCTTCCAGGCCCAGATGGTCTTCGCCCGGCCGCGTCCGGACGGCGGGGTCGACGTGGCCGGCATCGCACTGTCCGACCCGACCGGCCGCCTCGTCAACGACCCGTCCAACGCGCTGGCCGACGCCGACGGCAACGTGCGGATGCCCGACATCGACCTCGCCAGCCAGATGAGCCAGCTGGTGATGGCCCAGCGCGGCTTCCAGGCCAGCGTCCAGGTGACCAAGAACGCCCAGGAGACCTACTCCTCGGCCCTGCAGATCGGTAGGTCCTGATCATGTCGGTACCCGGCATCGAGGCGATCGGCTTCACGCCGTTCGTCGCGCCCTCCGTCTCGGCTCCGCAGACCAGCGGCGCGCGTGAGGCCAGTGGTGAGTTCGGCCGCCTGATCAGCGACGGCATCGACAACCTGGAGAAGGTCCAGGACCGCAGCGACAGCCTCGCGGTCAAGGCCGCCACCGGTGACCTGAACGCGATCCACGACTACACGATCGCCGCCACCGAGGCCTCGGTGACCACCCAGCTGACCGTCGCGGTCCGCAACAAGGCCGTCGAGGCGTTCACCGAGATCATGCGGATGCAGGTCTGATGAAAGAGAACCTCGGCCGCATCCTCACGCGGTACCAGCGCACCTTCTCCGCGTTCACCGCGGGACAGAAACTCGTCGCGATCATCGGCACCGGCGCGCTCCTGCTCGCCGGCTTCATGGTCTTCCAGTGGGCCTCCACCCCGAGCTACTCGCCGCTGTACAGCAACCTGTCCTCGGCCGACGCCTCCGCCGTCATCGACAAGCTCGACGCCGCCGGGACGCCGTACAAGCTCACCAACGGCGGCGCCACCGTGATGGTGCCCCAGGACCAGGTCTACGACGCACGGATCAAGCTCGCCGGCGCCGGTCTGCCGACCAGCTCCGACTCCGGCTACGCGATCATGGACGACGCCGGTCTCGGCCAGTCGCAGTTCCAGGAGAACACCAACTTCAAGCGGGCCATGGAGTCCGAGCTGTCGACCACGATCGAGGGGATCAACGGCGTCCAGACGGCCGTGGTGCACCTGGCCCTGCCCGAGAAGCAGGTCTTCTCCGACAAGCAGGACCCGCCCACCGCTTCGGTGCTGATCTCCACCAAGCCCGGCGTCACGATGGATGCCGAGCAGGTGCAGTCGATCACCCACCTGGTCGCGTCCAGCATCGACGGCATGGACCCGGAGAAGGTCACCGTCACCGACTCCACCGGACGGATGCTCTCCTCCAGCGACGGCAGCGCCGGCGCGGCGAGCACCCGGGCCGCGGAGATCGCGGACTACGAGGCCGAGAAGAAGGCCCAGATCCAGGCGATGCTCGACAAGATCGTCGGTCCCGGCAACTCCACCGTCGCGGTCACCGCCAACCTCGACTTCGACAAGGCCGTGATCGAGAAGAAGACCTACACCTCGAACAAGGACGTCAAGCCGCTCTCGGAGAGCACCAGGACCGAGCGGTACAACGGCGCCGGAGCGGGCACGTCGCTCACCGGCGTGGTCGGTCCCGACGGCCAGATGGACAGCACCGGCACCGTCGGCGGCACCGGCACCGGCCAGTACGAGAACAGCTCCAAGACCTCGGACAACGCCGTCGACAGCACCGTCGAGCACCGCGAGACCGCACCGGGCAGCGTCAAGAACCTCAACATCGGTGTCGCCCTCGACGCGGCCACCGCACGGACCGTCGACCCCACCCAGGTCCAGGACCTGATCGCCGCGAGCGCGGGCATCGACACCGAGCGCGGCGACCGGGTCAACGTCACCACGCTTCCCTTCGACAAGAGCGCGGAGAAAGCCGCCAAGGCCGAGCTCGCCGCCGCGGAGAAGGCCGACGCCGACGCCCAGCAGATGCACCTGATTCGCAACGCCGGGCTGGTGCTGCTGGTCGCGATGATCCTGCTGCTCGCCTGGCTCAAGGGTCGCAAGCGCGCCCGGGCCCGGGCCGAGGCCACGTCGTACGTCGTCGAGCAGTTGCGCCAGGAGGCCCTGGAGCGCGCGAGTGCCCAGGCCGCGCTCGAGCCGCCGCCGGCAGCGCTGGCGCTGGAGCACGCGGAGAACGCCGAGGACGATGCCATGCGTGACGAGCTCGCCGCCCTGGTCGAGCGTCAGCCCGAGGACGTGGCGGCACTGCTCCGCGGCTGGCTGGTGGAGCCCCGATGAGTACCGCGATCGCCACCATGGGCGTCCGCAAGGCCGCCATCCTGCTGATCCAGATGGGCCGCGACAAGGCCTCCGAGGTAATGAGTCACCTGTCCGACGGCGAGGTCGAGGCGATCTCCGGCGAGATCGCCCGGCTCGAGTCGATCAGCGTCGCCGAGACCCAGGCCGTGCTCGCCGAGTTCAAGGACATGATGACCGCGCGGGCGCACATCGCCCAGGGTGGTCTCTCCTTCGCCGAGCAGTTGCTCGTGCAGTCGCTCGGCGCCGACCGGGCCGCGGAGATCATGGAGCGGGTCAAGGCCGCGGCCGTGCAGATGCCGTTCCAGTTCCTGCACCGTGCGGACCCGGCCCAGCTGCGTTCGTTCATCATCGACGAGCACCCGCAGGTGATCGCCCTCGTCCTCGCGCACATGACGCCGGACAAGGCATCGCTGCTGCTGTCCGGGCTCGCCCCCGACCAGCAGGCGAAGGTCGCCCACCGGATCGCGGTGATGGACCGGACCTCGCCGGAGATCATCCGCGCGGTGGAGAGCACGCTCGAACGCAAGCTCTCCTCGATGCTGCAGCCGGCTGAGATGTCCCGCGTCGGCGGCGTCGACCCGCTGGTCAACATCATCAACCGGTCCGACCGGTCGACCGAGCGTCAGATCGTCGATGGCCTCGAGGCGCTCGATGCCGCGCTCGCCGACGAGGTGAAGAGCCGGATGTTCATGTTCGAGGACATCGTCACGCTCGACGACCGTTCGGTGCAGCTGGTGCTGCGCTCGGTCGAGGGCAACGAACTGGCCCTGGCGCTCAAGGGCGTCGCGGACCCGGTCCGCGACAAGATCACCAGCAACCTCTCGGCCCGTGCCGCGGAGAACCTGGTCGAGGAGGTGGAACTGCTCGGTGCGGTCCGCCTGACCCAGGTCGAGGAAGCCCAGCAGTCGATCATCCGCACGATCCGCCAGCTCGAGGAGCAGGGGCAGATCCTGGTCCGCCGTGGGAACGACGATGAGTTCGTCGCCTGAGTTCTCTCCGGCCGCCGCACTGCTGCCGCTGGAGACCCCTGAACTGCGCACCGGCACCTGGACCCGGCTCGGCGACAAGGCCGTCCTGGGCGATGCGGTGACCGAGCAGCTGCTGAGCACGCTCGCCGAGTCCACCCGGACCGCGGCCCGCTCGCAGGGCTACGCCGTCGGCTGGGCCGAAGGTCAGCGGGCTGCCCGCGCGGTCGCGGCCGACGAGGCCCGGATGGCTGCCGACCGGGAGCGGTACGCCGAGGAGAAGCGGGCCGCCGAGCACGCAGCCGCGCTCGCCGTCCTGGCCGAGGCAGCTGCTCGCCTCGAGGAGTCCGTCACGGAGATCTGCGCGAGCGTCGAGGAGCGCGCGTCCGCGCTGGCGTGCGACCTGACCACCGCGATCATCGGCACCGCCACCACCGATCTCGACGCCGTACGACGGGCGCTGAGCCTGGCGCCGGACGGACCGACCACCCGGGTGCTGGTGCACCCGAGCGACGTCGGCGTCGTCGACCCGGCGACCTCCGCCGCGCTCGTGGAGCGCGGCTGCATCGTCGTGGGCGACCCGTCGCTGGAGCGCGGCGACGCCCTCGTCGAGTACGACGACCAGGTGCTCGACCTGCGGATCAGCTCCGCGCTGGCCCGGGTGCAGGAGGCCCTGCGATGACCAGCCTGACCCTGGACCTGCGCCAGGCTGCCCTCGGCGCCGCCGCCCCGCTGCGACTGGGCCGCGTCACCGAACTCGTCGGCCTGCACCTGCGCGTCTCCGGCCTGGCCGCGGCCGTCGGCGACCTCCTCGAGATCGACCGCGACGCGGACGCCGGGGAACCGGTCCTCGCCGAGGTCGCCGCCAGCGACCCGAAGGGCCTGATCTGCCTGCCGCTGGGCGAGACCGCCGGACTCACCGTCGGCTCCCTGGCCCGGCACACCGGCGGGCCGCTGCAGATCCACGTCGGCGACGCCCTCCAGGGTCGCGTCCTCGACGGACTCGGTCGTCCGATCGACGGCGGTCCCTCGCTCGTCGATCTACCCAAGGTCCGGGTCGAGAACAACGCGCCCTCGGCACTCAGCCGCCCGCGGATCCACGAACAGCTCGGTCTCGGCGTCCGCGTCCTCGACACTCTCGTGCCGTGCGGACGAGGCCAGCGCATCGGCGTGATGGCCGGTTCCGGCGTCGGCAAGTCCAGCCTGCTCTCGATGATCGCCCGCGGCACCGACGCCGAGGTCTCGGTGATCGCCCTGGTCGGCGAGCGCGGCCGCGAGGTCCGCGAGTTCCTGGAGAACGACCTCGGACCCGAGGGCCTGGCCCGCTCGGTCGTCGTCGTCGCCACCAGCGACGCCCCGCCGGTCGAACGGCTCCGGGCGGCGTTCGTGGCCACCCGGATCGCCGAGTCCTTCCGGGACGCCGGCAAGCACGTCGTGCTGATGATGGACAGCCTGACCCGGGTCGCGATGGCCCAGCGCGAGCTCGGCCTCTCCGCCGGCGAACCGCCCGCCACCCGCGGCTACCCGCCCAGCGTCTTCGCGCTGCTGCCCCGGTTGCTCGAGCGCGCCGGGACCTCGGCGGCCGGCAGCATCACCGGCATCTACACCGTCCTCGTCGAGGGCGACGACCTCCAGGACCCGATCGGCGACACCGCGCGTTCGATCCTCGACGGCCACGTGGTGCTGTCGCGCCGCCTGGCCACCTCCGGGCACTTCCCGAGCGTCGACGTCCTCGAGTCCATCTCGCGACTCACCGGCGCGGTCACGACTCCGGAGCAGCAGAACGCCGCTGTCGACCTGCGCCGGCTGCTGGCCGCGCACCGCAACGTGCGCGAGCTCGTCGAGATCGGCGCCTACGTTCCCGGCGCCGACCCGGACGCCGATCGCGCCCTCGCCCTTCTCCCGCACATCGACGCGTTCCTGCGCCAGCCGATGCACGAGCCCGCGGCCACGGTCGCGAGCTGGGCGGCGCTGAGCGACCTTCTCGAGGACGGAGGACTCTCATGACCACGACTTCGGACGACGACCGCGGCATGTTCGCCGTACGCCGGGTCCGCTCGGTCCGCGAGCAGGACAGCCGGCTGGGTCTCCAGCAGGCGGTCGCCGAACGCCGCAGCGCCGGGGCCCGGGTCAGCGCGCTGCGCGGGCAGCTCCTCGCGGCCGACTCGTTCTCGGCCGGCTCCACCGCGAGCTTCCTGGCTGCGCGCTCGGCACTGCAGGCGCTCGGCAGCGCCCTGTCGGACGCCCACCAGCACTGGGAGACCAGCCGGACCGTCACCGAGGCCGCGCAGTCCCAGTGGCGCCAGGACCACACCCGGCTGGCCGCGATCGACCTGCTGCTCGAGCGCCGCGTCGCCGTACGCCGTGCCGAGCAGGCCCGTGGCGAGGCCCGCGATCTCGACGAGCTCGCGATGCAGCGCTGGCTGCGCCAGAACCCGCGCACCGGGGGTGATGACCGGTGAGTGTCGCCGACGTCACCGCCCGGATCGCCCAGATCCAGGCCCAGCTGGTCCAGCTCGGCCCGTCGCTGTCCGGAGCCGACGGGGCCTTCGCGAGCGCGCTCGACTCGAGCCTGTCCGCCGAACGGACGGCGGAGGGCGGCGCCCTGACCGGCGGTTCGGCCACGGCCGGTGAGGCCGTGGTCACCGAGGCGCGCAAGTACCTCGGGCTCCCCTACGTCTGGGGCGGGACCGACCCGAAGAAGGGCCTGGACTGCTCCGGCCTGGTGCAGCTGGTCTACAAGAACCTCGGCTACGACCTGCCCCGGGTCTCCAACCAGCAGGCGCAGGCGGGCCAGCGCGTCGCCAGCATGGCCGACGCCCGCCCGGGCGACCTGATCGCGTGGGACAACTCCAGCCGCAACAACGGGGTCGACCACATCGCGATCTACATCGGCAACGGCAAGATGATCGAAGCCCCGCGGACCGGACTGAACGTGCGCATCGTGGACGTGCCGTCGACCCCGGACGTGATCCGCCGGGTCATCGCCGGCGACGACACCATGGTCCGGCCGGGCGGCCGGGTCGGTTCCTCGGACAGCCGGGTCGGCGGCGCGACGCCGTACTCGTCCCTTTTCAACGCGGCCTCCGCCAAGTACGGCGTCCCGGCAGCGCTGCTGTCCGCGGTCGCGAAGCAGGAGTCCGGCTACGACCCGAAGGCGGTCAGCCCGGTCGGGGCCCAGGGCCTGATGCAGCTGATGCCCGGGACCGCGAAGGGCCTCGGCGTCCACAACTCGTTCGACCCCGCCCAGGCCGTGGACGGAGCAGCACGACTGCTCCGCGACCTGACCCGGCGGTTCGGCAGCACCGAGCTCGCCCTGGCGGCGTACAACGCCGGGCCCGGCGCGGTCCTCAAGTACGACGGCGTCCCGCCGTACCCGGAGACGCAGCGGTACGTCCGCAGCGTCATGTCCCTGATGAAGGCGGCCTCATGACGACCCCCGTCAGCACCGCACCCGGCACCGCTGCGGACCTGCTCGCCGTTGCCGGCGGTGCCGTCGCCCTCGGCTCCCAGCCGGCCGGCGCCACCTCCGACACCGCCGCGGGCTTCTTCGCGCTGGTGATGCAGGCGTTGCACGGCACCGCGGCCGGCTCCCTCACCGGGGAGAGCGACGAACAGGCGGCGACACCCGAGCAGGCCGAGGGCACCGAGGTCGACGGCGCAGTCGCCGCCGCCTCGGCCGGGATCGTTGCGGTCCTGCCGGTCAACCCGGTCCTGCAAGCCGCCGTGGCGACAGAGGCCGCACTCGTGACCGAGACCCCGGCCCTGTCCGCGGCGACCGTCACCGCGGTGGCGGAGGCCGGCCCGGAACTGCAGGACGGCACGGTCCAGCGGGGAGCCGTCGACGCGGCCGCCCACGAGGCCGGCACCGAGCGGTCGGCGTACCCGTCGCCGGCGGCCGCGGACCAGGACACACTCGTCGCGGCCGGTCCGAGCACGGTCGCGGATCAGGGACCCGACCCGGTGGCGACGACCGGCACCAACCCAGGCGTTGCCCGGACTGATGCGCCGGCGGCCCAACCGCAGGCAGGCACGCCCTCGACGGCGACGGTCGCTCCGACGACCGCTTCGGCACCCCCCGCAGCACCCGCCGCAGCACCCGCGACCACCGCTCCGGCACCGGCTGCTGCTCCCGTCTCCGTCCCCGATCAGGTCTTCGGCGCGGTCACGAACCTGGTGAACCGTGGCAACGGCACCCACCGGATCACCATGACGCTCAACCCCGAGCAGCTCGGCGAGGTCCGTGTCGTGATGACGGTCCGCGACGGAGCCGTCCACGTCCGGCTCGCCGCCGGCCAGGAGGCCCAGGCCGCCCTGCTCGAGGGCTCCGGGGAACTGACCAGACTGCTCACCCAGGCCGGTGCGGCTGACACCCGCGTCGTCGTCCGGGACCTTCCGGTCGCGGCGGCGGCGTCGAGCTCGCAGCCCGGCACCGACGGTTCGCCCACTCCCGACCTCGGGGCCGGCACGAACCAGCACCAGGACCAGCACGCACGGACGCGCGCCGATCACCCCGCCACGGATGGCACCGACACCACCTCGCGACGGCTCTCCGCCGCGGGTCCGGCCGCACAACGGCCGATCGAGACGGACACGTCGACCCGGGCAACCGGCCTCGACGTGACCATGTGAGGAGGGAACCCCATGCCATCCGATGTTTCAGCGATCCCGGCCACCGATGCCGTGACGAACGGCATGTTCGGGATGCCGACCGACGGGACGTCCAAGTCGGCAGCCGCCGACAAGGACATGTTCCTGAAGCTGCTGGTCGCCCAGATGCGCTACCAGGACCCGATGAACCCGACGGACTCGAGCCAGTTCCTGGCGCAGTCCGCCCAGTTCACGGCTCTGGAGAAGATGCAGGCGGTCGCCGACCAGACGGCAGCCCTCTTCTCGGCGCAGATGGCGTTCGGTGCCAGCGGGCTGATCGGCAAGACCGTCACCTGGACCGGGTCCGACGGCGGGACCCTCACCGGCTCCGTCCGCGGCGTCACGTTCGGTGCCACCGGCCCGATGCTCGACATCGGCGACGGCGACCCGTTGCCGATCGGCTCCGTCCTCTCCGTCATCGACCCCAACTCGCCCGACCCGGCCGCCTGAGGCCCTCCGCAGCGTCCAACCACCGAAGGGAACCACCATGCTTCGCTCGCTCTTCGCCGGCATCTCCGGCCTCCGTGTCAACCAGGCCATGCTCGACGTGACCGGCAACAACATCGCCAACGCGAACACCACCGGCTTCAAGTCCAGCTCCACGGTCTTCTCCGACACCCTGAGCCAGATGCTCACCGCGGCGTCGGCGGCCAACGCCAACCGTGGCGGCACCAACCCGATCCAGGTCGGCCTCGGCGTGCAGCTCGCGGCCACCAACACCAACCTCACCCAGGGCTCGACCCAGACCACCGGGCGCCCGACCGACCTGATGATCTCGGGCGACGGCATGTTCGTGGTCATGAAGGGCAACGAGCAGCTCTACACCCGCGCCGGTGCGTTCAGCTTCGACAACAACGGCACCCTGGTCACCCCGACCGGCAACCGGGTCCAGGGCTACGCGCTCGACGCCGCCGGTGTCGCCACCGGTGGCCTGATCGACGTCACCCTCGACACCACCGCGCTGATCCCGGCCGTTCCCCCGGGCACCCTGCTGACGTCGTACAGCATCGGCAGCGACGGCAAGCTGCGCGGCATCTTCGACGACGGCATCCAGCGCGACATGGCGCAGATCGCGGTCGCCGACTTCACCAACCCGATGGGCCTGGAGAAGGTCGGCGAGACCTCCTTCCGGGAGTCCGCCAACTCCGGCACCGCCCAGATCGCCGTCGCCGGCTCCGGCCGCCGCGGCAACCTGGTCACCGGCGCCCTGGAGATGTCGAACGTCGACCTCGCCGCCGAGTTCACCAACCTGATCCTCGCCCAGCGAGGCTTCCAGGCCAGCTCCCGGGTGATCACCACCTCGGACCAGGTGCTCGAGGACCTGGTCAACATCAAGCGCTGACGATCCTGACGACTGCGGCCCGCCTCTCCTCCGAGGGGCGGGCCGCAGCGTTCTCTGTATCGAAAGCCGTCAGGTGGCTGTCTCGATCGCCCTGCCGAGCAACCGCTCCAACAGGCGCGGATCGGTCGGCCAGGCGTCGAGCAGCACCTGGCGCGGGACGCGGCGGGCCGCGAACCTCAGCAGCAGGATCACCGCGACGACGTCGTCGAGCGGACCGATCACCGGCAGGAACTCGGGCAACAGGTCGATCGGCGAGAGCACCCAGACGATCGCGACCAGGAGGGCGACCTTGGCACTGCGCGGGACCTCCGGGTGATGACGCAGCGACCGGGCCGTGGTGACGCAGGCCGGGAGGAACTCCGCGATCTGCCGCAACAGGCCGTCCGGGAGGCGGTGGGCGAAGAGGACCATCAGCGCACAGCTGAGCGCCCACAGGGCGACCAGCACCCCGGCGGTGATCAACAGCGTCGTCATGCGGAGAGCCTAGGCAGAGTCACGGCTGGAAGCGGTAACCCATCCCCGGCTCGTTGAGCAGGTGGACCGGGCGTGCCGGGTCGTCCTCCAGCTTCTTGCGGAGCTGGCCCATGTACAGGCGCAGGTTGCCCCGGGCGGTCTCGTAGCCGGGACCCCAGACCTCGAGTAGCAGCTGCCGTTGGCTGAGCAGCGTGCCCGGGTTTCGCACCAGCACCTCGAGCAGGTGCCACTCGGTCGGCGTCAGCCGGACCTCGTCCTCGGCCCGGGAGATCCGGCGTGCGGCCAGGTCGACGGTGTTCGCGCCGAAGGTGACGATCGGTTGGTCCTCGTTCGATACGCCGCGCCGCGCCATCGCCCGCAGCCGCGCGAGTAGTTCGTCCATCTCGAACGGCTTGGTCACGTAGTCGTCCGCGCCGGCGTCGAGAGCATCGACCTTGTCACCGCTGTCCGACCGACCGGACAGCACCAGGATCGGTACGTCGGTCCACCCGCGCAGCCCGGCGACGACCTCGGTGCCGTCCATGTCGGGCAGGCCGAGGTCGAGGACGACCAGGTCGGGCGGACGTTCGGCGGCCAACCGGAGCGCATCGCTGCCGGTCGCGGCCGTGGACACGTCGTACCGGACCGCACGCAGGTTGATCCCGAGGGCCCGGAGCAGTTGCGGCTCGTCCTCGACGACCAGGACCCGGGTCATGACTCGGACCCCGTTCGTTCCCGGCGCCCGGGCCCGGTCGCACCCTCCACCGCAGCGGCCAACGAGACCACCATCGTCAGGCCGCCGCCCGGGGTGTCAGCGGGCTCCAGGGTGCCGCCCATCGCCTCGGTGAGGCCGCGCGCGAGCGCGAGCCCGAGACCGATCCCGGTGGTGTTGTCGGTGTCGCCCAGCCTCTGGAACGGGAGGAACACCCGATCCCGGGCCTCGGCGGGGATACCCGGTCCGCGGTCGGCGATCCGGATCTCGGTGCGGCCGCCGACGAGTGCCGTAGTGAGGGTCGGCGGCACCCCGTCCGGGGCGTAGCGCAGCGCGTTGCCGAGCAGGTTCGCGAGCACCCGCTCCAACAGCCCGGCATCGGCGAGGACGAGCAAGGAGCCGTCGCCGTACTCGACGATGACGGCTCTGCCGGTGGCGCCGAGGTCGTCGAGACAGCGGGCGACGACCTCGTCCAGGGCGGTCGGTTCCAGCGAGAGGCTGAGGGCACCGGCCTGCACGCGGCTCATGTCGAGGAGGTTGTCGACCAGCCCGCTGAGCTTGTCGAGGGACTCGTCGGCCGTTGCGAGGAGTTCGCCCCGGTCCTCGACGGAGAAGTCGAGATCGGTGCTGCGCAGGCTCGAGACCGAGGCCTTCGCCGCCGCCAGCGGGGTGCGCAGGTCATGTCCGACGGCCGCCAGCAGCGCGTTGCGCATCTGGTTACCGGCCGCGAGTGCCTCGGCCTCGGCCGCGGCCTGCGCCGCCTGCCAGGTACGCCGGCCGGCGAGATCGACCGCGAAGCTGACCAGCATGCCGACGCAGACGAAGAGGACCAGCGCGAGTGCGTTGTTGGCGTCGGTGATCGAGAGGGTGTGCAACGGCGGGGTGAAGAAGTAGTTCAACAGCAGGGAGCTGACCACCGCCGCGACCGTCGCGGAGACCAGCCCGCCGATGAAGCCGACGGCCACGGTGACCAGCAGGAACAGCAGCATGTCGCTGACCAGGTTGAGCTGACCGCGGAACTGCGCCAGCACGACCGTCAGCAGCACCGGTAGCAGCGCCGCCAGCACGAGCGCGACCACACCACCACGGCCCCGCCGTGGCTCCGACCCCGACCACGCACCGATGCCCACGTCCCCAGTGTGCCGTGCCACGTCGCTCACCTCCGGGCCACGCCCCGGGCCAGCAGGCAGGTCGCGCAGGCGATCAGCACCAGGCGGAGCAGGTCACCGGCCGCGAAGGTGAGCAGGCCGTAGGCGTTCTCGACGAAGCCGGTGAAGAACGCCCACGCCACGACCCCGAGCGCCAGAACCACGACCGGCTGCAAAGACCGCCCGACGATCGCCGCGACGACGACAAGCAGGACCGCGGTCCCGACAGGCCCCAGTCCGAAGATCCCGGCGACCAGGAGGACTGCGATCTGGGCACCGGTGGCGATGCCGAACCGCACCCCGGCCTCGTCGGTCATGCGCGACCGGGTCTTGACGTCCATGCACCCATCGAACCGCTGCGTCGGCCCCGATCCGGGAGCCCTGACACGATCCTGACACCCGGCGGCGTTAGGGCTTCGTTAGGACCGCTGGAAGCGCCTGCCTGCGGTGCTTCGCTGATTCGGTGACGACGATTCCGACCACGCCCGCAGCGCCCGCAGCGACTCCGTCCCCGACCACACCGGCCTCCGAAGAACGGCGCCACCCGTGGTGGAAGGTGATGTGCCTGACCGGCGTGGACTACTTCTCCACCCTCGGCTACCAGCCGGGCATCGCCGCCCTCGCGGCCGGCGCGCTGGCGCCGATCGCGACCCTGGTCCTGGTGCTGCTCACGCTGCTCGGCGCGCTCCCCGTCTACCGCCGGGTCGCCGCGGAGAGTCCGCACGGCCAGGGCTCGATCGCGATGCTCGAGAAGCTGCTGCCGTTCTGGCGGGGCAAGCTCTTCGTCCTGGTGCTGCTCGGCTTCGCTGCGACCGACTTCATGATCACGATCACGCTGTCCGCCGCCGACGCGAGCGCACACGTGGTCGAGAACCCGCATGTCCCCGACTTCGTGCACGGCCACGAGGTCGCGATCACCCTGATCCTGGTCGCCCTGCTCGGGATCGTCTTCCTGCGCGGATTCAAGGAAGCGATCGGCGTTGCTGTCGTGCTCGTCTTCGTCTACCTCGCCCTGAACCTGGTCGTGGTCATCGTGTCGCTCTGGCAGGTCGCGGCCCACCCGCAGGTGATCGGCGACTGGGTCGACCTGCTCCAGGTCGAACACAGCAGTCCGATCGCGATGCTCGCGGTCGCCTTGCTGCTGTTCCCGAAGCTCGCTCTCGGCCTCTCCGGGTTCGAGACCGGAGTCGCGGTGATGACCCACGTCGAGGGCGATCCCGACGACACCGACGAGAAGCCGACCGGCCGGATCCGGAACACCAAGAAGCTGCTACTGACCGCCGCGGTCATCATGAGCACCTACCTGATCGCGAGCAGTCTCGTGACCACCTGGCTGATCCCCGCCAAGGAGTTCGAGGACGGCGGGGAGGCGTCGGGTCGCGCCCTGGCTTTCCTGGCCCACGAGTACCTGGGCAACGGGTTCGGCACGGTGTACGACATCTCCACGATCGCGATCCTCTGGTTCGCCGGCGCCTCGGCGATGGCCGGCTTGCTGAACCTGATCCCCCGCTACCTGCCCCGGTACGGGATGGCCCCCGAGTGGTCGGCCGCGGTCAGGCCCCTGGTCCTGGTGCTGAGCGCGATCGCGCTCTTCATCACCTGGATCTTCAAGGCCGACGTGAATGCCCAGGGTGGCGCGTACGCTACCGGCGTCCTGGTGCTGATCACCTCCGCTTCGGTAGCGGTGACCCTCTCCGCCCGGCGCGCCGGACAGCGCAAGCTCACGATCGCGTTCGCGGCGATCACCGCCGTCTTCGTCTACACCACCGTCGACAACGTCCTCGAACGCCCCGACGGCATCAAGATCGGCGCGTTCTTCATCGCGGCGATCATCGCGGTCTCCATCGCCTCCCGCCTCTCGCGTGCCTTCGAACTGCGGACCACCGAGGTCCACCTGGACCCCACCGCCGAACTCTTCCTCCGCGATTGCGCCCGTCGCAGCATCCGGATCGTGGCCAACGAACCGGACGACCGCGACCGGGACGAGTACCGGCGCAAGGTGGCCCAGATCCTGGACGACAACGACCTGCCGGACTCCCAGGACGTGCTCTTCGTCGAGGTCACCCTCACCGACCACTCCGACTTCGAGTCGGTGATCGAGGTGCACGGCGAGGTGCTGCACGACAAGTACCGGGTACTCACCCTTGCGTCCCCGACCGTCCCGAACGCCCTCGCCGCGGTGCTGCTGCACGTCCGCGATGTCACCGGCGTACGACCGCACATCTACTTCGAGTGGACCGAGGGCAACCCGATCCCCAACCTGATGCGCTTCCTGCTGTTCGGCGTCGGGGAGGTCGCGCCGGTGACCCGGGAGGTGCTGCGCCGGGCCGAGCCGGACCGCACTCTGCGCCCGCACGTGCACGCCGGCTGACGACGGCTGATCGGGACCGAAGTCCCTACCTGCTCTGGCTCAAGTAGCCCGTGCGGTGGCCGATCAACATCACTGAAGGGCCATGGACGGCCCGAGTTCCACGCACAAGGAAGGTGCGCTCCATGATCACGCTCACGCGACTCTCGGGATCAGCATTCGTGCTCAACTCCGACCTGATCGAGCGCATCGACGCGACCCCTGACTCGGTCGTGACCCTGGTCGACGGCAAGAAGTACGTCGTCAAGGAGTCCCTCACCGAGATCATCAACGCCGTCCGCACCTACCGGGGCACCGTGATCGCGGTGAGCGCCGCCCTCGCCGACGAGCCGCTCCCCGAGCCCGAGGTTCCCGACCCCGGACCGGGCCACCTCGCCTCCGTCGCCACCCTGTCGCCTCTCGGCAACGGGGAGGTGTGATGGACCCGGCTCCCGCGATCGGCATCGCCGGTGGCTTCGCCGTCGTCGTCGCCGTCAACGTGATGGAGGGCGGCAACCCGATGAGCCTGCTCCTCGGGCCGCCGCTCCTGCTGGTCTTCGGCGTCACGATCCTGGTCTGCGTCGCCGGCGGCACGATGATGGACGCGAAGAGCGTCATCCCGTCCATGAAGCGCGCCTTCACCGGCAAGGTCGATCCGGCCGCCGCGATGATCCCCGACATCGTCTCCCTGGCCGAGCGTGCCCGTCGCGAGGGACTCCTCGCGCTGGAGGAGTCACTGACCACGATCGAGGACCCGTTCCTGGTCAAGGGCGTCACGATGGCGATCGACGGCACCGACCCCGAGGAGCTCCGCGACATCCTCGAGGGCGAGGTCTACGCCAAGCGCGCCGAGGACAAGCAGTCCGCCAAGTTCTTCGCCGACGCGGGTGCCTACGCGCCCACGATCGGCATCATCGGCACCGTGATGGGCCTGGTGCACGTGCTGGAGAACCTGGCCGCTCCCTCGGAGCTCGGCCACCTCATCGCCGGAGCCTTCGTCGCCACCCTCTGGGGTGTGGCCTCGGCCAACGTGATCTGGCTGCCGCTGGCGAGCCGGCTCAAGCGCCTCGGCGAACTGGAGTGCGCCCGGATGGAGCTGGCCATCGAGGGTGTCGCCGCGATCCAGTCCGGCTCCAACCCGCGGATCATCGCCCAGAAGCTGCGCTCGCTGCTGCCCGCCGGACAGCAGACCGACGCCGAGGCGGCCTGAGCCATGAGCCGACGCAGACGCCACGAGCAGCACGAGGAACACGACAACCACGAGCGCTGGCTGATCACGTACGCCGACATGGTGACCCTGCTGATGGTGCTGTTCATCGTCATGTTCGCGATGAGCCAGGTCGACCAGAAGAAGTACGACGCCCTCAAGCAGGGCCTCGCGTCCGGGTTCGGCCAGTCCGCCTCGATCCAGTCCGGATCGTCCTCGATCCTGGAACAGACCGGCACCACCGCGGTCGCGCCGATCACCCCGAACCGCTTCGGGGTCGAGCCCGGAACGTCGACCTCGTCGGCGCTCGCCAAGGCGATCACCGAGCACGACCAGAACAAGGCCGCCCTCCGACGGGCCGACGCCGAGCACGAGGTCAGCCGGCTCGAGGACCTGATCAGGCGCCTGTACGCCGCCCTGCGCAAGCACCACCTCCAGGACGACGTGCAGACCACGATCGACGATCGTGGCCTGGTGGTCAGCCTGGTCTCGCGGCACGTGGTCTTCCAGCCGAACCTGGCCACCTTGTCGCCGCGCGGTCAGCTGCTCGTCGACACCCTCGCGCCGGTCCTCAAGGAGCTCCCGGACCCGTTGCAGATCGACGGGCACACCAACCAGGTCAAGGTGAAGCCGAAGTACTACGCGACCGACTGGGACCTCAGCTCAGCCCGGGCCGTGACCGTGCTCCGCCACCTCAACGAGGTGAACCGCCTGCCCGCCCGCCGGCTGACCGCCTCCGCCTTCGGGCACACCAAGCCGCTGATCGACCCGGCCAAGCCGGGTTCGCAGCGGATCAACAAGCGGGTGGACATCGTGATCCTGTCCACCCTGCCCAGCGAGACGAGAGCCCTGATCAAGGACGTCATCAGGGAGCGCAACCAAGCACGCCGAGCCGGAGGAGGGCTCTCATGACCGTGACCGCAATGCCCCAGGCCCCGGCCGACGCCGTCGAGGAGACGGCTCCGCCGAAAAGTAAGAAGAAGCTGATCATCATCATCGTGGCCGTGCTGGCCCTCGGCGGCGGTGGCTACTGGTTCATGAAGCCGGAGCCGGCCGGTCCGCCGGAGCCGGGCGAGGTGGTGAAGCTGGAGCCGATCCAGGTGAACCTGGCCTCGGCCCACTACCTGCGGCTGGGCCTGGCGCTCCAGCTGACCACCAGCGCCCACGAGGCCGACGGGAGCAAGGCCCTGGACGCGGCGATCAGCGTCTTCTCCGGGCTGCCGATGGCCGAGGTGAACGACCCCGCGGCGCGAGTGAAGCTGAAGAAGGAGCTCGAGAAGGAGCTCAAGCACCTGTACCACGACGACGTGATGGGGGTGTACTTCACCGAGTACGTCACCCAGTGAGGGGTTTCGACCGGCCTAGCCCTGTGAGGTTCAGCGGGTCGAAACGCTCAGGTGCACGCTCCGGGGGCCGATACAGCCCCACGTGAGTCTCCTAGCGTCCGGATCACCGGCCAATTCGTCATCGGTCCGATCGGGGTCCTCGGCTGCCCGGACGCGCCGTCGTACCGGCACCGTCGCGGCCGTGCCGTACGACTTCCGACGCCCGATCCAGCTCTCCCGCGAGCACTCACGGATGCTGCAGATCGGCTTCGACGGCTTCGCCCGGCAGGCGACGACGGTGTTCACCTCGTCCCTGCGCACCGTCTGCCAGGTCTCACTGGGCACGGTCGAGCAGCGCAGCTACTCCGAGTACGTCGACTCGCTGGACGCCTCGACGTACCTGACCATGTTCGCCGCCGACCCGATGCCCGGGCTCGGCGTCCTGGAGATCCCGCTGGTCGCGACGATGTCCTGCGTCGACCACATGCTCGGCGGCCCCGGCAACGTCGACCAGCCCGAACGCCCGCTCACCGAGATCGAGAGCGGGGTGATCGGCGGGCTGATCGAGCGTCTCCTCGGCGAGATGCGCTACTCGCTCGCCGGGATCGTGCCGCTCGAGCCCACCGTCACCGGCATCGAGTACAGCCCCCAGTTCGCCCAGGTCGCCGGCGCCGCGGACGTGATGGTGCTGGCCACCTTCGACCTGCGCATCGACGACCGGCCGTTCCGGATGACCATCTGCCTGCCGTTCAGCGGCCTGCTGCCGCACCTGGCGACGGCCGCTGCACCGGCCCCGGCCTCGGACCGTGAGCGCGCCAAGCGTGCCCAGGCCGCGGAGATGCTCCACGACCGGTTCACCACCGTCCCCGTCGACGTGGCCGTCCGGTTCCGGCCCACCCGACTCGGCCCGGACGCCCTGAGCGCGCTGGCTCCCGGGGACGTCGTCCGCCTGCACCACCCCGCTTCCGCCCCGCTCGACGTCACCGTCGACGACACGACTTTCGCCCACGCCACCGCCGGCGCCCGCGGTCAGCGCCTCGCCGCGCAGATCGTCGCCACCCAGAAGGAGACCCGATGACCACCTCCCCCACCCCTGACGCGCTCGCCGGCCCGGACCTGGCGCTCGCCGCAGCGACTGCCGCCGCCGCGGTGCTGCCGTCGGTCGACCCGCTGGTCGCCGCCGGCGCGCAGCCCGGCAACGAGCACGTCGTCGCTGCCTTCCAGGGGGCGGCCATCGCCGAGATGGAGGGCGCGCTCTCCGGCCGGATCGTCGTGCTGGTCGGTGAAGAGCTCACTGCGGCGCTGGCCTCCAGCCCGATCGACGGCCTCGACCTCGCCGCCGCCACCCAGCCGGCCCTGGACGCGGTCGCCGCGGTCCTCGGCGGTTCCGCGCGAGCGGCCACCACGATCGAGCTCGAGCTCGTCGTCAACGACCTGGGCCCGGCCTTCACGGTGGTCCCGCTGATCGGCGCCGGCATCGCCGCCTCGATCCTGATCCAGGACCACCTGCTGGTCCCGGCCGGTGGTGAGATCGAGCCGGAGTTCGCCCCCGACGAGGTGACCGGCCAGGCGGCCGCGGACGCCGAGCCTGCCGAAGCGGCCGTCGACGTTCCGACGGCCCCGGCACCCACCAGCAACGTGACCCCGCTCCCCCGTCGCGGCATCGAGATGCTGCACGGCGTCGACATGGAGGTCACCGTCGAGCTCGGTCGCACCCGGATGACCGTGCGCGACCTGCTCGCCCTCACACCGGGAGCCGTCCTCGAGCTCGACCGCGCCGCTGGCAGCCCCGCCGACCTGCTGGTCAACGGACGGCTGATCGCCCGCGGCGAGGTCGTGGTGGTCGACGAGGACTTCGGCCTCCGGGTGACGGAGATCGTCGACGACAGCGCGGCTGGCTGAGGTCTGACGAATGCTTGAACTCACCGTCCGCCTGGTCGTCTCCCTGACGATCGTCGTCGGACTCCTGCTGCTGATCGCGCGCTTCGGCGCGCGTAAGTTCCGCGGCGGCAACGACTCCCTGGTGCAGGTGGTACACCGCCAGGCGCTGAGCCGTACGACGGCTGTCGCGGTGGTGTCGGTGGGTTCCCGCGTCCTCGTGCTCGGCACCACCGAGAACCACGTGAGCGTGCTGACCGAGCTCGACCCGGTCGAGCTGGACGCCTCCGAACTGGACGCCGGCGAGTTCTACGCCGCCGACCTCGCGGAGCTGAACGCCAGGGAGGCGCCGGCCCTGCAGCAGCCGGAGCCGGAGGTCGTGACGCCGGCCCCGACGCCGACACCGGCCCGCCCCCAGGCCCGGACCGCCTCGCGGCCCGCAGCCGGGCAGCCGCCGGTCCAGCCGAGCCACCGACCGGCCGCCCGGGTGCCGGTGACGCCGCCGCCGATCCCGACCGCTGCCGAGCTGATCCTGGCGGCGGCCGCCAAGCACGAGGCCCAGAACCAGCCCCAGACCCCGGCTCCGGCTCCGGCTCCGGTCGCACCCCAGCCCGAGCCGGCCGAGCTGTCCCCGGCTCTTGCGATCCTCGAGGCCGAGACTGTCCCGGCCCCGATCCCGATCACGCGCCGTGCGAAGACCACGTCCGTGCCCGGCACCGGCGCGCTGGCCGGTTCCGTGCTTTCCGCGCAGACCTGGAAGCAGGCGTTCGCCGCTGCACGCGGCTCCAAGAAGGCCTCGTGAACAGCCGGCTCCGGCTGCTCCTCGGAGCGGCGGCGGTCGCACTCGCCGCACTGTTCGCGCTGCCCAGCGCCGCGGTCGCGGCCGGGCCTGCGCCTGAGACCGCGAGCTCCGTGGTCGGCGTACCGAACGCCGATCCGGCTCCGACCCCCGGGCCGGAGGGGCCCCAGGGCCCGAAGGGCGACACCGGCGACACCACCGTCAGCGTCGACCTGAGCGGCCTGACCGACAAGCCGAGCACGTCGGTCTCGGTCATCGTCGCGATGACCCTGCTCTCGCTGCTGCCGGCGATCCTGCTCACCTGCACCAGCTTCACCAAGATCCTGGTCGTCCTCGGCCTGACCCGCAACGCGCTCGGGCTGCAGCAGACGCCGCCCAACCAGGTCCTCGCCGGGCTCGCGCTGTTCCTGAGCCTGTTCATCATGGCGCCGGTCCTCGGCATGATGAACGAGGAGGGCGTGCAGCCCTACCTCGACGGGACCAAGACCACCTCGCAGGCGTTCGAGGACGGCATCCAGCCGCTGAAGGAATTCATGCTGGACCACACCGACGACGACGAGCTGATGCTGCTCACCAACGTCGCGCACCGCGAGCTCCCGGAGGACCCGAGCGAGGTGTCGATGGCGACCCTGGTGCCGGCGTTCGTGCTGACCGAGCTCAAACAGGCGTTCATCATCGGATTCATCATCTTCATACCGTTCCTGGTGATCGACATCGTGGTCAGCGGTGCCCTGATGGCGCTCGGCATGATGATGATGCCGCCGGTGATGGTGTCGTTGCCGTTCAAGCTGCTGCTCTTCGTCCTCGTCGACGGCTGGGCACTGGTGATCAAATCCCTCGTCGCGAGTTACGGCTAGGTGATCCGATGACCGACACCTCGATCATGCAGATCGCGCTCCAGACGATGCTGGTGGCGCTGAAGCTGTCCGCGCCGATCCTGGTCACCTCGCTGGTGATCGGCTTCGCCGTCTCGCTGTTCCAGGCGATGACCCAGATCCAGGAGTTCACGCTCTCGTTCGTGCCGAAGGTGATCGGCGTCGGCGTCGCGCTGCTGATCTGCGGCAACTGGATGCTGCACACGCTCATCGACTTCACCAACGACCTGTTCGACCTCATCCCCAGCCTGCTGGGCTAGGTCCGGCGCTATGACGCTCACTGTCGCCGGCGAACCGCTGATCGCCTACCTCCTCGCGTCGGTCCGGATCATCTCCTGGCTGGCGATCGTGCCGCCGTTCTCCTCGCGTGCTGTGCCGGCGATGTCGAAAGTGGTGCTCTCACTGGGCCTGGCCTTCGCTGTCACCCCGACCCTGGCCGGCAACATCCCGCTCGGGTTCTTCCCGCTGCTGGTCAACGTGGTCACCCAGGTGCTGATCGGTGCCGCGATGGGGTTCGTCACGTACCTGCTCTTCCAGGCGATCGCGACCGCCGGCTCGTTGATCGACCTCTTCGGTGGGTTCGCGCTGGCCCAGGGGTTCGACCCGCTCGGTCTGACCATGAACACGATCTTCGGCAAGTTCCACCAGATGCTCGCCACGATGCTGCTCTTCGCCAGCGGCGGTCACCTGCTGGTGATGGGCGGCCTGCTGCGGACTTTCGAGTTCCTCCCATTGGGCACCACGCCCGACGTGGCCAAGCCGACGGACCTGCTGATCACCGCGATGGAGATGTTCTTCTCGGTGGCGGTGCAGATCGCGCTGCCGATGATCGCGGTGCTCTTCATCGCCGACCTCGGTCTGGCGCTGCTGACCAAGGTCGCCCCGCAGCTCAACGCGCTCAACGTGATGTTCCCGGCCAAGATCGGGCTGACCCTGCTGCTGATCGGCCTGTCCTTCCCGGTGCTCCCCGAGGCGATGGACCACCTCGTCGAGCTCGCCAACGAGGCGATGGCGACCATCGCCGGGGCCGGGTGATGCGGCCGTGAGCGGGGAGAAGACAGAGAAGCCCACACCCAAGAAGCGCAAGGAGTCGCGCAAGGAGGGTCAGGTCCCGCGCACCCAGGAACTCGGCGGCTGGGCGTCGATGCTGATCGTCGGTCTGGCGCTGCCGGTGCTGCTCACGCACGAGATCGAGGCACTCGCCGACCTGATGGCCGAGGCGCTCTCCCTGGGTGACGAGGCCACCGCGGCGACCGCGTTGACCATGCTCGCCGCTGCTGCCAAGCACGTGTTCTTCGTCCTGGTCGGTCTCGGCAGCGCAATCCTGGTGATGGGCGTCGCCGCCGCGCTCGCCCAGGGCGGGTTCTTCCTGGCCACCAAGGCGGTCAAGCCGAAGTGGTCCAAGCTCAACCCGATCTCCGGCATGAAGCGCATCTTCGGTCCACAGGCACTGTGGGAGGGCGCGAAGATGCTGCTGAAGAGCGCCGGAGTGGCCCTGATCGTCTACCTGGGGATCCGCGCGATGATGCCGCTGCTCGGCGGTCTGGTGCCGATGCCGACGGTGATCCACGAACTGTCGTCCGAGGCACTGGTGATGATCCGCAACATCGGCCTGCTCGGCCTCACGATGGCGGCCGCCGACTACGCCTTCCAGCGCCGACGGATCGGCAAGCAGACCCGGATGTCGAAAGAGGACATCAAGCAGGAGCACCGACAGACCGAGGGCGACCCGATGGTGAAGAGCGCCATGCGTTCGCGGCAGCTCGCCGCCGCCCGCAACCGGATGATGGCCGACGTCCCGACCGCGGACGTGGTGCTGGTCAACCCCACCCACGTCGCGGTGGCCCTGAAGTACGACGCCGAGCGCGGCGCGCCCAAGGTGGTGGCCCGCGGAGCCGGTGCGATCGCGCTCAAGATCCGTGCGCTCGCGACCGTCGGTGAGGTGCCCCTGGTCCGCGACATCCCGCTGGCGAGGTCGCTGTACCGGTCGACCCAGGTCGGCCAGGAGATCCCCCCGGAGCTCTTCGCCGCGGTGGCCCAGGTGCTCGCGTTCGTGATCAGCCGGCGCAGCCGCGGGCAGCGTGGCGGCGCGCACCGTTCGCCGCGGCGCGAGGGTGAATTGCCCGTCGTGCCGGCGAGCGGACGCCGGCGCAGAGTCCCCGCGAAAAAGCCCTCAACCGCGTGACCGACCGGCCGATAGGGACTCCGACGTCAGGACGACGTCGTCTTCGTGCCATGGACGGCGCGCCCGTGCTCTGCCACCCCCGGCAGGCCCTGCAGAGAGCCGGAGCAAACCGCCCATGAAGCGTCTGACGCAGCTCGCCGTGCCGGTCGGCATCGTGTTCATCGTCGTGATGCTCGTCGTGCCGCTGCCCGCCGTCCTGCTCGACCTGCTGATCGCACTCAACATCACCGGCGCGCTCCTGGTCCTGCTCACCGCGATGTTCATCAGCAAGCCGCTCGACTTCGCGTCCTTCCCCGCGGTGATCCTGGTGATGACGCTCTTCCGGCTCGCGCTGAACGTGAGCGCCACCCGGCTGGTCCTGCTCGACGGGTACGCCGGCAAGGTGATCGACACCTTCGGCCACTTCGTGGTCGGCGGCTCGCTGATCGTCGGCATGATCGTGTTCGTCATCCTGCTGGTCATCCAGTTCGTCGTCATCACCAACGGTGCCGGCCGTGTCGCCGAGGTCGGCGCGCGGTTCACCCTCGACGCGATGCCCGGCAAGCAGATGGCGATCGACGCCGACCTCAACTCCGGTCTGATCGACGAGGAGGAGGCTCGCCGCCGCCGCAGCGAGGTACACGCCGAAGCGGACTTCTACGGCGCGATGGACGGTGCGTCCAAGTTCGTCAAGGGCGACGCGATCGCCGCGATCATCATCACCGTCGTGAACCTGATCGGCGGCTTCTGCATCGGTGTCGCCCAGAAGGGCATGTCGTTCAGCGAAGCGATCGAGACCTACAGCCTGCTCTCCATCGGCGACGGTCTGGTCTCGCAGATCCCCGCCCTGCTGCTCTCCGTCGCGACCGGCCTGATCGTCACCCGGGCGACCGGTGACGCCGACATGGGCAGCGACATCGTCCGCCAGCTGACGACCCGCCGGATGCCGTTGCGGGTGGCCGGGTTCGCGGCACTGGCGATGTGCCTGATCCCGGGCCTGCCCAAGATCCCGTTCATCATCGCCGGCGGCGCGATGCTGCTGGTCTCGGCTCGGATCGAGGAGGAGCCGGAGAAAGTCGAGGCAGCGGACTCGTCGCTGGCCGCACTGCCCTCGCCGGACTCACCCGAGGTGCTCGCCGCCGAGATCCAGGTGGACCCGCTGGGACTCGAGCTCTCCCCCGACATCATCGACCTGGTCGACCCGAGCGTCGGCGGGGACCTGCTCGAACGCGTCAAGGCGCTGCGCCGCAAGGTGGCCGGCGACATCGGCATCGTGGTGCCGCCGGTGCGGACCCGCGACAACATGGACCTGCCGTTGCACACCTACGCGATCAAGCTCTTCGGCATCGAGGTCGCGCGCGGCGAGTCGCCGTCCGGGACCGTGCTCGCGATCGGCGACTTCCTCGGCTCGCTGCCGGGGACTCCGACCCGCGAACCGGTCTTCGGCCTCGAGGCCAAGTGGATCCCGAGCGAGCTGCGCAACCAGGCCGAGATCAGCGGCGCGACCGTGGTCGACCGCGCTTCGGTGATCACCACCCACCTGGCGGAGATCGTCACCACCCACGCAGCGCGGCTGCTCGGACGTGAGGATGTGCGGATGCTGACCGACGTCATCAAGCGGAGCCACCCGGTGGTGGTCGACGAGCTCACCCCGGCCCAGCTGACTCTCGGCGAGGTGCAGCGGGTCCTGCAGGCACTGCTCGACGAAGGCGTCTCGGTGCGCGACCTGGTCCGGATCTTCGAAGCGCTCTCGTTGCGCGCCCAGTCCAACAAGGACCTCGACGGTCTCGTCGACGCGGCCCGCGCCGCGCTCGGCCCGGCCATCGTCGCGCCGTACGTCGCGGACCAGACCGTGCAGGTGATCAGCCTGGAGCCGCAGCTCGAGCAGAGGATGCTCGAGGACCTGCGACCGACCGATGCCGGCCTGGTGATCGCGATGGACCCGGAGCTGGGCCAGTCGCTGCTCGCCCAGCTCGCCGGTTTCGCGACCGACGCGGAGAACCAGAACCTCCGTCCGGTGCTGGTCTGCTCGCCACAGCTGCGGGCCGCCGTACGACGCCTGGTCCGACCGTCGTTGCACCAGCTGCCCGTGCTCTCCTACAGCGAACTCGTCGGTGCGGACCAGGTCCGCTCGGTCGGCGTCGTCACGGCTGACCGGATGCTGGCGGTGACGGCATGAGTCCGCTCTCCGGCCCCGTCCTCGGCGCTTCCGCGCTGGTCGCCTCCCCTGCTCTCTGGTCAGCGCTCGACGGCTCGATGCCGATGGACGTCGCCCTGACCCGTTACCTGATCGCCCTCGGCATCTGCTGGGCCCTGATCAGCCTGGTCACCGAGTTCGCCCTGCCGGGCCCGGAAGCGGTGCGGGCAGAGATCCCCGACGGAGTCGACGAGACGTCCGGGGACGCCGACCCGGAGCACGCCGCCTGAGGGTTGCGCCGGGTCGGGCCCGTCGAACTCGCACCGCCCGCGTCTCGTCACCTGGCGCAGTTTCGGCATTCGGTGTGGGGCCGGGGCCGGTCCGTGTCACTCTGATCCGACTTGCGGCGCTCGACAAGCTGTGTCGGGTGGGCAGGCAATCCTCGGGGGCCCTGCCATGCGTGTGCTGCGATCGACTCTGCTGATCCTTGCTCTGACCTCATCGGGCCTCGTCTCCGTCGGCTTGTCCTCGCCGGCCCAGGCCGTGGTCAGTCCCGCCGAGACCCGGACGGTCACGCTCGAGGGCACGTTCAAGACCACGAACCAGAGCCTGTGGGGCGCGGGCGACGCCGCCGCGCCCGGCACGCAGAGCATGTCGCTCTTCGACGAGTCCTGGAACGAGAGTGAGGGCGGCGGGGAGAACATCGACCTCGGCCCGTTCGGCGATCTGGGCGGATCAGGATCGATCTCCACCCACGGAGCCATCGGCATGTCGCTCGATCTCGAGGGCCTCGACGGCGGCAAGGTCGGCGTCGACTACCCGGTCAAGGTCGACGTCACCACCCCTGCTCCGAAGTCGTTCGGCGCCGGGGACACGATCGAGATCAGCACCTCCGCCGCGGCCGTGCAGCCGGGCGCCAAGATCAGCACGGTCGAGCCGACCGCCGACGCCGTGGCGCTGAACGGCAAGATCGGCGTCAACGCCAGCTATGGCTTCGAAATCTGCGTCTTCGGATGCTTCGGGAGCAGCGGCACCCTCATCGACGTGCCGCAGACCTCCGGCGAGATCTTCAGCGTGAGCGCGGACCAGATCCAGAACCACTCGGCGGGCAGCCCGGCCGGCACGCACTGCTTCGGATCCCTGGAGAAGTCGCTCTTCGGCACCACCGCCGCCGCGGAGACCACCCGCTGCCCCGACAACGCCGGCTACGTGGCCCAGCCGAAGCCGGTCGTGACGACCACCACCAACGCCGACGGCAGCCTCTCGGCCTCAGGCACCGACACCTTCGCCGTCATTCCGATCAGCGGCATGACCTGGCTGCAGCGGCTGACCGGCGAGAGCCTCCCGCTCAACAAGCAGATCGACCTCGGCGACGACGCCAGCCTGGGGTGGCAGACCTTCGACGTCGGGCTCAACACCCGGATCAGTCGCACCGAGGAGCTCGAGTTCACCCCGGAGGTGGACGTCACCCTGCCGTTCCCGCGCTCTCTGACCTACCGCGTCGTCACTGCCGGAGGGGCCGCGGTGTCCAACGGGACCGGAACCTCGGTGACGATGCGCGCGGGCAACAAGGTGCAGGTCGACATCCCGACCGACCAGACCGCCCCGTTCTCGATCACGCCCTCCTTGTCCCTCTCCAAGCACGAGCTCTCCAACAAGGTCACCCACACGATCGCCTTCGCCGGCGACATGTCTGTGATGTCGGCGAGCGTGCAACTCCCCGGGGTCGACTTCGGGTTCGAGTCCGTCGACGGCTTCTCGTTCTCGATCGGGCCGGTCTACCGGGAGAGCTTCTCCGCACCGAGCACGACGATCGTCGCGGTCCCGTTGTCCAGCTGGACCCTGGGTGGGTTCACTTTCCCGGCACTCGCGCCGATCGTCGTCGTCCCGGCCCCGCCGCCGGTCGTCACACCGGTGACCGTGACGCCCGTCGAAGGCGCCCCGACGAACCTGACCGTGGCCAGGTTCACCGACGAGGTGACCAAGGCAGTACCCGCGGACTACGTCGCGACCATCACCTGGGGTGACGGCACCGGGACCAGCCCGGCCATCATCACCGGTAGTAACGGCTCCTACGCGATCAGCGCCGACCACACCTACGAGCAGTACGGCCCTTATCCGGTCTCCGTCGACCTGCGCACCGTGCCCACCGGGCAACTGGCGACGAACCACGTCGTCACCGCGACCACCGCGATCGTCTCCGATGCGGCCCTCGCCGGCACCGGGCTGACCAACAACGTCACCGCGTCGGGTCAGCCGGTGCTCATCTGGGCCAACCCGTCACCGGCGGCACCCGACAACGCCGTCGCCCGGTTCACCGACGCGAACCCGTTCGGGCTCCTGTCCGATCTGAGCGCGACGATCGACTGGGGCGACGGGACCCCGGTCACCGCCGGTGTCGTGTCCGGCCCCCAGGGTGGACCGTTCACCGTCACGGGTCACCATGACTACGTCCGGCTCGGCCTGAACACCGCGACCGTCGTCCTCACCAGCAAGGGCGGCAGCCAGGCGACCACGACCACCACGACGCTGAGCTACAGCAACCCGGCGAGCGGAACCTTCCTGCTGGGCAGTGGCCGGGCCACCGGGGCCGTGACCTACTGGGGCTCACAGTGGGCGAAGTCGAACCGGTTCTCGGGGGCGGCCTCGACCCTCAAAGGGTTCGCCAGCCAAACGACTCCTGCGTGCGGGGTGACCTGGAGAGGCACGACCGCCACCGGGGCTAGCTCCACTCCCCCGAGCACGGTGCCGACGTACATGGCCGTGACGGTGACGGACCGCGTCACCATCACCGGTGGCACCGCGACCGGATCGACCAAGGCCGTCGTCATCGTCAGGACCGACCCCGGCTACGGCCCCGGTCCTTCCCAGACGGGAACCGGCACCGTCGTGGCCGTCCTGTGCGGGAACGCCGGCTGAGCCCGGCCGAGCGCTGACCGGTCTCAGTAGCGCGCAGGCGCTGCGAACCCGTCGCGGCCCTCGGCGACCGAGACGACCTCGCACTCCTCGATGAGGATCGGGGCGGAGCCGACGATCTGTGAGCCGGGCGACTCGGCCGCGACCTCGGTGAAGTTCGCCTGGAACGCGGCTCGCGCGGCGGCGTCGACGAAGACGTAGCAGCCCTCGAACCACTCACCGGTGCGCATCCGCCAGGTCTTGAAGCGCAGGCCCTCCATGCCGGTGAACCGGGCGTGCGAGGTGTCGGCGACGTAGTCGGCCAGAGCCTGTTCGACCCCGTCGGTTGCCTCGGCCAGCGACCAGCGCACGGTCAGTCCAGCGAGAGTGCTCATCGTCGGATTCCTTCCATCGGGTCCGCCGACCCGAGCCAGTGCAGCAGCAGCCGTACGCCGAACCCGGTCGGCCCGGCGGTCCATTCGTCCTTCTCCTGCGCGGCGTCACCGACCGAGGCGATGTCGAGGTGCACCCAGGGCAGCCCGCCGGTGAAGTGCTGCAGGAACAGTGCGGCGGTGATCGCCGGGGCACGGCCGGGGGCGTTGTCCGCGTCGGCGACCTTCGAGGAGAGGAACGACTCGTACTCCTCGCTCAGCGGCATCCGCCACAGCCGCTCCCCCGAGGCCGTCGCCGCCCGTTCGAGCTGCGCGACAGCCGCCTCGTCGGTGGCGAAGTAGCCGCCGGTGTGCAGTCCGAGCGCCACCTTCATCGCACCGGTCAGGGTGGCGATGTCGACGATCAGGTCGGGCTTGAGCTCGTCCACCGCGTACTGGAGTGCGTCGGCGAGCACCAGCCGGCCCTCGGCATCGGTGTTGGTGACCTCGGTGGTCCGGCCGCCGTAGTGGGTGATCACGTCCCCGGGGCGGAGCGCGTTCCCGCCGATCGAGTTCTCGGCGATCGCCAGCAACCCGGTGACCCGCACCGGGCAGTCCACCTGGTGCAGCGCGCCGACAGCGGACGCGACCACGGCCGCACCGGTCATGTCGCGCTTCATGTTGACCATCGCCTCGCCGGGCTTGATCGACAGGCCGCCGGTGTCGAAGGTGATCCCCTTGCCGACGAGGACGACGTGCGGCACCCGGCGCTTGTGCCGGGGCGTGTAGTCGAGCTGCACCAGGCACGGCGGGGTCGCGGAGGCCTGGCCGACGGCGAGGATGCCGCCGAAGCCGCCCTTCTCGAGCTGGGCGCGCTCCCAGACCTTGGTCTTCAGCCGACCGGGCTCGGCGAGCCGCAGCGATTCCGCGGCGAGCCAGGCAGGCGACTTGATGTTCGAGGGGGTCGTCGCGAGCCGTCGCGCCTCGGCACCGGCTCGGGCGATCGCCTCCGCGCGCTCCAGGACCGGCTTGTCGAGCTCGGGGGCGGCGAGCGCGAGCTCGATCCGGCGTACGGGCGCCTTGGCCGGGTCACCGGCACCGATCCGGAACCGGAACGACGCCAGCATCGCGCCCGCGACGAACGCGGTGAGCCCGTCAGCATCGCCGACCGCCTGGACGGCGGACGAGATCCGGTCACGACCCACGGCCGCACGCGCGAGTGCGGCACCCGCCTTGCGCAGGGCGTCCGGGCCGGCGTCCCCGACACCGACGAGGAACACGGTCCCTCCCGGCAACGGCAGCGCGGCCACCTGACCGGCTCCGGCCGCTGCACGGGCCTGCTCGGCCAGCGCCAGCAGATCGACGTCGAGTTCGGTGCCGAGCTGATCGGCGCCCGGCCCCAGAGCCAGTTCGCCGTCGGAGTCCATCACGGCGATCGCGACCGCGTCGACGCCACGGGTCCCGGGCGCGTGTGCCGCGAGCGTGAACCCCGGCAGCTCAGCGACGCTCGGCTCGGCTCCTGCGGGGGTCACGGGTCGGACCTGGGCTGCTCTGGGCGACGGCACCTGCCGACAATACCGAAGGCCCCGGCCTCCCTCGTCGGGAGCCGGGGCCTTCGAAGCTTGGGGATCGGCGTCAGCCGACCACGGCCTTCAGCGCGTCACCGAGTGCGCCTGCCTCGTCGGCATTGAGCTCGACCACCAGACGGCCGCCGCCTTCGAGGGGAACCCTCATGACGATGCCACGACCCTCCTTGGTGACCTCCAGCGGCCCGTCGCCGGTCCGCGGCTTCATTGCCGCCATGCGCACACCTCTTCCTTAGCGTGAATCCGAGCGCCCACAGCAAGACGTGACGCCATCCACAGCCATTATTCCCCATCAGCCCTGGACTCGAACAATCGCAGTCGAACCCGTACGGCAGACTCGGGCCCGTGCACGCCCGTTCCGCGCTGTTCGACCTGTACGGCGACCACCTGCTCGCCCGTGGCGGAAGTGCGCCGGTAGCAGGGCTGATCCGCATCCTCGAGCCCCTCGGCATCAGCGCTCCGGCCGTGCGTACGGCGATCTCGCGGATGGTCACCCAGGAGTGGCTGACCCCGGCCGACCAGCCGAGCGGACCCGGCTACGCCCTCACCGAACGCGCCCGTCTGCGCCTCGACCAGGCCGGCGCCCGGATCTACCGCACGCGTGTCGAGGAGTGGGACGGCCACTGGCACGTCCGGGTGCTCGCGCCGATCCCGGACCGCAGCCGCCGCGAGCGGGTCCGCAACCAGCTGCGGTTCCTCGGCCTCGCCCCGATCAGCGACAGCACCTGGATCAGCCCGCGCCCCTCGGTCGAGGCCGACCGGCTGCTGGCCGAGGAGCGCCTCGAGGTGATCGCGATGAGCACCGCCGACGCGGGGCCGGCGGCCCGGCTGCTCGCGGCGTTCGACGTCGAGAACCTCGGCGCCGCGTACGCCGACTGGCACCACCGGGCCGGCGCGCAGGTCAACGCCGCGACGGGAGACGGGTCCGACGACCGGACCGCGTTCGTCGTACGCTCCCAACTGCTGCACAGCTGGCGCTTGTTCCTGTTCCGCGACCCGGGCCTGCCGGCCGCCCTGCTCAGCGAGGGATGGCCGGGTCACGCCGCGGCCGCGTTCTTCGACGAGCACGCCGCCCGGCTGCTGCCGGCCGCCAGCCGCTTCGTCGACCACTGCCTCACCCCGTCAGGAGAATCCGGATGACCGAGACCACCGCTTCGAGCAGCCCCGTCACCACCGAGGTCAGCGACGGCGTCGCGACGATCACGCTGTCCCGCCCCGAGGCGATGAACAGCCTGAACGTCGCCACCAAGGAGGCGCTGCTGGCGGCGGTCACCGCCGCCGCGGAGGACAGCGCGGTTCGCTGCGTCGTCCTGACCGGATCCGGCCGTGCCTTCTGCGTCGGCCAGGACCTCAAGGAGCACGTCGAACTGCTGAACAGCGGCAGCTCCGACGAGCTGTTCACCACGGTCGAGAAGCACTACAACCCGATCGTGTCGACACTCGCGGGGATGTCGAAGCCGGTCATCGCGGCCGTCAACGGCGTCGCCGCCGGCGCCGGAGCGAGCCTGGCGTTCGCCTGCGACCTGCGGATCCTCGGCGAATCGGCCGGCTTCAACCTGGCCTTCCCGGGGGTCGCGCTCTCCTGCGACACCGGCGCCTCGTGGACCCTGCCGCGCCTGGTCGGACGAGCCAAGGCGCTCGAGCTGCTCTACTTCCCGAGCACCCTGTCCTCCGCGGAGTCGCTCGAGCTGGGGCTCGCGACCCGGGTGGTCCCGGACGCCGACCTCGCGACCGAGGTGGGCACGCTGGCGGCCAAACTCGCCGCCGGCCCCACCCTGTCCTACGCCTCGATCCGTCAGTCGGTGAACTTCTCGGCCACCCACGACTTCGCCGAGTCGCTGGCGTTCGAGGGCTCCAGGATGAACTTCACCGGCGCCAGCGAGGACCACCGTCGCGCGGTCGACGCCTTCCTGGCCAAGGAGAAGCCCCGGTTCGAGGGGAAGTAGCCCCTCAGCCCTTCAGCCGGGTCGCCCAGACGGCGGCGAGCAGGCCGCGCGGTCCGGTCACCTCGGCCTGGTACTCGCTCACCCGGTACCCGTACTCGACGGTCAGGCCCGCGCCGGCCTGACGCTTGTTGAACCACTGCGTCATGGTGCCGTGGCAGCCGCTGTTGCAGTTGAACACCTTGCGCGGCAGCCGGAGCCCGTCGGCGAGCCGGAGGGCGAGGTTGCGTGACTTCCCGTACGACGTGTCGATCCCGTAGAGCGGCTGGTGGAAGCTCACCATGAAGCGCGGCTGGATCTTGCGGAGGAAGCGCATCACCGCGCGGGTCTCCGGCTCGCTGGCCGGCCCGCGACCGGAGTAGTACTTCCCGGTCTGGTGCCGCCAGTCGACCGGGAAGTTCCGGTTGAGGTCGACGCCGCGAGCGTTCTTGCGGGTGTTGCGGGCCGCGCCGTCCGGGTTCAGGTACGGGATCACCCAGATGTCCGCGCCCCGGATCTCGTTGCCGTCGCGCAGGTTGATCAGGATCTTCGACGGGCCGCGTTCGTCGCCGTGCATCGCCCCGATGAAGACGACCTTGCGCGCCGCCGACGGCTCACCGATCCGGTAGGCCTTGATCGGGCGGCCCTTCACGCTGTAGCCGATGATCCGGGTGGCCAGGACACGGGCCGCGGGGTCGGCGGCCGAGACGGTCGAACGGTCGGCCACCCGGGCCTGCGCCGGAAGCGCGGCACCGAGAACGGCGCTCAGGGCCAGGACGAGCAGGACGGTCAGTGAACGTGAGGAGAAGCCCGAGTCGTGTCGCATTCAGCCCAGCTTCCCTGACACCAGCAAACCGGTCCACACGATCGAGCCGATCAACAGGCCGACGTGGCCGAGGATCGAGAGCCCTGGACCCTCGCCCCACGAGTCCGACGCCGGGCCGGCGGCATGGCGCCCGTGCGCCGGGACCCAGCGCAGCAGGATGAGCAGCCCGGCCACCGTCGTCACCCACCAGCAGGCCAGGCCGGCGTACCCGACCCACATCCGCACCGGCGCGAGCAGGAAGGTGCCCCAGAGCACCAGCGCAGCCACGCCGAACACGGTGTGCACGTTGACCAGCGCGCGCGGGATGTCCAGGCGGCCGGCCGCTTCCTCGGTCCTGGAGGCCATCCGCACCCTGGTCAGGACCACCACGATGGCAGCCAGAGCGGTCAGGACGAACGCGATCCGTTCCGGGGTCATTCGGGCAGTCTGCCCGACTACGTCCCTGTTGGGGAGGACCCTCCCGGCGGGTCAGCCGCCGGTCCGGGCCGGTCGAGCTGCCGGGCGAGCCTGTCCAGCAGTTCGTCGACCTCGCTGGCGCGGTAACCGCGGAAGGCGGTGGTGAGCCTGACGGCGCGCAGGTCGTCCCCGGTCAGCGGGCCCTCCGCGGGGACGAGGGCATCCGGGCGGTCGTCGTACTCACGCGCGAGCGGTGCGCCCTCGCCGGCGGCCACCACCACGATCGCGCCGATCACGAGCACAATCAGGACCGCGAAGAACCACATCATCGGCTGGCCGACATGATCGCGACCGCTTCCTCGACCGAGTCGGTCAGGGTGAGCATCTCCAGATCGGCCTCCGAGATCTTCCCGTCGGCGGCCACGGTGTTGCGCAGCCAGTCCAGCAGCCCGGACCAGTAGTCGACGCCGACGAGCACCACCGGGAACGATGTGACCTTCCGGGTCTGCGCCAGCGTCAGCGCCTCGAACATCTCGTCGAAGGTGCCCAGTCCGCCGGGCAGCACCACGAACCCCTGGGAGTACTTCACGAACATGGTCTTGCGGGCGAAGAAGTACCGGAAGTTGATCCCGATGTTCACGTACTCGTTGACGCCCTGCTCGAACGGCAACTCGATGCCGAGGCCGACGCTGACCCCTCCGGCCTCGGAGGCGCCCTTGTTGGCGGCCTCCATCGCGCCGGGACCGCCGCCGGTGATGACCGCGAACCCGGCGTCGACCAGGGAACGGCCGAGGTCGACCGCCTTCGCGTAGTACGGGTCGTCGAGCCTGGTCCGCGCCGAGCCGAAGACAGCGATCGCCGGTCCCAGCTCGGCGAGCGCACCGAAGCCCTCGACGAACTCCGCCTGGATGCGCAGCACCCGCCACGGATCGGTGTGCACCCAGTCGCTGGAACCACGCGAGTCCAGCAGCCGCTGGTCGGTGGTGGAGAGGTCGACCTGGTCGCCACGCAGCAGGGTCGGGCCCTTGCGCTTGCTCCGCTGCTTGCCTCCGCCCCCGCTCATCAGGCGCCCAGCCAGGCGCGCAGGGTGGCTTCGCAACGCCGGATCTGTTCGAGCGGCACGTGTTCCTCCTGTTTGTGGGCGAGCACCGGGTCTCCCGGCCCGTAGTTGACCGCCGGGATGCCGAGGGTGGTGAAACGGGCGACGTCGGTCCAGCCGAACTTCGGCTTCGGCGTCGCGCCGACGGAGGCGATGAAAGCCTTCGCCGCCGGACGGTCCAGGCCGGGCAGCGCGCCGGGCGCGGAGTCGGTGACAGCGACCTCGAACCCGTCGAAGAAGTCACGGACGAAGGCCTCCGCCTCCGCCTCGGACCGGTCCGGGGCGAACCGGTGGTTGACGGTGACGACACAGGCGTCCGGGATGACGTTGGTGGCGACCCCGCCGCTGATCAGGACGGCGTTGAGACCCTCGTGGTACTCCAGACCGTCGATCACCGGCTTGCGCGGCTGGTAGTCGTTCAGCCGGGCGAGGACGTCGGCAGCGCCGTGGATCGCGTTCACCCCACGCCAGGCGCGCGCCGAGTGCGCCCGTTCGCCGTGGGTCCTGACCTCGACCCGGAGCGTCCCCTGGCAGCCGGCCTCGACATTCGCGTCCGAGGGCTCCATCAGGATCGCGAAGTCCGCCTCGAGCAGCTCGGGTCGTGCCTCGGCGACGAGGCGGAGCCCGTTGAGCGCGGCGTCGATCTCCTCGCAGTCGTAGAAGACGAAGGTGATGTCGCGTTCCGGGGCGGGGACCTCGGCGGCGAGTTTCAGCGCGACGGCGACGCCGCCCTTCATGTCGCAGGTGCCGAGCCCGTGCAGCAGGGTGCCGTCGTTGCGGGCCGGCAGGTTGTCGTTGAGCGGCACCGTGTCCACATGGCCGGCGATGACGACCCGCTCGGCACGGCCGAGCTCGGTCCGGGCCACCAGCGTGTTCCCGAACCGGGTCACCTGCAGGTGCGCCAACCCGGAGAGCGCCTGCTCGATCGCGTCGGTGATCGGCTTCTCGTTGCGGCTGACCGACTCGATGTCGACCAGCGCGGTGGTGAGGGCGACGACGTCGGCGGTCAGGTCCAGAGGCATGGGCGTAAGTCTGTCAGGTCACCGGGTTTCGCGGCTCCCGCGAGCGCGGTCGCACCTCAACCACCGACGGGCGCGAACACGCAGAACTCGTTCCCCTCGGGATCGGCCAGGACGGTCCAGCCCGGCATCGTCCACAACAGCGTCGCGCCGCGCTCGAGAAAGTCCTCGACCCGGCCGTAGACGTCCCAGTGCCAGCGGTTCTTCACCGTCTTCGGCTCGGGCACGTCGCCGAAGACCCAGGCGTCGAACGACATCCCGGGCACGTCCTCGAGCCAGAACCACTCCCGGTCGTCGTTGGAGCACACCTCGGCCCCGAAGATCTCGCCCCACCAGGCGGCGAGCGGCTCGGCGTCCACCGTGTCCACGCAGATCTCGTAGACGCGGTACGCCGGCACCTTCTCGGGCGGGCGCACGAATGCGCAGAGCTCCCCGCCCTCCGGGTCCTCGAGCACGTACCACCGGATGTCGTCGTCCGGCTCGCGCACGATCCTCGCGCCGAGGTCGACGAGCTCGGTCACGTCGGAGGTGAGCACGTCCACGTGCACCCGGTGCTTGACCGTCTTCGGCTCGGGCACCGGGCAGATCGCGATCCCCATGCCCTCCTCGGTCCCGATGACGTCGCCGGAGTACTGCGGATCGCCGCGGACGTACTCGCAGCCCGTCGCGGCGGCCCAGAACCGGCCGAGCGCGGTCGGATCGAGCCCGTCCAGGGGATGGGTGTCGAGACAGAGTTCCTTGAAGGTGGCGATCGCCGCTGCGCTGCCCATACAGGCACCCTGCCACGGACCGGGTCACGGACCGGGGACAAGGGCGCTCGCCCGGCCCCGGTAGCCTCGGACCCATGCCAGACACCCCTTCCGGCTCCCCGACCCATGCCTGGGGCTTCGGCCTCGCGACGATCGCCGAGGACGGATCGACCCTGGACACGTGGTACCCCGCGCCGGTCCTGGGCCAGGCCCCGGCCGACGCCGTGGCGCCGGCCGCGCTGACCGCGCTCGAGGGCAAGGACGACGCCCGCAAGGTGCGCACCGAGGTGGTGCGGACCGAGATCGTCCTCGCCGACGACCCGAGCGACGCCGCCGACGTGTACCTGCGCCTGCACCTGCTCAGCCACCGCCTGGTCGCTCCGCACGGCCAGAACCTGAACGGCGTCTTCGGCCTGCTCTCCAACGTCGTGTGGACCAGCCGTGGTCCCTGCGCGGTGGCGGGCTTCGAAGAGGTCCGGGTCGCGCTCCGCGCGGGCGGTCCGGTGCAGGTCTTCGGCATCGACAAGTTCCCCCGGATGACCGACTACGTCGTACCGACCGGGGTCCGGATCGCAGACGCCGACCGGGTCCGCCTCGGCGCGCACCTGGCCGAGGGCACCACGGTCATGCACGAGGGCTTCGTGAACTTCAACGCCGGCACCCTGGGTGCCTCGATGGTCGAGGGCCGGATCTCGGCAGGCGTCGTCGTCGGTGACGGGTCCGACGTCGGCGGCGGTGCCTCGATCATGGGCACCCTCTCCGGGGGCGGCAACCAGGTCATCTCGATCGGCCAGCGGTGCCTGCTCGGCGCCAACGCCGGTATCGGGATCTCGCTCGGGGACGACTGCGTCGTCGAGGCCGGCTGCTACGTCACCGCGGGCACCAAGGTGACCGTGAAGGACATCGAGAACAAGCCGAAGGTGATCAAGGCGGTCGAGCTCTCGGGCGCCGACCATGTCCTGTTCCGGCGCAACTCCGTCACCGGCACCGTCGAGGCGGTCCCGTGGCAGTCCGACGGCATCTCGCTCAACGCAGCGCTGCACGCGAACTGATGAGGTCAGCTCAGGCGGCGTGCACGCGAGCGGCGCTCAGCGCGTGCGCTGGCAAGGCGGAGGAGGAAGGCGGCCCGGGTTTGGCCGTCGACGACGACAACGCAGCCAGGGTGCGCGATCAGCGTCGCGCAGCGCGCGCCCCCTGGGCTGCCCTCATCTAGTCGGATGGCCCGTCAACGACGACGGACCGGGTGCGCCTCCCTCGTCTTCCTCGCGATCCTCGCGGTCGTCGCCGGCATCGCCGTCGCCGTCTGGCGCGGTGCCGGGCCGCTGCCCGACCCCGAAGCGTGCTCGGCGTCGGTCAACGGGCACGAGGTCACGCTGGCACCCGACCAGGCCCGCAACGCGACCCTGATCGCCGCGATCGCCGTCGAGCGGGGCCTGCCCGCGCGTGCGGTCTCGATCGCGCTGGCGACGGCGTACCAGGAGAGCAAGATCCGCAACCTGGCCCACGGCGACCGGGACTCGATCGGCATCTTCCAGCAGCGCCCGTCCCAGGGCTGGGGCACGATCGCCCAGATCCGCGACGAGCACTACTCGATCAACGCGTTCTACGACGCGCTCGAGAAGGTCGACGGCTACCAGACCATGCGGATCACCGAAGCCGCGCAGAAGGTGCAGCGCTCCGGGTTCCCCGAGGCCTACCAGGACCATGCCGAGGACGCCCGCGCGCTCGCCTCGGCCCTGACCGGCTACAGCCCCGCTGCCTTCACCTGCGTCGTGCACGCCCCGGACTCGCGCGGGACGGCGCGGCGGGTGGTCGCCTCTCTCACTGCCGCGTACGGCGACCTCGGCGCCGCGCGCTCGGGGTCCCGTCAGGACGTGCGGATCCCGGTGCCGGGCGGCCAGGACGGCGACCGTCTCGGCTGGTCGGTGTCGTCGTACCTGCTCGGCCACGCCGACGCGCTCAAGATCCGCTCGGTCAGCTTCGACGGCCGGACCTGGAACGTCGGCCGCGACTCCGAGAAGGGCTGGGTCGCCTCGGACGCGTCCGACGACGAGGTCGTCGTCTCGCTCGGCTGACGCCGGTCAGGCCAGGCGCGCGACCGCGGCGTCGATGCGCTCGTCGGTCGCGGTGAACGCCACCCGGACGTGCCGCTCGCCGGCGACTCCGTAGAAAGAGCCCGGAGCGACCAGGATCCCGCGATCGGCCAGCCAGTCGACCGTGTCCCAGCAGGACTCGTCGCGGCTGGCCCACAGGTAGAGGGACGCCTCGGAGTGGTCGATCCGGAACCCGGCTCCGACCAGGGCGTCGCGGAGCCTGGCCCGTCGGACGGCGTAGCGGGCGTACTGCTCCGCGACGTGCTCGTCGTCGTCGAGCGCCGCGATCATCGCGCGCTGCTGCGGTCCGGGCATCTGCAGGCCGAGGTTCTTGCGGACGGCGAGCAGTTCACCGACGACCGCCGGGTCGCCGGCGACGAAGGCACAGCGGTAGCCGGCCAGGTTGGAGCGCTTCGACAGGGAGTGCACGGCGAGGATGCCCTCGACGCTGTCGCCGCAGACGTCGGGATGCAGGACCGAGACCGGCTGCGCGTCCGGTTCCCAGGCGAGCTCGATGTAGCACTCGTCGGAGATCAGCAGCACCCCGCGCTCACGGCACCACGCGACCACCTTGCGCAGGTGGTCTACGGGAAGGACCCGGCCGGTCGGGTTCGACGGCGAGTTGATCCAGAGGATCCTCGGCGTCTCCGGACCCAGCGCGGTCAGCGAGTCGGTGGCCATCGCCCGCGCGCCGACCAGCGCCGCGCTCACCTCGTACGTCGGGTAGGCCAGTGCCGGGTAGACGACCAGGTCGCCGGGGCCGATCCCGAGATGGGTCGGCAGCGAAGCGATCAGTTCCTTCGACCCGATCACCGGGAGGACGCCGTCCAGACCGAGTCCGGTGACACCGAAGCGACGACCCAGCCAGTCGATGCACGCCTGCCGGGTCTCGGCCAGGCCGATCGTCAGCGGGTAGCCCGGGGAGTCAGCGGCGGCGCGCAACGCGTCCTGGACGACGGCCGGGGTCGGGTCGACCGGCGTACCGATCGACAGGTCGACGATGCCGTCGGGATGGGTCCGTGCCCGGTCGCCGTACGCCGTCAGGTGGTCCCAGGGAAAGTCAGGGAGCCGGGCCGAGACCAGTCTCTGGTCCGGACCCGGCTCACCGTCGGTGGAACTCAGTGGTCGTGCTCCTGCGGCGGCAGGGCGGCGATCAGCGGGGCGTCTGCGTCGATGACGCCCATCTTGGCCGCACCACCGGGGGATCCGAGGTCGTTGAAGAAGACGACGTTCGCGTCGTAGTAGTCCTTCCACTCCGCGGGGGTGTCGTCCTCGTAGTAGATGGCCTCGACCGGGCAGACCGGCTCGCAGGCGCCGCAGTCCACGCACTCGTCAGGGTGGATGTAGAGCATCCGCTTGCCTTCGTAGATGCAGTCGACAGGACACTCGTCGACGCAGGCGCGGTCCTTCAGGTCAACACAAGGCTGGGCGATGACGTAGGTCACCTGGATCCTCCTGGGGTGTACGTCCGGTGTGGACGGGTCCAGCCTAGTATCCCCAACGTGGGTCCATCAGGCAGTCCCGGGTTTCGACACGTGGCCAAATCCGAGGACGGCGCAGACAGCGCCGCCGGACCCCGGCACGGACTCGGTCCGCACGTCGTCGGGCAGCGCGTCGTCGTACGCCGGATCGTGCCGGGCGAGACCGGCCCGAGCGGCGGTCCGGCGATGACCGATGTGCTCGGTGTCTGCGAGGCGTGGGGCGACGGCGAGGCGCTGATCCGCACCGCCGACGGGGAAGCGGTCACCATCCGCACGGCTCTGATCGTGTCAGGGAAGCCGGTGCCGCCCAGGCCCTCCCGGTTCGCCCGCCTGTCGGTCGACGAGGTCGAGCGCCGCTGCGCGGCACTGTTCCGCCCTGCCGCCGTCGAGCACGTCGGGGACTGGGTGCTCCGCTACACCGGGGGCACGAACGGCCGGCCGAACTCGATCCTGCCGATCGGCGACCCCGGCGTACCGGTCGGCGAGGCGATCCGGATCGCGACCTCGTTCTACGAGCGCCACGGCCGCCGCCCCTGCGCCCAGGTCGTCGTCGGCTCGGAGGTCCAGGGGGCGCTCACCGACCTCGGCTGGGTGCGGCTGCGCCCCGACGAGGCGGACACCGAGGTCCTGCTCGCCGGCGTGGCCCAGCTCTCCCGCGCGCTCGCCGGAGTCCCCACCGACGAGGTCGTCCACGAACCGGCGATCACCCACGACTGGCTGGTCGGCAACACCAGCGCCCAGGAGAACTTCCGGGCGGTCGCCGCGTCACTGGCGCTCGACGATGTCGTCTTCGCCTCCGTCGCGCGGGACGGGGTCCAGGTCGCGCGGGCACGCACCAACCTGGTCGACGACTGGGCGTTCTTCGCGGATCTGACGGTCCAGCCCGAGCACCGTCGTCAGGGCCTGGCCCGGATGATGACCGCGGCGCTGACCGAGTGGTCCGCCGAGCGGGGCGCCAGCGTGATGGCGCTGCAGGTGGTCGCCGACAACGTCGATGCCCAATCGCTGTACGCGGACCTGGGCTTCGAGCGGCACCACGCCTACCGCTACCTCACCCCGCCGGGCTGACCCCGCTCAGAGGCCGGCGAACAGGTCGGTCTCGAGGCCCTGCTCGTTGAACGGGCCCGCCTTGGCACCCTTGGCGATCCGGTAGAACTCGTAGCCCCAGGCCTCGGTGCCGGCGTTGTTCGACAGCGCGAAGAACGGCCCGTCCAGGGTGATCTGGGTGGCGTGCGCGGCGAGCGCCTTCATCTTGTGGTCGTGGTAAGCGGTGCCGTCGACGACGCAGCCGAGGTTGTCGTCGGAGGTGACGAACGGCGGGAGCGGGCCGTCAGGATCCATGCCCTCGAAGGTGGTCTCGTCGCCCGCGTCGCGGAGGCGTCGCAGGCCCTCGCGCATCCAGCTCTCCGACATCGCGACCCAGTAGACCTTGGCGATGTCGTGCGCCTCGCCGAGCTCGGTCCGGTACGACGGCACCGCCGCGAGCGCCGCGGCGTACGTCGCGACCCGGTGAGCCTGGATGTGGTCCGGGTGACCGTAGTTCCCGAACTGGTCGTAGGTGACCATCACCTGCGGGCGGACCTCGCGGATCACCGCGACCAGGTGGTCGGCCGCCTCGGTCAGATCGGCGTGCCAGAAGGCGTTCTCATGGACGTCGTCGGCCGCGATCGCGTGACCGTCCTCGTGCCACTTCATACCGGAGTCGCGGTAGGTGCCGAAGCCGCCGAGCCAGCGGTGATCGGTCACGCCGAGCTCGGCCATCGCGTTCTCCAGCTCGAGCTTGCGCTGGTCGGCGAGGGTGTCGTCCTGGTCGTGCGCCATGTGCGCCATCTCCGGAACGAGGATCTCCCCCATCTCACCTGCCGTACAGGTCACCAGCGTGACCCCGATCCCCTGGGCGACGTACTGCGCCATCGTGGCGCCGTTGTTGATGCTCTCGTCGTCGGGATGTGCGTGCACGAGGAGCAGGTGCTTGTCCATGCAACAGACCCTAGGCGGTGTCACCCGCCGGGCGCTCCTCAGTTGCCGGTGAGGACCGTCACGAACGGCTGATCGGCCTCGAGCCACCGCACGGTGTCGAGTTCGCTCGCCTCCAGCCAGCGCACCGCGTCGTGCTCACCGGGACGCGGGATCGGCTCACCGTCGAGGAGTTCGGCCGTCGCCACCCGCAGGTCCAGTCCCTCGCGGATCCGGACGCAGGGTTCGAGCCAGCCGGTCACCCGGACGGTGCAGCCGAGCTCCTCGGAGATCTCCCGGCCCGCGGCTGCGGCGGGATCCTCGCCGTCCGCGACCTTGCCGCCCGGGAACTCCCAGCGACCGGCGACATCAGCGGGGTACGAGCGCCGGGCGGCGAGGAATCGTCCCGCCCGCTGCAGGGCGACACCGACGACGAGAGCCATGGCCGGAGCGTATGCGCAGCGACAGGCGAACGACACGACCGGCTGTAGGTTGCGGCTGTGAGCCCTCATCTCCGGCGGACCGACGAGAACGTCACCGAGATCGAGACCGTCGCCGCCCGAGGTGAGCGGGTCGGCCTGCGCGGGATCCTGGACGATCTGGACCGGCAGGCGGTACGGATCCGGGTGCCGGGGTTCGCCGTCGACTGGGGCTTCACCTGGAACGATCACGACGCGAACACCCCGCGCTGGTGGCCGCAGGGCATCACCACGTCTGCCGACGCCTCGGACGAGGAGGTGCTCGACGGGCGCCGGCTGCTGATCACCAGCGCGTACTCGAAGGTGGTCGACGGCACGAACCACGGCAGCCGGATCACGATCACCGACCTGGACACCCTCCGCTACCGCAATGTGCTCCTCGTCGTCCCCGACCGGGCCGGGCGCTGCTCCCCGTTGCTGGTGCACGCCGGCGGGATCGCCTGGCACGGCCCGTACCTGCACATCGCCGGCACCCGGGCCGGACTGTTCACCTGCAGCATCGACGACCTGCTCCGTCTCCCCCCGAGCCCTGAGACGTTCGGCTACGAGTACGCCCTGCCGGTGCGGTTCGCCTACCAGGCGGTCACGCCGCACGGCACCGAGCAACTGCGCTACTCCTTCCTCTCCCTGGACCGGAGCACGCAGCCGCCGCACCTGGTGGCCGGCGAGTACGGCAAGGACGGGATGACCCAGCGGCTCGCGCGTTATCCGCTCGACCCGGCCACCCAGCACCTGGACGCTCAGGAGGACGGCACCTCGCTCCCGGTGGCCGTGGAGGACGACGGGGTCGGACACATGCAGGGCGCGACCGTCGTCGGGGGGACCTGGTACCTGACCAGCAGCCGCGGGCAGTGGAAGCTCGGGTCGGTGTACGTCGGACGGCCCGGCGACTTCACCGAGCACCGGCGGGCGCTGCCGAACGGACCCGAGGACATCACCTACTGGCCCTCGCAGGACGCGTTCTGGTCGCTGAGCGAGTACCCGGGCAGGCGGTTCGTCTTCACGATGCCGCGCAGCGCGTTCTAACGCGGCTGCAGTGCCAGCTGCCGCGACTGCGCGACGAGCCGGCCGGTCGAGTCCCAGACGTCGCAGTCCTCCTCGAAAAGGCCCCCGGCCACGGTGCGGGTCTGGTGCCGCACGATCGCCCAGCCGGGCGCCGGCCTGGCCCGCACGTGCGCGGTGAGTTCGAGCGTCGGGGCCCAGCCGAACAAGCCGAGGTCGAACGTGACCGGCGGCAGCGCGTCGACCACCATCAGCAACGCGATCGGGTCGAGCGGGCGGTCGTCGGCCAGCTTGAACCAACCCTGGATGACGCCCTTCCGGCTCGGCTCGCCGACCGCCCACATCGCGGTCGCGGGGTCGAACCGGGTCCCGAAGCGATCCAGGAGGGGCGCGATCTTCTTGACCTCCGCCGGGGCGTCGCGCGACTCGACGCACTCCTCGATCGGCGGCAGCACCGGCGCCGGTAGCGCGAGTGCGAGCGCCGCGGCCTCCGCGTCGGAGGCGGCGTCGTGCGCCGTGTCGAGGTCCCCGAACGTCGCATGCGAGGCGATCCGCGCGACCGGGGTGCCGTCGATGTCCTGCACCAGCGTGGCGGCGACGGTCGAGAAGCGACCGCCGGAACGGACCACCCGGGTCTCGACGTACGCCGGCCCGGGAGTCGAGGCGGAGAGGAAGTGTGCGCTCACCGAGAACGGGTCGGTGTGGCCCTTCGCAGCGAGCTCCGCGCGGACGGCGTACCCGATGATCGCCAGCAGGTAGCCACCGTTGACGCCCCCGCCCACGACCCACCCCGGAGCCAGCTCCGCGTCGTACACACCAGCCCCGCGGGCGGTGACGGCGGTGTCGCGGTCGAACTCGTAAGTCATGCGCCCGACCCTAGGGAGTCGGGTCGATCACCGTGCACCGGGTCCGGGTGTAGATGGTCGGCATGCACTGGTTGCAGTGGATGCAGATGCCTTCGGCCGCGGCGTCCGCCGCCATCCGGTTCGGCAGGTCGGGCTCCCGGAGGAGCGCGCGCGCCATCGCGACGAACTCGAAGCCCTCAGTCATCGCGCGGTCGATCGTGGCCCGGTTGTTGATCCCGCCGAGCATGATCAGCGGCATCGAGACCGCCTCCCGGAAGGCGAGCGCCTTCTCCCGGAGGAAGGCCTCCTCGAACGGGTAGGACTTGAAGAAGCGCTTCCCGACCGGCGTCCGCATCCCGAGCCGGACGGCGGCCGGCATGTTGGCCGCGAACTCCTTGAGCGGCACATCGCCGCGGAAGAGGTACATCGGGTTGAGCAGCGAGGACCCGGCGCTGAGCTCGAGGGCGTCGAGGTGCCCGTCGGACTCCAGCATCTGGGCGAACTCGACGGTCTCGGGCATCGAGAAGCCGACCGGCGAGCCTTCGGTCATGCCGATCTTCGCGGTCACCGCGGCGGCGTCACCGACCTCTTCGCGGACCGCGCGCGCCACCTGGCGCGCGAACCGGGACCGGTTCTCCAGGGAGCCGTTCCAGGAGTCCTTCCGGCGGTTCTGACCCGGCGCCAGGAAGGAGCTGAGCAGGTAGCCGTGGGCCATGTGGATCTCGAGGACGTCGAACCCGGAGTCGACCATGATCCGGGCGGTGCGGACGTAGTCCCGGGTGATCCGGGTGATGTCCGCCTCGGTCGCGGCGTGGATCATCTGCATGCTCAGCGGCGAGGGCATCTTGGATGCGGCCAGCGCGTGGACGCCGTTGGAGCGGCCGTTCGCGACCGGTCCGGCGTGGCCCAGCTGACCACCGATCCTGGCGCCGGTCTCGTGGATCCTCTCCGCCATCCGGGCCAGCCCGGCGGCGGCCTCGTCGTTGACGACGATGACCTCTTTGTGGGTCCGGCCCTCCGGCGCGACCGCGAGGTAGGCGACGGTGGTGAGGCCGACACCGCCGCGTGACGGCGCCAGGTGGTAGTCGATCAGCTCGTCGGTCACCAGCCCGTGCGGCGTACGACCCTCGAAGGTCGCGGCCTTCACGATCCGGTTCCTCAGGCGCACCGGGCCGAGATCGGCGGGCGCGAACGCGTCGTTCACCACGTCCACACCCTAGCAGCTAACGAGACGCGGCGTCTCGTGAGCTAGGCTTTCTTCCGTGACCGAGCCTGCTGCCCCCCAGGACGGCCGTCCGCGCCGCCGCAGTGAGCGCGCGCGGGTGGCGATCCTCGACGCCACCAACGAACTGCTCCACGAGAACGGCCTCGACAACCTCAGCATCGAAGCCGTCGCGGCCCGCGCCGGGGTGGGCAAGCAGACGATCTACCGCTGGTGGCCGACCCGGCCCGCGCTCGTCGCGGACGCGCTGCTGCACCGGGACGACCTGGAGCCGTTGCTGGCCCCCGACACGGGCGACGTGGTCAAGGACATGACCCGGTGGGCCGGCGCCCTCGCCGACAGCATCGGCAGCCCGCGCGGCGCGGCGACCCTGCGGATGCTGACCGCCGCGGCCACCGAGCACCCGGAGATCTCCCGGCGGTTGCACGAACGGTTCAGCGGCCCGCTGCAGAGCTCGGCACTGGAGCGGCTCAAGAACGCCGACGAGATCACCGCGACGCCGTCACAAAGGCGCCATGCCGTCGACGCGATGATCGGCGGGATGGTGTTCAAGGTGCTCGCCCACCAGAAGCTGACCCGGGCCGGCGCCGCCGAGTCGGTGCGGATCGTGCTCCGCGGGCTCGGCGTCTGAGCCTGCGCGTCAGGCCGTGTGGTCGGCGACGCTCTCGCCGTGCACCACGACGTTCTCGAACTGGGTCGACCACTTCGGGATGATGAAGATCCCGGTCGCCTCCAGCGCGATCCCGGCGGCCCCCTTGATCGTCGCCTCCACGAAGACCTTGCGGCCCTCCTCGCCGGAGATCCGGCCGTCGAGCCGGACCAGGCCGAGCGGGAGCGGGTTGACGTACTTGAGCGTCAGCGTCCCGGTCAGCGTGACCCGGCCCAGCTGGCTGGCGGTCACGCCCATCAGGTGGTCGAGCAGCAGCGCGCTCACCCCGCCGTGCGCACAACCGGGCGGTCCCTCGTACGCCGCCCCGAGATGCACCTCCGCCCAGGTGCTGCCGTCGGGCTCGTGGTTCACGTGCATCGGCGGCGCTGCGGGGTTGCGCAGCCCGACGGCGGCATTGCCCCAGTTCCAGGCCCGGCCGGTCGCGTTGTAGTTGACCCCTGCCGGCCCGTCGACCTGGTCGGCGGCCAACTGGGCGGTCAGGGCCCGGACCGCCTCCACTGCCGGGAGCACCACGGAGTCGCCGGCGTTGCTGCGGATCGTCGCGTCGACGAGCTCCCGTACGGCTTCGGCGAGCGGCTCGTAGCGAGCCTCGATCTCGTCGACCTCGGCGTCCGCGACGTCCACGAGCTTGAACGCGGTCATGTCGTCCATGGGGCTACCTCTCGCTGCGAGACGCAGCGTCTCGTGTTGGATGAGGGTACCGGACCGGCCCTCCGTGGCGTGCGCAAGGATGGTCCCATGCGACTTCTCCCCGCCTCGCTCGTCCTGCTCGCGACCGTGGTCCTTGCCGGCTGCGGCGGATCCGCCTCGGACGACGAGGCCGACAAGCCGTTGTCGCTGGCGACCCCGACCGCCCCGCTGGTCAGCGCACTCCCCGCCGGTGAAGTGAAAGGGCGGCTGCTCCGCGCGGGCGGTGCGGCGGGTACGCCGGACGAGCCGTTGCGCGGGACCGTCACCTTCACCGCCGCCGACGGCTCGGTGGCGCGGACCCGGGTCGACTCGGGCGGCGAGTTCCAGATCAGCCTGTCCCCCGGCTCCTACGTGCTGCGCGGGACCAGCCCCGACTACCTCGGCGGAAAGGTGACCTGCGTGGCCGAGGAGAACCCCACCCTGCTCGCCGACGGCAGGACCACCACCGTCGACATCGTCTGCCCGGCCCGGTAGCCCCTCAGACCGAGACCGCGGCGCGGGCGCCGTCCTCGGTGGCCTTCTGGATCAGGCCGTAACCGGTCGCGTCGCCGATCGCCGTCACTTCGATGTCCGGAAGCCGGGCGGCGATCGCATCGCGCAGGGCCAGATCCGCCTCGGTCGCCCCGGCGACCACGACCGCGTCCGCCGCAAGGGTGCGCACCGTTCCGCCGTACGGCGTGAACACGACCCCGTCGGCGACGATGCGTTCGACCTGCGCGCCCACGTGCACGGTCACGCCGAGCCGGTCGAGACGGTGCATGTGCTCGGTCCGGCGCTTCCAGCCGAACTCGGGAGCGAGGTCCGGACCGGGCTCGAGGATCGCGACGAGCCGCTCCTGCCGGGCGAGGTGCTCGGCGAATTCGACGGCGGCGAGGTTCCCGCCGATGACGACCACCCGGCGCCCCTCGGGGACCCAGCCCTCCGCGACCGCCGCGGCCAGGCCGTGCCGCACCTGCGGCGCGTCGTCCCCGGGGATGCTCGGCCACACGACCCGGCCCCCGGTGGCCACCACCACGGCGTCCGGCGACAGGGCCGCCACGGACTCCGGATCGGCCGGCGTCCGCAACCGGACCTCGATCGCCGGATCAACGACCTCCGCGCGCAGCCAGTCCAGGAACGGCGCGTTCTCCGGGTGGACCACCGAGGCCCAGCGCAGCGAGCCGCCGAGCTCCCCGTCCCGCTCCAGGAGCGTGACCCGGTGCCCGCACGCCGCGGCGACCCGGGCGGCCTCCAGCCCCCCGGGCCCGCCGCCGACGACGACCAGATGCCGGCGAAGCGGAGCAGGCGTGATCTCGAGGGCGGACTCCTTGCCGGTGCGCGGGTTGACCGCGCAGTCGACCGAGAACCGCATCTCCAGCGAGTCGATGCAGTTCTCGCACGAGATGCACTGCCGGACGCGGCCTCCGGCCCGGAGCTTGTTCGGGAGGTCCGGATCCGCCAGCAACGGGCGGCCCATCGCGACGAAGTCGGCGCGACCGTCCGCGAGGACCTGCTCCGCGCGGGCCGGATCGTGCAGCCGGCCGACCGCGATCACCGGGACGTCGACGACGGCCCTGACCGCTGCGGCGGCCCCGACGTTGAGCCCGTCGCCGTCGTCGGCGCCGTTGACCATGTTCGTGACCAACCGGTCGATGACTCCCCCGCTGACGTGGAACGCGTCCACGCCCGCGGCGACGAGGGAGGGGGCGACCTGGGCGGTCTCGTACATCGGCCGCCCGCCGGCGACCCGCTCGAACCCGGAGATGCGCAGGGTGATCGGGAAGTCCTCGCCCACCTCGGACCGGATGGCGGCGAGCGCCTCGAAGACCATCCGCATCCGGCCCTCGATCGTGTCGCCGCGGTACTCGTCGGTGCGCCGGTTGCGTTGCGGTGCGAGGAACGAGCCGAGCATCATGTAGCCGTGCGCGGCGTGCAGCTCGATGCCGTCGTACCCGGCTTCGCGCGCCCGTCGTACGGCGGCCTTGTAGAGGTCCAGCACCGCGGTGATCTGCTCATGGGTGATCTCGACCGAGGGACGTCCGGTCAGGTACGACGGGATCACCGACGGCCCGAGCGAGGTGACCCCGAACATCTCCGGGCCGAGCCCGTCCGGCCCGGCGTGCACGATCTGCGGCTGGATCCTCGCTCCGTGAGCGTGGACCTCCTCGACCAGCGCCCGGTGCGCCGCGACCGCCGCGTCCGTGCCCAGGTGCAGGCCACCGGGCGTCTCCGGGTGCTCGTGGTCGATACCGGTCGCCCCGAGGGTGATCAGTCCGACGCCGCCGGCCGCACGGGCGGCGAAGTAGGCCCGGGTCCGATCGGACGGCAGCCCGTCCGGGGTGCCGTACATCGTCTCCATCGGCGACATCACCAGTCGGTTGCGCAGCTCCATCGCGCCGATCCGGCCGGGACGGAGCAGGTTTTCGAAGTCGGCCATCAGACGGAGGCGGACCGACCGGAGGCGGACGGGTGCGGATCGGCCATGGAGACTCCTGCGGGCTGGTGTGACGTCGGCTGAGGTTCGCACATCAACCCGGTCGTCTCAAGGGTTTTCATAGAGCCCTCGATGAGATTACGCTGACGCCCGCTCACCACCGAAGGAGAACCGCGTGGACTTCGCCGTCGTCGGCGCTTTCGTGCCGACCGAGGAGCTCGTCCCGCTGGCACGCGCGGCGGACGAACTCGGGTACGCCTCGTTCTGCGTCGGCGACCATGTGGTCGACCTGGAGTCGATCAGCACGCCGTACCCGTACGAGGCCGACGGCAGCCGGCGCTGGGACCACGAAGCCGAGTGGCCGGACCCGTGGGTGCTGATCGGGGCCCTGGCGAGCGTCACCGAGCGCCTCACCTTCTTCACCTCCATCTATGTCGCGGCGATGCGCAGCCCGTTCCAGGTCGCCAAGTCGGTCGGCACCGCGGCGGTGCTCAGTGGCGGGCGCGTCCGTCTCGGCGTGGGCGTGGGGTGGTGCCGCGAGGAGTTCGACCTTCTCGACCAGGACTTCTCCTCCCGCGGCCGGCGTACCGACGAGGCCCTGGACCTCCTCACCGCGCTCTGGACCGAGGACTGGGTCGAGGCCGACGGCGAGCACTACCCGACGCCGCGGCTGACGATGCGACCCAGACCGGCACAGAGGGTCCCGATCCTGGTCGGCGGTCTGAGCGACGTCGCGCTCCGGCGGGCCGCCCGGTACGACGGCTGGGTGGGCGACATCTCCTCCACCGACGACGCGATCGCGGTCGCATCCCGGCTGCGTGAGATCCGTGCCGAGAACGGACAGGCGGATCGGCCGGCGGCCAGCGTCGTGGCAGCGCTCAACGACGCGATCACCCCGGACGACTTCGCCCGCGCCGAGGCGGCCGGCGTCACCGACGTGATGACCCAGCCGTGGATGTACTACCACGGGCGCCGCGCCACCCTGGAGCAGAAGATCGACGGGCTGGGCCGGTTCCGCGACGACGTCCTGGCACCGCTCGGGGGCTGAGCTCAGCTGCGGCCGCTGGCAGCGATGCTGCGGACGTGTTCGAGATCGGTGCCGCAACAACCGCCCAGGACGGTCAGGCCCGGGAAACGCGCGCGGAGGTCGGCGTACTCGGCTCCGAGCTCGGCCGGGTCCCCGCGGTCGAGGACCTCCGCCTCGTCCAGCTCGGCATGACTGAGCCGGGACGCGTTCGCCCGGATGCCGCGCAGCCGCGCCGTCCAGCTCGCCTCCGGTTCGAGCACGTCCGCGAAGTGGGTCGGGTGCGCGCAGTTGATCGCGAAATACGCCGAGTAGCCGTCCGTCGCGTCGTCGACCCTGCGGATCGCCTCGGGCAGCGACGTCCCGTCGGGCAGGCGGCCATCGGTCTCGACGGTGAAGGAGAGCGCGACCGGCATCCCCAGTTCGCGCGCCGCGGCTGCGATGCCCACGGCCTCCGCGGCATGGGTCAGGGTCATCGCGTTCACCATGTCCGCCCCGGTAGCGGCGAACGATTCGATCTGGGCCCGGTGGTAGTCGGCAGCCTGTTCCGGATTCATCAACTCCTCCGGGCGGTACGCATCCCCGCGCGGACCGAGGCACCCGCTGAGGGGGAACGCGGAGCCGGCATCGCCGAGAGCTGTGCGCACCTCGGCGAGGAGCTCGACCGCGGCCCGGTTCAGCTCGTCGAGTGCGGCGGCGTCGTACCCGAGCCGCTCGCCCCAGTCCGGGCTTGCTCGCCAGGTCGGCGCCTCGAACACGAAGCCGAGGCCGGCGTCGACCGCCACAGCCGCATGATCGGCGTAGTACGCGCGGAGTCGTTCCCGGCCGTCATCGGAGGCGAGCAACGGGAACGCGGCGAACTCCGGGAGGTCGACGCCGTGGTTGAAGATCAGGTCGGTCTCGAGCCCGGAGTCGGTCAGATGGACCTGATCCCCGAGCTGCGGAAGGTTCTCGCGGAACTGTGCCATCACGCCTCCTTGGTGCGCCCAGCATGGCCGCGACCTGTGAGACGGTCAAGCACCCGAGTCATCGTGAACGTTCACCCGATTCTCGGGACAAACCGGACAAAAATGCGCTGGAATCGTTCCGTGACCCAGGTCACCCGTGTTAGCGTTTCCATCGCTATTTGTTCGGCTGCGCAAATATGAGCCTCCGTGTCGAGACAAGGACTGAGAATGACCATCACCGAACTGCCCGAGGGCTTCGACTTCACCGACCCGGACACGATGCTGGTCGGGGTGCCGCTCACCGAGCACGCCCTCGCTCGTCAGACCTCTCCGGTGCACTGGGTCGAACAGCCGCAGTCGGCTCGTGACGGAATGGAGGGTGGCACCGGGTACTGGGCCATCTCCCGGCACGAGGACATCCTCGCGGTGTCGAAGAACAGCAAGAACTTCTCCAGCGCCGAGAACTCCGCGATCATCCGGTTCCCGGAGGGGATGCTGCGCGAGATGATCGAGTTCCAGCGCGTGATGCTGCTCAACCAGGACGGCGCCGAGCACGACGCGACGCGCAAGATCATCAGCCGCGGCTTCACCCCGCGCTCGATCATGGCTCTCGAGGAGGGCCTGAAGGAGCGGGCCCGCAGGATCGTCGCCGACGCGCTGGCCAAGGGCGAGGTCGACTTCGTCACCGAGGTCGCCGCCGAGCTTCCCCTGCAGGCGATCGCCGACCTGCTCGGCGTCCCGCAGGAGGACCGCAAGAAGCTCTTCGACTGGTCGAACATGATGCTCGCCGGCGAGGACCCGGAGTTCGAGGGTCAGTCCGACGTCGCTGCGGCCGAGATCCTGGCCTACTCGATGATGATGGCGGCGGATCGCAAGGAGAACCCGCGCGACGACATCGTCACCAAGCTGATCACCGCCGACAAGGACGGGCGCGGCCTGACCGATGACGAGTTCGGCTACTTCGTGATCATCCTGACCGTGGCGGGCAACGAGACCACCCGGAACGCGATCACCCACGGCATGAACGCCTTCCTCGACAACCCCGACCAGTGGGACAAGTGGGTCAAGGACCGCCCGTCGACGATGATCGACGAGGTCACCCGGTGGGCGACCCCGGTGAACGTCTTCCAGCGCACCGCGACCAGCGACATCGAGGTCGGCGGCCAGCTCATCAAGGCCGGCCAGCGGGTCGGCATGTTCTACGCCTCGGGCAACCACGACGAGGAGGTGTTCACCGACCCGTACTCCTTCGACATCACCCGGGACCCGAACCCGCACCTCGCCTTCGGCGGCCACGGCGCGCACTACTGCATCGGCGCCAACCTGGCCCGCGTGGAGATGAACCTGATCTTCAACGAGCTCGCCGACCAGTGCACCAAGATCGAGCGCCGCGGCGAGGCGGTCCGCCTGCGGCACAGTTGGATCAACGGCATCAAGGAGATGCAGGTCAAGCTGAGCTGATCCATCACCGGACATCGAGCCTGTCGAGATGCGTCTCGGCAGGCTCGACGTCCGTCTAGGAGGCCTGGAGCCCGCTGCTCGTGAACAGCGCCAGCTGTTCCACGAACTCCGGGTCCAGGCCGCTGGCGCTGATCGGCCGGCCGTAGCCGCCCAGGTCGGCGGCCGCGAGCGAGGTCAGCATCGAGAACATCGCGATCGGCGCGCGGAGCTCGACAGCGCTCGGGGCCAACGTCGGAGCACCCACGGCGGCGCTCTGGAACAGGTCCGCGATGTCGCCCTCGCCGGCCACGCGAGCGGCGATGATCTCGTCGCCGCTGAGAGCCAGCGTCACCACGATGCGCAGCCAGCGGACCGCGTTGACCGGGTCCCGGTTGATCTCGTCGACGAACGGGATCAGGACCGCGTCGACCAGCTCACGGGTGCTCAGGTCGGCGCGGTCCAGGAGCGCTCGCAACCGATCGCGGACATCCTCGGCGACGCGTTCACCGCGCCGCCAGACGACGGCGTCGAGCAGGTCCCGCTTGGACGGGAAGTGATGGGTCAGCGCTGCCGGTGCGACGCCGGCGGCACGGGCCACGGAACGCAGCGAGACCGCGTCCACCCCCTCGACACCGAAGAGCTCCTCGGCGGTGTCCAGAAGCACCACGCGTACGTCGAGATCGACCCGTGGGCCTCGTCGTCGCTGCGCGGTCTCAGTCATTGGGGCCAACCCTAGGGCGTGCTGCTTTCATTCGGTGGCAGCCGCAGTCATCGCGGCGATGTCGGCCCCGGAGAACCCGGACAGGTCGGGCACGTTCTGCATCAGCTCGATCCGGGTGCCGTCCGGATCGGTCAGGTAGATCAACCGGGTCGACCTGGCGTCCGCAGGGTCGCCGAGGATCGTGCGGGTCTCGTCCACCATCGCTCCCCCGGCCGCCACGACCGCCGCGGTCAGGCCGTCGATGTCCTCGACCCGGAAGGACAGGTGCGTGAAGCCGAGCTCGGTCATCGGCTTGCGCCGGCCGGTCCCGGTCGCGGGGACGTCGACCCACTGCAGCAGCTCGATCCGGATGTCGTCGCGGATCAGCATCGCCGAGCGGAACGCGCCCTCCTGCTCCATCGTGGCGGCGACCTCGTTGTTGTCGAAGTCGAGCTGATAGAGCTGGACGAAGCCGAACACGTCGCAGTAGAAGCGGATCGAGCGGTCGAGGTCGGTGACGCCGATGCCGATGTGCGAGAAGCCCTGGATCATGGGCCCAGTCTGGCGGAACGTCACCTCTCGAGGACGAGAACAGCCATCCCGGGTCAGGCGGGCGTGGGTGCGTGCGCCTCAGGCGGCGTCCCCGGAGCCGGGGCTGCCTTCCCTGCTCCCACCAGCGCCTGCGCAACGGCCAGCAGGACCAGGACGAACACCGTCGACCAGAGCAGCCGCTCGGGTGTCACCTCGTTCTCCGCGACTGCGATGATCACGCCGAGCGCGATGATCACCCAGCGCAACAGGGTCAGGTTCGACCCGACCCAACGCCCGGTCGCCCGGACCTGGTCGATCGAGACCGCGGCGCCGACCGATTCCAGCCCGTTGCCGATCACCGAACGCGCCGCCGTACCGGAGCTGTTCGACCCGCCGAACCAGGCGGCGATCACCAGAATCACCCCGAGGGTGATGAGCGACTGTCCGCCGCGCTCGAGGTACTTGAGCAGACCGTTGTAGAAGACCTTGCTGGCCGGGCCGAAGACGGTGCCGGCGAGCTGGTTCACGAAGACCTGGCGGCCCACCGCGAGCAGGAAGGCGATCAGGAGGCCGTTGGCGACCATCGCGACCCCGACCCAGGCGGTCAACCGGGCGCGTCGGCTGGCGAGCACGATCGCCCCGAGGTAGAGCGCCAACACCACCCAGATCAGCCATTTCGCGATCGGGTTGGTGAAGGCGTAGATGTTCTGTGCCTGCCTGAGCTCCGGGGCGTCGAGCAGCAGGATCTGGCGATCGGTCTCGCCCACCGGCGCGTTCTCGACGAAGGTGAGGCCACGATCGACGAGGCGCTGCTTGACCTCGTCGATGACGACCGAGACGTCCAGGACGATCCCTTCGTCCTGGATCGAGACCGCACCGCTCTCGTCGCCCTCGAGCACCCGGACCAGTGCCTGCTGGGTGCGGGTGTTCACCTGGACCCACAGGTCACCGAACGCATCGGACGCGACGAACGCGTTCACCCGGCTCTCGATGAGTCCGTTGACGGCACCGGCGATCGGCCCGATGAGCAGTTCGACCTTCGGGCGCTCGGCGATGACGCCGGAGAAGGCGTCGGTGAGCAGGGCCTCGACGTCGACCTGCTTCTCGATCGCCTCGATGACCTTGGTCGCGACCGCGTCCTGGACCTCGGGCGACTCCACCAAGGGTCCGGTCGTGGCGATGTACCGCTCGGTGTCGTTGATCGTGCGCTGCGCCCAGTACGCCACCAGTGCCGGAGTGGTGAGCAACGCCGCGATGACGACCATCGCGACGATCGCTGCGGAACGACCCCTCGTCGACGGTGGCGCTTCGACGGTCTCGGTCACTTGCTCGTCGGACATGGGCCCTCCTCCGCACGACGGGGTGTTCCCGCAGTCCCGTCAGACTAGGCGAGCGGTATCGCGTCCGAACAGGGCCGAGGGTCGCCCGATCCGGGTGGTTTCAGCGGGATGCCTGGCTGATCACGCGCCCGCTTCTCAGGCCGGGATCAGTCACTCGACGGCGTGCGCACTGGAGGACGACCCGTCGGTGACAGCTGCGGACTCCATGCGGAAGGTCATCAGCAGCGTCGCCGCCAGGAACAGCACAGCCACGGCTGCGAACGCAGCACGGGCACGGGCGTCGAACTCCATGCTCCGATTCTCCGCAGCCCGGTGCCGTCCCCACAACGGTTGCGCGCGTGCACAAACGTGCGCGGCAGAAGCCTGCAGAACCTGCGGTCAGAAGACCCATCGGAACAGGGCGATCAGGCCGATGACGCTCAGGAGGATCGCCAGCAGCCCGCAGCCCAGGAAGAAGCGGTCCGCCCGGACTCCGGAACGGTCGTCACCCGGCGTCTGGTGCCAGTCGATCTCCGACTGGCTGAAGAACAATCCGGCGTGTGCCTGGCTGCAGAACGAGAGGCTGACCGACTCGAACTCGCAGTCGTCCTCGGCCGCGCGCTCGACCTCGACCCAGAGCCATTCCTCGTCGACATCGCCACGACCGCACTGCTCGCATCGGTCGCGGTCGTAGCCGGCCGGATCCCAGGGCGTCGCGTCCACGCCGAACAGTATGGGCCTGCGACTAGCGGCCCGGCCGGAACCTCTCCCGCAGTGTCGCCAAGCCCGGCCCGTCCAGCGCGTCGAGGATGATCTTCCGTCCGGACGCCACCAGCAGCAGGTCGAGCGCCGAGCCGGTCACGACCGGTCCTTGGCCGTGGGTCAGGTCGGCGTCGGTCGCGGTCAGGGTCAGGCCGGCCAGGGTCTTCCTGGTGCCGCCGAACGACTCCGACGTCCGCGCCTGGAGCCGGAACGCGTCGACGACGGCCTCGGTGCGGTAGTCGCGCGTGATCCCCAACGGCCGGCGGATGTCCTCCCCGTGCACGATCGCTTCGACCAGGCGGCTGTCGCGGGGTGCCGGCGGCGACTTGCGCAGGTCGGTCGCCGCGCGAAGCCGGGCGAGCGTTTCCGCAGGTGCGGCGGCTCGCTCCCGCTCGACACCGGTCTGGTTCTGACGGTCGAAGTCGAACCGCGCCGCGACCATGTCGCGAGCGAAGCTGGTCATTGACGTCTTCGCTGTGTCCACCACGTGCGCGACCACGTCATGCACGGTCCAGCCCGCGCACAGGGACTCGGCGCGCCACTGCTCGTCCGTCAGGGACTCGAGGTCCGCGACCAGCGCGAGACGCTCCTCACGGACGAACGGCCAGACGTCTCTCATGCGCACCTTCCTACCGTGCGCGACCGACAACCAGTGCCAGGCTCAGCTCAGCGTGCCCATCGCCTGCTGCATCCCGCGGGTCGCGAGCTCGTCGGCGAGTTCGTTGTCGGCGACGCCGGCATGCCCCTTGACCCAGTGCCACTCGACCTGGTGCCGGGCACACGCCTCCTGGAGGCGCTGCCACAGATCCACGTTCTTCACCGGTTGCTTGGCCGAGGTCTTCCACCCGTTGCGCTCCCAGGCCAGCACCCACTTGGTGATCCCGTTCCGGACGTAGGTGCTGTCGGTGTAGAGGTGGACGACCACCGGACGCTTCAACGCCTCCAGCGCCATGATCGGCGCGGTCAGTTCCATCCGGTTGTTGGTGGTCTCGGCGGACTCACCGCCGAAGAGTTCGAGCAGGTGCTGGCCCTGGCGGAGCACCGCTCCCCAGCCGCCTGGCCCGGGATTGGGCGTGCAGCCGCCGTCGGTGTGGATCGTCACGACTTCCTCGGTCACGGCGCCATCATGCCCTCCCGCGCGCGCCAGGGCGCTCAACGATCACGGACGTGGGGCGAGATCAACGCCGTCCGGACCGACAGGTCGAACTCCCGGTGCCGCAGCGTCGTGATCCGGCGCCCGGGCTGCACCGCGGCCTTGACCGGTGACGTGCGGTCACCGAAGAACTCCGCAGTCGCGTCGATGTCCTCGACGACGTACGTCATCCCCCAGAGAGTGGACGGGCCGTCGTTCGCATCGTCCGGCGACCCGACGACCTCCACGATCACCTCTCCGAACCGGAAGAAGACCTGCCGGATCGGCCGGCCGCCCATGTCACCGTCACGTTCCCGTCGCGGCTCGACGCCGATGCCTGCGAACGCCGCCACGGTCCGGCCGAGGTCGGGCGAGAGCAGGACGACGTGATCGATGGAGACGACGCCGTTCGGGTGCACAGCAGGCTCCGCCACGGATTCGTCGTAGCCGGACGTCGCGACACCGTCGAGGTCCCCCTCGACCAGACCGTCAGGAATGTCGCGGAGCGACCAGCCGATGATGCCGGTGCCGCGTTCGCGCCCGACCAGACGGATCCGGACACCACCGATCCGGCAGACCGCGTCGCCGTCGACCGCGAACCCGGCGTCCGACCAGGCCTGCGGAGGATCAGCGACGACGAACCCGACCACCGATGGCGCACTCATGGCGACCATCCAAGCGGATCAGCGCTTGCCTTCGGCCCGTTCGCGTCGGAGGCGGGCGATCACGTCGTCGACCTGACCCTGTTCGTTGTCGACTGATTCGGCGGCGCGATCATCATGGTCGCCTGCCGGGCCGGGCTTGTGCCGCGGCGGCTCTGCGAACTCCGGGAAGTCGTCCTCTGCGACCGGCGGGTCCGGATCGTTCTCGTTCATCGTGCACCCCTCCCCTTCCGACGCTGCAGCGGAACTCCCTCGGATCCCGTCCCCCGAAACGACGTCGGACCAGAATGATTCCATCTGGTCAGGTCAAAGCGGCCGGAAAGGGCACGAGCGTTCTAGACCGCGGGCCGGACTGACGACCGTGGTCCTGATGCTGCGGGGTCAGAGCTCTCGTGCCTCGAAGAGATAGATCTCGGCGCCGAGCGACTCGACCGTCGTTGCGGTTGGCTCGAACTCCGGCGCTGAGATCGCCGCCAAGGAGCTCTCCAACGACTCGAACACCGCCTCCACAACGACGCTCGCCCCTCCGTCACGAGCGGCGGGTCCCATCAAGGGACCGACGCTGGTACTCAACGAGCGGAACCCCTCGCAACGTCGGAAGTGCGGAGCCAGGTCGTCCGCGACGATGCGCTCGACAGTTGCCAGGTCGACAGAGCCGGGGAACATCAGCAATTGCCGGAACATGCGACGAGACTAGTCGCGGCGGAGTTGCCGGGCCATGGGCTAGACGTTGAAGCGGAACTCCACGAC
>JAKFBZ010000078.1:0-7648 GCA_036676945.1 Marmoricola sp.
GCTGGTGCCCCGGGCCAAGACCTGGTTCTCGTCCCTCGGCGCCGCGACCCTGGTCGTCTACCTCTTCCACGGGTTCTTCGTCCTGGGCGCCCAGTACGAGGGCTACCCCGACTGGGCCGCGGCGCACGCAGGACCGGCGTTCCTGCTGACCACGATCGCGGCAGTCGCGCTGGCGGTCCTCCTGGCCGCTCCTCCGGTCGCACGCCGGCTCACGGCGCTGGTCGATCCGATCGGGTGGCTGGACCGTCGCCGTCGACGCCGCCGTCCCGAACCGGCCCCGGACCCCAGGTCGGTCTGACGGCACTGGCCGGCACGACGTCGTGATCCGCGGCGACCACCGTGGTGGGTGCGTCGCCACCGAGATGCGCCGGGTACCACGGAGCGGGCACACCGGGCTCGGGCAGGTGCTCCGGGCTGCGCTGCAGCGTCTCGAGCATCCCGGTCAGGGTGTGTCCCAGCCGGGTGGTCGTCTCGACCAGGTCCTCGGCAGGACCGACCCGGAACGGCGTACCGAAGACGACGTCGACCCGCCGGCCGCGGGTCAGGTCCGGGCGGCGCTCGGGGATCCCCACGGTGTAGATCCGCTGCCCGCCCCAGATCACGGTCGGGACGATCGGAGCACCGGTCTCCCGGGCGAGCGCCGCCGCGCCTCGCATCAGCGGACGGATCGTGAAGGAGTAGCTGATCCCGGCCTCGGGGAAGATCCCGACCGCCTCACCGTCGCGGAGCACGGTCCGGGCGCGCAGGTAGGCGTCCACCGCGACCGCGCGGTCGACCGGGATGTGGCCCATCCGGTTCATCACCCAGGACAACGGACCACGGCGCCAGACGTCGTGGCGGGTCAGGAACCGCACGTACCGCCGGCGGCGTACGGCGGCCCGCTCGATGAAGACGAAGTCCGGGTAGGCCGCATGGTTCGCCGCGATGATCACCGGTCCCGTCGTGGGCAGGTTCTCCGCCCCACTGACGTGGACGCGGACGCCGAGGAGCGCCAGCAGGAGCCGTCCGATCCCGTTGACGAACCGGTACGTCAGGTTCACGCCGCCTCCTCTCACCGCAGTGGTTCGGCAGCCTAGGCATCCCGGATGGTCACGCGAAGGGCGGGCGGTGGTCCATCCGCACCGAACGGCGGCCGGCCCAGCGCCAGATCCGGGCGGCGCGGTCGCGGTCCTCGTCGGTGACCAGGTTGCCCATCCAGCGCAGCGCGAGCGTCATCAACCAGTCGGACCGCATGCCGGCCGGCCCGAGCGCCGGCAGCAGCCGGGGCACCGTGACCAGCCCGGCGAGCCGGCGGGCGATCGAGAACGCCTCGCCGTAGTGCTCGCGGAGCAGTTCGGGCCACACCCGGTCCAGGTCTGTGTCCAGGACGTCGATCAGCAGCCGCCCGGTCTCCAGGCCGTAGTCGATGCCTTCGCCGTTGAGCGGGTTCACGCACGCGGCGGCGTCGCCGATCAATGCCCAGTTGGGTCCGGCGACGTTCGAGACCGCGCCCCCCATCGGCAGCAGTGCCGAGGTCGGCATCCGCAGCTCGCCGGTGAGCTGGAAGTCCGCGCGGCGCAGCTCGGCGTAGTGCTTCATCAGCGGGCGAAGCGCCACCTCGGCGGGTCGCTTCGCGGTCGCCAGGGTGCCCACGCCGAGATTCACCGAACCGTCACCGAGCGGGAAGATCCAGCCGTAGCCGGAGAGGATCTCGTTGTCCTGGCCTCGCAGTTCGAGGTGGGAGGAGATCCAGGGGTCGTCGGACATCCCCGAGTCGATGTAGGACCGCCCGGCGACGCCGTACACGGTGTCCCGGTGCCATTCCCGGCCGAGCACCTTGCCGAGACCGGAGCGCACTCCGTCGGCGACGACGAGGCGCTCGCACCCGATCTCGAAGCGTTCGGTGCCGTCGACGCCGGACCGTTTACGGTCGGTCGCTTCGCTCCCCCGTGACTGCGTCTCGAAGACGACGGCGACGACGCGCCCGCCCTCGAGCCGGGCGTCGACCGCCCGGATGCCGTCGATCGCGGTGGCACCGGACTTGATCGCGGTCGTGCGCAGGTGGTCGTCCAACTCGGTCCGGGCCACCGCCGAGCCGTAGTCGGGCAGCGATCCACCGGGCCATGGCAGCAGCAGCGTCTGCCCGAACCCGTGCGCCCGGAGCCCGTGGTTCACCGTGTGGGCCCGGATCCAGTCGCCGAGGCCGAGCCGCTCCAGTTCGCCGATCGCTCGCGGGGTCAGTCCGTCGCCGCAGGTCTTGTCCCGGGGGAAGACGGCGGCATCGGCGATCAGCGTCTCGCGCCCTGCCCGCGCGGCCCAGGCGGCTGCCGCCGACCCGGCGGGCCCGGCGCCGACGACGAGCACGTCGGTGCGTGCGGGAACGGAGGCGGTCACCCGGCCATTCTCCCAGCCGGGGGCGCACCCGGGTAACCCGGCCCACTCGCTAGCCTGACCGTCATGCCCGACCAGACCCCCGCCTCGTTCCGGCACACCCTCCGCATCCTCTGCGGAGCCCTGCTCGGGTCCCAGATCGTGATGCTCCTTGCCGTGTCGGCGGCACTCGGCGCCACGGCGTTCGACGAGCCGCCACTGTGGGCCCTGGTCGTGGTGGTGATCGTGGGTGCGGCCGAGGCCGTCGTGCTCTCCGTCTTCGGCTACCGGGTACCGGCGATCGCCCCGGGGATGCCGGACGACGAGCGCCGGTCAGCGGTGGTGAGGGCGGTGCAGAGCTCCACGGTGCTCCGGTTCGCGATCGCCGAGGCCGTCGCGATCATCTCGGTCGCTCTCGCCTTCGTCGTCGGTGACGGCGGCGCCGTCGTGTGCACGATCGGCGTCGCGATCTCGCTGACGCTGAGCGCCCTGCATGTCTGGCCCAGCGAGCGGGTGGTGGCCCGGATCCGGGAGGGTCTGGAACGAGACGGCGGGGTGTCCCACCTGGACGAGGTCCTCGACGCGCCGCCCCCGCCCGCGCGGGGCTGAGCGTCCTCAGGCCCGGATCGCGGCGGGTAGCCCGTCGCTGAAGACCTCGGGGACCTCGGGAAACGAGGTGGACTCCCCGCGCAGGTGGCGGACCGCCGTCCACGCCGCCGCGCAGGCGTCGAGGAGGTCGTCCTCGGCGAAGTCCGGCAGGGTGAAGAACGCCGGCACCGCGAAGCCGGCCGCTGCCAGAGCGTCGCGGCGGACGGCAACGCCCTGCGGCGTCTTCTTCGGTTCCAGCAGCGGCCCGCCGGACATCAGGGCGAAGCTCAGCTCCGGATGCACTTCGATGACCGTGACTTTCGGACGCAACCGGAGCCAGCGGTCGACGTCGAGGATCTTCGTGCGCAGCGCATACGCCTGCGCGCTGGCACTCTGCTCCCCCGCCGTCGCCTCCAGGTTCGCGGCCCTCCCGGCGGCATAGCTGTCCGCCTCGTAGGCAGCACGGGTCAGGGTGCTGAACACCGACGATCCCTTGCCCGGCAGTTCCCGGCGGGCCAGCGCATCGGCCTGCCGCCCACCCTCGTCGGGAAGTCCGATCGGGATGTCGATCGCGACGACGGCGACATCGGCCACCTCGCGCGCCTGCTCCACCAGGGCACCGATCGTGGCGCCCACGTGCACGGTCGAACGCCCGGACGGCGCCAGCAGGACGCCCACCCAGCCGCCACGACAGGCGTCGACGCCCAGCACCGGCGCTTCCGGGCACAGCGGCTCGACCCGGTCGTCGCCCAGCGCACGGACCCTGTCCGCCTCGGCATCGAGGAGGTCGGCGAGCGCAGCAGCGGGCTGCTCGTCGAGCCCCCGGCTGACCAGGAGGCGCAGCTGCTCGGCCCAGGTGTCCACGGCGCGATCATGTCCGAGGAGTCGGGCGACGGCAAAGGCCCCGGTCCACCTCGCGGCGGAACGGGGCCCTCGTCGTGACCGGGCTTCGCTTCGTTCAGCTCTGGTAGGAACCGAAGTCGAAGTCGTCCAGGGCGACGGTCTGACCGCCCGGGGTGCCGAAGTCGTAGCTGCCGTAGGAGTCGTAGCCGGTGACCGAGTACGCCGCGGCGCGGGCCTCTTCGGTCGGCTCCACCCGGATGTTGCGGTACCGCTCGAGGCCGGTACCAGCCGGGATCAGCTTTCCGATGATCACGTTCTCCTTCAGGCCGCGCAGCGAGTCGGACTTGCCGTTGATCGCAGCGTCGGTGAGCACCCGGGTGGTCTCCTGGAACGAGGCCGCGGAGAGCCACGACTCGGTCGCCAGGGAGGCCTTGGTGATGCCCATCAGGACCGGACGACCCGAGGCGGGCTTGCCACCCTCGGAGACGACCCGACGGTTCTCCTCCTCGTAGCGCACCCGGTCGACCAGGTCGGACGGGAGCAGCTTGGTGTCGCCCGACTCGATCACGGTCACACGGCGCAGCATCTGCCGCACGATGATCTCGATGTGCTTGTCGTGGATCGACACGCCCTGGCTGCGGTACACCTGCTGGACCTCGGCCACCAGGTGCTCCTGGGCCTTGCGCACACCGAGGATGCGGAGCACGTCGGCGGGGTCAGGGGTGCCCTGGGTCAGCTGCTGGCCGACCTCGACGTGGTCTCCGTCGACGATCGACAGGCGCAGACGCTTGCTGACCGGGTACTCCTGGACCTCGGAACCGTCGTCGGGGGTGACGATCAGCTTCCGCGCCTTGTCGGTCTCCTCGATCTCGACCCGGCCGGAGGCCTCCGAGATCGGCGCCTTGCCCTTCGGCTGACGCGCCTCGAACAGCTCGACGACGCGGGGCAGACCCTGCGTGATGTCGTCGGCCGACGCCACACCACCGGTGTGGAAGGTACGCATGGTCAGCTGCGTGCCGGGCTCACCGATGGACTGGGCGGCGATGATGCCGACCGCCTCACCGATGTCGACCAGCTTGCCGGTGGCCAGCGAACGGCCGTAGCACGCGGCGCAGGTACCGGTCTTGGCGTCACAGGTCAGCACGGAGCGGACCTTGACCTCCTCGATACCGGCCTCGACGAGCTCGCCGATCTTGACGTCACCGAGGTCGGCGCCGGCGGCGGCGAGGACCTCGCCGGTCTCCGGGTGGACCACGTCGACGGCCGCAGTGCGGGCGTACGCCGAGGTCTCGACGTTCGGGTCCTTGATGACGCCGTTCTCGGTGCGGACACCGATCACCTTGGGCATGCCGCGGTCGGTGCCGCAGTCGTCCTCGCGGATGATGACGTCCTGCGAGACGTCCACCAGACGACGGGTCAGGTAACCCGAGTCGGCGGTACGCAGCGCGGTGTCGGCCAGACCCTTGCGAGCACCGTGGGTGGAGATGAAGTACTCCAGGACCGAGAGGCCCTCACGGAAGTTCGACTTGATCGGGCGCGGGATGATCTCGCCCTTCGGGTTCGCCACGAGGCCACGCATGGCCGCGATCTGACGGACCTGCATCCAGTTACCGCGGGCACCCGAGTTGACCATCATGTAGATGGGGTTCGACTGCGCCTCGGTCTCGAACTTCTCCTGCATCGCGTCGGCGACGTCGCTGGAAGCCTCGGTCCAGATGGAGATCAGCTCCTGACGACGCTCGTCGTCGGTGATCAGACCCCGCTCGAACTGGCTCTGGACCTTGGCGGCCTTGGCGTCGTAACCGGCGAGGATCTCGGCCTTGCTCTCCGGCGAGACGACGTCCTCGATGGAGACCGTCACACCCGAGCGGGTCGCCCAGGTGAAACCGGTGTCCTTGAGGGCGTCGAGGGAGTGCGCGACCTCGACCTTGCTGTACCGCTCGGCGAGGTCGTTGACGATCTTGCCGAGCTCGTTCTTGCCGACCTGGTAGTCGACGTACTCGTAGTCCGACGGCAGCGCCTCGTTGAACAGCGCGAGACCGAGGGTGGTCTCGACCGTCAGCGGCTCGCCCGGCACCCAGCCCTCGGGACGTGCGTCCTCGGGGAGGTTGATGCCGGTCAGGCGGATCCGGGTCTTGGACTGCAGCGAGATCTGGCCGCGGTCGAAGGCCATGATCGCTTCGCCGATCGAACCGAAGGCGCGCTTCTCGCCCTTCTTGTCGTCCCGGTCCAGCGTCAGGAAGTAGATGCCGATGATCATGTCCTGGGTCGGCATGGTCACGGGGCGACCGTCCGACGGCTTCAGGATGTTGTTCGTCGACAGCATCAGGATCCGGGCCTCGGCCTGCGCCTCGGCCGACAGCGGCAGGTGCACCGCCATCTGGTCACCGTCGAAGTCGGCGTTGAAGGCCGAGCAGACGAGCGGGTGGATCTGGATGGCCTTGCCCTCGATCAGCTGCGGCTCGAAGGCCTGGATGCCGAGGCGGTGCAGCGTCGGCGCACGGTTCAGCAGAACCGGGTGCTCGGCGATGACCTCTTCGAGCACGTCCCAGACCTCGGGACGGACCGCGCGCTCGACCATCCGCTTGGCGGACTTGATGTTCTGCGCGTGCGACAGGTCGACGAGGCGCTTCATCACGAACGGCTTGAACAGCTCGATCGCCATGTACTTCGGCAGACCGCACTGGTGCAGCTTGAGCTGCGGGCCGACCACGATGACCGAACGGCCCGAGTAGTCGACGCGCTTGCCGAGCAGGTTCTGACGGAAACGACCCTGCTTGCCCTTGAGCATGTCGGAGAGCGACTTCAGCGGCCGGTTGCCCGGGCCGGTGACCGGGCGACCACGACGGCCGTTGTCGAACAGCGAGTCGACGGCCTCCTGGAGCATCCGCTTCTCGTTGTTGACGATGATCTCGGGCGCACCCAGGTCGAGCAGGCGCTTGAGCCGGTTGTTCCGGTTGATCACGCGGCGGTACAGGTCGTTCAGGTCGGAGGTCGCGAAGCGGCCACCGTCCAGCTGCACCATCGGGCGCAGGTCCGGCGGGATGACCGGGACGGCGTCCAGGACCATGCCCATCGGGCTGTTGCCGGTCTTGCGGAACGCGTCGACGACCTTGAGGCGCTTGAGCGCGCGGACCTTGCGCTGGCCCTTGCCGGTCGCGATGGTCTCGCGGAGCGACTCGACCTCGTCGGCGATGGAGAAGGTCTCCAGGCGCTTCTGGATCGCCGTGGCGCCCATGTAGCCCTCGAAGTACTTGCCGAACCAGTTCTTCATCTCGCGGTAGAGGAGCTCGTCGCCCATCAGGTCCTGGACCTTCAGGCTCTTGAAGGTGTTCCAGACCTCCTCGAGGCGGTCGAGCTCACGCTGCGCGCGGTCGCGGACCTGCTTCATCTCGCGCTCGGCGCCGTCCTTGACCTTGCGGCGCGCGTCGGCCTTGGCACCCTCGGCCTCCAGCACGGCCAGGTCGGCCTCGAGCTTCTTGGCGCGCTCGTCGATCGCGACGTCGCGGCGGTTCTCGATGCTCGCCTTCTGCTTGGCGATCTTGCCGCCGTTCTCCTCGAGGTCGCGGTGACGCGCGTCCTCGTCGACGCTGGTGATCATGTACGCCGCGAAGTAGATGACCTTCTCGAGGTCCTTCGGCGCCAGGTCCAGGAGGTAGCCGAGCCGGCTCGGCACACCCTTGAAGTACCAGATGTGCGTGACCGGGGCGGCGAGCTCGATGTGGCCCATCCGCTCACGGCGGACCTTCGAGCGGGTCACCTCGACGCCGCAGCGCTCGCAGATGATGCCCTTGAAGCGCACGCGCTTGTACTTGCCGCAGTAGCACTCCCAGTCCCGGGTGGGACCGAAGATCTTCTCGCAGAAGAG
>JAKFBZ010000079.1:0-27034 GCA_036676945.1 Marmoricola sp.
CACACCAGGGGCAGGATCCGCCGTTTGGTCATGACGCCACCAGCCACCAGATGAAGGCCGAGACGACGACCAGGCCGACGTACTGGGCCGCGATCACCGCCACTCCCGGCACCGGCCGCCCGCCCAGTCGCAGATCCATCGCCTGCGGTGTCAGGTTGAACCAGGTGACCGTGTGCAGGACCAGGAACGCAGCGGCGACCACGTTCAGTGTGACGATCGCCGGTGAGGCCGCCCAGTCGAGGAAGTCCTGGTACGCCGCCTCGTCCCGGCCGATCGCCTTGATCGCCAGCAGCAGGAAGACCACGAACCAGGCCACGAAGATGCTGCTCAGCTCGCGCATCACGAACAGGAAGTAGGTCCGCTTGCGGACCCACCAGAAGACCGGCATCCGGCGGGTGTATGTCGGCAGCGCCTCTTCTCGGGTGGTCATTGCGCACCTCGCGGCAGCACCCAGGCCCGCACCGACTCCGAGGCGGCCTTCAGCTTGTAGCGCTGGATCGCACCGGCGGGGTCCACGTGCTTGGGACAGACCCGGGTGCACTCGCCGACGAAGGTGCAGCCCCAGACGCCCTCGTGCTCGATCAGCACGTCCAGCCGCTCCCGGGCGCCCTGGTCACGCGAGTCGAGGTCGTAACGCTCGGCGAGGGCGATCGCGGCCGGGCCGACGAAGTCCGGATCGAGACCGTAGACCGGACAGGCGGCGTAGCAGAGCATGCAGTTGATGCACATGCTGAACTGCTTGTAGGCCTCGAGCTCCTCGGGCGTCTGCAGGTACTCCCCGTCGATCTCGGTGACGTCGTCGTCGCGGATGATCCACGGCTTCACCGTCGGCAGCTTCTCCATGAAGTCGGACATGTCGATGACCAGGTCGCGGATCACCGGGAAGTTGGTCAGCGGCTCGACCCGGATCGGCCCTGGTGCGTAGTCGGAGAGGAAGGTCCCGCAGGTCAGCCGCGGCTCCCCCTGCACGTTCATGCCGCAGCTGCCGCAGATGCCCATCCGGCACGACCAGCGGAACGACAGGGTCGGGTCGACCTCGTTCTTCACGTGGTTGAGCGCATCCAGGACCGTCCACTCCTTGCGCAGCGGAACGTCGTACTCCTGCAGGATCGGCGGGGTGGTGCGGTCCGGGCGGTAGCGCATCACCTGCAGGCTGATTGTCTCGGTCATCGTGGTCTCACCTCCCGTAGACGCGTTCTCCTGGTGGCCACCGGGTGATGGTGACCGGCAACTGCTCGACCCGCGGCGGGCCGTCGGGCTCGCGCAGGGTCAGCTGATGGACGAGGAACCGCTCGTCGTCCCGCGCGGGGAAGTCGGTGCGCTGGTGTGCACCACGCGACTCCTCCCGGCGGACACCCGAGGCGAGCATGCACTCGGCCACGTCGAGCATGTTGGCGAGCTCGAGCGCGGCGACCAGCTCGGTGTTGAACGACCGGCTGGTGTCCTGGATCCCGATCGACGCCGCCCGGTCCTGCAGCTCGGCGATGGCGTCGGCACCCTTCTGGAGTCCGGCGCCGGTCCGGTAGATACCTGCGGCGTCCTCCATCGTCGTCTGCATCCGGTCGCGCAGGCCGGGCACGGAATCCTCTGATCGGCCGTCGGGCATGGTGTCCATCAGCGCTCTGATCCTGGCCACCTCGTCCGTGACCTGGGCAGTGATCGCCGGCGAGTCCGCAGACGACGTCGAGGCGGCGTACTGGGCGGCCGCACGTCCGGCACGGGCTCCGAAGACGAGGCACTCGGGTAGCGAGTTCGACCCGAGCCGGTTGGCGCCGTTGATGGTCACGCAGGCGGTCTCGCCAGCGGCGTACAGGCCCTGGATCGGTGTCGCCCCGTCGATGTCGGTGTGGACCCCACCCATCATGTAGTGGATGACCGGTCGCACCGGGATGAGCTCGCGCACCGGGTCGATCCGCTCGTACTTCAGGCAGAGCTCGCGGACGAACGGGATCCGGCTCTCGATCAGCTTCTCACCGAGGTGCCGCAGGTCCAGGTGTACGACGTGGCCGTACTCGGACTCGATGGCCCGCCCCTTCTCGATCTCCCCCACGATCGCCTGGGACACGCGGTCACGAGGGCCCAGCTCCATGCTGCGCAGCTGCGGTGTCGGCGTCGGCTTTCCGAGGTCGTAGTCCTGCAGGAACCGGTAGCCGTCCTTGTTCAGCAGCCAGCCGCCCTCGGCGCGTGCTGCCTCGGTGATCAGGATGCCGGTGAACGGGAGCCCTGTCGGGTGGTACTGCACGAACTCCATGTCCTTCAGCGGCGCCCCCGCGCGGTAGGCCAGGCCCATCCCGTCGCCGGTGTTGATGTTGGCGTTGGTGGTGAACCGGAAGACCTTCCCGCAGCCGCCGTTCGCGAGCACCACCGCCTTCGCCCGGATGGTGCGGATCGCACCGGTGGCGAGTTCGATCGCGACGACGCCTTGCACCTGGCCGTCGTCGACCAGGAGTTTGGTGACGAACCACTCGTCGTACCTGGTGACCTGTTGGTACTTCAGCGAGGTCTGGAACAGCGCATGCAGCATGTGGAAGCCGGTCTTGTCCGCGGCGAACCAGGTCCGCATCCGCTTCATACCGCCGAAGGCACGTACGGCGACGTGCCCGTCGTCGGTGCGGCTCCACGGACATCCCCAGTGCTCGAGCTGGAGCAGCTCCCGGGGCGCCTCGGCCACGAACGCCTCGATCGCGTCCTGGTCCCCGAGCCAGTCGCTGCCCGAGATGGTGTCGTAGATGTGCTCCTCGATGCTGTCGTCGTCGGCGATCACGCCGGCAGCGCCGCCCTCCGCGGAGACGGTGTGGCTGCGCATCGGGTAGACCTTGGAGACGACCGCCACATCGAGGCCGGGGTCCGTCTCGGCGATCGCGATCGCGGCCCGCAGTCCGGCCGCGCCACCACCGACGAGGACGACGTCATGCGCCCCCGCCGTGGCGCCGTCACTCACCGCGGAATTCCTCGTCGACGAGCACCTTGTGCCGGTGGTTCACCACCATGTGGTGCACGCTGCCGTCGTGGTACTCCTCGCGGGTGGTGCGGCAGCCGCAGGAGAAATTCACCTCCTCGGTCACCAGGCCCTGATCGTCCTCGTTCACGCAGCGCTCGCCGTCGTGCTCATGTCCGCACGGCGCAAGCGTCGCCTCGAAACGGCTGATCGTCGAAGTCACGGCCCACCTCCTGGGTTGGGAACCGATCACCCACTGCTGTCCAGGGTCCTCCGACGAGGACGAGTTGTGAAGCCCTCAGACCTTGAGACTGACCGGGAACGTCGCGATCCAGCCCAGGGCCGACACGAGGACGAGGCACCCGGCCGCGGTCAGCACCCAGCGAAGCTTCCGGTTGCTGATCCGGGTGCTGACGCCGGCGAAGAACAGCGTCACGGCGTAGAGCACCACGGTGAGCACGTAGTTGCTGGACCGCTGGATGTAGAGGCGCACCTCCGCAGCAGACGCTTCGGCAGCCGCATCCAGCTTTCCCGCCTCCTCGAGCGACGCGACCTGGTACTCCTTCATGGCGAAGGGCGTCGGAGGTGCCTCCGGGTTCTCGATCGGGTCGGTCGCGATCCACGCGGCGAAGGCCGGCTTGAACTCGTCGCGGAAACGGTCCTGGTAGAAGTCGGCGACCTGGGGCTCACCACGACGGTCCGCGTCGGCCCAGGCGATGAACGTGGCGACGTCGACCTGACGCTGGGCCTCGGAGAGGCCCTGGGCCCGCGCGGCGTCGACCCGGATGGCGTTCGTGCGACCCGCCGCCGCGGCCTGCTCACCGTTCCAGCGGGTCGCCTGGTAACTGCTCCAGGAGGTGCCGAGGGCTGCGATCACCAGCAGGACCGTGACCAGCACCTCCTGCCAGTCCCGACCGGTCCCACCGGTCTCGCCGGGGTCGTCAGCGTCGGTTGCCATCGGCATCACACGGTGGGTCGGTGGTCAGACCGACCACGTCGAGCTGGGCGTCGATCAGGCGAAGGGTCCTTTCCATCGCGGTCGGCTGCAGCCGCCCGACCCCGTCACCGTGCGGGCTGTCGAAAAACACCAGGAGCAGCAGCAGGAGCGTGATGACCACCGTCACGCTGCCCATCAGCAGGCCCTGGGTCACGGCGCCCTCGGCCCGGTCGGCGAAGAACAGCATGTACAGGAAGATCACCCCGGAGATGATGAACAGGACCAGCCACAGGGGTGAGGGGATGATCCCCTCGGCACCGTGCACCCGGTCTATCCGCGCCTGCGCCCGGGCCTCGCTCTGGTCCATCCACCGGTCGTACGCCGACTGCTCCGCCGCCGTCTTCGGGTCGACCGCCGCGATCGTCAGGAACATCTCCGCCCCCCACGGGTTGATCGCGTCGCCGAGGGTGCCGGCGCTCATCGCGTCCCATTCGACCCCGACCACCGATCGCGCGTAGCAGGTGAGCTCGCCGGTCAGTTCCGCCGGAGCCTCGCCGGGCATGAACTGAGCCGTCTGGACCTGCTGCGCCACGATCGTCGCCTCCTCCTCGGCACCCGCGCGCGACGCGTCGTAGGAGGAGAAGGACAGGAAGATGATGAAGCCGAGTAGCACCGAGAAGCCGGTGGCGAGCACGCCGAAGACGCCGGAGGCGCGGTCGCCGTCGCTGAAGTAGCTGCCTTCGGGTGACCGGCGCCGGACGAGCAGCATCGCCGCGACGGTGACCGCGGTGACCGCGATGACGACCAGGGCGTCCCAGACGAGGTTCATCTCAGCTGCCACCGCCTTCGTGAAGTGCTGCTGCGACACAGTAGGGTCGCGCGAATCCGGCTCGCATCACCCGGAACGGGCCAAACGCTGGGCAGTCTGGCCGGACCCGACATGAATCTCTGGGACTTCCGACTGCGTCCCGGTGACCTTCGACCCTGCTCGCATCGCCTCGTCCGCGCTCCAATGGGAAGTGTGGGCCGGCGAGGACGTCGCGCTTCTCGCGTACGTGTTCGAAAGCCGAACAGGCCACAGGTGTCGCCGGAGAGGGGGCCAACGCCGTGGGCGAGTCACGAGTTCTCAACGAGGCTGAGTGTCGTGCGCTGCTGATCGACTGCCAGATCGGCCGGGTGGCAGTCGTCGCGCCAGACGGCCCGCACATCATCCCGGTCAACTACGCGCTCGTCGACGAGAGCATCGTCTTCCGCACCGCGCCGCACACGTTGCTCGGAACCTGTGCCCCGAACCGTGCGATCGCCTTCGAGGCCGAACGCACCGACGACGCCACCAGGTCCGGCTGGAGCGTCCTGGCTCGTGGGACCGCGGTCGCGGTCTTCGCCAGAGACGAACTCGATCACATCCGGCGCGTCTGGCAGCCGACACCATGGGCCGACGGGGTCCGCAACTTCTATGTGCGCCTGGCCTACCGCAGCCTCACCGGGCGCATGATCGGCGACCCGCTTCCGTCCGTGCGGGCCGTCTCGACCTCCCTCGCCGACCATTGGTCTCCCGACTTCGCAGAGTTCCAGTCCCTGCGCGATCAGTAGCCCGCGCGCCCGGGGCGGACGGCTCGAGCCTCACTCGATCCCGGCCTCCCGATCCAGCTGCTGGAGCAGTTCGTGCGCGGCGAGCTCGACCTGTTTGTGCCGCCACTCGGCAGCCCGGTAGACCGAGGCGATCAAGGCGGTCCGGTGCACCCGGCGGAAATCACCGAAGACGAACGCGTGCCGGGCCTTGGTCTCGTCGTTCGCACCCTCGGTCAGTCCCAGGTGCCAGGCGCCGTACTCGGACCAGGAATGCCGCTCGAGGAAGGCGTTCCCTGCCTCGGCGTCGGGCTGGACATCGCCCCAGTCGCTGTCGAGCACGTACTGCTTCGCACGGATCAGCTCCCGGGCCTTCTCGACGGCGTCCGGGTTGACGGCGTACTTCGCCACTTCGACTCACCTCCGGCCGACGGCTTCCGGCGTCGTACGGCGACGACACTTCTCAGGTCAGGACCGCGTCGACCGTCTTCTTCAACGCACTCGGACTGCTCGGCTTCTTCGGCGCCTTCTTGCGGGCCTTCTCCATCTCGGCACCGATCTCCTGCAGGGTCTTGCGGCCGAGGCCGTCGCGGACCTTGGGGAACCAGTCCTTCTCCTCTTCGTCCATGTGGTGCTTCACGTTCTCGATCAGGACCGTGGTCTTGGCGTCGAACCGCTCGTCGGTGGGCTTCATCGCGTACAACTCGGAGACGAGGACGTCGGCCACGTGATGCTCCTCGTAGGACTCCAGGATGTCGTCCTCGAGGTTCGGCAGCAGGTCACGGACCAGCGGGTACATCACTTCGTTCTCGATGTAGGTGTGCACGGTGAGAAGTTCGATGATCCGGTCCACGATCTCCCCCTTGCGCTGGGCGGCGTTGTCGCCCGCGCCCTGGAAGTCGCGGAAGAGCTTCCGGATCTCCTGGTGATCTTCCTTCAGAGCAACGATGGCGTCGGTGGACACAGGGCGCCTCCTCGGCGACAGTCGGGACAGTGAGGGCCTAGTACCCGCCACGGTCGCGAGCAATCCGAAATCCGGGGATGTCACGTGTTCCGGTGGAGATCGGGTACGTGGGTCGCATGAGTAGAACTTCCTCGCATGCCCTGGTGGATCCGCTGGCGCGATCGGCAGGCGCCGTCCTGGCCGCAACGGCCGGGACGCTCGGAAAGGTGCTGCACCGGATCAAGCCCCTGCACCCCGACGGCACGCTCACCCGCGCGACCGTGGCCGTGGTCGGCGCGTCCCAGCCGACGTCCGGGGTGCCCTGGATCGACGAGCCCGCCGATCATCCGGCGGTCGTGCGGCGCTCCCGGGCGATCGGGCTCCCGCACCGCCTGCCGGACATCGCGGGCCTGGCTCTGCGGGTCGAACTCGAAGCGGGTCCGGCGGACCTCCTGCTCGCCAGCACCGGGACCAGCGGACTCGGCCGGTTCATGCTCACCCTGCGGCGCCCCGGTCGCACCGGCGCGCTGACGTCGCTCCTGCCGTACCGCGGCCCGTCCGGCTCGATGGTCCTCTGCGCCGTACCTGTCGACGAACGCACCTACGAACTGCTCTGGGCGGAGGGCACCGGTCCGTGGCGGACCTTCGCACTGCTCCACCTCGGCGCCGAGTGCGCCGACGACGAGCCCTACTCCTTCGACCCGGTGCTCAACACCTTCCCCGGGCTCGAGCAGTATCCCTGGGTACGTCGCCTGCGCGAGCCCGCCTACCGGACCGCCCGTCACCAGTCGGACCGGCCCGCCGCGAGCGCATCAGGACTGCCGGTCAGCCCGAGACGACCCGCCTGACCAGCGCCGCCAGGCTCTCCCCGGACCCGGCCACGGGTCCGCTCCCTGGATCGGCCGCGGTCTCGGCGGCGTCGATGACGTCGGACTCCGAGTACTCGTGCATCGCGGCAGCCAACGCGCGGCGCAGGTCGGACGGGATCTCGACCCCGGCGCGTTTGGCGGCACTGAATGCCTCGACGTAACTCATCACGTCGTCAGGCGACATGGTCTCGATCATGTCGGCCTCGGATCGGGGCAGCTCGGCACAGAGAAGGCGGAGAAGGTCGGGACGCAGCTGTTCAGACATCGAGAGAACTCCTTCAATCGCTCGCAAGGGAACGGGCACATCGAAAAAGCGATCGGGGGCGTGGGCCTGCCTCTTTGGGCCCCCAGGCGAAACCGACTACATAATTCTGGAGAGATTCTGAGCGGCTAGCGGCGCGATGGCAAGAGGTTGTCGGTCACATCTTCTGTTAGCCGACCGGGCCGGCGTCGGCCGCGGACGGTGACGCGGTCGGAGAGGCTTCCCGGCTCGGGTCCGAGGTCGGACTCGGGGTCGGATCCGAGGTGGGCGACTCGGTCGGGGACGAAGCGGGGACCGGCACCTCCGCGGTCGGCGATGGAGACGGCTCGGCGACGGTCGGTCGCGAGGACGGCTTGGCCGACGACCCGCTGTCCGGGGACTCGGGTGGAGTCGACTCGACGACAGCCGGCGCGCTCGGCAGGGCGGCGAGCAGTCGCTGCGCGGCAGCGATGATCTGTGCCGCGGTCGCCTCGGAGAGGTCACCCGCGCGCGCAGCCCGTCGGGTGTCCGCGATCAGCGCCTTCAGAGCGGTGCGGGCGGCCGGGAAGCGGTGTCCCGCCAGAGCGGAGTCGATCCGGTCCAGCCGCATACTCAGCGCGGGCACCTGATCGGCAGCGGACGGGACGTCGGACGCCCCGCAGCCTGTCACCAGGATCATCGCGGCCGCGGTCACGGCCGCTCGCGCGCGCCTCACTTGCTCTCCCCCTCGATCGTCTGGTGCAGGTCCTGCAACGGCTCCACGAGACGGGTCGGCACCCCGGACGGCACCGGCTGCACCGGGTTCGCAGACGAGCCGCCCCGCTGGGTGGCGATCAGGACAGCCACGAACACCAGCGCCAGCACAGCGGCGGCGACAAGCACCCAGCGGCCGATGCTGCGTCCAGGCGGGGGCGCGGCGACGTACCCGGTCTCGCGCTCCACGGGTCCGACCGCCGGCAACGGCGACTCCATGGTGACCTCGCCTGCGTCCTCGTCCTCATCCTCGTCCTCGGCCATCGACAGAGAGGGAGCGGCGTCGGTCGCTGTCGCGATCGCGAGTTCGTCGGCGACCTCTGCCGCGGTCGGCCGGTCGCCCGGTTCGCGGTGGGTCATCCTGGCCAGAAGCGCCCGCCAACCCGGGTCCAGCGACGTCGGCAGGGCCGGGCCTGCGGTCAAACGGGCCATCGCTGCCTCGATCTGGGACCCGGTGTAGGCGCGGCGCCCGGTCAGAGCCTCCAGCAGCACCAGCCCCAGCGAGTAGATGTCGACCGCCGGGGTCAACTCCTCGCCGGCGACCTGTTCGGGGGCGAGGTACGCCGGGGACCCGATCGCATCCCCGGTCTTGGTGTGGTGCTCGGTGTTGCCGACCAGCCGGGCGATCCCGAAGTCGGCCAGGAGCGCGCGTCCGTCGCCGCAGAGCAAGATGTTGCTCGGCTTCACGTCCCGGTGCACGACGTCCTCGCCATGGGCGTAGGCGAGCGCGTGCGCCAGTTGGATCCCGATCGTCTTCACCTCGGCCGGGTCCAGGGGCCCGGTCGCGATCCGTTCCGACAAGGTCGAATCATCAGCGAGGGCCATCACCAGGTAGAGCCGGTCCCCGAGGATTCCAGCATCCAGCAGCGTCACGAGGCCGGGATGGTTCAGGCTGGCCAGTATCCGCGCCTCGGCGGTGAATCGCTCCCGGAACGACGGTTCGGCGGCCTCGCGGAGCACCTTGACCGCCACCGCGCGGTTCAGCAGCTCGTCGGTCGCCCGGTACACGTCGGCCATCCCGCCGCTGCCGATCTGCTCGTCGAGACGGTACCGGTCGTCGAGGACCACCGGTCCCGACCCGGACGCGACCGCCGTGGCTCCCGAGGGAGCCACGGCGGTCGGTTCCGGCGTCACTACAACGTCCGCCGCTCTTCGATCACGGTGTCGCTCCTGCGCGTGCGCTGCTGGTTGACCACCAGCGAGATCACGATCGCCAGCACGCCGGCCAGGATCAGGATCCAGCCCAGTGCGGAGTCGTCGATGAACGACATGTCAACCGTGATCACGTTCGCGACCAGGATCAGTCCGAGAACGAGTAGAACGATGCCAAGTCCGATGGCCATGATCGTCCCCCATCAGCTGTGGGTGCCCGGCGGGCACCTTCGTCCACCCCAGTACCCCGAGCGACGCAGATCAAGCCACTACGAGCTCACTCCGGACGACGCCGCCAGGACCCGGTTCGCGGTCCGGTGCAGCCGGCGGTTCCGAGCCCGGGTCCGACTCCGGGTTCGGCGCCGGGATCGGCCGGGAGGTTCCCGGAACGATCACCGGGTCGGGGATCTCAGGATTCGTCGTCACCGGGTGCCCTCCCCGTCGGCAGTCGGCAGCGTGCTGTCGGGACCGACATTGCCCCGCCAGGCGCCGGTCTCGGTGCCACGCTTCTCGATGAACGACTTGAAGCGCTCGAGGTCTCCCTCGGCGCGGCGCTCGATGAGGTTGAGGCTGTCACCGACCTTCTCAACGATCCCCTCCGGCTCGAAATCGAGGCGCAGCGTCACCCGGGTCCCGGGTGCGTTGTCGGTGAAAGACACGGCGCCTGCGTTGGTCGTGCCGTCCGTGGACCGCCAAGTGACTCGTTGGTCAGGGGTCTGGTCGACGATCTCCGCGTCCCATTCGCGGCGGATACCGGCGATCTCTGCCTTCCAGTGCACGTGGGTGTCGTCGAGTTGTACGACGCTTTCCACACCTTCCATGAACTCCGGGAAGGTTTCGAATTGGGTCCATTGGTCGTACGCCGTGCGGATCGGTACGTCGACGTCGATCGTCTTCTCGATCGTGCTCATCTGGTCTCCTTCGGGTTGTCAGGCCCAGTACCCGCACCGGGCACGGACATTCAGAGGCGCTGAGCGGGTACAGGCCGCGCATGGACGAGGAATCAGTCAGCGCCGAGCGACTCACCCGCAACTGGGACGAACTGCTCCAGGAACTCAGGGTGATCGAGACCGGCGTGCAGATCCTCACCGGATTCCTGCTCACGGTGCCGTTCAGCCAGCGGTTCGGCGAGCTGAGCGAGTTCCAGCGCGACCTGTACCTGATCGTCCTGGCAGGGTCGGTCCTGACGACTGCTCTCGTGGTGGCACCGACCGCCTTCCACCGGGTGCTGTTCCGGCACCACGCCCGGCACTGGCTGGTCGAAGCGGCGAACCAGTGCGCGCGCGCAGGCCTCGTCACGATGGCGGTGACCACCAGCGGAGTGCTCTTCCTGGTCTTCGACGTGGTGGCGGGAGACATCGCCGGGGTGATCGCGTTCGTGGTCGCGCTGGTCCTCTTCGCCGCGCTGTGGGGTGGCTCGCCGTTGCTCTCCGGGCGTCGCCATCGACGGGCCGCGCCTCAGCGGGCCGAGTAGTTCGCTCCCTGGCGCAATCGGGTCAGGTTGGCCGGGGCGGGGGCACACGCGAATCGCTGGACCAACTCGGGAACGGCAGCGCGGATCTCGGCCACGTCGTCGAACACCCGGGCAGCTCCCGCCTCTCGCAACCGCTCGTCGGCGATACCTCCGGTGCGCACCGACAGCACCGGGAGCCCGGCGCGGCGACCGGCTTCGACGTCCCACACCGTGTCGCCGACCAGCACGCCTGCGGTTCCTCCGACCGTGCCCATGGCCAGTTCGATCAGGTCTGCTGCCGGCTTGGTGTCCTCGACGTCGGCGCTGCTCACCAGTGGGTAGGCGCCCTTGCCCAGCTCGAGGATGTCGAGAGTGCGATCGATGTGGTCCTCGTTCCCGGATGTGGCGAGGACCACGGCGATGCCGGCGTGGCGGAACTCCTCGAGAACGGCCACGGCATCGGGAAACGGCCGCACCTCGCTCAGCAACGCGCCGTACTCGTGGCGCCAGAGGTCACGGATCTCGTCTCCCAGCGCACGCTCGACCGAGTCGTTGGCCGCGGCCGCGACCAGCTGGTCCCCGCCCATGCCCATGAGCGCGTGCAGCTTGCAGCCCGGCACCGTGACCCCGACGGCCGCGAACGCGCGGGACCACGCGATCAAGTGGTGGTACGACGAGTCGACCAGGGTCCCGTCGACGTCGAAAACGACCGTGTCCAGCATGGTGATCTCCTTCTTCCAGTGCGACGACTCAGGCGGCGGGCTCGAGCGACCCGACGCGCAACGCCGTCCGCTGGGCCTCCCAGTCGGCGATGGTCGCGCTCCCGGAGAGCGCGTCCAGGTGAACGCAGGCAGCCGCACCGAAGAGGACGTCGTCGAAGAGGCCCGGCTCCGCGTCGACCATCGACCCGCAGAGGTTCCGCGAGGCGATGTGCTCATGAACCGCATCTGCTTCGATGTGCTCGTCGAAGTAACGGTGGACAGCCGCCGGCAGCCCGAGCCGGTCGGAGCCCTGGGCGATCCGCCGACAGGGCAGGGAGCTGGTCATCTCGAACGCGGCCAGGTGACCCGCGCAGGCGCCGCGCAACCGTCGGTGCAGGCCGAACAGCGACATCGCGTTGTTGACCGCGAGCACGTGGGCGGGCGCCCGGTCGATGTAGTGCCCGTAGGTCGCGTCCAGGTCGACCGCGACGAGGGCATCGGCGTAGAGCTGCTGGTGCACCGCTTCCGGCCGACCGCCGCCGTACTCGTCGTACGCGATCTCGGCGAGCGCCGCCTTCGCCGGACCGGTCAGCCGCGGGAGGAGCCAGCTGTGCGGGTCGGTCTCCTTGAGGTGGTAGACGCTGCGCATGGACAGGAACTCGAGGAACTGGTCCTCGGTCGCGTGGCGGTGCAGGTACGACGCGACCGACGGGCCGTCGGCACGGACGATGCGCTCGAGTTCGGCGACGAGGTCGCTGCCGGCGGGCTCGACCAGGGTCGAGGTCTGCGTTCGCAGGGTCGCTTCGAACGCGCCCTCCAGCTCGGCCCGCACGTCCAGCAGCGAGGTGTCCCACTCCCGCGCCGGGTCGACGTCGGCGAAACCGCGGTAGTGCAGCTCGTAGAGCGCCCACAAGGTGATCTGCAGGTCCTCGTCGTCGTCGGCGGACACCAGGTCCGGGGCCGGCCGGTCGTTGCGCAGCGCGGCGAAGACCGCACTGCTCAGTTCACCGCGCGCTTCCGGAACGTGCATTGCTTGTACCCCCTCGGTCATCCGTATGCCCCGAGTACCCGTTGCCGCCCTCACGCATGCTTGTCCCGGGCACCGCGCGGGTAATGGCGGCCATGTCCCTCCCCTCCGCAGCACCTCCGCTGTCCACGATGACCTTCGGGCCCCTGCGCATCGACTACGACGAGACCGTGCTGCGACCTCGTGGCTGGACCCGGAGCCAGGCTCTCTGGGCCTCCGACCTCCTGGTCCGACTCCCCCGAGGTCCGGTGCTCGAACTCTGCACCGGCGCCGGGCACATCGGCTTGCTTGCAGTGCACGGTCACGACCGGACCCTGGTCGCGGTCGACGCCAGCCCGGAAGCGTGTGCCTGGGCCCGGTCGAACGCAGCGGTGAACGGCATCGACGTCGACGTGCGCGAGGGCGAGATGACGACGGTGCTGCGGGACGGGGAACGCTTCGGGCTGATCCTCGCCGATCCCCCGTGGGTCCCGCACGACGACATCGACCGGTTCCCCGAGGACCCGACGACGGCCATCGACGGCGGCGACGACGGGCTGGGGGTCGCCCGCACCTGCGTCGAACTGATCGGCGTGCACCTTGCTGAGGGCGGAGCCGCGCTGCTCCAGCTCGGCACCACCGGACAGCTCGACGGCCTCGGGCCGGAGCTCGACGAAGCCGGTCTGGTCGCGGGCGCGCGATTCGTGGTGCCCGACCGCGGACTGGTCGCCTGCCTGCGCAGACCGGTCTAGGACGTAAGCAGGCTCGCCACGGCCCGGTCCAGGGCGTCCGGGCCGCCGGGTACCGGGTCCAGCACCGTGCCGGACTCGTAGAGGTCGATGACCCGCGGGTCGACGTACGCCGAGCGCGCGACCGTCGGGGTGTTGCCGAGCAGTTCGGAGGCGAGGACGACGGCCTCGCGAACCCGGCGCTTGCGAGCCGTCGCTGTCTTCGCCACCGGGGGCTCGGCGAGCGCCACCGCGACGGTGACCGTCGCGTGCCAGGTCCGGAAGTCTTTGGCCGTCATCTCCTCGCCGGTGAGCGAGCGCAGGTGCTCGTTGATCTCCTCCGGGCTCACCGGTCGCCAGCGAGCTCCCACCTTCGAGGTGAACACCCGCGCGTCGGGTCCGCGTCGTCGCCGGAGCCGGTCCACCACGGCCACCACATCCGGGTCCTCGACGTGGATCTCGTGCTCGATGCCTGCCTTGCCGACGAACCGGAACGCCAGACCACCGTTCTCCCGCCGGACGTGCCGGCGCTCGATCGTGGTCAGCCCGTGACTGCCGAACTCCTCCGCGGAGGCATCCGATCCCGGACGGAAACAGCCGAGGTCGATCAGCCGGACCGCGGCAGCCAGGACCCGGGTGCGCTCGACGACCTCGTCGCCGGGCTCGGCGCGGAGCTGGTGGCGCAGTTTGCGGCGCAGGCCCGGCAGCCGGGTGGCCAGGGTGGTCACACGGTCGAACTTCTCCAGGTCGCGCTGCTCGCGCCATTGCGGGTGGTACAGGTACTGCCGCCTGCCGGCCTCATCGGTGCCGACCGCTTGCAGGTGGCCGCGCGGGTACGCGCAGATCCAGACGTCGGTCCATGCCGGCGGGATGACCAGGGACCGGGCCCGGGCGACGTCTTCCTCGTCCAGCGGATCGCCGTCGGCATCGAGATAGCGGAAGCCGCGGCCGTGCTTCACCCGGCGCCAGCCACGCTCCTGGCAGGAAACCGTGCGCAGTCTCATCGTCCGGGGACGACCTTGTGCGTCCCGTCGCACCACGGCCCGCGCTGGCTCAACCCGCACGCACAGACCGCCACGACCGGACGGGTGGCCGGATGGGCGCATCCGTCCTTGTCGAGCAGGCCGTCGATCCCCCGCACCAGGACCGGGCCGCCGGCGATCACCTGCACCCGCCCGTGCTCGTCGCTCGTCTGCTTCTCACTCGTTGTCATGGTCGCCCGGTGCTCATCACGGTCGGCTCAGGCGTCGTCGAGCAGACCCTGCTCGCGAGCCTCGGCGACGATCTTCCGGACGTTCTCCAGCCGGCCGCATTCGTCGGTGATCAAGGCGTTGCGCGCCTTCAGGAACGCCGCACCCAGCCGGGCCCGTTCGGCCTCGTCGACCTCGTCGCGCGCCGGGTTGAGGATGGTGAGCTCCTCCTCGGTGAGGTGGTGGTTCACCCGCGAGGCCAGCTCCTCGACCAGGTCCTCGAACGACTCGTCGTCCACGTCGTCGGCCTCGAGTACGGCGAGCAGGGCCTCGTTTCCTTCGGCGTGCTCCTCTTCACCGTGCTCGGCCTCGTGCTTGCTGATCGCGTCGTCCTTGCGCAGCGTGGGGTACACCTCGGCCTCCTCGGCCTCGGCATGCGCGACGTGCAAGGTCGCGAAGGTCTGCCGGACGGCGTCACGGTCAGAGGTCGCGTCGCGCAGGTCACGGAGCAGTGCCTCGAACCGCCGGTGGTCGTCGAGGATGACCTCGACGACGTCACCGGCGGTCGGTAGAACCAGATCGAGATCCGACATCAGAGGATGTCGTCGACCTTGTCGGAGATCTTGTCCTTGGCGTCCTCGAGCTTGTCCTTGATGCCGGCCTTGGTCTGGTCGGCCTCGCCCTCGGCCTTGAGCTTGTCGTCGTCGGTCACCGCACCAGCGGCTTCCTTCGCACGACCGGTCAGGTCCTGGGCCTTGTTCTCGACACTCATCAGATTCTCCTCGGGTTGTCGGTGAACACCGAGTACCCGGAGAGAAGCGCCTCACACGGGGGAAGCGTCAGATATTCGTCGGGATGTGCATCACGGTGCCGCCGTCGACGACGAACTCCGCCCCGGTGCTGAACGAGGACTCGTCGCTGGCCAGGAAGACCACGAACGTCGCGATCTCCTCCGGCTTGCCGGGCCGGCCCAGCGGGATCGGGATCAGGTCCTCGGGCATCTGGTCGGTGGCCGGCGTACTGATCCGTCCCGGGTGGATCGAGTTGACCCGGATGCCGTGCGGGGCGAGTTCCATCGCCAGCGACTTGGTGAGCCCGGTCAGGCCCCACTTCGAGGCCACGTACCCGTGAGCCCACGGGGTACCGCGGAGACCTTCGATCGAGGAGGTGTTGATGATCGACCCGCCGCCGGCCGCGATGATCGCGTCGGCCGCCGCCTTGGCACCCAGGAAGGAACCGGTCAGGTTCACGTCGAGCATCTGCTGCCACTGCTCCTGCTTGTAGCGCTGGAGCTGGCCGCCGTTGAAGATGCCGGCGTTGTTGAAGAGGACGTCGAGCCTGCCGAACTCGGCCACGGTGTACGCGACCGCGGCGGCCCATTCCTCCTCGGAGGTGACGTCGAGGTGGACGTAGCGGGCTGCGCTGTCCCCGAACTCCTGGCAGAGCTCCTCGGCCAGCGCCTTGCCCTCGTCGTCGAGCAGGTCACCGATGACGACCTTCGCTCCTTCGGCCGCCAGCATCCGGGCACTGGCTCCGCCGATGTTGCGCGCGCCGCCGCTGATCAGAACGACCTTGTCCTCTACACGTCCCATGGTCGGAGACGCTACCGTGATCACGGCAAAAGTAGAACACGTTCCAGTAGGAGAAACACATGCCGATCCGAGTCGCCCAGGTCGCCACCGGCAACGCCGGGATGCTGACCCTGCGTCAGCTCATCAACGACGACCGGTTCGAGCTGGTCGCGGTCAGCACCTCGACGGCCGAGAAGGTCGGCAAGGACGCCGGCGAACTCGCCGGACTGGACGTGCGGACCGGGATCACCGCGGTCGCGGACCTGGACGCGCTGATCGCGGCCGGGCCGGAGTGCGTCGTCTACTGCGCGATGGGCGACACCCGTCCGGTCGAGGCCACCAACGACGTCCGCACGCTCCTCGAGGCCGGCATCGACGTGGTCGGATCCGCACCCGGCACCTTGCAGTTCCCCTGGGGCACGATGCCGCAGAAGGTGATCGACAAAGTCGAGGCCTCCGCCCAGGCGGGCGGCGCCTCGCTCTACATCACCGGTGTCGACCCGGGCTTCGCCAGCGACCTGGTGCCGCTCGCCCTGGCCAGCACCTGCCAGCGGATCGAGCAGATCAAGTGCTACGAACTCGCCGACTACGCGACGTACGACGGCGCCGAGGTGATGTTCGACCTGATGGGCTTCGGGCACCCGGTCGACTCCACGCCGATGCTGTTCCTGCCCGGCGTCCTCGGTCTCGCCTGGGGCACCGCGATCCGGATGATGGGCTCCGCCCTCGGCATCGAGGTCGACGAGATCGTCGAGTTCTGGGAGGCCGAACCGGCCCCGGAGACCTACGAGATCGCCGCCGGCACCATCGAGAAGGGCAGCATCGCCGCGTTGCACTTCTCGATCAGCGGCATGGTCGACGGACACCCGGCGATCGTCGTCGAGCACGTCACCCGCACCCGCGACGACCTGCGCCCGGACTGGGCCCGCCCGCCCTCGGGCGGCGGGGCCTACCGGGTCGAGATCACCGGCGAGCCGAACTACGTCGTCGACATCGTCCCGAGCAGTGAGCACGGCGACCACAACCATGCCGCGATCGTCGCGGCCTGCGGCCGGATCGTGAACGCGATCCCGGACGTCCGCGCGGCCGCTCCGGGCATCCGCACCACCCTCGACCTGCCACTGCCGACCGGCCGGGGCACGTACGCCGGACCGTCGCGGGGCTGAAGCCGGGGTCACTCCGCCGGGGCGGGCGTCTCCTGGTCCGCGGCCTCCGCCCGCTGGGCCGGGATCGTCGACCCGGGCACGGCGTCGACGTGCTGGCCGTTCATCGTGGGCAGCGGCGAGTACGCACGCACCGGGTAGTGGATGCCTTTGCAGTGCACCTCTCCCCGTGGCTCGCACTCGATCTGGTCTTTGACCAGGTGCCAGATCGAGTCGCTGACCAGGACCCGGCCGGGTTCGCAGTTGGCCTGGAGCCGAGCGGCGATGTTGGTGTGCATACCGATGGCCGTGTAGGTCATCCGGCCCGCGGAGCCGAAGCTCCCGACGCTGAGCACGCCGGCGTCGATCCCGATCCGGGTCTTCATCGCCTCGGTGACGCCGAGCCGCTGCCAGAGCTGGTCCAGCGACGGGAGCCGGGCCTGCATCGCCTGGGCGGCCCGGACCGCGCTCGTCGCCTGCTCCTCCGCGGTCATCTCGTCGGGAGCGCCGAAGAGCGCCATCAGCCCGTCGCCCGCGAATTCGTTCACGAACCCGCCGTGGTCGTCCACGACCTCGCTCATCGCGGTCATGTAGTCGTTCACCACCTGCGTCAGCACCTCGGGGTCGACGCGGTCGGCCAGTTCGGTGAACCCGACGAGGTCGGCGAACATGACGGTGACGCGACGCCGCGTCGGTTCGTCGATGCCGACCAGGTCGCCGCCGACGATGTGCTCGAAGACCGGGCGCGCGATGTAGCGACGGATCGTCTCTCGGCTGTTGCGCAGGTCCTGCTGCTGCGCGTCGATGATCTGGTCCTTGATGAAGGCCCGTCGGTCGACGATCTCGATCACGACGGAGACCAGCACGCATCCCGCATAGGCGATCCAGTGGGCGGCCGCGAGTGAGCCGGTCTCCACGGCGTTGAGCTCGCCGGCGTCGTAGGCCTCGACCAGTTGGAAGGTCGCGAAGGCGACGTACGGCGTCACAGCGACCATCGCGAGGCCGGGCGGGACGCGGAAGACCGCGAAGCCGAAGAACATCACGACGATCATGCCGGCGGTCATGACCCCGACCTGTGACTGACGGATCTCGTCGGTGAGCAGGACATCGGTGAGCAGCCAGACGATCAGGAACCCGGCCATGCAGTTGGCGACGGCCGCCAGCGGCATCACGGTCCGCCGCAGCCGCGCCGGGAAGGTCAGCGCGGTGAGCACGACGAGCAGCACGATCCAGGCGAAGATCCAACCGACCGCGTCGCTCGCGGCGTCCGGGTCCAGCAGGATCGTCGCCACCAGCACCAGGGTCCAGCTCGGCACCGACCCGACGTAACCGATCCGGGCGAACGGGATCGCCGCGTCCACCCGCCATCGTCGGTACTGGCGCTCGGTCTCGCGCCGAGCGAAACGAAGCCCGAAGAGTCGTGGTGCATGGGCCGGATCACGTCGTCGGTCCATGGAAAGGCCCCCTGGTGCGATCGTGCTGTTCGGCCGCGGACCCCCACGGTCCGCCCGCCACAGCTCAGGGCGCCCGGGCCACCCTGACTGACTATAAATCCGATGAGGAGCGACCGACCCCGGCTGATACACCTGGTCTGGACGGATCCGAGTCCTGCAACGTTCAACCAGTGCGGCCCTTGAGCCGACGGCTGACGGCCTGCTCGGCTTCACGGGCGGCCTGCCGCTCCGCGAGGGCGTGCCGCTTGTCCCAGGTCTTCTTTCCCCTGGCCAGGGCGATCTCCACCTTGGCGCGTCCGTCCTTGAAATACAGCCTGACCGGTACGACGGTCATGCCGCCCTCGTTGATCCGGCGCTCGATCCTGTCGATCTCGGAGCGGTGCAGCAGGAGTTTCCGCTTCCGGCGCGATCCTTCGTCGACCCAGCGCGCCTGCGCGTACTGCGGGATGTGCACGCCGTGCAGCCAGATCTCTCGGTCCTCCACGTCGGCGAAGCCACCGGCCAGCGAGGCGCGTCCCGCGCGGAGCGCCTTGACCTCACTCCCGTGCAGCACGATCCCGGCCTCCCAGGAGTCGCCGAGGTGGTAGTCGTGCGCAGCCTTGCGGTTGCGGGCGATCACCGGATCCGACGGCGGCTTCTTCACCCGCTGATTCTGACAGCCAGGTTCCTGGACACGTGTCCAGTTCCATGCGAACCTCGCCCCCATGACGACTGCCAAGACCCTGCGGGTGATCCAGTGGACGACCGGCAACGTGGCTCGCAAGACCCTGCGCAGCATCCTCGCCCGGCCCGACCTGGAGCTCGTCGGCTGCTACGCGTGGAGCCCTGACAAGGTCGGCCAGGACGCGGCGAGCCTGTGCCGGCTCGACGAGCCGTGCGGCGTACTCGCGACCGACGATGTCGAGGCCCTGCTCGCCCTCGATCCGGACTGCGTCGTCTACACACCGCTGCACCCCGACGTCGACCAGCTCGCCCGGCTCCTCCGTGCCGGGGTCAACGTCGTGACGACCGCCGAGTTCCTCACCGGGCACAGTCTGGGCGACCAGGCGCGCACGACGCTCGAGGCCGCGGCGCTCGCCGGCGGGGCCAGCCTCTTCGGGAGCGGGATGAACCCGGGCTTCGCGCAACTGCTCGGCGCGGTGGCCACCGGGCTCTGCTCGGAGGTCCGCAAGATCACCATGCACGAGTCCGTCGACGTCAGCAGCTTCGCCTCCGACTCCAACATGGACGGGATGGGCTGGGGCCGGCCGATCGGGGACCCGGGTCATGCCGACGATGTCCGGGCAGCCAGCGTCGTGTTCGCGGACGGGGTCCACATGCTCGCCACCACGATGGGCATCGAGCTCGACGAGGTCGCGAGCCACGTCGAGTTCGCCGCCGCGACCAAGGACCTGGACCTCCCCGGCCGCCCGATCGCCGAGGGCACCGTGGGCGGTCTCGACCTGCGGTACGTCGGCTTGGTCGACGGTCGCGAAGTACTCGACCTGCACCAGCGCTGGGTGATGAGCCACGAGTTGGAGCCGCCGATGCCGGCCGACCACGGCTACAAGATCGAGGTGGACGGCTCTCCGCAGGTGACGCTGACCCTCGGCCTGATGCCGGACCAGCCGCTGGAGACGCTCACCGTCGAGGACATGCACGGCATCGGAATGACGATCACCGGCATGCCGGTCGTCAACGCGATCCGCCAGGTGGTCGCCGCTCGCCCCGGGATCGTCACGTACGCCGATCTCCCGGTGCCGACGGGTCCGTTCCTCGGCTGACGCGCGCTCACCCTTCAGCGAGGAACGCAGCGATCAGATCGTTGACGACCTCGGGCGCCTCCAGGTTCGCCAGGTGACCGGCGTCCCGTACGACGACCCGGCGGGCGTTCGGCGCGTTGGTCTCGATCTCGGCGGCGGTGCTCTGCACGACCTCGTTGTCCAGCTCACCGATCAGGACCAGGGCCGGCGCCACGAGCCGGCCGATCCTCTGCGCCGCCGGAGGGTCCGGGTCGAGGTGGTTCGGCTGGTGCGTCAACTGCCAGCCCGACCAGTCGTCGACGATCTCGCTCAACCGCCGGGCGAGCTCGGGATCCCGGCTCGCGGGGGCGAAGAGCGGCGAGCCGACCCAGATGCGCTTCGCTTCGTCCAGGTCGCCGCGGCCGGCGGCCGCCTGCATCGCGACCATCGTCGCGGTCATCGAGCCCAGTCCCCCGCGCGAGCCGCCGAGAGCCGAGGCGATCAGCACCAGTGAGAGCACCCGCTCCGGGTACTCCAGGGCGACGTCGATCGCCAGACCGCCCCCGCTCGACAGGCCGCACAGGTGGGCCCGTTCGATGCCGAGGTGATCGAGGAGAAGACGGAGGTCGTCGTGGTTCGAGAAGGGTGCCGACGTGGGAAGGTCCGAGGATCCGAACCCACGCAGGTCGTAGCGCACGACCCGGTGACCGGCCGCGAACAGGGCGAACTGCTCGTCCCACATCCGCCGGTCGAGAGTGAAGCAATGGAGGAAGACGAGCGGCGGTCCTTCGCCGGCCACCTCGTAGTAGATCCGGGCGCCGTTGATCTCGGCGTAGCCGCTCTCGACCGTCATTGCCACCTCTCGATCCGGGCCCAGTCCAGCACCACGCGGCGGTCACGAGGTCCCCCGAACCGGGTGATCCCCCGGCCCCGGGTGCGCCCCAGACTTGTCCCACATGCATGGAACCGACGGAAAGCAGGCCCCGCAATGGACTCAATGACGACCGACTTCGGCGAGGTGCTCCTCTGGAGCTTCTGGTTCTTCATCTGGATCGCCGCGATCTCGGTGTGGTTCCGCTGCCTCTTCGACCTGTTCGGTGACGCCACCTTGAGCGGCTGGGGCAAGGCCGGATGGGCCTGTGTCCTGATCTTCATCCCCTGGCTGGGCGCCCTGATCTACATGGTCGTCCGGGGCAAGAGCATGGCGGAGCGGCAGATGGCCTCGATGGCGCAGCGCCAGGCCATGCAGGACCAGTACATCAAGCAGGTCGCGGGCAGCTCGTCCGGCGCGGCCTCACAGATCGCGGACGCCAAGGCCCTGCTCGACTCCGGCGCGATCACCCAGGCCGAGTTCGACGCACTGAAAGCCAAGGCGCTCGCCTGAGCCGACAGGACCGGGGGCATGTGTCCCCGGTCCTGTTCACCGCTCCGCGTCGATCCGCAACTGTCGCCTGCTCAGATAACGGCGGTCGGTGCCGTCGACCGGATCGGTGAACTCCAGCTCGCTCGCCAGCAGCTGCAACGGACGGCTGAAATCGTCCACGGCGATCTCGCGTACCACCGGGTAGAGCGGGTCGTCCACGATCGGGGCTCCGAGCCCGTTCAGGTGCAGGCGCAGCTGGTGGGTCCGGCCGGTCAGCGGGGTGAGCCGGTAGACGGCCAGCTCGCCCTGCCGTGACTCGACCTCGACGACGGTCTCGGCGTTGACCGGGGCGCCGGGCACGACCTGCGCCTGCCAGGCACCGCGCTCCTTGCGGATGTGGTTGCGGACGGTGACCGGTCCGGCCAGGTCGTCCCGCCACGGGGCCAGTGCGCGATAGGTCTTGCGCACCGTGCCCCGCTCGAACATGACCTGGTAGGCGCCGCGCCACCTCCGCTCGGTGGCGAGCATCAGCACGCCGGACGTGACCCGGTCGAGCCGGTGCAGGGGTGAGAGCTCGGGCAGGCCGAGCTCCGCCCTCAGCCGGACCACGACACTCTGCCGGACGTGCTGCCCACGCGGGATGGTCGCGAGGAAGGGCGGCTTGTCGACGACCACGATCCGTTCGTCACGGTGCAGGACGTGAACGGCGCCGGGCACCGGGATCTCCTCACGCAGGTCGCGGTGGAACCAGACGAACGTGTGCGGGAGGTAGGCGTCGTCCGCGCCCACGACCCGGAGGTCGTCGTAGACGAACCGCTCGTCGGCGAGCATCTGCGCCACGTCGACCCGCTCGGTCAGCCGGTGCCGGAGCCACACCCCCATGGTCGGCCAGGGCCGGGCGCGCAGCCGGTCGCGATCAGGCGTCCGCACCCACGCGGCACTGAGGCCGTGACGGGTCGGCAACGGGGAACGCGGGGGCACCAGGCGATGGTAGGCCCGAGGCGACAGCCCCGGGCCCGCCACCGGATGCGCCCGAAGAACGGCTCAGAGGATGTAGAGCATCTCCTGGTACGTCGGGAGCGGCCACAGGTCGTCGGCGACCAGGCCCTCCAGGGTGTCCGCCGCCGTACGGACCGCCGCCATCGCGGGCAGCACCACGTCGCGGGTGTAGGTCGCCTCGGCGAGCGGGTCGTGCGGCGTCTCGGCCGCGAGTGCCTCGGCAAGGACCGCGAGTCCGCTGCGCAGCGAACCGAGCGGGGCGGAGACCGCCTCCAGCGACGCCAGATCCGGCTCGACCCCGACCGCCTTCAGTGCGGCCAGGTTGGTGGCCACCTCGGTCTGGTAGCGGACCGCCGCCGGCAGGATCACGGTGTTCCCCAGCTCGAGGATCGAGCGGGCCTCGACGCCGACGGTGTTGACGTACTGCTCCAGGCCGATCTCGTAGCGCGAGTGCATCTCCGGGTCGGTGAAGACCTGGTACCTCGAGAAGAGCTCGATCGCCTCGGGCGAGATCAGCTCGGGCAGCGCGTCGACGGTGGTGCGCAGGTTCTTCAGCCCCCGCTGCTCCGCCTCGGTCTGCCACTCCTCGGAGTAGCCGTTGCCGTTGAAGATGACCGCGCCGTGGTTGCTGATGATCTCGGACAGGACGTCCTGGACCGCCTCGTTGAACCCGGTGCCGGCGGCGAGCCTCTCGTCGAGGAAACTCGCGATGTAATCCATCGCCTCGGCCATGATCGTGTTGATCACGACCATCGGCGCCGCCACGGTCTGCATCGAACCCGGCGCCCGGAACTCGAACCGGTTGCCGGTGAAGGCGAACGGGCTGGTCCGGTTGCGGTCGCCCGGGTCCTGGCCCAGTGGCGGAAGAGTGTCGACGCCGATCAGCAGGGTGCCCTTCTCCTTCGAGCGGGTCGCACCGCCCTTCGCGATCTGGTCGAACACGTCGGCCAGCTGGTCGCCGAGGAAGATCGAGATGATCGCCGGCGGCGCCTCGTTGGCGCCGAGCCGGTGGTCGTTGCTGGCCGAGGCCACCGAGGACCGCAGCAGGCCGCCGTACTGGTGCACCGCGCGGATGACCGCGGCGCAGAAGACCAGGAACTGGGCGTTGTCGTGCGGGTTGTCACCGGGGAGCAGCAAGTTGCCCTGAGTCGCGTTGCCGATCGAGAAGTTGACGTGCTTGCCCGAGCCGTTCACCCCGTCGAAGGGCTTCTCGTGGAAGAGGCACTCCATCCCGTGCTTCTGCGCGACCGACTTGAAGATCGTCATCAGCAGCTGCTGGTGGTCCGAGGCGACGTTGGCCCGCTCGAACATCGGCGCGACCTCGAACTGGCCCGGAGCCACCTCGTTGTGCCGGGTCTTGGCCGGGATGCCGAGCTTGAAGAGCTCCCGCTCGGTGTCCATCATGAAGCCGAGCACGCGCTCGGGGATCGCGCCGAAGTAGTGGTCGTCGAACTCCTGCCCCTTGGGCGGCTTGTGGCCGAACAGGGTGCGCCCGGCGTTGAGCAGGTCGGGACGGGCCAGGAAGAAGTGCCGGTCGACCAGGAAGTACTCCTGCTCGGGGCCGCAGTAGGCGACCACCCGGTCCGGGGTGTGGCCGAAGTGGGTCAGGATCCGCTGGGCCTGCTCCGACATCGCCTGCTCGGAGCGCAGCAGCGGCGTCTTGTGGTCGAGGGCCTCACCGGTCATCGAGACGAAGACCGTCGGGATGCACAGGGTGTTGCCGTTCGGGTTCTCCAGCACGTACGCCGGGCTCATCACGTCCCAGCCGGTGTAGCCGCGCGCCTCGAAGGTGTTCCGCAGGCCGCCGTTCGGGAAGCTGGAGGCGTCCGGCTCGCCCTGGATCAACGTCCTGCCGGAGAACTCGGCGAGGGCCGAGCCGTCTCCGGCGGGCTCCAGGAAGCTGTCGTGCTTCTCCGCGGTCAGGCCGGTCAGCGGGTAGAAGACGTGCGCGTAGTGGGTCGCACCCTTCTCCATCGCCCAGTCCTTCATCGCCGAGGCGACCGCGTCGGCCACCTGGGGGTCGAGCGGCTCGGAGCGCTCGATGGTCGCCAGCACGGACTTGAACACCGACTTGGGCAACCGGCGCTGCATGACCGAGACACTGAAGACGTTCGCTCCGAAGATGTCCCCCGGCGTCTCCTCCAGGGCGAAGCTCGCCTTCGGAGGCACGTACGCCTCGACGTCTTTGATGGCCTGCAGACGAACGTTGTTGCCGCTCAAGGAACACCCCTAGGTGAGTTGGGTCGGGTACGGCGCCGGGGACGGCACCGGTCCGAACCTAGGTGTCCTGGGTTCCCGCATCGTCTCGGGACTGTTTCGGGCGCGTGAAGTTCCCGCCCGGTCACGGACGTGATAGCCCTGTCCCGTGACCAACCGCGTGCAAGACCTCCTCGGGATCGAGATCCCGATCGTCCAGGCCCCGATGACCTTCATCGCCAACGCCGCGCTCGCCGTGGCCGTCTCCGAAGCCGGCGGCATGGGGGTGATCGAGACGCTCTCACCCCAGGGTCGTGCGGACCTGGCCCGCGCCCGCGAGCTCACCAGCGCACCGATCGGCGCGAACCTGATGATCCAGGGCTGGAAAGCCGATCCCTCGATCGTGGACGTGATCGCGGACGCCGGCGTCCGCTACGTCGCCACGTCAGCGGGCGATCCGGCGTTGTTCACCAGTCGGCTCCAGGACGCGGGCCTGACGGTCTTCCACGTCGTCGGCTCGATGCGGGCCGCGCAGAAGGCGATCGACGCGGGCGTCGACGGCCTCGTCGTCGAAGGGGTCGAAGGCGGCGGGTTCAAGGGAGCGCTCGGCGCGTCCACGATGGTGCTGCTCCCCCTGATCGCGTCCCGCACCGACCTGCCGATCATCGCCGCCGGCGGGATCTGCGACGCCACCTCGATGGCGGCCGCATTCGTGCTGGGCGCCGAGGGCGTCCAGATGGGCACCCGGATGCTGGCCACCGAGGAAGCGGTGGTGCACGCCAATTTCAAGAACGCGATCGTCGCCGCCGGCGATGACGGGACCGTGCTGATCAGCGTGCCGGGCAACCCGACGATGCGGGTGCTGCGCAACGCGATCACCGAGCGGCTCACCCACGGCGAGGAGGTCAAGCTGCTCGGCCAGATCACCGACCTCTACTTCGACGGCGAGATGGACGTCAGCGTGGCGAACACCGGGCAGGTCTCCTCGCGGATCGACCAGATCCTGCCGGTCGCACAGGTGGTCAAGGAGATGTGGGCCGGTTGTCACGCGGAACTCGAGGCCGGTCGCGCCCGGCTGGGGTAGCCCCGTCCGTGACAGCCCGACCGGACCCGGCGTAGCGTCGTCTGCTCCAGCGGGAGGAGCAGAGGGATGGACAGGATCGGCGTTGTCGGATGCGGCCTCATGGGTGCCGGTATCGCGGAGGTGTGCGCGCGAGCCGATCTGGAGGTGGTCGTCGTGGAGACGAGCCCGGAGGCGGCGGCACGCGGACGCAGCCGGCTGGAGACGTCACTGGCGCGCGCGGAGTCGCGCGGCAAGATCCCGAGTGCGTCGGACGTGCTCGGCCGGATCACCGTCGGCACCGACCTGGACGCGCTGTCGGACCGCGAGATCGTGATCGAGGCGATCCTCGAGGAGGAGACCGCGAAGGTCGAGCTGTTCGAGCGGCTCGACAAGATCGTGGCGTCCGCCGATGCGATCCTGGCGTCGAACACCTCCTCCATCCCGATCATGAAGCTCGCCGTGGCCACCACCCGGCCGACCCATGTGCTCGGCGTCCACTTCTTCAACCCGGTCCCGGTGCTGACCCTCGTCGAGCTCGTCCCCAGCCTGCTCACCGCCGACGCCACCCTGCAACGGGCGCGTTCGTTCGTCACCGACTCACTGCACAAGAACCCGATCCTCTGCAAGGACCGCGCCGGCTTCGTCGTGAACGCGCTGCTGATCCCGTTCATCCTCTCGGCGATCCGGATGCTCGAGTCCGGCTTCGCGAGCGCCGAGGACATCGACCAGGGCCTGGTGCTCGGCGCCGCGCATCCGCAGGGGCCGTTGGCGCTGGCCGACCTGATCGGTCTGGACACCACCAAGGCGATCGCCGAGTCGCTTTACCAAGAGTTCCACGAGCCGGCGTACACGGCGCCGCCGTTGCTGGCGCGGATGGTCGAGGCGGGCCTGCTCGGGCGCAAGACCGGCCGCGGTTTCTACACCTATCCGGCGGCCCGGTAGCGGTTGTCAGGTCACGTCGGTCTTCTGACCCACCCGTCCGTCCACCACATCACGCGCCACGTCAGCCAGGCGACGGTTGCCGTTGCGGGCCTGCGCCCGGAGC
>JAKFBZ010000080.1:0-48377 GCA_036676945.1 Marmoricola sp.
GTCTGGACGGACTTCGTCTCGGCGGACCCGACGATCCCGCGACCGACGCCGATGCCCGTGCTGGAACCCGACGAGCACGGACGGGTGCACGGCGGCGGGCTGACGTTCCCCGTCCTGCCGGAGGATCTCTGGCGCCCCGCCTCGCCGTACCTGGATGCCGACGACGAGACCGGCCAGGAGATGGTGGTCGCGGCCTCGGGTCGTGGTCCGTACGTTGCCTGCGTCTTCCTCGCCGCGCTCCCTGAGCGTTTCGACTACACCGGTCCCTCGGACCTGGAGAGGACAGGCACGGCGTTCACCGAGGAACTCATCAAGGCGTTCTATCCGCACGAGCACCCGCGGAGCCGCGACGTGATGACCGACGACATCGACGGCCGGCCGGCGTGGCGGACCGAGGTGGCCCTGGACATCGACGACCAGTACCTGTCCTTCACGAACGAATACGTCCTCGTGGCGCTCGTCGACGTGGTCGACGGCGACGGACAGCCCAGCGCCGGCGTCGCCTACGCAAGCCTCCCCGAGGTCGACGCCGTGCCGTCGGTGGCCGACGTCCTGGGGCAGTTGGGCGTCGCCTGACCCACGAGGCACCCGACGGAACGGGATGTTCCATGGCACGGAACGCCTACCGGGCATGAACGAAATCCAGGACGCCCAGCAATCACCTGTTTCGCACGCGTCGACCATGGTCGGCCAACTCGTGCACGAGTGCTTCGCCCCGGTCTCGCCCGGCGCGATCGACCGGTACACCGACAGCCCCCGTGTGCGAGGCATGTACGCCGCGATCGTCGAAGCCTTCCCGGACGCGACCTTCACGCCGCTGTGGTGGGTCGCCGAGGACGACCGGGTCGTGCTCGGGGGCATGACCCGCGGCACCCACCGCGGACCGTGGCGCGACGTTCCCGGCACCGGGCGCCGAATCGAGACACTCGCGACCGTCATGCTCGAGGTCGCTGACCAGACCATCGTCGACCTCATGGTCGTCACCGACTCGCTGGCCATCGCCGAGCAGATCGGGGCGGTCGAGCCGCTGGGGCCCAAGGCGTGCCAGCGACCGGTGGCCGATCTGAAGACGAGCGAGCCTGACCGCACGCCCTGCGGGGACGCGATGTTCGATCGGCTCAGCCATTGACACCCTGACGCCAACCCTGCGCGAGGCCTCGCGTTCGGGCGCCCAGGGTTGGAATACTGCGGTCATGTCTGCGCGGACGCACCCGACGCGCGAGCTGTCGACTGTCGTGTTCACCGACATCGTCGACTCCACCCAGCAGCTCGCGGGCATCGGCGACCAGGTCTGGTCGCGGGTCCTCGACGCCTTCGACGCGGTCACCCGCTCGGAAGTCCGGCGCCGCGGCGGCGAGTTCATCAAGGCCACCGGTGACGGTGCACTGCTGCTGCTTCCCAGCCCGTCCACGGCCGTCGACTGTGCGACCGCCCTGCACGGCGCCTCTGCCCAGCTCGGGATCGCCCTGCGGATCGGGGTGCACACCGGCGAGATCGAACGCCGCGGTCATGACGTCGCCGGCATCGCCGTGCATGTCGCGGCACGACTCATGGGTCGGGCGGCATCCGGGGAGACAGTCGTCTCAGCGACCGTGCGGACGCTCGCCTCGGCAGCCGACGAGGTGTACGACGACCTCGGCGAGCTGGACCTCAAGGGTGTCTCCGACAAGGTCCACGGGTACGCGATCAGCCGGAGCGAGCCCTTGCCCGCCGAAGCCGCGGCCCCGGTGACCGACGACGCCGACCCGATCGGTCGACTCCTGGCGCAGAAGCGCTTCGAGGAGGCAGCAGAGCTCGCCGACGACGTCGACGCGGGCGAGCTGACCGACCTCCTCGTCCACGCCGGCGGGCGGACCGAGTTCCTCGATGTCGACGTCACCCTGGTCAGGATGCTGCGCGACGTCCTCGACCGGTTGCCCGCGGACGAACCCGTCCGGCGGTCACGGGCTGCCGCCAAGCTCGCCTTCGAACTCCGCGGCGACCCGTCGACCGTCTCTGAGCGACGCGAACTGCTCGACGCGGCGATGCGATTGGCGGAGGGGGCCGAGGACGACCTCGCCACGTCCGACGCGCTGCTGGCGACCGTGCATGCGCTCTGGGAGCCGGCGGGTGTCCTGGACCGGTTGACCGCAGCGGAGCGCGTGATCATGTTGACCCGGCGGACCCACGACATCGATCACGAGCTCGAAGCCCGTCTGTCCAGGGTGCACTCGCTGGTCGAACTCTGGCGAGTACACGAGGCCGGCCTGGAACTCGCTACCTATGCACGCCTGGCCAAGCGGCTCGACCGACCTGAGGTCGATGTGTTCGTCGCATCCCGACGGGGGATGCTGGCGCAGATCAGCGGCCGCTACGACGAACAGCTACGCCAGGGCGAGGCTGCCTACCAAGCGGCCGTCCTAGCCGGAATGCCCGATGCCGAGCGCTTGCGGATGGCCCACCGCGGACCGGTAGAGCGGGACTGCGGCACGGGCACGGACTATCTCGAGACGGGCGTGGCCATGCTGGGCGAACTGGCGGAGCTGATGCCCGGCAACTACTACGAGGCCGACGTCGCATTCCTGCTGTTGTCGTTGGGAAGGATCACCGAGGCGAGGACTGAGCTTGCCCTGGCGCTCCCGCCGTTGTTGGCGTCCTCCGGCTACCGGTGGCTTCCCAGCGCAATCCAGCTGGCCTCGGTCGCCGCGGTCGTCGGCTCCGAGGCCGTGTGCGACCGGCTGTACGACGCGCTGCTCCCCCACCAGGACCGCCTGGTCAGCATAGGGCCGAACTTCTGCGGCGCGGTCGGCGACCGGCTCGGCATCCTGGCACTGCGACTCGGTCGAATCGATGACGCTCTCGAGCACCTGCACCGCACCGTAGCCGCACTCGACGAGATCGCCGCGCTGCCGTGGGCTGCACGGGCGCGGGCTCGCCTGGCAGAGGCGCTCCGGGCATCCGGAGACCATGCAGGCGCAGACCGCGAGCTGGCCGCGGCGCTCGAGACGGCTCGCGCTCTCGGAATGCACCGGTTCATCGCGGAGATCGACGGAGCAGGCGGCACTCGCTCCGACTCCATGTGGTCCTTGCGCCGGGACGGCGAGGACTGGCTCCTCGAAGCCGGCCCGGAGCACGCACGCCTACGCGCCGCTCGCGGCTTCGAGCACCTGGCCATCCTGCTCGCCAACCCCGGGCACGATGTCCCCGCACACCAACTCGATGCCGGCGACGACGCGACCCCGGTCGAGTCAGGGATCCCGGTGGTCGACGACCAGGCACTACGCGAGTACCGCCGACGGCTCGAGGAGATAGATGACGAGCAGGCGGCGGCCGACCGCACCGGCGACGAGGCCGCCTCGACGCGCCTCGACGCGGAGCGCGAGTACCTGCTCGGCGAAGTACGCCGCGCGACCGGCCTCGGTGGCCGGCGTCGTACCGTCGGCGGCGCGGCCGAGCGTGCTCGCGTGAACGTGACCCGCAACGTCAAGCGCGCCATCGAGCAGATCCAGCGCGCTGCCCCGATCGCCGGAGCACACCTGGCGACGTCGATCCGTACCGGCACCCAGTGCCGCTACGAGCCAACCGCGGGAGGACCGACGGCGTGGCAGGTGGAGGCCCGGCCGGTGCGGATCTGACGGGTCACGCCTCGATCGGCTCGAGTACGGCCACCGGGATGATGCGTCCGGCCTTGCGCGCGTACCTTTCGACCCCGGGCGCCTGGGCCAGGATGACGTCGCGCCACATGGCGTCACGCTCGTCGCCGTGCAGCTCGTGAGGGCGCGCCGAGAACTCACGTTCGCGCACCTGGACCTGGGCGCTCGTGGCGTGTCGGAGGTTCTGGAACCAGTCAGGGTCCCGGCGCGAGCCGGACCCGGTCCCCCAGACGACGAGGCCTGCTGGCGTCTCGAGATACCGGACGCACGTCGATCGAGGTTTCCCGCTCGCCCTGCCGGGAGTCGTGATCATCAGGACGTGCACGTTCTTGCTGCCGCTGGACAGCCGCCCTTTGAGCGTGCGGTACATCCAGACGCCGATACGGTTGCCGATGCGAGTCCCACGTCGTTTCGCAGTGGTCACGCGTCGAACGCTACTCCGGCGTCTGCGTTTCTCCGGCCTGGCGCAGCATCCCGGCGAGCGTCTGCAGCAGGGTCCAGGCCATCGTCGGGTTGCGCTGCACCAGAGGCTGGAAGTCCCAGAGCGTGATGCCCTGGCAGACGAGTTCGCCGTCGGCGGTCACCGTGGCGGAGCGTGCTCGTCCGTCGAGCAGGGCGATCTCGCCGAAGTGGTCCCCGGCACCCAGCGTGCGCCGGAAAGCGCCGCCCACGGTCACCGTGGCCGTCCCTGATTCGATCAGGTAGAACGCCGCCGCGTCCGCCCCTTCCTTGGTGACGGTCTCGCCCGCTGCGAAGGTGCGCTCGGTGAAGAGCCGGGCGATGGCGTCGCGGTCTGCCTCGGGAAGGTCCGAGAACAGCGGCACAGTCACCAGCGACTCGGCCAGGACCTCCGGCGATCTGGGGGCCACGGGCGCCGCTGTGCCCGCGGACGTCGTCACCGCACGGCACTGCAGCAGGTAGAGCTGCCCGCCGGCGAAAGCCCACTCGATGTCGCGCTCCGGGCCGTACACGCGTTCACAGTCGGCGGCCAGCCCGGACAGGTCCCGCAACTGGTCCTCACCCAGGCACAGCGACTCCATCAGGTCAGGCGCGACGTCGACGTCCACGGTGCCGCCGCCGTCGGGTGCTGAGCGGATCGCGAACCGCTTGAGTCCCGCACGGGACTCCACGAGCTCACCGGTGCGGGCCACCCGGAACGAGTCGGGGATGACCCGGCCGGAGACGACTGCCTCCCCCAATCCCCAACTCGCTTCGATCATCCGCTCGTCCTCGCCGGTGATCGGGTTCCGGGTGAACATCACACCCGCCGTCTCCGGGTCGAGCAGTGACTGCACGACGACGCCGACACTCGGGCGTTCGAAGACGCCGAGCCGCTTGCGGTAGGTGATCGCCGAGTCGGAGTTGGCCGACCACCAGACCTCCCGGACCGCTGCCTCGACGTCGCCGGCCGACGGCACGTTCAGGACGGTGATGTGCTGCCCGGCGAAACTGGCCCCGGCGCTGTCCTCACCCACGGCCGACGATCTGACCGCCACCGGCATCGGCAGGTCCGCCACCGCCGCACGTAGCGCGGCGGTGGCATCCTCATCGCCCGAGGCGATCAGGTCGACCTCGGGACCGGACAGGGCCACACCCGGCGGGACCGGCAACCCGGCTCGCAGGGCGTCCCCCAGACCCAGTGCCTTGGCGCCGTACAGCGCCTCGGTGTCCGCCTCGATCAGCGGCACGATTCCGGTCACCCGAGCACCGTCACCGTTCCCGCGTCACCGTCGACCAGCACCCGGGTGCCGTCGGGGATCCGGACGGTGGCATCGCGGGTGCCGACGACCCCGGGGATCCCGTACTCCCGCGAGACGATCGCCGCGTGCGACAGGCCGCCGCCGCTGTCGGTGATGATCGCGCTGAGCAGCGGCAGCAGGATGTTGAAAGCCTCTGTGGTCGCCTCGGTGAGGAGTACGTCGCCCTGCTGGATCCGGTCGAAGTCCGATGCCCCGGCGACGCGTCGTGCGATGCCTTCCCGCTGGCCGGAGCTGGCGCCGAGCCCGCGGATCACGGTCTCCTCGTGTGCTTCCTCGGAGACCGCGAACATCTCGCCCATCGCCGTGCCGATCGCCGCCATCAGCCGCGCCATCGGCGGCGGCAGCGCTGACGGGTCGGGCATCGGCGGCGGCTCGTCCCCGAGGTGCTCCGGGGCGTCCTTCGCGGTGTAGGTCCGGTGGTAGGCGTGCCGCTCGGAAAGCTCCTCGGCCGTGGGAGCGGACGCGCCCTCGAGCAGGGCGCACATCTCGTCGAACCCCGCGAACACGAAGTCCTCGGGATTGTTGAGGCGACCGCGTTCGGCGAGTCGACGACCGGCCGCCATCGCGGCCCGGCGCATCAGCCCGGATGCCCAGATGTCGCCGTACACACCGCGCTCGTCCCGCACGCTGTAGCCGATCCGAGCCTCCTCGAGCAGGGAGTCGTACTCCTCGCGGTGCTCCTCCGGGACGTGGCTGCGGACCTCGGCGATCTGCTGGTCGAGATCCGACTCCCGGGCCGACTCGTCGATCGCGGTCCTGATGGAGCGCAGCAGGACGTCGGGAAGCTCGAGCGCACATTGGTTCGAGATGTCGAACCCGTCGAGCAGCCTCCAGCCGACGAAGTCGAGATACTCGTCCAGAGCCGATCCGGTGGCACCCGGCTCCCGCCGGAGCCTCTCGAGAAGTTCGCCGGGGTCTCCGTCGCCGTCGAGGGCGGCGCGCGCGGCAGGGTCGGCACGGTAGGCCGCGACCAGCGCGGCGTGCTGCGCCGAGTCCCCGCCGGAGACCTTCGACGCTCCGCGCATCAGGCCGAGGAGCTTCACCGTCGGAAGACCGGTCCACTGAGCTGTGTGGGCGAGGAAGTCGCCCGGGGAGACGACGGCGGTCCCGGTGAAGGCCATGTGCTGCCTGATCATCACCACGTGGTTGTCGCGGCACCGACGCAGGTACTCCACCAGCTCCGCGTCGCTCAGCTGGTCGGGATCAACCGCCTGGATCTCACGATTGGCCTTCACCGAGGCCGGCCTGGCGACCTCGTGCCACTCCTTCGCGCTGTCCCGCCACGTCTTGCGTTCGAACGTCTCGGTCGCGCGCTGGACGCGGTTGGGGAATTCTTCGTCCGCGAGCGGCACCATCTGCCCGTAGCAGAAGCCGCTGACGTAGGCGGTGCGTCTGGTCTGCAGCGGAAGACCGTAATACGCGGTCATGTCGCCGTACCCGAGGGCGAACGGCTCCGGATGCATCTCGGCCCAGTAGGCGGTGACCGGGCGTGGGAAGTGCAGGGCGTCCAGGTCCCAGGGACCGGGGCCCGGCGGTTCGAAGGTGAGTGTCTGCTTGGTCAGGGCGTCCATCGAGGAACCCCTCTCGACGTTGGGAGGATCTTCAGTCTGGAGGTCATGAAACGTCGGGCACAAGACCCGGAAAGACCAGTTCGATAGCGTCGCCCGATGGACACAACGGGCACAGTTCCGGGCGGCGGCTTCTTCGCGGAGCTCGATCCCCGGGATCGCGAAGCGATCAGGGCTCGGTCAGGACGACGCCGCTTCTCTGCGGGGTCAACGTTGATTCACGAGGGCCAAGTGGGGACCGAGGTCCTCGTCCTGGTGTCGGGGCGGGTCAAGGTCACCTACCTGACCAGGGACGGTCGTGAGGTGATCCTCGACTTCAGGGGCCCCGGCGACCTGCTCGGCGAGATGGCCGTGGTCGACGGGAACCCGCGCTCCAACACGGTCAAGGCGATCGAGGACGTCGAAGCGCTGGCGATCGCGGCGGCGGACTTCAAGGCACTGGTCGCGACCAGCTCCACCCTGCCCAACCAGCTCCTGCAGAACATGATCCGTCGCTTCCGGGACTCCGATCGCAAGGTGATCGAGTTCGGCGCCTCCCACACCGTCGGCCGGGTCGCCGCCCGGCTGGTCGAGATGGTGGAGCGCTTCGGGACAGCCACGGCGAACGGGCACGTGATCGATCTGCCGATCACGCAGGACGAACTCGCCGGCTGGACGGGCGCGTCACGCGAGGCGGTCGCGAAGGCCCTTCACTCGCTCCGCGAGCTCGGCCTGATCAGCACCGATCGACGGCAGTTCACGGTGCTCGACCTGGACGGCCTCGAGCGCCGCTTCCGCTGACCCGTCCGGTCACCTGGCAGCCTGGTCCAGCAGGGCTGACGCATCCCGTTCCGCATCGCGCCAGCCGTTGTGACGCGCAGCGGCGAGGAGAGGGGCGAGGAGATCCTGCGCCGTGCGCGCGTCACCGAGGGCGACGCAGGTCCGTGCGATCGCGAGGTAGGAGTTGTAGCCGTCCAGGAAGACTGCGCCCGGCGGTGCGGTGATCGTCGCGAGCACGCGTTTCGCCTGGGCCAGCGCCGCTCGCGCCCGCTCGTCGTCCCCCACCAACTGGTACGCCCAGGCCAGATGGCTGACCGCCCTGAAGGCGCGATTGGGGCTCTTGATCGCCTCGGAGTGCTGCAGCGCGGATTCCAGGACGGCGATCGCCTCGCGCACCTGGCCCTGCGCGATCAGGTGGGCACCGAGGCTGGCCTCGAGCCATGCCGACCACTCGGGGGTGCTGTGCTCTCCGACCGCCTCCACCGCCTGGTGCAGCGCCGCGACCGCCGCGTCCGGGTCGCCGTCCGTACGGTCGATCCACGAGCGCGCCTCGAGTGTCATCGCCCGCGCGATCCGGTCGGAGACGAAGCGTTGGTTGATCTCGGTCGCCTTGTCGATCCGCTCGCGGGCCTGGTCCAGGTCACCCCGGGCGAGCGGGGCCGTGGCGCCCTCGATGTAGGCCCATTGGAGCAAGTAGAGGTCCCCGGCACGTTCCTGGACCTCGACGATCTCGGCCATCGTCCCTTCGAGCAGCTCGAGGTGGCCGAGCTGCAGCGCGGCGAGCTTGAGACAGTCGAGAGCGGTGCCCAGCAACTGGTCCCGCCCGGTCGCGCGTGCGATGCCGACCGCACGACCCGCCAGCTCCAGGCCTTCATCGAGCCGGAGCCGGTTCAGGTGGATCATCGACATCCGGCTGAGCGCGGTGACCTGCGCGGACGGGTCGTCGAGCCGCTCCGCGATGCGGAACGCTTGCTGGTGGTGACGGATCGACTCCTCGTAGCCGTGCACCCGGATGAACCAGCCGAGTTCGTTGAGCGACTGCATCTCGATCTGCTCGTCACCGATCGCCCGCGCCCCGTTGAGCGCCTGCCGGGCGTCCTCCGCGCCACCGGCGAAATCCCCGACTCGTCCGCGTGCGATTCCCCTCAGCAGGTGCAGCTCGGGGAGCCGGTCACGCGCCGACCCGGGGTCGAGCGAGCCCGCCGCGCCGAGGGCGAGGTCGAGCTGGTTCAGCGCCTCGTCCATGGCATGGACACGCTGCGAGGCGATCGCCGCCAGACGGTGGTACTTGACGGCGTCGGACAGGTGCCCTGCGGCACCGTGATGGCGCGCCAGTGCGGCGTGATGTTCGACCGAGCCGTCCTCGGTCAACTCCTCGATCGCTGCTGCCGCCCGCCCGTGCAGCGCCGCCCGGCCTCGTCGCAGCATGCTCTTGTAGGCGGTCTCCTGGATCAGCGGGTGGCTGAACCGGAACTCGGCGCCGGAGGCTCCCTCGAAGAGTCCGAGGCGGGTCAGGTTCGACAGCGAATCGAGTGAGAGGTCGGCGCCGGTGATCCGGCCCAGGAGCGGGAGGTCGAACTCGCGCCCGATCACCGCGGCCGAATTGAGCAGGTCGCGATCACCTGGCGGGAGCCGGTCGATGCGCGCGAGCACCACCCGTTCGACCGTCTCGGGCACCTCGACGGCGACGCCGTGATCGAAGCTCCACCTCCCGTCCGTCTCCACGATCGCTCCCGTGTCCTGGAGGGAACGAAGCAGTTCACGTAGGTAGAACGGATTGCCCTCGGCTCGTCCGAGCAGGATCGACTCCAGTTCCTCCGGCAGGGTTCCCTCGCCGACCAGGTCGGAGATCAGCCCCCGCTCGTCCTCGCGATCGAGCGAGGAGAGCCCCAGCTCCGCGGCGCGGTCCGGATGCCTGCGCACGGTGCGTTCACGGAGGGTCCAGGCTGCGCGATCACTCTCCGGGCGCATCGCCAGGATCAACAGCACCGGAAGTTCCTCGGTCAGCCGTGCGATCAGTCCGTCGGCGAGGCGCAACGATGCGGCATCGGCCCAGTGCAGGTCGTCGAGGGCGATCGCGACAGGCGCACCCGCGGCCAACCCGAGCGTCAGTTCGACGAATGCGTCGATCACCGCAAGCTGCAGCGACTCGGCGGAGAGCGCCGCGATGCGGGCCGCGTCGGCGCCCTCGGGAACCAGGCCCAGGATCAGGCCCAGCATCGGCGCGATCTCCTCGGCGCGCTGCGGCCCCACGTGTGTCGCCACGGACTCGTGAACACTCGCCACGGAGTCGACGCCGGGTCCCAGAGCCTGGCGCAGGATCTGGCGGAACGGGAGGTACGGCTCGTCCACGGCGTACGACAGGCAGGTCCCCTCGAGCCAGGTCGATGGCGGGCCGTCGAGGCCGGCGGCTTCGAAGAGCGCGCGGAACTCCCTCATGAACCGGGTCTTCCCGATGCCGGCCTGCCCGGTGACGAAAGCGGTCCTGGAGGCCCGCGCCATGACGTCCGAGACGATCGCGGCGGCAACGGCCAACTCGCGATCGCGACCGACCAACCGCGAGCCGGACTCGGGCTCCGATGCGTGCCCGCGTCGTGGCAGCTCGCCCCGGGAGGCCACCGCGTGGCACGCCAGCACAGTTTCGGCCTTGCCCTTCAGGACCAACGTGCGCGGCTCCCCCCATTCGAACGCTGCGCTGACGAGACGATGAGTGAGCGGCCCGACCAGCACACCGTCCGCGTCGGCCGCACCCTCGAGCCGGGCGGCGGTGTTGAGGCAGTCGCCGCTGGCGTCGTACTGGACCTGGCTGCCGGCGCGCACCTCGCCGAGCACTGCGAGGCCCGTCTCGATGCCGACGCGCACCCGCAGCACCGGCACGTCCCAGCGGCCGGCGGCGTCGTCGCTGTACGAGCGCATCCGATCGACCAGCCGCAGGCCTGCGATCACGGCGCGCTCGGCGTCGTCCTCATGAGCGGTCGGGGCGCCGAAGAGACCGAGGACTCCGTCGCCGGCAGTGCCGCGCACGGTGCCGCCGAGTTCCTCGATCGCCGCACCCATCAGGGCCAGCGCTCCACCGGTGAGGTCGCGGAAATCCTCGGGATCGAGCAGCTCCCCGAGCTGCGTGGACCCCGCCAGATCAGCGAACAGCGCGGTGATCACGCGGCGCTCGTCGCGGGGTGTGACCCGGGGTGTGACCCGGGCGTCGGCAAGCGCGAGGGTGACGCCGCAGAACGCGCAGAAGCGTGCTCCCCGAGGAAGCTCCTTGTCGCATTGAGGGCATCTCTCGGCTGCCACGCACGGAGTATATGGCCGGGCCTCCCCTGCGAAGCGTGTGTAGGAATACATAGGAGGTCCCTCAGCCGAGGCCTACGCTCCAAGCATGTCAACGCCGCCGGCAGTGATCCTGTCTCCCCACCTGGACGACGCTGTCCTGTCGTGCTGGCACCTCCTGAGCGGCCCCGGGGACGTCGAGGTGATCAACGTGTTCGCGGGCTCCCCGCCACCGGGGTCCGGTGCATCCTGGTGGGATCGGGTGACGGGAGCGACCGACTCCGTGACGAGGATGGAGGAGCGCCGGGCGGAGGACCAGGAGGCATTCGCCATCGCCGGGCGCACGGCGACGCACCTCGACTTCCTCGACGAGCAGTACGAGCCGGCCGATCAATCGGTCGACGAGATCGCCGCGACGCTGCGCGACCTGATCGACCCCGACGTGATCGTCTACGCGCCGGCGGCGCTCGGCGACCACGCGGACCACGAGCGGGTCCGGAGCGCGGCACTCGCGCTGGCCGCGGCCGGCCGACCCGTCCGCCTGTACGCCGACCACCCGCACGCGGTCCGCCGCGGCTGGCCCGCCTGGATCAGCGGCGCGGACCCGAAGGCCGGGCGTGACGTGGTGGCGCACTGGGACCGTCGCCTCGGCGCGGTCGGACTGACCAGGACGCGGCCGGCGATCCACCATCTCGACGCCTCCGAACAACAGCGGAAGCTGCGCGCTGTGTCGGCGTACCGGACCCAGATCAACGCGCTCGGAGAGTCCTTCGGCGAGATCGAGGGATTCCCTGCGTTCCCCCACGAGTTCGTCTGGACGCTGTCGTGAGCTCGCTCACCGGCGCCGACGACACCGTCTCGGCCGGAACAACGGCCGAGCAGACCCGCGCGATGTACCCCACAGGGGAGGGGTACATCGTGCGGGACGGCGTCCGGATCTTCTACGAGGTGTACGGCGAGGGCGGTCCGACCATCCTGTTCTGCCCGACCTGGACCCTGGTGCACTCCCGTGTCTGGAAGATGCAGATCCCCTACCTGGCGCGGCACCACCGCGTCGTCGTCTTCGACCCGCGCGGCAACGGCCGCAGCGACCGCCCGACGACGGTGGAGGCGTACGCCGAGAAGGAGTTCGCGCAGGACGCGATCGACGTCCTGGACGCGACCGGCACCGACCAGGCGATCGTGGTCGGCCTCTCCCGCGGCACCCAGCGCGCGCTCCTCGTCGCCGCCGAGCATCCCGAGCGCGTGATCGGGCTGGTCCTGATCGGCCCCTTCTTCCCGGTCGCGTTGACGATCGCCTCGTTGAAGTGGCGGATCATGGCGAACCCCCGTCTCGCGCCGCTGTTCCTCCGCAAGCCGATCACCACCCGCGGCTGGGCCAAGTTCAACGCGGTCTACCTCCGGAGCAACTACCGCGACTTCGTCGAGTGGTTCGCGGCGCGCGCCACCCGCGAAAAGCACACCACCAAGGGCTACGAGGACGTCGTCGGATGGGGCTTGGAGACCGACCCCGAGAGCCTGATCCTGAGTTCGCTCGCCGAGGCGGCGGCACCAGTGACCCGCCGCGGACAGCGGGAACTCGCCGAACGGGTGCAGTGCCCGGTCCTGGTGATCAGCGGCACCGACGACAAGATCACCCCGCATGCCGACGCGAAGGCCCTGGCTGCGATCACCGGCGGTGAGCTGCTGGCGATCAAGGGCGGCGACCACGTATCTGAGGCTCGGCACCCGGTCGCGGTCAACCACGCGATCCGCCGCTTGGTCACCCCGTCTTTCACCCCCGGCGCCCGCGCTCGCCGCGCCTCCGGCCCCCCGCGCGCGCTTTTCGTCAGCTCACCGATCGGCCTGGGCCATGCCAGACGCGACGTCGCGATCGCCCGTGAGCTGCGCAGCCTCGTGCCCGGTCTCGAGATCGATTGGCTGGCTCAGGACCCGGTGACCCGGATGCTCGCGACCGAGGGAGAGCGCGTCCATCCGGCCAGCGCCTTCCTGGCCAGCGAGTCCGGACACATCGAGTCGGAGTCCGCCGAGCACGACCTGCACGCCTTCCAGGCGATCCGCCGGATGGACGAGATCCTGATGGCGAACTTCATGGTCTTCGACGACCTGGTCCGTGAGCAGCACTACGACCTGTGGATCGGCGACGAGGCCTGGGAGCTGGACTACCACCTGCACGAGAACCCGAACCTCAAGCAGGCCCCGTTCGCCTGGCTGACCGACTTCGTCGGCTGGCTGCCGATGCCCGAGGGCGGAGACCGGGAGGCGTTCCTCACCACCGATTACAACGCCGAGATGGTCGAGCACATCGACGAGCAGCCGCAGGTGCGGGACCGTTCGATCTTCGTGGGTAATCCCGACGACGTCGTCCCGGGCGGGCTCGGCCAGGGACTACCGGGCATCCGCGAATGGACCGAGGAGCACTTCGACTTCTCGGGCTACATCACCGGCTTCGACCAGGCCGCACTCGCCGACACCGACCGGCTCCGCGCCGAGCTCGGCTACCTGCCGGACGAACGCGTTTGCCTCGTCACCGTCGGCGGATCCGGGGTCGGCGGCCATCTGCTCCGCAAGGTGATGGCGGCGTTCCCCGCCGCCAAGAAGCTCGTCCCCGAGCTGCGGATGATCGTGGTCGCCGGACCGCGCATCGACCTGGCCACCCTCCCCCAGACCGACGGCCTGGAGGTGCGCGCCTATGTCGCGGACCTCTACCGGCACCTGTCCGCGTGCGACCTCGCCGTCGTCCAGGGCGGGCTGACCACCTCGATGGAGCTCACCTCCGCCGGCCGGCCGTTCCTCTACTTCCCGCTGCGTCACCACTTCGAGCAGAGCTTCCACGTCCGTCACCGCCTCGACCGCTACGGCGCCGGGCGGGCGATGGACTTCGACGAATCCACCCCGGATTCGATCGCCCTGGCCATTGCCGAGGAGATGGGACGCGAGGTCGACTACCTCCCCGTCGAGTCGGACGGCGCCCGCAAGGCGGCTGAACGGATCGCTGAACTTCTGAACTGACGTCCAGCACCATCCAGAGCACCGAGAAACCAGAAAGGCGGCCCGGGGGCCGCCTGACTTGGTGGAGCTGAGGGGATTCGAACCCCTGACCTTCTCATTGCCGATCCGACACCGTGCGCTACCGGTTTCGACAGGCACAACCTCCGGGGGTCCGGACCCCGGGAAACCAGAAAGGCGGCCCAGGGGCCGCCTTCTTGGTGGAGCTGAGGGGATTCGAACCCCTGACCTTCTCATTGCGAACGAGACGCGCTACCAACTGCGCCACAGCCCCAAGTGCAGAGGAAAAGTTATCACCTGAGGAACCGGAGTTCGAATCGAGGGGCGTCTCGACGAGCCCGACGAACCGACCCGGCGATCAGGCTCCGGCGGCCTTCCGCTCCTCGGCCTCGGCCTCGGCGGTCGCCGTCTCGGCGGCGGCTTCCTCGGCCTCGCGCGCCAGGGCGCTGTCCGCGGCGTCGTGGCCAGAGGAGGTGACCCCGGCGGCAGCGCCGGTGATCTCGATCGTCCGGACGGTACGGCGGGCGCGAGCCTTGTTCACGTACGTCGGCAGCGTCACCGGCAACGGGTCCCAGAGGCCGCCCTCGTCGAGCACCGGCGCGGCGATCGCGTCGGCCAGCTCGGCACGGGAGAGCCCCATGGTGTCCTCGCGTCCCAGGTCGGGTTCGACCTCGGCCGGAGACGTCGCCTGGGAGTGCGGCGCCTCGACGGCCGGGGCCGTGACCCGAGCCTGGTGCTGGACGGGCGCAGCGCGGCGTACCTGCTGCGCCCGGACAGAGAGCCGGGCGGTGACCAGGAAGGCGACGATGAGGCCGCCCGGGATGGCGGTCGACCACCACGGTGTGTATCCGAGATAGCTCGTCACCGAGACGGCGACGAGGACGACGAGCAGCCCGCCGAGCACACGGCGCCGGCGCTGGGCGGCACGTCGGGCGCTCTCGCGGGTGACGGTGTGGGACGCAGGCACAGGCTCGGACTCGGCCTTTGCGCCGGCGGGTCGTGCGGCCGGTCGTGCACCGCGGCCGAGGACGCGCACCGAGTCCGAGAACTCCTCGACCGGTCGGCTCAATGCCAGCTCGTCGTGGTGCTTGAGCGCCTTGGGGATCAGGTAGCCGGCCCACCCGATGGCGAGCACCACGAAGATGATTGCTGACAGGTCCACGGCACGAGAGTAGGAGCGCGACGGGTCGCACCGGCGGAAGCGCTGCGGTGTGTCGCGAGAACACTCCTGTGACTGGTGAGGTTTGCCGGCTACAGCCGGGCTTCCAGACCCGTCGGACAGTCCTCGCGGGTGATCGCGAAGAGCCGGTGATCACGCCAGTCGCCATCGATGTGCAGGTACCGCGGCGCGAAGCCGATCTCCGGGATGCCCAGCTTCTCCACCACCCGCAGCGACGCCTTGTTCTCCGGACGGATCGCGACCTCGACCCGGTGCAGCCGCAACCCGAAGAAGCAGTGGTCGATCGCCATCGCCACCGCCCGGGTCATCAACCCCTTGCCTGCATGGGCCTCGTCGATCCAGTAGCCGATCGACGCGAACTGGGCCGAGCCGCGGGTGACGTTGTTGACCGTCAGCTGGCCGACGAACTCACCGTCGTACTCGACCGCGAACGGGAGCTGACGACCGGCACGTGCTTCGTGCTGCATGGTGCGCACCATCGCGGAGAACGTGCGCGGCCGCGCCTCCGCACCAGGGGGCGTGGTGGCATCCCAGCGGCCGAGCCAGACCGCGTTGCGCTCGCGCACCCGGCGCCACGCCTTCCGGTCCGAGACCGCCAGCGGCCGCAACCGGAGCGCTCCGTGGGACAGCACCACCGGCCAGCCCTTGGCAGCCGGGCTCAATGGTCGCCTCCCGCGATCTGTTCCACCGCGTGCCGCAGCACCGGCATGACGACGGCGAGGCCGTCCTTCACCCCGCCGCGCGAACCCGGCAGGTTGACCACCAGCGCTCCCCCGGAGACGCCGGCGAGGCCGCGGGAGAGCATCGCGGTCGGGACACCGTTGGCCAGGCCGTACGCGCGGATCGCCTCAGCGATGCCGGGCACCTCGGCGTCCAGCAGGGGCCGGGTGACCTCCGGGGTCCGGTCCGTCGGGGTCAGCCCGGTGCCGCCGGTGGTGAGCACGGCCCGGGCGCCTGCGGAGATCGCGGCCCGGATCGCGTCGCCGACCGGTTGGCCGTCCGGAACGACCGCGGCGTCGGCGACCTCCCAGCCGTCGGCGCGCAGCGCGTCCACGATCAGCGGTCCGGTCTCGTCGGCGTACACCCCGGCAGCGGCTCGGTTGGAGGCGACGACGACGGCGGCCCGCAACCCGGCATCGGCACTCATCGGTGCCAGTCTCCGCTCTTGCCACCCGTCTTCGACTCGACCCGTACGTCGGTGATGACGGCCGCCTTGTCGACGGCCTTGACCATGTCCACCACGGTCAGCGCGGCGACCGACACGGCGGTCAGCGCCTCCATCTCGACGCCGGTCCGGTCCGCGGTCCGCACCGTCGCGGTGATCGAGACCGCGTCGTCGAGGACCACCAGGTCGACCTCGACCCCGGAGATCGCCAGCGGGTGGCACAGCGGCACCAGGTCGGGGGTGCGCTTGGCGGCCATGATCCCGGCGACCCGGGCGACCCCGAGGGCATCACCCTTGGGCACCCCGTCACCGCGGAGCAGACCCACGACTTCGGCGGACACGAGGACCCGGCCGGTCGCGACCGCGACGCGCGCGGTGACGTCCTTGGCGGTGACGTCGACCATCCGGGCGGCGCCGGTCTCGTCGACATGGGTCAGTCTCGGCTGCGTCGGGTCGGTCATCAGAAGTCCCGGTCCAGCAGGATCACCGGTACGTCGGTCCCGGACTGCGCGGACTCGAGATCCTCGCCGAGGACGATGAGCGCGTTCGACTGGGCCAGTCCGTTCATCAGGTGGGAGCCGGCACCGCCCACGGGGGTGACCTCCGATCCCCCGACCTTCGCCTCGAACGAGCCGCGCAGGTACTGGCGACGCCCCTTGACCGAGGTGACCGACGAGGTCAGCTGCGCCCGGACCAACGGACGCGACAGCGGTGTGCGACCCATCATCTTGCGCAGCGCCGGGACCACGAACAGCTCGAAGGACACGTACGCCGAGACCGGGTTGCCGGGCAGCGTGAAGATCGGCGTGGAGTCCTCGCCGACCAGGCCGAAGCCCTGCGGCTTGCCGGGCTGCATCGCGACCTCGTGGAAGGAGACGGTCCCCAGCGAGGCGAGCGCCTCCTTGACCACGTCGTGGGTGCCCTTGGAGACCCCGCCGCTGGTGACCACCACGTCGGCGCGGACCAGCTGGTCGCTCAACGTCTCGACGAACGTCTCCGGATCGTCCGGGGTCGCCTGCACCCGGTAGGCGATCGCGCCGGCGTTACGGGCGGCCGCGGCCAGGATGTAGGAGTTCGAGTCGAAGATCTGGTCGCGGGCCAGGTCGCCGCCCGGATCGACCAGCTCCGAACCGGTGGACATGATCACGACCCGCGGCCGCGGCCGGGTGGCCACCCGTCCGAGCCCGACCGAGGCCAGCAGCCCGACCCGGCGCGCGTCGATCCGGTCGCCCTCACGAAGGATCACGTCCCCCTTGCTGACGTCCTCACCGGCGCGGCGGATGTGCTGTCCCTCGCGCGGGGCCTCGTTGATCAGGACCTTCGCGACCCCGCCGTCGGTGGCCTCGAGCGGCACCACCGCGGTGCAGCCGGCCGGGATCGGCGCCCCGGTCATGATCCGTACGGCGGTCCCGGGCGACATCGCGTAGATGGTGGTCTGGCCGGCGGCGATCTCACCGACCACCGGAAGGTGGACCGGTCGCTCCGGCGTCGCGTCGGCGACGTCACGGAAGACGACGGCGTACCCGTCCATCGCCGAGTTGTCGAAGACCGGCAGGGACAGGGGGGAGATGACGTCGGCCACGATCGGCAGGCCGAGCGTTTCGAGCACGGGCTGGTCGTACGCCGGGAGTTCGCCGATCTTGTCGAGGATCAGTGCGAGGTGTTCATCGACACTGATCGGTGCGGCGGGCTCGGGAGAGGGCATGGAGCCACCCTATGACCCGAGGGTGCTCCCGGCCTCGACCCGGCCGCGCTCGCCGTCCAGGCTCGCCTCGCCGACGACGGTCACGTCGGCGCCGAAGTCCCAGTCGCCGTTGACGACCAGCGAGGTCGCCTTGCGCAGCGACGGCGCTCCCGCTTTGAAACGCTTGTCGAAGTCCCCGACCAGCTTGTAGACGCCGTCGAGGTCGACGAACGGGACTGCGTCGGCGGCCTGGTCGAGCACGAAGTCGGCTCCGATGTCGTAGACGTCGGAGCGCAGCACCAGCAGGTCGTTGGTGGTCTTGACGGGCACGTAGCGGTCCCGGCCGACCTCGATCGTCCGGGCGCCCTCGAAGATCTCGATGGCCGCTCCCATCGCCGACTCCACCTGGATCACCGACGGCGACGACGCGTCCGCGGGGTCCACGGTCTTGACGTTGCGGATCAGCGGCAGGCCGAGGATCCCGTCGCGGCTGTCGAGGGCCACTTTCAGCGCCTGCAGGTCGATCCAGATGTTGTTGGTCGACATGAAGCGGTGCCGGTCGAGGTCGGCCAGCGCGCCCTTGTCCTCCGGCAGCGTCTGCGCGGTCTCGCGCAGCACGATCCGGTGGTCGGACTTCCGGTAGGCGAAGTGCCCGCCCTTGCGGTCGGACGGGGTCCGGCGTACGGCCTCGATGGCGAACGGCGAGCCGGAGCCGGCGAACCAGCCGGCGAGCCGCGGACTCGGCACCGCACCGAGGTTGTCGGAGTTGGAGATGAACAGCCGCTTGTAGCCGGCCTCGAGCAAGGTGCCGATCAGGCCGGTCGCGGTCATCGCGGTGTAGATGTCGCCGTGACCGGGCGGACACCACTCCAGGCTCGGGTCCTTGGGCCAGGAAACCGGGGTCATGCCCTTCTCGAGCAGTTTTGGTTCCTTGTTCTGCAGGAACTCCAGCGGGATGCCCGGCACCGGCAGGTCTTCGTAGCGGGCCAGCGCCGCCCGGGTGTCGGCGCTGGTCCGGAAGCTGTTCATGAAGATCAGCGGCAGGGTGACGTCATGGGTGGCTCGCAGGTGCAGGACCTGTCGGGCGATGATGTCGAGGAAGGACAGCCCGCGCCGCACGCAGAGCAGCGACTTGGCGCGCTCCATGCCCATCGACGTACCGAGGCCGCCGTTGAGCTTGATCACCGCGGTCTCGGCGAGCGCCCGCCGACCGGCCTCGTCGGAGACCTCCGCGTCCTCGATCGAGTCCATGTCGAGGGGGTCGATCGTCGACTCGGGGATCATGCCGGTCTCGCCGCGCTCGAGGAGCCGGAAGTAGTGCGCGAACACATCGATGGCCAGCGGTTCGACGCCGGCGGCGTTCATCTTCTCCCGGGCCAGCGCCAGGCCGGGCCCGCTTCCTGCATCACTCATACCTCCGATCGTAGGGTTGTTCTCGCCATGGACAACATCGAGGCCTCGAAGCTGGCCCTCCGCGACCAGCTGACCACCGCGCGCGGACGGCTCTCGCTGGCCGAACGCGGCGCCCGGGCGGAGGCGACGAGCGCACTTTTGCTCGCCGCCGACGAGGTACGCCGGGCCGCGACCGTCGCGGCATACGTCGCCGTCGGACGCGAACCGGGGACCGGTCTGCTGCTCGACGCGCTCCTCGCCGCCGGCAAACGGGTGATCCTGCCGTTGCTGCTCGCCGACAACGACCTGGACTGGGCCCGCTACGAAGGCCCGCAGTCACTGGTCTCGGCCCGGCGCGGCCTGCTCGAACCAGTGGGCCAGGCGCTCGGCACGGACGCCGTCGCCGGTGCCGACGCCGTCCTGGTGCCCGGCCTCGCCGTCGATCAGCAGGGCCACCGCCTCGGCAGGGGCGGCGGCTCCTACGACCGCGCGCTGGGACGCGTCCCGGTCGGCACCTTCACCTGCGTCGTCCTCAACGAGGAGGAGATCCTGCCGACGGTCCCGTTCGACGACCACGATCGCGCTGTCACCGCGGCCGTCACCCAGGAGCGCCTGGTCCGCTTCTGAAGACCTCAGTCGCGCGGCCGCAACCGGAGGAGGTCCTCCCCGGCGAGCCGGACCCGTTCGGCGGTGAACGGCCAGACGAAGGCTCCGCCCGCCCGCCAGCGCTCGTTCTGGTCCAGGTAGTGATCCTCGAACGCGTGACCCGAAGCCCCGGTGAGGCTCACCCAGCGTGAGGAGTCCGGCGCGCCGAGATCGGCGACGAAGCGGAGACCGGGCGCGCGCACGACGTCGAAGGTCCTGTCGTCGTCGCGGGCTGCGTCGTACGGCGTGCCGGCCGCGGTGCCGGGTCCGCCGCCCACGTCGTACGGACCGCGGTCGAGCAGCACGTCGAACGGCCCCAGGTCGCGCGGCCGCAGCGGTCCGTCCTCGAGCCGGAGCCGGTGCAACGCACCCCAGGTCCACCCGCTCGGATCGCGGGCCAGCGTGCGGGTCAGTTCGTCACGTGCGTCGCGCAGCGCCTCGCCGAGGATCGTGTCCCGGTCCTCGACGACCGCGTCGGTCGTCGCGTCGTCCCACCACGAGCTCTGCGGCTGGTCCAGGAGGTCGCGGACGACCTGCATCCACCGGGTGTCGCCGTCGGGCCACAAGGACTCCTTCAGCTGGTCGTGGAAGGTCAGCCGGAGCAGGTTGGACCAGACGACGTTGAAGTACGCCGCCGCCGCCGAGTCCTCCGGCTGGTTGTAGTCCCATTCCGCCAGCAGCCGTTGTCCGTCGGCGTAGTACTGCGACGGGACCAGGATCCGCAGCAGCAGCGGGACCAGGTCCGGCGCGATCGGGTTCCGGGTGTCGCTCTGGACCACGGTGAGGCCGGAGGCGGTCCAGCCGCCGGACGCCGAGACCAGCGACCGCACGCGAGCGTCTCCGCCGACGACGCCGTCGGCGGGAGCGATCTCGACCGCGTCGGCCGGCCGACGCGCCGGCCAGCCGCCTTTGCGCCAGGCCGGCGCCGGATCGGCGCCGTCACTGCCGATGGCGCGCACCGGCAGCGGACCCAGTTCGATCCGCCCGATCCGGTCCTCGCTGTCCGCGTAGACCAGGTCGTGGCCGGGCAGAGCGAGATCGGCCGCCGCGACCCGCACTTCCGTGGCGTCGGAGGCAAGGTCCAGGTCGAAGACGGCGTCTGCGGTCCCGGACGCCGCCAGTGCGGTGGCGGCCAGCGCGACCGCGTAGCCGTTCGCGCGCTCGGGCGACCCGTCCGGCACCGGCGCGTTGGCACCGACGCTGGAGACCTCTCCCGAGACGTCGGAGAGCAACGGCCCGGCCGTGGTCGAGCGCACGGTGAACCGGCGTGACGATTCGCCCTGGACCCTGATCAGCTCGTCGCGTTCGATCAACGGGATCCAGCGCTTCCCGCGCAGGTACTGCTTGCCGTCGACCTTCTCCAGGAACAGGTCGGCCACGTCAGCACTGGTGCGACCGAGCCCCCAGGCGACGTCGGCGTTGTGTCCGACCAGGACCCCGGGGACGCCGGGCAGGGTCGCGCCCGTGACGTCGAACGCGCACGTCGGGGTGATCTCGCGACAACGCAGGCCCACCTGGATCCACGGGCTCGGCACTCCCGGGACGACGTCGGGAGCATCGGCGACCAGCGGCTTCCCCGAAGCGGTGTGCGCGCCCGCGACGGCGAACGCATCAGGCTCCCCGGCGTCGGGGTCACCGTCCGGATAGAGGGCATCGACCTGCTCCGGGGTCCGGTCGACGGCGAGCCTGGCGCGCTCCACCTCGGTGGTCACGTCACCGCGCCAGGAAGAATCGTCGGACTTCAGGATCGCCAGCGAGTCAGTGGGCGTCCATGGCTCCGGGCGGTAGTTCAGGCCGGCGAACTCGAGCAGCATGTACTCCAGCGACGAGCGCGACGGCGAGTGCTCGCCCAGGTAGGCGTTGACCCCGGCGCTGAACGCACGCAGGTAGGACTTGGTCGTCGGTGACAGTTCCGAGTACTCGTCCTCGGCGAGGCGCTGCCAGCCCAGGGTGCGTGCGACCAGGTCGCCGGGCACCGCCGAGGCGCCGAGCAGTTCGGCGAGCCGGCCCGCGGCACGGTGGCGGGCGACGTCCATCGCGAAGAACCGGTCCTGGGCCTGGACGTAGCCCTGGGCGAGGAACAGGTCGCGGGCGTCCGTGGCACGCAGGAAAGGGACGCCGAGCCCGTCCCGGTGGACGTCGACAGGGGCGGTCAGCCGACTGAGCGTGATGGTGCCGTTGGTGACCGGGAAGCTGCGGCGTACCACCGCGGCGGTGCCGGCGAGCCCGGCCACGATCGCGATCACCAGTCCGATCACGCCGTACACGACCCATCGGCCGGCCGCGGGCCACTCGCGGAACGGGGTCCGGGGCTCGTCGGAGGATGCGGTCACGGTTGTGATTGTGCCGTACCATTGGCAGTCGACACCGTCGAGTGCCAACCGACACCCCGCACCATCCGAGGATCGCCTGTGCCCACCTACCAGTACTCCTGTAACGACTGCGGCCACTTCTACGAGGCCGTGCAGAGCTTCAGCGAGGACTCGCTGACCGTCTGCCCCGAGTGCGACGGCAACCTGCGCAAGGTCTTCAACGCGGTCGGCGTGGTCTTCAAGGGCTCCGGCTTCTACCGCACGGACAGCCGCGGCACGTCGTCGTCGACGACGACCGCGAGCACGACCTCGTCCTCGTCGGACAAGGGATCGTCAGGTACGACGTCCTCCGACTCCGGCTCGTCGTCGTCCGCGAGCACCGCCGCCTCCGCCTGACCAGACCCCTGTGGACAGCGTCGGCGCCGAAACACCCGGCGTCCCTAGCGTGAGCGGGTGCTGCAACCACTCCACCTCCTCCGCGAGTTCCGCCGTCGCCTGCTGATCCACCGGCGCGGGATCGCCGCGCTCTGCGCCGCCGCGGCGGTGCTGCTCTCCCTCCGGGCGCTCCAGGATCCGGGTGTGCCGACCGTGCCGGTCTGGACAGTCGCGCGCGACGTACCGGCCGGCACCCGCCTCACCAGCGCCGACCTGCGCCGCGCCTCGTTCCCCACTGCCGCGGTGCCGGCATCAGCGGTCAAGGATCCGTCGTTGCTGCTCGGGAGGACGGTCGCGCAACCGCTAGAACGAGGCCAGACGTTGTCGGCGCGGCAGGTCCTCGGCAGCACGGTCCTGGACGGCCATCCCGGCCGGGTGGCGATCGCGGTCCGCATCCCCGACGCCGGTGTCGCGGCACTGCTGCACACCGGCGACCGGGTGGACCTGTGGGCGACCGATCCGCGCTCGAACGGCCCCGCCGAGCTCGCCGTGACCGACGCCGTCGTGCTGTCGACCGGGCAGCGCAGCGAGGCGAACAGCGGCGCCAACGCGACCGGTGCGTTGGTGGTCCTCGCGGTGGTCCCCGCCGCGGTTCCCGAGCTCGCCGCGGCGACCAGCACCGGCTTCCTGAGCGTGGCGTGGAACCGCTAGCGTGATGGCCGTTCCGTTATGCGACCCTCCCCTCGGGCATCTGGACATAGGAGATCCCCCATGACCGGCTTCAAGAACTTCCTCCTCCGCGGCAACCTGGTCGACCTCGCCGTCGCCGTCGTCATCGGCGTGGCCTTCGCGGCGGTCGTCACCGCGTTCACCAGGTGGCTGACCGACCTGCTGCCATCCGGCGTGGACGAGGTCTTCAACAAAGGGACGAGCTTCGGCGCCTTCATGAACGCGCTGATCGCGTTCGTGATCCTTGCCGCGGTCGTCTACTTCCTCGTGGTGGTCCCGTACGTCAAGGCCAAGGAGAAGTTCTTCCCCGCGGAGGCCGAGGGCAAGCCGGCCGACATCGCCCTGCTCGAGGAGATCCGGGACCTGCTGGCCACCCGTAGCCAGTAGGCCTACTTCCAGACTTTGACGTAGTCGACGCTCATCGTCGCCGGCAGCGGGGCGCGGCCGTCGTAGACGTTGCCCGCGGCGCCCATGCCCTGTGTCAGCGCGATGATGTACGGCTTCATGAAGGCCGGGTCACCTGAGGTGTTGGTCAGGCAGACCTTGCCGTTGACGAGGATCTGCAGCTTCGACGCCGTCCACTCCAGCGTGTACTTGTTCCACACACCCCGGTCGGCGGTGCAGTTGTACGCGGTGTTGAGCCCGTGAACGCCGCCGTGCGCATCGGCGCTGTAGTGCAGGAACGGGATCGACAGCGTCGGATGCGCCGAGTACGTCTCGCTGATGTCGATCTCGCCGGCCACCGGCCAGACCGTGTCCGACGGGTACCGGTCGTCGGGCCAGAGCCAGAACGCCTCGTGCAGCCCCGGGGCGCTGGTCGCGGTGTTCTTGATGCGCGCCTCGAACCGGCCGTACTGCTGGCTGAACAGGTGATAACTCGTGACACCACCGGACACGTAACTGGTCGGGCCGGTCAGCCCGCCGAAGGTGCAGGACACCGGGATCGCAACCTTCCTCATGGTCAGCCGCAGCGCACCTCTGGCGACCGAGACGTGGGACGGATCGTCGGCGTAGCAGGTGTGCGCCTCCTGGGTGCCCATCGCGAAGTACACCTGCGGCAGCCAGGATCTCCGGTCCAGCGAGGTGCCGTCGAAGTTGTCGACGAAGGTGCAGGCCCACGTGGTTCCGTCAGCTTTGGCGAGGACGGTCCCGCAGGCATCCGTCGGCGGCGCGGGACTCCGGCGCGCATCGGCCGGCCCGACGAGGACGAGGGTCCCGGCGACCACCACGGTCAGCGCAAGGACGTACTTGGTCTTCATTCCATCTCCTCCCCCGTGGGGGAGAAGACCTCAAGACGCCCGAGATCCACGCTGCGCGTGCACCTTGTCGATGATCACCTGCCCCCGAATCAGGCGGTCCACGCTAGAAATGTTGGTCCGCTTCGTCCATGTTTGGTTTGTTAGCACGATTCATTCCGTACAAAAACAGATGCGTGATTACTCCGATTACGGAGGAATGTCAGGTGAGAGCCGGTCCGTCCTGGTGCAGACCAGCGCGACGCGAGGAGCGCAGAAGGGCCCGGGGGTGAACCCGGGCCCTGCTGCTCCCTCGAGCTGGTGTGACGTCTGCCGGTCAGGGGGTCTGCGGCTTCGGCGGGACGGTGGGCTGGACGGCCTGCTCCGGCTTCGGCGGGATCGTCGGCTCCGCGGCCTGGGTCGGCTTCGGCGGGATCGTGGGGGACGCTGCCTGGGTCGGCTTCGGCGAGATCGTCGGCGAAGCGGCCTGAGTGGGCTTGGCGGGGCGAACGGGCCTGTCGCCGACCAACGCGGTGCAGTAGGCGGCAATGTCCTCCGCGCTGCCGGCGGCGGCGGTGAGCGCGGCGAACGCGGGGTTGGCCTTGTTGACCTCGGTGGCACCCGCCTGGACGGCAACACACAGGCCGGAGAGCGACGGACTCGGCGATGCGCTCGGCGTGCCCTCAGGCGCGCCGGGCGAGGACGGTGCGTTCGTGGCGTGCGTCAGACCCGGGTTAATCGATTCGGGCGCAGCCGGCGCCTTGTCGGAACGGTTGTCGTGTTCGGTGAAGGGGACGTCCAGCACACCTTGGGTGGCAGCCAGGGCGAAGCCGCCTCCAGCCACGGCGAGAGCGACAGCGCTCACCACCGCGACGGGGACGGCGACGAGCTTGCGAACCATTCGAGTCATGACGGGCACACCTTCTGCAGTCGGGACAGGTCCGAGACGAACGCTTTCGCGGAACTGAGACGTCGCACGGTCTTCACCGGGAAGATCGGTGGCATCGGCAGGCGCCGACGCCGCGGCGAGCAGCATGCTCACCTGGTCGCCGGCCACCGGCTCCTGATCCAGGAGCCGAGCAGCGGAGCGACGCGACAGTCGTGCTCGAAGAATTCTCATCTCACCTCATCAGCGTCACAGCAGGCCGGAACGTTACACACCATCGGAGAGTTTCTTCTGGAGCGCCCGCAGACCCCGGTGGGCCGCCGTCCGGACCGCACCGGGACGCTTGCCCAGGACGCGAGCTGCCGACTTGGCATCAAGCCCGACGACTGCGCGCAGCAGGACCGCCTCGGCCTGGTCGGGCGGCAGGGCGGCGATGAGCCGCAACGCCTCCTCGGTCGAGACCAGGACCAGCGCGTCGTCCTCGGTGCTGTGCGGGTCCGCCCGCTCCGGCATCTCCTCCACAGGGACGTCGATGACCGGCCGTCGGCCCTGGCTGCGCAACAGATCCAGCGCCCGGTTACGGCCGATCGTGGTGATCCAGCCGCGGAACCCGTCATGGCTGCCGGTGAACCGGTGCAGGTCACGCAGCGCCTGCGCCCAGGTCTCGGCCGCCACATCCTCGGCATCGGTCACCCCGACCATGACGGTCAGGTAGCGCAGCAGACCGGGCTGGATCGACCGGTAGACGGTCCGGAACGCGTCCTCGTCACCGTCCAGCATCCGCCGCACGGTGTCGTTGTCGTCGTCCCGCCCATCGACCATCGCACCGGGAAGGATAGGCCGCGGCTCAGAACGTCGCGTGCAGGCGCCAGTTCCGTCCCGGCGCAACGAGCGGGTGCCGGACCAGGTTGTTCACGTTCGGTCGGTACTGGCTGGTCAGGTGGTACCAGCGCGCGCGGTTGTTCACCTTGTCGATGGCGATGATCGAGCCGATCGAGCCGCTGTCGTTGCACCACGAGAGCGACAGCGACGTGTACGACGCGAAGCCGGTCGTCTTCACCGTCGTGACCTTCGACTTGCCCGGCGTCCCCCAAGGGATCTGGACCTGCTTCAGGGCTCCGGCGTTGGTGGTGCCGTAGAGCACGTCGCGACGGATCCCGTCCGAGAGGCGCGAAGTCAGCATGAAGCTGAGCGTCTTGAGCGAGCCCATGTTCCGGGCGACGAGCTTCGGGTGCTCGGTGTCGAACCAGTACTGGCCGTGGTCGTCGATGTACTTCGTCCAGCGCATCAGGTTGCCTCGCCGGTCCACCCCGTAGGTGTAGTAGGTGCCGGAGTCGGCGAGCAGGCGTGCGTTCATCGTCGGCCGGTAGCGGGCCACCACTGTCGGCTTCGCAAGGGTCGGCTCGGCGTCGAGGTCCCTCACCGTGATCCGTCGGGCCGCCTGCCCGGCCGTGAACGCGTACCACCAGTACTGGCGGCCACCGGTGATCTGTTCACTGTTCCACCCGAACAGGTAGTCCACCTTGAACGGCAGCGGCGCCGCCGTCACCTTCTCGCTGTCGAACCGGGTGTTGGTGACCAGGCGCTTCACCAGCCTGCCGTTGGGCAGCACGCCGATCACCTGGGTCTTGCAGATCACAGCGCCGGCTGACGGAACCGTGGGCCCGGCGGACTTCGCTGCGACCGAGGACGTCAACAACCCGCTCGCGACCAACCCCAGGGCAGCAACGACAGGAACGAACCGCTTCATCGAGAACTCCGCACGCGTCAAGGCGCGGGCCGCTCCCGAGCGCTCGACGGAGATTCAACCATGCGGGCCGGACACCGGAGGCATTTTCGGCCCCGGCAGGTTTCGTTCAGAGATCGACGGTCAGCCGCACGCGGACCGTGTCCCCGACGTCGAGGGCCTCGGCCTTCCGGATCGCGGCTTTCAGCGGAACCACGTAGCTCCCGTCCTTCGGCCACAAGGAGGTCTTCCAGGTGGTCGCCCCGATCCGCACCTCGACCGGGATCATCCCCCAGCCGTAGGTGACGTAGGCCGAGGTCGCTTCCAGCTCGGCGGCCTCGGCGTCGGGCACGGTGACGAAATGCCAGGGCGACGGTCCCTTCCAGAACCAGATCTCCCCGTCGAACTCCAGCTGCATACCGAACAGGTCAGTACATCGAACTGTTGATCAGCAGGAACCCGATGATCATGCCTCCGACCAGGCCGACGCCGGAGGCGATCAGCGCCCACTTGGCGAGCGGCTCCTTCTTGGACATCGCGATGCCACCCAGGATCAGGCCGGCGATACCGAAGAGCGGCGGGCAGAAGAGCAGCGCGATCACACCGCAGACGATGCCGATGATGGAGAGCGTGTTCGACTGGTTCTGCGGGGCGGCGTACGGGCTCGGCATCCCCGGCTGCCCCATCGGGTAGCTCGGGTACTGCGTGCCGTAGCTCTGCTGCGCCTCGCCGTACGTCGGGTACGGCGGCACCTCGCCCGGGGCCGTGGGCTCGACCGGGGCGGTGGGCTCCACCGGGGCCGCCGGCGCCGCCGGGGCGGTGGACTCGGTCCAGGCCGTGCCGTCCCAGTAGCGCACCAGTGCGGGGTCCTGGGGGTCCGGGTACCAGCCTGCGGGAGTGACCGTCACTGCGAGCTCCTTGGGTCGAGACGATTGGTCCAAGCCTGCCGTAGATCGGTTCCCGGCACGGCTCGATGTCACAGATCATGCCCGGCCGGTGTCTTCATGGACGACGCGCCCCACCCCCGGGGCTCGACGACGAGGAGAACGAGATGAGCCTGAAGGAATACGCCACCACCGAAGAGCGCCGCGCAGCCGTCCGGGTCCCGCTCGTGGAGGACCAGGGTCTGGTCGGCAAACTGGTGAGCTGGTACTGCAAGCGCACGTACGGCGACGTGCCCGACAACGCTCTCGTGCTGATGCACAACAAGCCGATCCTCTGGTCGGTGATGAAGTTCGAGGGCAAGGTCGCCAAGTGGGACAAGCTCGACCCCGACCTCAAGACGCTGGCGCAACTGGCCAGCGCGTCGGTGATCGGCTGCAGCTGGTGCATGGACTTCGGCTACTACGCCGCGCACAGTCAGGGCCTGGACACCAGCAAGCTCGGCGAGGTGCCGTTCTGGCGGGAGTCCGAGGTCTTCACCGCGCAGGAGCGCCGCGTGCTGGAGTACGCCGAGGCCATGACCGTGACGCCGTTGCAGGTCACCGACGAGATGACCGAGGCGCTCCGGGCCGACCTGGGCGAGGATGCGTTCGTGGAGCTGACCATGATGATCGCCGTGGAGAACGAGCGCTCGCGGTTCAACAGCGCGCTCGGCCTGACCAGCCAGGGATTCAAGGACCAGTGCGAGTTGACGCCGCGATGACCTCCGCGGAGGAGGTGTTCGCCGAGCACCGTGGGCTGCTCTTCACGGTCGCCTACGAGATGCTCGGCAGCACCGCCGACGCCGAGGACGTGCTGCAGGAGTCCTGGCTGCGCTGGGCCGACGTTCTCTTCGACGAGGTGCGCGACCCGCGCGCGTACCTCGTCCGGATCGTCACCCGGCAGTCTCTCAACCGGCTGCGGACCCTGCAGCGCCAGCGGGAGACGTACGTCGGGACCTGGCTGCCGGAGCCGCTGGTCACGGCGCCCGACGTGCTCGAGGACGTGGAGCTCGCCGACTCGGTCTCGTTCGCGATGCTGGTCGTCCTGGAGACGCTCACGCCGTTGGAACGCGCGGTGTTCGTGCTGCGCGAGATCTTCGGGTTCGAGTACGCGGAGATCGCCGCCGCCACGGAGAAGTCGGAGCCGGCCGTGCGGCAACTGGCCTCCCGGGCGCGCAGCCACGTCCAGGCACGGCGCCCGCGCGTGGAGATGCCGCAGAACAGCGAGCAGATCGTGGCCGAGTTCTTCGCGGCCGCCGCCACCGGACGGGTCGAGCCGTTGCTCGAACTGCTCGCCCCCGACGTGGTGCTGCGGACCGACGGCGGCGGGATCAAGAAGGCCGCGCTCAACCCGATCTACGGCGCCGCCAAGGTCGCCCGGTTCCTGGCCGCGGTGGTCCCGACCGGCGCGGACCTCGGCGTCGACTGGGGCATCGTGAACGGCGCCCCGGCGCTCTTCCTCACCATCGACGGGGAGCTGGACGCGGTCGGGACGGTCGTCGCGGAGAACGGCAAGGTCAAGGAGATCTACCTGGTCCGCAACCCGGAGAAGCTGACCGGTGTCGGCGTGGAGCGCACGATCGGTCGGTAGCCTGCGAGGCGTGCTGACGCGTTGGGGACGGGATCTCGATCCGGAGAATCCCCTCCCCGAGCACCCGCGGCCGCAGCTGGTCCGGGACACGCCCTGGGTGAACCTCAACGGCCGCTGGGAGTACGCCTTCGCCGGTCCGGGCCGGCCCGGGTCCTGGGACGGCGAGATCGTGGTCCCGTTCTCCCCGGAGGCCGAGCTCTCCGGCGTCGGCAGGCAGCTGCAGCCGGACCAGTGGCTCTGGTACCGGCGGACCGGGGTCGAGGTCCCGACAGGTTCGACCAGCGCGACCCAGGGGGGCGGTCGTGTGCTGCTGCACTTCGGCGCCGTCGACCAGTCCTGCACGGTCTGGGTCAACGGGATCGAGATCGGCAGCCACACCGGTGGTTACCTACCCTTCACCCTCGACGTCACCGAGGCACTCGCGGACGGGCCCCAGACGATCGAGGTGCGGGTGCGGGACCTGTCGGAGACCGGCCCGCACGCGCGCGGCAAGCAACGCCTGGACCGCGGCCGGATCTGGTACACCGCCCAGTCCGGGATCTGGCAGACCGTCTGGCTGGAGGCGGTGCCGGACGAGTACGTCGAGAGCCTGGCGATCGTCGGGTCGTACGCCGGAGGCTGGCTGGAGGTCTGCGTCGAGGCGGCCCCGCAAACCCCGGAGGCCGCTGTCACCGTCCTCGACCGCGGCACGGTCGTCGCCCGGGCCACCGGCTCCCCCGGCGTACCGCTCCGCATCCCGGTGCCGGACCCGCGTCCGTGGTCGCCGGACGACCCGTTCCTCTACGACCTCGAGGTCACCTGCGGCGCGGACCGGGTGACCTCGTACGCCGGCCTGCGCGACCTCGGGACCGGGACGGACGCGAAGGGCCGGCGGCACTTCACCCTGAACGGCGAGCGGATCCAGCACGTCGGCGTCCTCGACCAGGGGTACTGGCCCGACGGCCTGCTCACCGCGCCGAGCGACGCGGCGATGGTCCACGACATCACCGCGATGAAGGACCTCGGCTTCACAGTGCTGCGCAAGCACGCCAAGGTCGAACCGCTGCGCTGGTACCACCACTGCGACCGGCTCGGGATCCTGGTCTGGCAGGACATGGTGAACGGCGGCGGCCGGTACCGGCACCTGATCGCCGACCTGCCCGCGAAGCGTCCGGTCCGGATCTCCGACCACCGCTACGGGATCTTCTTCCGTGACGACGCCGACGCCCGCGCCGAGTTCCGCGCCGAGGTCCTCTCCACGGTCTCCCTGCTCCGCAACGTCGCGTCGATCGCCGTCTGGACGCCGTTCAACGAGGGCTGGGGGCAGTTCGACGCCAACGCGATCGCCGCGCTCGTCAAGGAAGCCGACCCGACCCGGCTGGTCAACCACGTGAGCGGCTGGATCGACCAGGGCGGCGGCGACGTCAAGAGCTTCCACTCCTACCTGCGTCCGTTCCGGCTCCGGCGGCGACGCCGTGAGCGCCGGGTGCACGCCCTGACCGAGTACGGCGGCTACAGCCTGCGCGTCGAAGGCCACGACTGGAGCGACGAGGAATTCGGCTACCGGCATTTCGAGACGCGCGAGGCGCTCGCCAGCGGTTTCCAGGACCTGCACCGCGACCAGATCGAGCCGGCCGTCGTCGCCGGGCTGGCGGCGACCGTCTACACGCAGCTCAGCGACGTCGAGACCGAGCTCAACGGCCTGTTCACCTGGGACCGGGAGGTCCTGAAGGTCCCGCCCGAGGTAGTGCGCGCCGTCACGGGCCGGCTCCGGCACGCAGCGATCAGGAGCTGAGCGGAGCGTCCACCCAGCGTCGCCCCTGGCGGAGGACCTCGGCAGTGCCCTCGGTCAGCTCCGCGACGATCTCCTCGGCGATCGGGACCGCGACGGTCGGGACCGCGAGGGAGAGCGTCGCGACATCCGTGTACTCGATCCTCAGCACCTTGGTGCCGCGGGAACGCAGCTCGTGCTCCAGCCGGCCGACCACCGACTGCTCCACCGTCACGTCCAGGAGCTCCTGCTCGACCCGCTCGATCATCGTGCTCGCCTCGAGTGCCGCGCGGACCGCGTCGGCGTACGCGCGGGACAGGCCACCGGTGCCCAGCAGGGTGCCGCCGAACCAGCGGGTGACGACCGCGACGATGTCGCTGACCTGGTTGCCGCGAAGCACCTCGAGCATCGGGGCTCCCCCGGTCCCGGGCGGCTCACCGTCGTCGTTGGAGCGCTCGATCGCCCGCTCCGGACCGAGGATGAACGCCGAGCAGTGGTGCTTGGCACCCCAGTGCTCGCGACGGATCCCGTCGATCACGCCCCGGGCGGTCGTCTCGTCCTCGACCCGCACCAGCTCGCAGCGGAACCGCGACCGTGAGACCTCGATCTCGGCCTCTCCGTGCGAGGCGATCGTGCGGTAAACCATGGCGATCCATCACTAGGCCCGAGACAAGGCGAAAACGGGCGGTGGCGGGGTACCCCTCCCAGGATCACCCCGCCACCTATTGATCCGTTGCGCGTGAATCTGGGACTCACGCTGCACCCAAACGGATCCCGGTCGCGCCGCGTGGGGTACGGAATGTGCGACCGTGCCCATACCTTAAACCACGGCTGGTGACAGATCTAACGGAACGCTGCAATGAAAGTGAGCAAATCGGCCCGGGTCAGGACACCGACCGGACGGCCGTCCTCCTGGACCAGGAGCGCATCGGCTCCCTGGAGCGCCGCGATCGCCTCCTCGACGCCGGCGGAGCCGCCGATCGTGGGCAGCGGCGGGCTCATGTGCGCGTCGACCTGGTCGGCCAGCTTGGCGCTCCCGACGAACAGCGCGTCCAGCAGCGCCCGCTCGGAGACCGACCCGGCGACCTCGGCCGCCATCACCGGCGGCTCAGCCCGGACCACCGGCATCTGGGAGACGCCGTACTCGCGCAGGATGTTGATCGCCTCGGCGACCGTCTCGGTCGGGTGCGTGTGCACCAGGTCCGGGATCAAGCCGCTCTTGCCGCGGAGCACCTCGCCGACGGTCTGGTCGTCCTTGGCGGCGAGGAAGCCGTACTGGGCCAGCCAGTCGTCGTTGAAGACCTTGGTCAGGTAGCCGCGGCCGGAGTCCGGCAGCAGCACCACGATGACCGCGTCAGGGTCGTCGATCTCGGCTGCCAGTTGGGCGGCCGCGAACGCAGCCATCCCGGAGGAGCCGCCGACGAGCAGGCCCTCCTCCCGCGCCAGGCGCCGGGTGAACGCGAACGAGTCCGCGTCGGAGACCTCGATCACCCGGTCGGCGACCGAGCGGTCGTAGGTGTCCGGCCAGAAGTCCTCGCCGACACCCTCGACCAGGTACGGGCGCCCGGTGCCGCCGGAGTAGACCGAACCGGCCGGATCGGCGCCGATCACCTGGATGGCGGGGTTCTGCTCCTTGAGGTACTTCCCGACGCCGCTGATGGTGCCGCCGGTGCCCATCCCGCAGACGAAGTGCGTGATCTTCCCGTCGGTCTGCTTCCAGATCTCCGGGCCGGTGTCCTCGTAGTGCGACAGCGGGTTGTTCGGGTTGGAGTACTGGTCCGGTTTCCAGGCGCCCGGCTGGGAGGCCAGCCGGTCGGAGACGTTGTAGTAGCTGTCGGGGTGCTCGGGGGCGACAGCGGTCGGGCAGACGACCACTTCGGCGCCGTACGCCTTGAGCACGTTCCGCTTGTCCTCGCTGACCTTGTCCGGGCAGACGAAGACGCACTTGTACCCGCGCTGCTGGGCGACCAGGGCAAGCCCGACACCGGTGTTGCCGGAGGTCGGTTCGACGATGGTGCCGCCGGGCTGCAGGGCCCCGGACGCCTCGGCCGCGTCGATCATCCGCCGGGCGATGCGGTCCTTCACGGAGCCGCCGGGGTTGAGGTATTCGACCTTGGCGAGGACGAGTGGTTTCGCGTCGCCGACGGTGCGCCCGAGCTTGACCAGCGGGGTGTTGCCGATCAGGTCGAGAAGGGAGTTCGCATAGTCCATGCGGCCAACATAGTCCGGGAGGTTCGCGACGCGCTTCCCGACTCCGAGGACCGTCGTGGTCGCGTTCGGTACCTTGGCCAGCGTGGGTAAGCCAGCAGCAGCTCGGAAGCTCGCGTCGGCCGCGGCGTACGGCGGGGGCGGCCTGTCGCTGCTCGGCGCCAGCCTGTACGGCGTCCTGCGGGCCGAGGCTTTGGTGGCCCGCAAGGCGATCGGCAGCATCGACGCCCGAGTCCCCGACGCCACCGGCTGGTACGGCCGCGGGCGCCCCGGACCGGCGATCAAGATCGCGCTCCTCGGCGACTCCAGCGCCGCCGGCTACGGCGTGAGCGCGGTCGAGCAGACGCCGGGCGCGCTGCTCGGCTCCGGCGTCGCCGCGGCCGCGGATCGCCGGGTCCACCTCCGCGAGTTCTGCAAGTCGGGTGCGATGTCGAGCGATCTGGCGGGCCAGGTCGACCGCGCGCTCCCGGTCGAGCCCGACCTCGCCGTGATCCTGATCGGCGCGAACGACGTGACCCACGGGATGCGCCCGTCGGAATCGGTGCGCTACCTGGGCGAAGCCGTCCGGCGACTGCAGGACGCCGGGACCGCCGTGGTCGTCGGCACCTGCCCCGACCTCGGCACGATCCGGCCGATCCCCCAGCCGTTGCGCCAGGTCGCCCGGGGCTGGTCGCGCCGGCTCGCCGCCGCCCAGACGATCGTCGTCGTCGAGGCCGGCGGGCGCACGGTCTCGCTGGGATCGATCCTCGGCCCGGAGTTCGACGCCGCGCCGGCACTGCTGTTCGGCCCGGACCGCTATCACCCGTCCGCCGCCGGATACGCCTCATTGGTCGGCGTACTGATCCCGTCGACCATGTCCGCCCTCGGCCTCGGACCCGAGGAGGAGGAGGCACCGGAGCCCGCCCGCGGCGAAGGCGTGCTGCCGATCTCCACGGCCGCCGTGCAGGCCAGCAAGGAGCCGGGCACCGAACTGGACGGTACCGAGGTCGCCGGCGCCGCCCGCGGCACCGGAGGCCGCTGGGTCACGCTGATGCGCCGCCGCCGGCCGGAGCCCGTGGACGCAGAAGCGCCCGGCTCCTCCGAGGAGGAACCGGGCGCCGAAGTGCTTGCCTGAGGTCAGTCGCCCCTCAGAATGGCCAGAATCCGCAGGATCTCGATGTAGATCCAGACGATCGTGACGGTGAGCCCGAAGGCCGCACGCCAGGACTCACGATCCGGCAGTCCGGCCGCGATGCCCCGCTCGACGAAGTCGAAGTCGAGGATCAGCATGAACACACCGATGCAGAGACCGACGATGCTCATGATCAGGCCGAGCGGGCCGAAGCCGTTGAAGCCGAGCGCCTCGCCGAAGAAGCCGAGAACGACGTCGAGCAGCGTGACGGCCACGAAGCCGAACATCGCGCCGATGACCCACTTGCGGAACCTGGTCCCGACCTGGATGTCGAAGAACTTGTACGCCGCCAGCGTGCCGGCCACCGCGGCGATGGTGCCGAGCACCGCGCCGAGGACGAGGCCCTCACCGAAGGTGGCCTCCATCACCTTGCTGAACGCACCGACCGCGACGCCCTGGAAGGCGGCGTAGGCGAGGACGAGCGGCGGGCTGATGATCCTCTTGAAGGAGTTGACCATCGACAGCGCGAAGCCGCCGAGCGCGCCGACGAGGCTCAGGACGTAGAGCCGGCTGACGACGTCCTCGTCGACGACGGTCTCACCGAACTGGTTGGTGAAGAACAGGTCACCGGACAGGTACCAGGTGGCGACCGCCGCGAGCACGACGACGGCGAGGGTGAACGCGGTCTTCTGCACCACCGAGTCGAGGGTCATCCGGTCGGCACCTGCGGTCGGACCGTACGGCTCGTGGGTGGTGGGCGCGCCGGGCGTGCCGGTCGCGGCTCCGAAGTCGGCGTAGGCGGTGCCGCCCTTGCCGTTGAAGCCTTCACTACGACTGAAGACTGGGTTACTGCTCTGCATGGGGTCTCCTCCTTGGAGGCCTCCTGGCGCACCGCTGTGGTGCCAGGCTGACGTGACGATCCTACGTGGCCGTCATCCATTGAACGCCCGGCCCACTGGCGGTGTTCCCACGGAGCCCTTCAGGGCGTCTCGGGATTGGGTCAGGGCAGCGGCGTGATGGTGACCTGCACCGGCCCGTTCGTGTCGGTGGTCAGGTCGACGTACGAACCGTTCTTGACCACCGAACCCGTGCTGGTCACCACGTCGTACCCGTGCGGGGCGGTGATCGGGCTGACGAAGATGCGGGTCGGGGCGTCGATGCTCGTGTCACCGGTGAAGCTCATCGTGAACTTCCCCGTCGCCGGGTCGTAGTCGTAGGCGAGGTCGTGTCCGGCTGTGGCCTGCGGGTAGGTGCGGACCAGTTCGCGGAGCTTGGCGTCCTTGGTGGTGCTCAGGTCCGCGTCGTTGGTGAACAGGCCCTGGGCGGTGTCGGCCGTGGTCGGGTCGTCCCAGCGCTTGTAGGCCCAGTACAGCCAGCCCATCTCGTTCTCGTCGGCCGCGTTCGCGTCGATCCCGACGGCCTCGACGTTGTCGGTCGCGCCCCACTCGGTCATCAGCGGTACGGCGTTCATCCGCTCGGCCTGGTCCAGCGCGTGGGCCTCACGGTTGTTGGTGAACATCTTGCAGCTCGGGGTCAGCGGCAACGGCAGTCCGGCGCTCTCGAGGAACACGGCGCTGCAGTAGTTGTGCCAGGACAGGCCGAGGTTCTCCTCGCCGGGCACGGCCTTCAGGTAGGTCTGCAGCAGCAGACCGCTGGAGAGCTGCTGCGGCTCGTACCAGACGATGTTGTCCGGATCGACCTGCCGGATCGCGGCGAGCGCCTTGTCCTGCGCCGGCTGCAGCTCCTTGTAGTACGTGAGCGAGCAGCCGAGCACACACGTCGGCCATTCGATCCCGGCCCAGGGCTCGTTGATCAGGTCGTAGCCCATCGAGTACGGCTGGTCCTTGTACTGGGTGGCGACCTGCTTCCAGAACGTCGCCCAGTGGTCGAGGAGACCGCCCTTGTTGGCCCAGAAGTTGTCGAAGACCGTCGAGACCTCCGGCGTCCAGTAGCCGAGCGGGAACTGCACCTTCACGTACGGGAAGAGCGACCACGGCAGCGGCCGCTTCACGGCCCAGTTCGGCACACCCTCGCCGCCGTAGATCTCGTGCCACATGTCCTGGTGCATGTCGAACTGCATCCAGACGCCCTTGTCGGCCATCAGGTCGACGATCCGGTCCCACTTGTCGAAGTAGGACTGGTCGACGACGCCCGGCGCGGTCGGGTTGACCCCGGGCCAGAGGATGCCGAGGCGGGCACCGTTGAAGCCGTGGTCGTAGAGCCACTGGGCGTCCGCCGCGGTGAAGCCCTCCGGGGTGTTCGGCGGGACGTACGGCGCCTTCTTCCAGACGAAGTTCAATCCGTGCACGATCACGATCCGGCCCTGGGCGTCCACCATGAAGCGGCCGTCTCGCTGCAGGCGCGGCACCGGATCGGTGTCGGCGTGAGCGGGCGCCGAGGCGACCGTCGCGAGCGTCCCCGAGAGAAGGACGGAGAGCAGGACGGCGAGCAGGGCAGCAGTGACCCGCTTCCAGGTGAGTGGCCTCATGTGAAGTGAAACGAGTTCTAGCCGTGTGGGTTACCCCGGGATCACGCCTCCCGGCGTCATATCCGGGGGGCGTCCCCGTCCCCGCTGGGTGATGCACGATGATCGTCGGGTGACCGACGCAGCCCTGATCGCGCCCGAACCCGAGCACGAACCCGACGAATCGCCCGCCGTTCCGGCGAAGCCCGAGGTGATCGTGGACCTCGAGGGACCGGACGAGGGCGCGGACGAGAGCGCGGACGAGGCTGCCGCGCCGCCGGCGGCGCAACCGATCGGGTACGACGAGTTCGGGATGCGCTTCATGAACCTGGTCCTGCACCGCGACCGGGTGATGCAGTCGATCAACCGGGTCCTCGGCGAGGACTTCCGGCTCGGCCCGATCGGCGCCGGCCCGGGCCGCAAGGTCGCGAAGGTGACCGCCTCGGGCACCTTCGGCGCCGCGTACGGCGAGGCCCTGCCTGACGTGGTCGGCTACGAGGTCAACCTGCCGGTCAACGTCTCCTTCCACCTGGACCTCGGCGTGGACATGCTCCGCTTCGACGCGGAGGTGCTGCTGCCGCTGCGGCTGACCATGGAACTGGTCGAGCCGCTGACGATCCTGTGGCACATCACCCCGCCGGACCCGGACGACGTGGTGATGACCGTCGTCTCCGAGACCCGGCGCGCGACCGTGCTGCAGAAGCTCACCGGTCTCGACGGCGAGCTGCGCCGGTTCATCGTCCGGTTCGTCGACCGCGAGCTGGAGAAGCCACACGTGCAGAAGGCGATGCGGATCGACCTGGTGACTCTGATCGACAACGCCTGGGAGCACATCGCCGAGCAGTTCATGCCCAACGGCCCCGAGGACCGCGGCTGACGCGACGCCGGCCCGTGTCGCGCTGGCTCACCGATTCGCCGGGACGCCCGCCAGGAAACACCTGCGCGTCGATCCTGAGCCCCTGATTCCTGGACCGATCGACGGGCACGTGCTCGGTGTGGCAGGTTCTGCACCGAGCACCGCCGCTGCCAGGAGGATCGATGACCGACGTACGTGCCCGGCTCGAGCAGGAGTACGGCGGCAGCCTGCCCGCGGGGCTGGCGGCGCTCTCCGAGTCCGACCAGGAGACTCTGGTCCTGGCGATCGAGGCGGCTCGCACCCGGCAGAGCGAGGCGTTGAAGAAGGCGACCGAGAACGGCCTCAGCTTCATCCCGAAGCTGTTGCGCGGCCCGGTGAAGAAGGTGCTCTTCGGATGAGTACGAAGCTGGAGGCCGCGGCCGAGATGCTCAAGCTCGAGCGCCTGCTCGGCCTCGGGGGCGGAGAGCTCGCCTTCCTCGACGGCATCGACGCCGGTGAACTGCGCACCTTGCGGGAGAGCGCGACCGACTCGTTGTTCGACACCGGCGCGGCGACGCTCGCGCGGCTCGGTGCCTCCGCCAAACTGCTCCCCTCACCCCTGGTCGCCGTGGTCGCCGAACGCTCCTTCGGCGCCCTGCTGTGCGCCCGGGCCGCGGGCAGCGTCGATCCCGGCAAGGCCATCGACGTCGCCAAACGCCTCTCCCCGGAGTTCCTCGCCGACGCCACCATCGAGCTCGACCCGCGTCGCGTGGCGGCGATCATCGCCGGCGTCCCGACCGAACTGGTCGAGCCGGTCGCGCGCGAACTGGGCCGCCGCGAAGAGCACGTCACGATGGGCCGCTTCCTCGCATTCGTCTCCGACGAGGCGATCGTCGCCGCGATGGGGGCGCTCTCCGACGAGGCGATGCTGCGCACGGCGTTCGTCCTCGAACACAAGGACAAGCTCGATCACGCCGTCGGACTGCTTCCGAAGGACCGCCTCCCCGGCGTACTGCAGTGCGCCTCGGTCAACGACCTGTGGCCCGAGGCCCTGGACCTGCTCGACCACCTCTCCCAGGAGACCCGCGGGCCGATCGCCGACGTGGTCGCCTCCCTGGAGGAGGATCTGGTCGCCCGGCTCGTCGCGGCCGTCTCCGACGCCGGGATCTGGGAGAGCCTGCTCCCGGTGGTCGGCACGATGAGCGACCAGGGCCGGCTGCTGATCGCCTCGCGACCGGCGCTCCACGACCAGCGGATCCTCAGCGAGATCATCGCCGCCGCGGCGGCCGACGGCCGGTTCTGGTCGGACCTGCTCCCGCTCATCGAGGCTCTGCCCGACGAGGTGCGCGGCCGAGCCGCCGACCTGATCGCGTCCCAGGACGAGGAAGTGGTCGCCGGTCTGATCGCCGCGGTCCGCGAGCTCGACCTGTGGGCGACCCTGCTCCCCGTCGTGCGCACGATGAGCGAGCAGAGCCGTACGACGCTGGCCGCGATGCAGTGCTTCCACGACGAGGCGGTGATCGCCGACATCGTGACAGCCTCTGCGGACGGCGGTCTCTGGGTGGACCTGGTGCCGCTGCTGCGGGTGCTCCCCTCCGGAGCGGTCGCGATGCTGCCCGAGGTCGTGACCGCGCTGGACCACGCGACGCTGAGCCGGATCCTCGGCCAGGCGGTCGAACAGGTCGACAGCCTGGTGCCGATGCTCGACATCGTCGACGAGATGGACGACGCCGGCCGGGCCAAGGTCATCGAGGTGATCGACGGCGCCGACCGGTCCCTGGGCGAGCTCCTGGTCCGGGCACTGACCGAGCCGGACCACGTCCGGCTCCTGCTCGATCACGTCCCGGCGGACGTCCTGGACGCGGTCGAGCGCGCCGCGGACAGGCTCGAACTGCGGGCCCAGTTCGACGCCGCGGTGGCCGGCGCCCGGAGCTGAGCGCCGGCAGGCTCAGCGCTTGATCCCGAACCAGTCCTTGACCGGGAACGAGATCAGCAGGAAGAACGCCGCGCCGCTCAGGCCGAGCGCGATCGCGCCGTACGGGAGCTGGAAGAGCCCGAAGACGATGTTGATCCCGGACAGGATCATCATCGTCGAGCGGGCCTGGCGGTCACGCGCCATCAACCCGCGCGCCACCCAGAGGTAGCCCAGCGCGAGGATCGCGGCCAGGATCCCGTGGATCACCCAGGTCGTGTCCGAGACATCCAGGAGCAGCCCGGAGACCGTTTCCGGCCCGGACGCCTCCATGAACATCCGGATCGCGAAGATCGCCTGGTACAGCGCGGACAGCAACGCGACGGCGGCGACGATCGCGACACTCATCGGCCTTGCCTGGGGCCTGGACCGGGCCGCGGGATGTCCCTTGGCCTGGGTGCCCTTGGGCTGGGGTTTGGTGCGCTTGCGGGTACGGCTCTTGGGACTCAAGACTGACCTCCGGCTGGACGACGTCGTCGCAGCCTAGACCCGCACCGGGGCGCGGGGACAGAGGTTCAGTAGCGCGTCGTGCGCGCCACCGCGAGCGCGCGGTGCAGCTGGAACGGGGTCGCCTGCTTGTAGAGCCAGGGGCGGCCGAACCACAGGAACGCGTCGACGTAGGTGGCCGCGGTGTTGCGGACCTTCAGCGACATCCCCCACCGGGTCGAGGCGACGTTCGTCGTCGGCGGGATGCCGAGAGTCAGGCAGCGCAGCTCGGTCTTCGTCCGGCACAGGTTCGCGTTGTCGAAGGCGCCGTTCGGGAAGCGGGCGTAGAACTGCTTGTGCGTGAACGGCCGGCCGTTGTCGGCGGTGTCGATCACGACCCGCTTGCCCGGGTAGCCGCGTGCTGCGAGCCGGCGTACCAGGGTGGCGCCGTACAGGATGTTCGACGAGACGGAGTCGTAGTGGGTCGAACCCAGCGCGATCCCGTGCACGTTGCGGACGCCGGCGCGGACCAGCATCCGGACGGCCTTGTCGGCCGGCAGCCAGTCGGCCGAGCTGCCGTCGAGGTAGATGGTGACGTTGGGAAGCTTGCTCAGCACCCGGGACGCGTACGCCGCCAGCGCGAACCGGACGTTCGGCCGCCAGCCCGTCCAGGCGACGGCCAGGTCCGGCTCCAGGACCAGGATCACCTTCGAGGACCCGATGCCGCGCGCGACGTTGTTGATCCACGCCTTGTAGGTGTCCTGCATGGCGGGGGTGAAGGGCTCGGTGCGACGGCTCTCGCCCTTCGGGTAGAGGCCGAAGACGGCGAGCTGCGCATAGGCGTCGGGGTTGCCGCGCTGGAAGTCCCGGATCCGCTGACGGACCAGCTCGGTCGCGCCGGCCGGCTTCGACCCGTCGGTGAACCAGATGACCCGCGGCCGCAGCGCGATCTTCGCGAGCAGGTCCTTGGTGGTGCCGGTGGAGTCGCGCCACGCTGCGTACGCACCCTCGGCGTGCCCGGTGTAGTGCGGCCAGGGACCGGAGACGAGCGGGTTCGACGCCGTCGAGGTCCGGAGCGGGGTCACGGACTCGGCGGACGATCCCGGCGCGGTGAAGACGGCCGCGAGCAGCGATCCGAGGAGGAGGAGCACCAGAGCCGGAACACTGGTACGTCGGGCGCGGAGCGGGTACTTCACCAAGGATCCATTCGTCGTGGGCCTGCCGTCTTCACGGTAGATCAAATTATGGCCCGAAATGTCCGTTTCCACCAATCGACGGCACACCCTGGGTCCTTTGACCGTTGCCCGTTCCGATCGGATGCAAACTCCCGGACCTGAGGCTCCTGAATCCCTTCAAATCCGTACACAACAGCCTACGGTGAGGCATGGACTCCGCGCTGACCACGGTGGCGCTTCCGGCCGCCCTCGCGATCATCATGTTCGGGCTCGGCCTGTCCCTCACCATCGACGACTTCCGGCGGGTCAGCCACCACCCGAAGGCAGTGCTGATCGCTCTGGCCGCCCAGGTGCTGCTCCTCCCGGCGATCTGCTTCGGGCTGGTGAAGCTCTTCGATCTCGAGCCGGTGCTCGCGGTCGGGATGATGCTGCTGGCCGCATCGCCCGGCGGTACCACGGCCAACCTCTTCAGCCATCTCTTCCGTGGCGACGTCGCGCTGAACATCAGCCTGACCGCGATCAACTCGGTGCTGGCGGTCGTCACCCTCCCCCTGGTGGTCAACTTCGCGATCAACTACTTCGAACCTGCCGGCCCCGACGACCTCGGACTCCAGCTCGGCAAGACCCTGCAGGTGTTCGCGATCGTGCTGATCCCGGTCGCGATCGGGATGCTGGTGCACAAGTCGTCGCCGGAGTTCGCAGCACGCGCGGACAAGCCGGTGCGGATCGCCTCCGCGGTCGTCCTGGTCCTGGTGATCGCGGGCGCCCTGCTCGCCGAGAAGGAGAACCTCAGCGACTACATCGCCGACGTCGGCATGATCACCGTCCTGTTCTGCCTCTGCTCGCTCACCATCGGGTACGTCGTACCGCGCCTCGCCGGGATCGATGACAAGCAGTCGATCGCCACCGCCTTCGAGGTCGGCATCCACAACAGCACGCTCGCGATCGCGGTGGCCGTGAACGTGCTGGACAACGACACCTTCGCTGTCCCCGCCGCGGTCTACGGCATCGCGATGTTCCCACTCGCCGCCGCGGCCGGGTTCGTCTTCCGGCGGTTGTCGCGGGCGGCCGCAGTACCGGCCTGAGCGCCGGCTCGCGACACGCAGGGCGCAAAAGCGGCGCAGAACGGCTGATCTAACGGCTGTCATCACTAGCATTCGGGCGACCGGACGCGACCCTCCCCCCACTTCCCCCGTGGACGGCAAGGAGTACTGACCCATGTTCCGAGCCTTCCTGCTTGTCCTCACCGCTTCCGTCGCCGTCGGCGGCTGGCAAGCCGGGATCTTCGACACCGGCGCCTCGGACAAGACGCTGGTCGGCACCAGCGTCAGCTTCCTGAGCAAGCCCGTCGTACGGGTGCTCTCGCGGCCGTCCTCGCTGACCCTGAGGGAGGGCGGCGTCGTCGAGATCCAGGCAGAGGCGCCGGCTGAGCCCGGCGACAAGGTGGCGCTCGACTCGGCGGGCGCCTACAACCTCGGGTACTACCGGGTCAGCACAGCCGTCCTCGACGAGAACCTGCGCGCGACACTGCCGGTCAAGGGCCGGGACTTCCTCGGCTCGTACCGGTACTGGGCGACGATCCCCGCCTCGGCGACGTACCAGGAGGGGAAGAGCGCGGCGTTCGCGATCGACATCGTCGCCGCCGAGCCGCCGCCCGGCCCGTCGTGCGGAGGCGCCGCACCGGCCAAGGCCGACGGCACCGCCTGGGTCTGCACGTTCAGCGACGAGTTCGACGGGACCGAGCTCGACCGCAGGTTCTGGGTCCCCCAGGTGACCCGGACCAGCGGCTCCACCAGCGGGACCCGCACCCGGTACGCCTGCGCCGAGGACAGCCCGGAGACGATCAGCGTGCGGGACGGCAACCTCGAGCTCTCACTCGTCGACCACCCTGCCGGGGTCAACTGCGGCAAGTACAAGTTCTCCAAGTACGGCTACGGCCAGGTGACGCACTTCCAGACCTTCTCCCAGACCTACGGCAAGTACGAGATCCGGGCCAAGATCCCGGACATCGGCGTTCCCGGCGTCCAGCAGTCGTTCTGGCTGTGGCCCAAGAACAACACGTACGGCGCCTGGCCGCTGTCGGGCGAGATCGACTTCGCCGAGCTGTACAGCTCGACCCCGGGCATCGACAAGCCCTTCATCCACTACCTGCCCGGGCAGACCGAGGGCGGCACGATGAACAAGACCCACGACTACTGCCCGATCAACGTCGGCGAGTTCAACACCTTCGGCGTGGAGTGGAAGCCGAAGCAGATCACCGTACTGCTCAACGGCGAGGTCTGCTTCGTCAACAACTACCGCTCGGCGACCGCCGCCATCCAGGGTGCGAACGCGCCGTTCAACCACCCGTTCTTCCTCGCCCTGAACCAGGCCATGGGGACGATCGGCAACGAGTACGACCCCGACCTGGTCCCCGACCGGGTGACCACGCAGATCGACTACGTGCGCATCTGGAAGTGAGCGGGCTCGCTCGAACCTGAGCGGACCCGAAGTAGGCGCCCTTCAGGCGTCGATCAGCAGGAACCGCCCTTGATGTCCACCGGGTTGTGGTCGTGGTCGAACGCGGTGTTCGCCGGACCGAAGTGGATGTGCGCGTGGAACTCGTTGAAGGCCGTCTGCATCTTCGGGTCGCCGCACACGTCGGGGCCCACCTGCACCCTGGTGCCGTCCGGCTGCTCGATGAAGTGGCGGTGCGGACCGACGGGCGGTGCGCGCCCGGCGTCAGCAGGGGTGGTCGTGCCGAGTGCCACGAGGATTGCCGCGATCGCCGCCGCGACGGCCATCAGGATTCGAATGGTGTTCTTCATGAGTTGCTCCTCGGTGATGTGTCGCGAACGCAGAGCCGGCCGCCCTCCGTCTGGGAACTCACGAGCCCATCTGCTCGCCAAGCTACTCAGGTCTGTGACCATGCCGCCATGAGTGAATCGGGCTATCGTCACGTGGCCCGTGGAGCGCGGCTCAGCCCCGACACGGGCCGGATCACGCAGCCGGCAGCGTGACCCGCATCGTGGTCCCCTCCGGAGAGGAGTCGATCTCCAGGGTCCCGTGGTGCCGCTCGACGACGATGCGCCGGGCGATGTCGAGCCCCAGGCCGGTGCCCTTCCCGACGTCCTTGGTGGTGAAGAAGGCCTCGAACGCCCGGGCGGCCACTTCGGGCGTCATACCGGGTCCCGTGTCGGCGAACTCCACGACAACCAGCCCGTCGGCGCTCGTCGCGGCGGTGATCCGGAGGCGGCCCTCACCTTCCATGGCGTCGATCGCGTTGTCGATCAGGTTGGTCCAGACCTGGTTGAGCTCCCCTGGATAGGCGTCGACCCGTGGCAGGGGGTCTGCGTACTCCTGGGTCACCTCGACACCGGCGCGGAGCTTGTGGGCCAGCATCACCAAGCTGCTCTCGATGCCCTCGGTGATGTCGACCACCTGCCGAGAGGCCCGCCCGGTCTGCGAGTACGAGCGCACCGAGGCGACCAGTCCGGAGACCCGTCGCGTCGCTTCCTTCACCTCTCCCAGGAGGCTCCCGAGCGAGGTGGTCGCCGCGACCCAGCTGATGCCCGGACCGATCCCCTCAGGACGGATCGCCTCGGCCACCCGGTCGCACCAGGAGATGTCGCCACCGGCCGCCGCCAAGCCGGCGCCGAGGCGCCAGGGGTCGGCGACCCCGTGCTCCTCGAGCCAGCCTGCCAGGGCCTCCTCACGCTCGGAGAGGTCGAGCGGATCGGTCGGCGTCGAGGCGACGTCCAGGCTGCGTCGGAGCTCGTCGAGGGCGTGGAACTCACGAGCGGTGAACCCGTTCTCGGCCATCCCGCGCAACGCCTCCAGCACCGAATCCTGGACGTCCAGCAGTTCGTCGACCGCCCGCGTCGCGGCCGCAGCCGGATTGTTGATCTCGTGCGCCAGGCCGGCCGCCAGCGTGCCCAGAGTGACCAGGGCGTCTCGTTGCCGGGCCGTGGCCTCGATCGACCGTGCCGTGCCGTAGAGCCCCTGGACCAGGTGGACCCCGAAGGGGAACCACGCGGTGAAGCGGTCGCGCAACGAGGCCGCGGGGACGCGGAGGAGCCGGCCGGGCAGTGCGCCGCGGCCGGTGGCGAGGTACACGCCCTGGGCGTCCCAGGCCTGGAAGCCCCCTGCCCAGCGACCCGGCTGGTCCATCGCGCCGACGACGACGTCCTCGTCGCCGACGTGCCGGACCAGGTCGACCTTCCCGTCGATCAGCACCCACCAGAAGTCGGCGTGCTGTCCTTCGTGGAACAGCTCCCGGCCCGGCTCGATCTCCACCGGCTCCCCGACCGCGAGCAGCTCGCCTATCTGCTCGTCGGTGAGCCCGTCGAACAACGGGATCGCACGTATCTCGGCGACCTGCATGGCCGGCCTCACACCGTCGCCAGGTAGCGGTGGACGGCGTACACGGCCATGCCGCCCTCGCCGACGGCCGAGGCGACCCGCTTCATCGAGTCCAGGCGCACGTCGCCGGCCGCGAACACACCGGGCACGCTGGACTCCAGCGCGAACACCGGCCGGTCCAGGGCCCACCTGCCGGGAGCCGCCAGCTCGAGGTCGCGGCCGGTGACCACGAAGCCGTGTGGGTCGCGGACCACCTCGTCGCCGAGCCAGTCCGTCCGCGGCGCGGCGCCGATGAACACGAACAGTGCCGAGGTCTGCACCTGCTCGGTGCTTCCGTCGGACCGGTCGCGCAGGGTCAGCGACTCCAGGTGACCGTCCCCGTGTGCCTCGGCGACCTCGAGGCCGCAGCGGACCTCGATGTTCGGCGCGGTGGTGATCCGCTCGATCAGGTAGCGCGACATGGTCGCGGCCAGCGACGGACCGCGCACGAGGACGACGACCCGCTTCGCGAAGCGGCTGAGGTTGAGGGCTGCCTGGCCTGCGGAGTTGGCGCCACCGACGACGTAGACCTCCTCGCCGGCGAACTGGGGCGCCTCGCTCGCCATCGCGCCGTAATAAACACCGCGGCCGGTCAGCTCGGTCAGTCCGGTGGCCTCGAGCCGGCGGTACGACACCCCGGTGGCGACGATGAGTGCACGCGCCTCGATCTCGCCCCCGCCCTCGAGAAGGACTGCGCGCGCCGGGCCGCGGACCTCGAAGCCGACGACGTCCCGGGCGAGCACCAGTTCGGCGCCGAAGCGGGACGCCTGCGCCAGCGCACGCTGGGTGAGGTCGTCGCCGGTCAGCCCCTTGGGGAACCCGAGGTAGTTCTCGATCGCCGCGCTCTGACTCGCCTGGCCGCCGGGTGCTTCGCGCTCCACGACGAGCGTGCTCAGACCCTCCGACGCGGCGTACACGGCGGCGGCCAGGCCCGCTGGTCCCCCGCCGACGATGCAGAGGTCGTACAGCGGCTGCTGGGCGCGGGTGCGCAGGCCGAGTGCGTCGGCCAATGCGAGTACGGGTGGTGACTTCAGTGGTTCCTTGTCCGGGACGAGGATCAACGGGAGGTCGTCGGGTCCGGCCTCGGCGACCTCGAGGAGCCGGACGGCTTCGGGGTCGCGCTCGACGTCGTACCAGCGATAGGGCACGTGGTTGCGGGCCAGGAACGTCTTCACCTCATGGCTGTGCTCGGACCACCGGTGCCCGATCACCCGCACCTCGCTGGTGTGCGCGGGGTTCTTCCGCCGCCAGTCGTCGAGGAGGTCGTCGACGACCGGGAAGAGCCGGTCCTCCGGTGGGTCCCACGGCTTGAGCAGGTAGTAGTCGAGCCCGATCTCGTTGATCGCCCGGATCGCGACGTCGGTGTCGGCGTACGCCGTGAGCAGCAGTAGCTTCGCGCCCGGCGCGTGCACCCGAGACTTGGCGAGCAGCTCTGTGCCGGTCATCTGGGGCATCCGCTGGTCCGTCACGATCATGGCGACCGGTTCGTCGCGGAGCTCGAGCCGGGCGAGCACCTCCAGCGCCTCCGCGCCCGAGGAGGCTCGGAGCACCCGGTACTCGCTCCCGTAGTGCTTGCGGAGGTCGCGTGCGATCGCGGCGGAGACCTGAGGGTCGTCGTCGACGCTGAGCAGCGCCGGCCTGGCCCCCCGCACGCTCATCTCGAACCCGGTGTCCCTACTTGTTCGCCGGGACCGGGGAGTCGCTGACCGGCGTGACCTCGCAACGAGTCACGCCTGCTCCGGGCTGGAGGAACTGCTGCAGGCTGACGATGTCGTCGGTCTCCACCACGAGGAACGTCGTGTGCTGCGGAAACCCCAACCAGAAACCGTGGATCTTCACGTCCGGGTTGTCGCCGTCGAAAAGCGATCGCGAACCGCCGCGGCCGTAAGGGCAGTCGGCCGGCTCGTGCGTCTGCTTGATGTGGAAAAGCATGCGGAACCTCCCCTCGGAGGCGCACCCGGATGCTCGGTGCACCCAAGCGACGAGTCTAACCGCGGTCGCGTTTGTTTGCAGAGACGAAAATCGGGGACGTGGTGGCGTCCACGCGTTTGTCCCCACAGCCCCGAAATCCGCGACAGCGAAGGTCAGCCTCGTGCCCCGGGTGGGGGTCGAACCCACACTGAACGGTTTTTAAGACCGCTTCCTCTGCCGATTGGGATACCGGGGCGCAGCGACGACCCTAGGTCATCTGGGCCGAACCGAGCTCTCGCCCGGA
>JAKFBZ010000081.1:0-3681 GCA_036676945.1 Marmoricola sp.
GCAAAGGAGGCAAGGCCTCATGAGCACCACACCCATCGGCCCCGACGACCCGATCCCGGGCAGCGATCCCGCCGAGGTCGATCCTGACGTCGCCCCGCACATCGACGAACCGCCCGACCCTGTTCCCGACCCGGGCGAGATCGCGCCGCACTAAGAGCGACAGATCATGACCTGACGATGTCCTGAACCAGCCTTCATTCCGATCCGTCGAACGCGAGCGCCGTACGGACGTTAAGATCCGACGCCGCACAACGTCAGTTCCGGCACCCGGCATTTCCGCCGGCACCTGCTTCGACGCGTAGGAGTCAGAAGGCATGAAGTTCTCGAAGTCCAAGGCCATTGCGATCGCACTGGTCGGGGGCCTGGTTTTCGCGCTGCTCGTCGCGGTCCAGTTCGGCACCGGCTACAACACGCCGTCGGACATGGTGGCCATCCGGGTCGGTGCCGGCCCGACCGAGGCCAAGAAGGTCAAGGGCTGCATTCCGTCCAACGACCGGCAGTGGTTCTGGCAGACCAACGACGACTACCACTACTTCCCGACCTCGGAGCGGGAGTGGGACGCGACCGGCCAGAAGGGGTCCGACACCACCCGGATGAAGTCGATCACCCTCGACAACGTCGAGATGATGATCCCGGTGACGGTCCGGTTCACGCTGAAGACCGAGTGTGACGATCTGATGGATTTCTACACCCGCTACGCGCGCCGCTACGGCGTCAGCTTCGAGAAGGACGGCTCGTACAACGACGAGTGGATCACGCTCCTGCGGAAGTTGATCGGGGACCCGACCGACCAGACATTGGACCGCATCGTGCAGGGCTACAACTGGCGCGACGTCTGGAAGAACCCGGCCACCAAGGTCGAGATCGAGAAGAAGCTCAACGACTCGCTCCAGTCGTCGAACTCACTGCTCGTCCAGACGGCGAAGGGGTCCTTCTTCGACGGGATCTCGGTCCTGGTCGGCACCCCCGACCCCAAGAACCAGGAGCTCAAGGACGCGGTCGCGCGCGAGCAGGCTGCTGTCTCCGACGCGCAGTCGAAGGAGGCCGAGGCCCGCGCCCGCGCCGCCCAGGCCAACGCCGAGCTCGCCGTGAGCCGGGCCGAGGCAGCGAAGCAGCGCGCCAGCATCGCCGGGTACCCCTCGGTCGACGCCTACCTCAAGGCGCAGTGCATCGCGAAGGGATGCAACCCCTACCAGCCGACGTACTTGTACGGCGACGTTCCCAGGTAGCGTGCCCTCCTCCGTGACCCGGCCGCGCAAGCTGCTCCTCGTCGTCGATGCGCCCTCGCTGCTGCATCGCAACCACCACGCGCGGGCACACACGCGGATCACAGACCGTTCGGGCCGACCTGCCTGGGCGCTGCACGGCATGCTGCGTCAGATCATCGAGGCCATCGACGGTTTCGCGCCGGACGCGGTGATCTTCGGGCTGGACGATCGCACGGCATCGGTCCGCAAGGACTTCTACCCCGACTACAAGGCCGGACGGGCCGAGAAGGACCCGGCCCTGGTCGAGCAGCTCGAGCGCGCGGGTGTGTTGCTCGACGCCCTCGGTCTGGCCACCCTCACTCCCCCGGGTCTCGAGGCGGACGACGTCAACGCGTCGGGTGCGACCTGGGCACGCAGCAACGACTGGAACTGCGTGATCATCACCTCCGACCGGGACGCGTTCGCGCACATCAGCGAGCACACCCAGGTCCTCCGCCTGATCGACGGCGGCATCAACGGGTCACCGCTACTCAACCCCGCGCGGCTGTACGCCATGTACGGCGTCGCCGCCGAGCACTACCTCGAGTACGCCGCGCTGCGCGGTGACGCCAGCGACAACCTGCCGGGCGTTTCCGGCATCGGCGAGAAGACCGCGGCGCTCCTGCTCGAGCAGGCCGGGTCGATGGCGACGGTCTGGGCCGACATCGACCAGAACGAGGGCCGGGCCGTGGTCGCGACGCTGGACGCCTGGGCGACGGAGACGGGTTCCCGGAAGATGGGAGCCACCGTCGTACGCAGGCTCACCGCGCCCGGCGCCCGGGAGCGCTTCGACTTCAACGTGCGGATCATGTCGGGTCGCGACGACCTCGACCTCGGGCTCACCCCCGACGTGCCCGGCAGCCCGGGCCTGCTGCCGCTCGATCTGCACCGGGTGAACCAGGTGGTCGGCTTCCTGAACGTCGAGGCGACCACGGCGCTCGCGATCCGCGTGCTCAGCACAGATCCGGCGTCCGTCACCAAGAGCTGAGATCGATCGGGGCGGTGGCCGGTCGCCGCCACGTCTGCGAGCATCGGTTCCACGGACTGACCGGCCGAATCAGGAGGACCCGATGCGCGTGGTGGTGGCCCTCGGCGGCAACGCACTCCTCAAGCGGGGCGAGCCGATGACCGCGAGCAACCAGCGCACCAACGTGCGCGCCGCGGCGCCGTCCCTGGCCGCGGTCGCCGAACAGCACCAGCTGGTGCTCTCCCACGGGAACGGTCCCCAGGTCGGGCTGCTGGCCCTCCAGTCCGCCGCGTACACCGAGGTCGACCCCTACCCGCTCGACATCCTGGGCGCGCAGACCGAAGGCATGATCGGGTACCTCCTCGAGCAGGAGCTCGGCAACGCGATGGATCCCGACGCTCCGCTGGCGACCATCCTGACGATGGTGCGGGTGGACCCGGACGACCCTGCGTTCGCCGACCCCACCAAGTTCGTCGGACCCATCTACACCAAGCCCGAGGCCGACGCCCTGGCAGCGGCGAAGAACTGGGTCTTCAAGCCGGACGGCGACAGCTGGCGCCGTGTGGTCCCCTCCCCCGAGCCGCAGCACATCTTCGAGATCCGGCCGATCCGCTGGCTCCTCGAGCGGGGCGTCGTGCTGATCTGCGCCGGTGGCGGTGGGGTGCCGACGATGATGCTCCCGAACGAGGCGAACACCCTGGTCGGTGTCGAGGCGGTGATCGACAAGGACCTCGCGAGCGAGCTGCTGGCCCGCGAGGTCGCGGCCGACCTGTACGTGATGGCGACCGACGTCGACGCCGTGTACGTCGACTGGGGCACCGCCGATCAGCGCGCGATCGGCGAGATCACCGTCGAGGAGCTGCGCGCGCTGAGCTTCCCGACCGGCTCGATGGGACCGAAGGTCGAGGCGGCGTGCCGGTTCGTCGAGTCGACGGGCGGCCGCGCCGCCATCGGAGCACTCACCGAGATCGAGGAGATCGTCGCGGGCCGGGCTGGGACTCAGGTGATCGCAGGCAGGTGAGGGCTCACTGCGGCGAGGCCAGCAGGACGAACGACGTCAGGATCACAGCCGCGGCACCGCCGTAGCAGAGCAGCGCGACGAGCACCTTGTGCTTGACCTGCAGTCCGTCGTAGAGCGTGTACCGGAACCGGTGCGCCGCGTGCACCAGGATCAACGCGAACATCCCGAACAGCACCAGGATCGTCAGCGGGTGCCGCACGACCGAGTGCAGGTGGTCGTAGTCGGGGGCGTCGAACCAGCCGAGCGGGAACGCGAACGCGAACAGCAGCACGAGCACCGGGAGGACCGTCGCCGCCGTCACGCCGCCGCCGCTGAAGGTCAGCCACACCAGGGGCAGGATCCGCCGTTTGGTCATGACGCCACCAGCCACCAGATGAAGGCCGAGACGACGACCAGGCCGACGTACTGGGCCGCGATCACCGCCACTCCCGGCACCGGCCGCCCGC
>JAKFBZ010000082.1:0-16273 GCA_036676945.1 Marmoricola sp.
GTGATCGCCGCCGACCGTGGGTCGATCAGGATCTTCGCGTGCGTCTCCGGGTCGGCCAGGGCGTCGAACGCTCCGGCGACGCCGTCGAGGCCGACGACCCCGGTGACCAGCGGTTCCGGGTCGACCTTGCCGTCTGCCAGGAGGTTGAGAGCGTCGCTGAACTCCAGGGGCGTGTAACCGAGCACGAACCGCAGGTCGATCTCCTTGTTGATCGCCATCGCGGGGCGGATCTTGTCGGGCTCCATGCAGACACCGACGACGACCACCCGGGCGTAGACCGGCGCGTGGCTGATGATCTCCTCCAGCACGCCGGGAACGCCGACGCATTCGAAGACGACAGGGTGCTTGGGGGTCGCGGCACCGACCTTGTCGGCAGCGCGCCACACCGTCTGCCACGGAACGAACGGCAGCTTGCGGAGCTTCTCGACACTGGAGACGCCGAGTTCGAAGACGTCCGGGGCGTGATCGAGGTGGCCGCGTCCCTGGGCCGCGGACCACGGCGACTCCACCGAAGGGTCGACGACGACGTCGGCCCCGACAGTCTCGGCCAACCGTCGGCGACCGGCCGAGTAGTCGCTGGCGATGACGGTCCTGACGCCTTGTGCCTTGAGCATCGCGATGACCGAGAGTCCGACCGGGCCGCAACCGATCACGATCGCGACCTGGCCCTTGCCGACCTCGCCGCGTCGTACGGCGTGCAGGCCCACGGCCATCGGTTCGGTGAGCGCTGCCAGGTCGGGCGCCAGGCCGTTCGGGACCGCCAGCGTCAGCGCGTCCTGGACGAGGACCTGTTCGGCGTAGGCGCCGGGAGCGTGCGGTGAGAGGCCGGTGGTGTGCACGGCTCCCCCGGCGCGCAGCAGCGGGAACGAGACCACTGCTGTGCCTTCGGCGAGCCGGGACCCCTTGCCCTTCTCCAGGATCACGCCGGAGAACTCGTGCCCGAGGATGATCTGGTCTGTGGTCCGCATCAGGCCGTCGTACCCGATCTCGGCCGCTACGTCGGCGAGCGCATCGGCATGGTGGCGGGAATGCAGGTCCGAGCCGCAGATACCGCAGCGGGTGACCTCGAGCAGGAGCTGTCCGGCTTCGGGACGAGGTGCGGTGACCTCCCCGACGCTGAGTTGCTTGTTGCTGCAGATGACGGCCTTCATGACAGGTCTCCCTACGCAGCTTCGGCGATCGCCTTGATGCGCTCGAGCGTCTGGCGCATGCCGCGCTCATTGGTCTTGGCCCGGCGCCGGCCGAGCAGCGACCAGTAGACCTTGGTCAACGGGTTCGAGTGCAGCGAGAAGGACTCGGTGACCTCGGTGCCGCCGTCGACGGCCTTGAGCTCGTAGGCCCAACGGTTGACGTGGGTGTCCTGCACGATCACGGCGAACTCGAACTTCTGCTCGGGCTCGCAGGCGATGACCTCGCAGAGCGTCCAGTACACCGGGCCGACACCGTTGCGCTTGACGTGGCCCTTGAAGCGGGCGCCGACCGCAGGCCCGGTGGCCCCGCGGAGCCACTCGGCCTCGAAGGTCTCCGGGGAGAACTCCCCGATCCGGGTCACGTCGCTGACCAGGTCCCAGACGACGTCGGGCCTGGCGTTCATCTTCACTGTCACAGATCCCTGCATGTGCGGAACCTAGCAGCGCGGCGCACGACGGGTCAGCGAGGGCGCCAGCGCTTCCACACCGCGCTCCCCTCGGCCCGGGTCTTGCCGTCCCACACCAGGCTGACCACCGCTGTCATCTCCGACTCCGTCGCCGCGGTGATCTCGGCGACCAGCCCGATCTCCTCGGTCAGGGGTGCCGGTCGGAGGTAGCGGACGTCGAGGCCCGCGGTCACGTACGGCAGTGCGGCGCCGGGCAACGGAGGCCAGCCACGGGAGAAGGCCTCATGGGTCACCGCTGCAGCGCTGTGGCAGTCCAGGACCGTCGCGATGATCCCGCCGTTCAGATAGCCCAGACCGTTGTCGTGCTCGGGCCACGGCATGAACCTGGCCCTGACCAGGCCGTCCTCGCCGACGTGGCTGCGTAGCTTCAGGCCCCGCTCGTTGGCCGGCCCGCAGCCGAAGCACGGAAGGTCCGGGAAGTACGTCTCCTGCAGGCTCTGTGGCTGGTCGCTCATGCCGACATCATCGAACACGGGCGCCCGGCCCGGTAGCCGGGCTCAGGCCGCGTCGAGGACCGTGGCGATGATGTCGAGCAGTTCGCTCAACGGGCCGCCCTTGACGATGTACCGATCCGCGCCCGCCGCCAGTGCCTCCTCCTCCAGGGTCCCCTGGTTGAAGCCGGACAGCACGATGACCCGTACGTTCGGGACCGCGTCGCGGATCAGTGGCAGTGCCTGGAGCCCGTCCATCCGCGGCATCGCCATGTCGAGCAGCACCAGGTGCGGCTGGAGGGCGCGGGCCTGGTCCACGGCGTCGACCCCGTCCACGGCTTCGCCGACGACCGAGTACCGCTCGTGGCTGTTGAGCTTCAGGCGGAGCAGCAGCCGGATGTCCTCGGCGTCGTCGACGATGAGGATCCGATGGGCCTCGGCAGCGGGCCGCCCGCTCTCCTCGAGATGAGCCAGGACCTGGACGTTCGGCTTGAGGGTGGCGCTGCTCGCGCGGATCAGGTCGCCCGGGCCCAGTTGCTGGCCGCTCGGGTCGAGCAGGTCGTCCATCATGTTTCGGGCCGCCCGCAAGGTGTGTCCGATGAGCTCCCCGCCCCGGTCGTACTCCTGCTGCTCGAGGGCGTACACGGCGGAGCTGAGGCCCTGGACCACGTTGTCGTTGATCTCCAGCGCCTGCCGCCGGCGCTGCTGGAGCTCGCCGAGACGGGTCGCCATCGCTTCGCGTTCGAGTCGTGGCGCGGCGTCCCAGAGGAACGACGCGGTCCGCTGTTGCCGGTCGGTCTCGCTCAGTTCGGCGGTCACCAGATCGAGGATCAGGTCGTCGCCGCCGAGGCTGACCGCCGCGACCGCCTGCCCTCCACGGTTCCCGGCGGGCAGGATCTCGGTCAGCATGCGACCGGTCGGATCGCCACCGAGGAGGTCGACCGCACGCGTGTTGGCCTGCACGACCGCACCGTCGTGGTCGGAGACGAGGATCGCGTCCGGAGCGGCTTCGACCAGGCCGCGGAAACGCTCCGACACGCGCTCGCGCTCCTGTTCGGCGAGGACGCGCTCGGTGATGTCGATGCATGTCCCGCGCATCCGCACGGGGGTCCCGCTCTCGTCCATGATCACCTCACCGTTCGAGGACAAGTACCGAAGCTCGCCGTCCGGCCGGACGATCCGCTCGATCATCTGATACGGCTCTCCGGTCGCGTACGCCTCCTGGTGAACGGCCTGGATCCGTTCGCGGTCCTCCGGGTGGAGACAGGAGAGGAAGCGCTCGTAGCTGGCGTTGAACGACTGCGGCTCGTGGCCGTAGATCCGGTAGAGCTGGTCCGACCACTGGTTGGTGTCGGTGGGGATGTGCCAGTCGTAGTCGCCCATCGATGCGAGGTGCTGGGCGTTGTCGACGCGCTGAGTGAGGTCGGCGAGGTCCCCGCTGACCCGCAGGCGGCCGGCAGCCATGGCTACGATGTCGAGAGCGGCGGCCAGGACGGACTCGTCCTCATGGGGTTCCTCGGCGACCCAGGTGAGGGCCAGGGTCCTCCCCGGTCCGGCCAGGCGCATCGCCACCACCCGGCGGACGCCCAGTGCCTTCCAGTCCAGCGGCACCGGGACCGATCCCCAGCTCACTGTGTCCGCAGGTGGTGGCTCACACGGTGCCGGCGGCAGGGCCCAGCCGTCCGCGAAGGTCACACCGACACCGTTGATCTGCGCATCCAGGACGGCGACTCCGTCCGCCGCGACCACCATCCGCAGGACCGGCAGTGCGCTCTCGAAGAGCTCGGCCTCGTCACGCGCTGACGCGCACAGACCGACCAGTTCGATCAGTTCGCCCGTTCGCACCGTTTGTTCCATGGCGACCGTTCCCTCGTTCTCTGAGAACTGCTGGCGAAGGCTCCCTCCCCGCCTCTTGCATCGTAGGCCTGTGTTCGCGCCGTTTGCAGGCGTTCGCTAGACCGGGATCAAACGGACGCTTTCCGGATACGCGGAGTACCGCCTCTACGCTGTGCCCGTGACCGACCCAGCATCCGTCGTACGACAGTTCATGACCCTCCTCGAGACCGGGCAGGCCGACGCCGCCGTCGAACTGCTCACCGACGACGTCGAATGGCGCAACACCTCGATGCCGACCTTCCGGGGCCGCAAGGTCGCCGGCATGCTCCGGGACATGGAGCGCCGCGGGATCGGGTTCGCCGCGATCCTGCATCACATCGCGGCGGACGGCGACATCGTCCTGACCGAGCGCACCGACGTACTGAGCTACCGGCGCTGGGAGTCCCGTTTCTGGGTCTGCGGCACCTTCGAGGTCAGCGACGGCCGGATCGCCCTGTGGGACGACCACTTCTCGGTCGGCAACCTGGTCGGGGCCTCGCTCAAGGGGCTCCTCGGCGCCGTTCGCCGCTGAGGATCAGCGCCAGCGCGCGAGCCACTCGGCCGAGACCTTGGCCAGGCTCATCTGCCAGATCGGACCGAAGCTGATCCGACCGGCGCCTGCCCGGGCGTACATCGCCAGGTCGCCGTCGACCGGGTTGGCGATCGCGTTGACCGGCAACGGCAACGCTGCGCAGATCCGGGCCAGGGTCTCCTCGTCGTGGAAACCGACCGGGTACAGCGAACTCGCCCCGGCCTCAGCGCACGCGGTCATCCGGGCGATGGCGATGTCGACGCGTTCGTCGTCCGCACCGAGCTTCGCCTTGAAGGTGTCGGTCCGCGCGTTGATCACGACCGGCACGCCGACCGAGTCGGCCGCGGCGCGCAGGCCGGCGATCACTTGCGCGTGCTCGTCGGAGGACCGCAGCCGACCTCCCTCGCTGTGCACGGTGTCCTCGATGTTGAGCCCGACGGCGCCGGCGCCGAGCAGGCCGGTGGTCAAGGTCGCCGGGTCGAGCCCGTAGCCCGACTCGACGTCGACCGACACCGGTACGTCGACCGCGCCGGTGATCTGCGCGACCCGGTCGGTGAGCTCGGTGAAGCTCATCCCCTCGCCGTCGGGCCTGCCGATCGACGCGGCTGCCGGGTGGCTGCCGACGGTGAGCGCCGAGAAGCCGGCCTCGACCGCGATGGTGGCCGACCAGGCGTCCCAGACCGTCGGGAGCACCACCGGGTTCCCGGGCTGGTGCAGCGCGAGCAGATCTGCGGCCAGTCGGGCGAGACGATCGGTTTCTGACATCGAGAACTCCTCGGGGACGATGCTCGTCAGGGCTGCAGCAGGACCTTGATCGACCGGCGCTCGTCCATCGCCCGGTAGCCCTCGGCCACCTCGCTCAGCGGCAGCACCGAGTCGAACACGAGTCCGGGGTTGACCGCCCCGGACGTCACCAGGTCGAGCAGTTCGGGCAGGTACTTGCGGACCGGGGCGACCCCGCCCGCCAGTCCGACGTTCTTGCCGAACATCCGCTCGACGGGCAGTTTCACGCCGTGCGGGACGCCGACGAAGCCGACCATCGAGCCGGGCCGGGCGGAGGTGAACGCCGTGCGCATCGCGTCGTCGGTGCCGACGCATTCGAGGACCGCGTCGGCGCCGATCCCGTCGGTGATCTCTTTGATCGCCTTGCCGCCCTCGACGCCGCGTTCGGCGACGATGTGCGTCGCACCGAACGCGCGGGCGATCTCCTGCCGGGGCTCGTGGCGTGACATCGCGATCACCCGCTCGGCACCCAGCTGGACAGCGGCGAGGACTCCGCAGAGGCCGACGGCGCCGTCGCCGACGACGACCACCGTGTCACCCTTCTTGACCCCCGCCGCGACCGCGCAGTGCCAGCCGGTCGGGAAGACGTCGGAGAGCGTGAGCAGCGAGGGGATCATCGACGCGTCCGGCATCCCGTCGGTCTTGATCAGGCTCCCCTCGGCCTGCTGGACCAGCCCGTACTCGCCCTGTCCCCCGGTGGTGAAGCCGCCGTTCATGCACGCTGACTGGGCGCCGTTCGCGCAGTGCGCACACGTGTTGTCACAGGTGCAGAACGGGACGATGACGAAGTCCCCTGGCTTGAACGAGCGCACCTCGGAGCCGACCTCCTCGATCACGCCGACCATCTCGTGGCCGATCGTCGACCCGGCCGTGATCGGGTTCTCGCCGCGGTACGGCCAGAGATCCGAGCCGCAGATGCAGCCTGCGGTGATCTTGATGACCGCGTCGGTCGGCTCGGAAATGGTCGGGACCGGGCGCTCCTCGAGGCGGATGTCGCCGGGCGCGTGGATGGTGGTGACTCGCATGTCCCCGATCCTGCCAGCCGCTCCCAGGATTGGCGGTATCTCATATGTGAGATAGCGTCGCCCGCGTGACGACGGACTACCTCTCCCAGATCGGGACCCTGATCAGAAGCGCCCGTCAGCACCGCGGCTGGACCCAGCAACAGCTCGCCGACGCGTTGAGCACCAGTCAGAGCGCCATCAACCGGATCGAGCGCGGCCACCAGAACGTCTCGCTGGAGATGCTCGCCCGCATCGGCGAAGCGCTGGACGAGCAACTGGTCAGCATCGGCGGTGGGCCGACCCACCTGCGGGTGACCGGGCCGACCACGCTCACCGGAAGCATCAACGTCAAGACGTCGAAGAACGCCGGGGTCGCGCTCCTGTGCGCCGCTCTGCTCAACCGTGGCCGGACGACGCTGCGCAGGGTGGCCCGGATCGAGGAGGTCAACCGGCTCCTCGAGGTGCTCAACAGCCTCGGGGTCAAGACGCGCTGGCTGAATGCCGACAACGACCTCGAGATCATCCCGCCGGCGGAGTTCGACCTGGCCGGGATCAACGAGGAAGCCGCCCGTCGTACCCGGTCGATCATCATGTTCCTCGGCCCGTTGCTGCACCGCAGCGCCGAGTTCGACCTCCCGTACGCCGGCGGGTGCGACCTCGGCACCCGCACCGTGGAGCCGCACCTGACCGCGCTGCGTCCGTTCGGCCTGGAGGTCAAGGCGACCGAGGGCAGCTACCACGCCACCGTCGCCGCGAGCCGCGGCCCCGTCCGGCCGATCGTGCTCACCGAGCGCGGCGACACCGTCACGGAGAACGCGCTGATGGCCGCGGCCCTGTACGACGGCGTCACCGTGATCCGCAACGCCAGCCCGAACTACATGGTCCAGGACCTCTGCTTCTACCTGCAGGAGCTCGGCGTCCGGATCGACGGCATCGGTACGACGACCTTGACGGTCACCGGTCGGGCAGAGATCGACGTCGACGTGGAGTACTCCCCCAGCGAGGACCCGATCGAGGCGATGTCGCTGCTGGCCGCGGCGATCGTGACCGGATCGGAGATCACGATCCGCCGTGCGCCGATCGAGTTCCTGGAGATCGAGCTCGCGCTGCTCGAGGAGATGGGATTCCGCTACGACCGCTCCGAGGAGTACGTCGCCGCCAACGGTCACACCCGGCTGGTCGACCTGACCACCCATGTCTCGGTGCTGCACTCCCCGATCGACAAGATCCACCCGATGCCGTTCCCGGGCCTCAACATCGACAACCTGCCGTTCTTCGCGGTGATCGCCGCGGTCGCGCAGGGACAGACGCTGCTTCACGACTGGGTCTACGAGAACCGGGCGATCTACCTGACCGAGCTGACCAAGCTCGGTGGCCGGGTCACGTTGCTCGACCCGCACCGGGTGATGATCGAGGGCCCGACGCACTGGTCCGGCGCCGAGATCGTCTGCCCGCCCGCGCTCCGGCCGGCCGTGGTGATCCTGCTGGCGATGCTCGCCTCCAAGGGCACCTCGGTGCTGCGATCGGTCTACGTGATCAACCGCGGCTACGAGGACCTCGCCGAACGGCTCAACGAGCTCGGCGCGCGCATCGAGACCTTCCACGACCTGCGCTGACCTCCGACGCCGGCTGAGCCCGCCGAAGCTCTCGACGAACCACGGGTCTCAGCCCTTGAAGAGGGTCTCCACGAAGGCCCGGCTGCGTTCGACCGGCGGCGGCATGGTCATGTCCTGCGTGATCCGCGGGAGCGCGGCGGTGTTGGCGGACTGATGGGCGTGCCAGTCGTTCTCGGCCTCGATCAGGGCGCCCAGCTCGGGGCGGGCCAGGAAGACGCCGGCGCAGTCCTCGCACCGGTGCACCGTCGCGTGCCCGAAACCGAGCGTCGCCATCGAACCTTGGCACTGGGGGCAGGTCAGCTCATCCACATCACGAAGGTACTCCCCGCACGTCCTGTATCTGAGTAGGAGGGCGGATGCCGTGCGGCATGTGTCGGGCCACGCTGGTCCTGCACGGGCGATACTGCTCACAAGGGAGTGGAGGACACAGCGGAGATGGACAGACCGACCACCGGATACGCCTACCTGGATGCCGTGCTCGAGGAGCCCGGATCGGTGATCGCGATGGCGCACCGCGGTGGCGCCGAGCATCCGGAGCTGCGCGGCCTGGAGAACACTCTGCACGCGTTCGAGCACGCGGTGGCTCTCGGGTACCGCTACCTCGAGACCGACGTGCACGCGACCCGTGACGGCACGCTGATGGCCTTCCACGACGCCTCCCTCGCCCGGGTCACCGACCGCGACGGCCTGCTCGGCGACCTCGCGGCAGCCGACGTGGCGCAGGCCCGGATCGGAGGGGCGCACGCGGTGCCCACCCTGGCAGACCTCTTCGACGCCTTCCCCGGTTGCCGGTTCAACATCGATCTCAAGTCCGCCGGCGCCGTGGCACCGCTCGCGGACCTGCTCGACCGCACCGGAGGGCACGACCGGGTCTGCGTGGGGTCGTTCTCCTTCCGCCGGATCCAGGAGTTCCGCCGGCTCGCCCGCGGCCGGGTGGCCACCTCGGCCGCGCCGGCCGAGGTCGCCGCCTTCCTGGCCTCGCCGTCCCCCCGACTCAGCCGGATGCTGACCGGCGGGCGGGTGAGCGCCCTGCAGGTACCGCACCGGCGCGGCCCGCTCCCGATCGTCACCGCCTCGTCGGTACGGCGCGCGCACGCCGCGGGGGCCCAGGTCCACGTCTGGACCGTCGACGACCCCGCCGAGATGGACGAATTGCTCGACCTCGGGGTCGACGGACTGATCACCGACCGCACTGATCTGCTCAAGGACGTTCTCGTCCGCCGAGGGCTGTGGAGGGACCTCGCATGACCTCATCGACCGAGCCGCCGACCACGGGCATCGCGGATCTCGCCGCGCTCGACCGGCTGCACCAGCAGAAGGCCTGGAACTGGTACGACTGGGCCAACTCGGCGTTCTACACGACCGTGCTCTCGGTCATGTTCGCGCCGTACATGATCACGGTCGCCGGCAAGGCAGCCGGATGCGCCGACCCGGACGAGACCTGCAGCAAGACGGTGGAGGTGTTCGGCCTGCACCTGGCCGCCGGCTCCCTGCCGAGCTACCTGACCAGCTTCGCCACGATCGCCAGTGCGTTCCTGCTGCCGGTGGTGGGCTCCTTCGTCGACCGGTCGCCGCACAAGAAGCGGCACATGGCCGGGTACGCCTGGGCCGGCGCAGCGGTGGGCTCGTTGCTGTTCTTCCTCGCCGACGACAACTGGCAGCTCGGGGCGGTCGCCGTGGTCGTGGCCAGCATGCTCGCCGGCTGCTCGCTGGTCAGCTACTACGCGATCCTGGTCGACATCTCGACCGAGGACGAGCGTGACCGGGCGTCCTCGCGCGGATGGGCATGGGGCTACCTCGGCGGCGGGGTCCTGCTCACGCTGAACCTGGTGATGTTCCTGGGCCACGAGACGTTCGGGCTCTCGGAGGGGATGGCGGTCCGGCTGTCGTTGCTCTCGGCCGCCGTGTGGTGGGCGTCGTTCACGATCATCCCGTTCGTCAAGCTCCACAACTACGCCCCGCGCAACGTCGAGCCGGTGCCGGGCAACGTCTGGCGGCGGAGCTTCGGTCAGCTGTTCATCACGCTGAAGGACCTGCCGAACTACCCGATGACGCTCACGTTCCTGCTCGCCTACCTCTTCTACAACGACGGCATCCAGACGGTCATCTACGCCGCCTCGACGTACGGCGAGAAGCAACTGGGCTTCGGGACCTCCGTGCTGATCGCGACGATCCTGCTGATCCAGTTCGTCGCCTTCGGCGGCGCGCTCTTCTTCGGCCGACTGGCCGCTCGCTACGGCGCGTACCGCTCGATCCTGGGCGGCGTGTTCGCCTGGATGGGCATCGTGATCGCGGCGCTGCTGCTGCCGGAGAAGAACGTGGCCCTGTTCCTCATCGTCGCAGTGACCATCGGCGTGGTGATGGGCGGCACCCAAGCGCTGTCCCGGTCGTTCTTCAGCCTGCTGATCCCGCGCGGACGGGAGGGCGAGTACTTCGCGTTGTACAGCGCCGCCGAGCGCGGTACCTCCTGGTTCGGGACGCTGCTGTTCGGGGTCACCTTCCAGCTCACCGGGTCCTACCGGCCGGCGATCCTGGCGCTGATCCTGTTCTTCGTGCTCGGCGCCTTCTTCCTGCTCCGATTGGACCCTGAACGCGGTATCCGGGAAGCTGGGAACGAGCGCCCCGCGGTTATCTGAGAACCTCATGTGAAACCGGTCTCCTGGGCGCCCGTCGGGAATCCTCACGTCTGCCCGGACGTTCCCATGCAGTACAGGCACTCGCGTTCCGTCCCCGTGCGAGGCGATTGAGTCCCCACAAAGGTGAATCAGCGTCACTTTCGGCTTGCCTGTACGTCTCAGAGGTTGTACGCATGAGTGTGGCCATGATCTGGCTGCACCGAGATTTTGGAGGAATCCATGGGAGATCGCACTCTTCGAGGCGCACGTCTCGGTGGCCAGAGCTTCGAGGACGAGCGCGGCATCGAGTTCGCCGCCCGTCAGCAGGTGGGCTACAAGTGCACCCGCGGCCACGTCTTCGAGATCACCATGTCGGTCGAGGCCGACGTCCCGGCCAACTGGGAGTGCCCGCGTTGCGGCGCCGAGGCCCTCAGCACCGCCGGCATCCTGCCCGAGGAGAAGGTCGAGAAGCCGGCTCGTACGCACTGGGACATGCTGCTCGAGCGCCGCTCGATCAAGGAGCTCGAGGATATCCTCACCGAGCGTCTCGAACTGCTCCGCGGCGGCGAGATCGGACCGGCGCACCTGCACCGTCCGGCTCCGCGCGGCAAGGCCAAGCCGAAGAAGAAGGCCAGCGCCTGAGCTGACTCAGCGTCTCGCTCCGCGACCCTCAGGAAGGGTCAGGATCGATCACGTCGCCCTGGACCACGTCACCCGACGGTCCGGGGCGATTCGTGTTCCCGGGGTTGAACACCGCGCCGGGGATCGGCAGTCTCCGAGCGATCATCCGCGCCAGCAGCGCACGGCCGAACGGCCGCGTCAGCGGCAGGATCGCCAGGATCCCGAAAGCGTCGGTGACGAACCCGGGGCTGATCATCAGGGTCCCGCCGACCACCACCAGGATGCCGTCGGCGAGCTCCTTGGCCGGCATCCGACCCTCGGTGAGCGCGATCTGCAGCGCCTGCCAGGCCTTCGAACCCTCGCGACGAAGCAGCCAGGTGCCGAAGATGCTGTCCGCGATCAGCAGCAGGATCGTCCACCACGCGCCGATCACCTGGCCGACCTGGATGATCACGTAGATCTCGATGATCGGGATCGCGATGAAGGCGAGCAGCATCAGGCCGAACGGGAACCTGCGTCGCCGGGTCGGGTTCACTCCCCCACCTCGCCGTCGATCGACTCCCGGATCAGGTCCGCGTGCCCGTTGTGCCGGGCGTACTCCTCGATCATGTGCAGCAGGATCCAGCGCAGGTTGAACGCCTCGTCGGTACGCCGGTTGCGCTTGACCGCGACAGCGTCGGCCCCGCCGTCGGCGAGCGCGGCGCTGATGTTCTGGTCGACCCGGGCCACGGTCGCGTCGTACGCCGCCAGGAGGTCGGCCGGATCCTCGGTAGCCCCGGTGCGCCATTCCCAGTCCGGGTCCTCGGTCCAGTCGACGCCGGCCCAGGCCTCGTGCTCCGGGTTACCGGCCAGGACGACCGAGAACCAGTAGTCCTCGACCAGGTCCAGGTGCTTCACGAGACCGCCCAGCGTCATCGTCGAGGGCGGCAACGTGCGGCCGGTCGCCTCCGGGCCCAGGCCCGCGAGCTTCATCCGCAGGGTGGTCCGGTGGTAGTCCAGGTACGCGAGGAGTTGCTCGCCCTCGGTCCCCTGCTGGGGCGGGTCGACACGTGCTGCCATGCCGTCAACCTAGCCGTCGGCGTCAACCGGGACGGCGGTCCGCCTGTCACCGACGGCGGCGCAGCCGGCGCAGTCGTTCGGACAGACCCCAGCGGGTGATCCGGACCAGCGACTCGCGAGCCACCTCCGGTGTCATCTTGGAGTCGCCGCGGACCCGCTCCACGAACCGGATCGGGACCTCGGTCACCCGGAGCCCGGCCTGGAGGGTGCGGTAGGCCAGCTCGACCTGGAACACGTAGCCGAGGGCCTGCACCCGGCCGAGGCCGATGGCTTCGAGGGTGCCGCGGCGGAAGACCCGGTAGCCGGCGGTCGCGTCCTTGACACGGATCCCGAGCAGGAGCCGGGTGTAGAGGTTGCCGCCGCGCGAGAGCAGCATCCGGTGCCAGGGCCAGTTCTCGACAGTGCCGCCCGGGATCCACCGGGCGCCGATGACGAGGTCGCTGTGCTCGAGTGCGGCCAGGAGCGACGGCAGTTCCTCTGGCTGGTGCGAGCCGTCCGCGTCCATCTCGCCGATCGCGTCGTAGCCCGCGTCCAACGCCACCCGGAACCCGTGTATGTACGCCGCCCCCAGGCCTTCCTTCGCCGAGCGGTGCAGCACCGAGATCTGCGAGTCGGACGCGGCGAGCCCGTCGGCGAGGTCGCCGGTGCCGTCCGGGGAGTTGTCGTCGACGACGAGGATGTCCACCTCCGGTGCCGCCCGGCGTACCCGGGCCACCACCTCGGCGAGGTTCTCCGCCTCGTTGTAGGTCGGGATGACCATGACGGTCCGTGCCACACAGCCTCCCCATGACGCGCGGAGCCCCCGGGAACGCGCGGGGCATCGGTCTCGACGGACCAACCTAGGGCATCAGGCAAGCCGGCGGGATCCGGTGAGGCCGCACCCGCGACACAGTCAGCACGACGGAGCCGGTCGCAGCGAGGGCCGCGAAGAATCCACGGCCGCTCGCGTCGACTCCCGAGGGAGGAGGAGGCGGCGGGGGGAGGGACGAAGCCTTCGGACCGCCCGCACGATGACTGGCTGTCACCGGACGACCGTTGTCTACTGGCTCCGCTCTCCCCCCGTGTTCTCCCATCAGGCCTGCGACACCCCGACTCGCCGAAAGGTCCACCCACACCGCGGCGGCCGGTGAGGCTTTGTCCTTCACGTCGGGGCTCCCAGACCAGACGTTCTGCCTGGAGGAACGAGGACACACAACTCAGCTGAGCGGCTCCTGTCAAGCACCGGCTGACCTGCACTGATGGGACGAAACCGCAGGTCAGCGAAGTGGCCGGCGTACCAACATTCGGTGAAGGAAATTTCGGGTCGACGGCGTGTCTCACTGGACACGCCGGGACCGTTCGTTCTGCTATCCGGGAACCACGCAAACACCGGTCGCAGTGGTGGCGACCAACGGCTCGGTGAGCAGTTGCGACGACGACGCAGAGGACTGATCGCCGGGTGCCGCGGTACCGCGCGCGACCACGGTCGCGGTGAACCTGATCTCCCGGGACCTGGTGCCGACCCGGACCAGCTCCGCGGTCACCTCGAGGACGTCGCCGGCTCGTACCGGCGCCAGGAAGCTGACCTCCGAGTACGACGCGAACAGGCCCTCGTCCTGGTCACTGGTGATGCAGAGCTCGGTGGCCACGTCGCCGAACAGGCCCAGGCTGTAGGCGCCGTCGACGAGGTTCCCCGCATAGTGCGCGTGTGAGTACGGCACATAGCGACGGTGGGTGATCGTCAGGCCGGGCTCGCAGGCCGGGGTCCGGGTCATCGCAGCGCCTTTCGTTGGGATGGTTCTCCGGCGATCCGGTGGACCAGGAAGCTGGCCACCTCTCCGGGGGTGGTTCCTCGGCCGAAGATGCGATCGACGCCCAGCTCCGCGGCCATCGATTCGTCGAAACGAGGCCCGCCGACGACGAGGACCGGGCGTCGCGCCGGGGGGAAGGCTTCGCGGAAGGCAGCGGACATCTCGCGGGTGTTGAGCACGTGCGCGTCGCGCTGGGTGACGACCTGGGAGACCAGGACCGCGTCGGCGTGCTCCGCGACGGCACGGTCGACCAGCTCCGGGACCGAGACCTGGGCGCCGAGGTTCACCACCTTGAGCTCGCGGTAGTACTCCAGGCCCTTCTCCCCCGCGAACCCCTTGATGTTCAGGATCGCGTCGATGCCGACGGTGTGGGCGTCGGTGCCGATGCAGCCGCCGACGACCACCAGCCGGCGGCGGAGCCGGGCCTTGACGGCAGCGTTGACCTCAGGCGGGGTCAACAGCGGGAAGTCGCGCTCGACCACTTCGACCGCGTCGACGTCGACCAGGTGGCTCACCGGACCGTAGACGACGAAGAAGGTGAAGTCGGGACCCATCGGCTTGGCATGGACGACCAGGGCCGGGTCGATGCCCATCTTGCGGGCGAGCTGCGCCGCGGCGCCCTCCGCCACCTTCGAGTGCGCGATCGGCAGCGTGAACGAGACCTGGACCATGCCGTCGCCGGTGGTGTCGCCGTACGGGCGGATGAGCGGGGTCGAGCGGCTCATGAGCCCTCCTCGAGGAGTTCGGTCGCCGGGTTGTAGTAGTCGCGGGCCTTCCGGGCGACACCGTCGAGCCCGCGGCCTGCGTCCGCCGGTCGCTTCATCAGGCCGAAGGTGCCGTCGGCGATCGCGTCCAGCAGGCCGGACTCATGGGCGGCGATGTCCTCCAGCAGTTCGATGGTCTCGGCGAGCACCTGGTGCGCGCGTTGCTGGATGAAGCCGCCGCGACCCGGGTGGAAGTCCTCGTGCAGCTTGCCGGCGGCGTCCAGGACGTACCTGACGTTCTGCAGCGCCAGGTCGCGGTCGGAGAGCCAGGGCGTGACCACTGCTTCCGTCATCATCCCGACCAGGAGGATCCCCTGACCGGTCAGTGCACCGGCCAGGTTGAAGAACCCGTCGAGCAGGTAGCCGCGGAACACATCGCCGGTCATGTGCCGGGTCGGCGGCATCCATTTCAGGGGCGCCTTCGGGAACAGCTCCCGGGCCAGCAGCGCGTGGGCGAGCTCGAGGCGGAACGAGTCGGGCACCGCGGGGTCGATCTCGAAGGCGTGTCCGAGCCCGAGCTGCCAGTCCGCGAGGCCGGCTTCCTTGGCGAAGTACTCGTTGAGCAGCTGGCTCGTCGTCACGGTGTGCGCCGCTTCGACGGCGTCCGCGGTGGTGAGGTAGTTGTCCTCACCGGTGTTGATGATGATCCCGGCGCGGGCGTGGACCTGGCGACTGAACCGCTGGTCCACGAAGGTCCGGATCGGGTTGATGTCGCGGAAGAGGATCCCGTACATCGAGTCGTTCAGCATCATGTCGAGCCGTTCCAGGCCGGCCAGCGCGGCGATCTCCGGCATGCACAGCCCGGAGGCGTAGTTGGTGAGCCGGACGTAGCGGCCGAGCTCGCGGCTGGTCTCGTCCAGCGCGGCCCGCATCAGCCGGAAGTTCTCCTGGGTGGCGTAGGTACCCGCGAAGCCTTCCCGGGTGGCGCCCTCGGGGACGTAGTCGAGCAGTGACTGCCCGGTCGACCGGATCACCGCGATGACGTCGGCACCTTCGCGGGCGGCGGCCTGGGCCTGTGGGATGTCCTCGTAGATGTCCCCGGTCGCGACGATCAGGTAGATCCACGGTTGCTTCGGGGCGTCACCGATCTTCGCCACGAGTCGTTCCCGTTCGACCCGGCGCCGGTCGATCGTCTTCAACCCGGCGTGCACCTGGCGACGGGACGCCGTCCTGGCGCGCGAGAGTGCCCGGCCCTCAGGGATGTCGAAGCTGACCGAGCCTGCCGCTGCCTTCGCCGCGAGAGTGGCCAGGTCCTCGGCCTCGCCCCGGGCCAGGGCGTCCCAGACCGGGAGGGCGAGTCCGTGCTCGAGCCCGACATCAGCCCGCACCGCGTCGGCGAGGCGGTTGACCCACGGCGTACCGTCCGGGTCCGCACCGGTCAGGCCGGCCAGGCGAAGCGTGGCCCGTTCCACCGAGACGGTCGTGTGGCCGGTCGCCAGCTTCACGATCGGGCGCCCGACCTTGCGGGCGAGGGCCCGGGCCCGGCGCACCTGGGCCGGATCGAGGTCGAGCTTGCGGCCGGCCCG
>JAKFBZ010000083.1:0-29610 GCA_036676945.1 Marmoricola sp.
CCGGACTGGTCGCCGTACCCCTGGTACTACTGAGCTCGCACCTCTGCACAGGACCAGTCCTCGCTACGACCGCACGTCGACGTGCCCGACCCGGATCGACGAGTACTTGCGATTCGCGCTCCATCGAATCTGTCCCGGCGTTACGCCGACCTCGATGCCGGGTCCGCAACATCGCAACTCAGCTGACATCACGCTGCCGGATTGATTGCGGCTGCGCGGACGAGCTGCGCAGGTGTAGGAAGGCGTAGCATCACCTAGTCGAGAATGCCCGTCCGGGGGTGGGGGCCACCGTTGTCCGCGAGAGTCGCAGGGAACATTCCATCGGAGCTGAACAGCTTCGTCGGTCGTCGGCACGAGTTGACCGACGTCCGACGAATGCTAGGCATGTCGTCACTCGTCACGCTGACCGGCCATGGCGGCGTCGGTAAGACTCGACTAGCCGCCCGAGCTGCGAGAACCTTCGGAAAATCGTTCCCTGACGGCGTTTGGATGGTCGAGCTCGCCGACGTACGGGACGCGGGGCTCATCCCCCACGTCGTCGCAGACACCCTGGGTATGCGTGAGCAGGGCGGTGAGCTGAGCGTCGATGCCTTGGTCGAGTTCATTGCGGACCGGCGGGTCTTGATCGTCCTGGACAACTGCGAGCACGTGATCAACGAGGCCGCGTTGCTAGTGGATCGATTGCGGCACGCCTGCCCCGAGCTGCGAATACTGGTGACGAGCCGTGAGCCGCTGAATGTGTTGGGCGAGCATGTTCTCCCCGTGCCGACGCTGTCGGTACCCGACCCGGCTCGCCCGCCTGAGCTGGGAGGCATGGCGGGATTCGAAGCAGTGGCGCTCTTTGCTGACCGGGCACAGGCGGCGCTCCCGAGCTTCTCGATCAGCGAGGCAAATCGGGTCGCAGTGGTCCGCATCGTGAACGAGCTCGATGGCGTGCCGCTCGCCCTCGAGTTGGTTGCGGCACGTCTTCGAGCATTGTCTGTCTCCGAGCTTGCCGACCACCTTGCCGATCACGGGCAGCTCCGGATGGCTGGCAACCGCAACGCCACGGTGCGCCATCGGACCTTGCGTCAATGCATCCAGTGGAGCCATGACCAGTGTTCGCCCGCGGAACAGACCTTGTGGGCGCGGCTCTCTGTTTTCGACGGCGTCTTCGGAATCGAGGACGCCGAGCAAGTGTGCGGGTTCGGCGCGCTGGCCCCGAGCGACATTCTCGAGCCCTTGGCCGGGCTCGTTGACAAGTCTGTGATCACTCGGGTCGAAACTGCGCCGGCTCGATACCGACTGCTTGAGGCGCTGCGCGAGTTTGGACTCGACCGTTTGCAGACCAGCGACTACGAGGAGAGTCGCTCGCGACACATGGAGTGGTATGCGCGGCTCGCTCGTCAAGCGAGGGACGAATGGATCAGTGACCGCCAGTTGGCCTGGGCGGCCCGACTATCACGGGACTTGCCCAACCTCCGGGCAGCGTTTGACCGAAGCCTCCTCGAGCCCGCGGATTCTCGCGTCAAGCTCGATATCCAGGATTCCTTGTCGATCTTCTGGATGGCACACGGCGTTACGGAGGGGCGACGTTGGATAGGACGAGCCCTGGCGGCGTACGACGGCCCGCCGTGCATCGAGTTGCTGAAAGCCATCTTTAGTGGAGTCACCTTGGCCGGATTCCAGGGCGATCTAGACACTGTCTCCGAGCTGGCCGACCGCGCGAGGGCGGTCGAGGCCAACATGACCGACGACTTGGCGGCCGCGGTCTTGACGCACGTAGAGGGAATGCGCGCGACCTATTTCGGCGACAACGAAACTGCGCTGGACCTGCTCGGAGACGCAGTCGCTGCATTCAGAGAATCCGGCGAGAGTCTCAGACTGGTGGAGGCTTTGATCACCCTGTCCTACTCAGCCGCGTTTGCCGGCGATCTCAACACCGCAAAGGCCTGCCTCAACGAGATACTCGCGATCTCCGAGCCGGCGGGCGAAGTCATGGCCAAGGCGTACTGCGAGTGGATATATGGCCTGGTGGCGTGGCTCGAGGGAGACCCCGATCGAGCCGGAGCTTTTGAGCGGCGCTCCCTCCGATCACGGCTCCTGATGAACGACGTCGTCGGCGCAGCATGGTGCCTTGAAGCCATGGCGATCATCGAACTCTCTGCACATGCCCCGGAGCGCGCTGCCAAACTGCTCGGGGCCGCCATGGCGCTGTCCCGCACAGCCTCTGCCCAATCGGTGTCTTTTCCGCTGTTGGTGCCGGTGCGGCAGTCATGCGAAGCAGACGCGAGGAAGGCCCTCGGCGAGCACGTCTTCGACAAGATCTATACCGAGGGCACAGCGCTCGGGTTCGACAACGCCGTCTCGTTCGCACTCGGCGAGGACGGGCCAACCGAAACGACCACAGCCAGCGTGGCGTCGCCACTTACCAAGCGCGAGCGCGAAGTCGCCGTCCTCATTGCCGACGGCTTGAAGAATCGCGAAATCGCTGAGCGCCTCGTGATCGCCGAGCGCACGGCACAGGGTCATGTCGAAAACATCCTGACCAAGTTGGGCTTCAATTCCCGCACTCAGGTCGCGGCTTGGGTGGTCGAGCATCTTCGCTAGGGAGTCGCGAGCTGGGAGGGTCGTCATTTCGCTGGTTCACGGCTGATAAGAGTCACAGGGCCGTGTTGAACAGCTTCACTGAGTAGGCGTGGCGGAACATCTTGGACGACCCGGACTTGGTGATACGCGAGACCACAACGCGGTAGGTGCCGGCGCGGGAGAATCCGGACGGCATCTGCCAGACGATGGTTGGCTTGCCGTAGCCGCGGAGCGCCCGGTACTTGTGGATCCGAACCCTTGTCGTCCCGTGGTAGACCCGCACGATGGCATGGCCAAACCGCATCCGTGATGAGCCCGCCGAGAGCGACCATCGCCCGTTCGGTTCCAACGGCGCCGGGAAGTATCCGGCGGTAGGCCAGCCAACCCAGGCGGGGTTCGGACGGAGACGTGAGGTGGGTCCGAGGACCCACACCGCACTGGCATCGTCAGTTGCACCGATGCCGATCGCCCTGGTCTTCGGGTACAGGAGCCAGCGCCGATGACCCACAGCCGAGTTCGACGGTCCGGGATCGTCCATGTACAGCTCGATTGTCCTAGCCGCAGACAATCTCGTGCCGGCGAACGCCAGGTTGGACTTCGAGGCCGCGTCGGCGCCGGTGGTGGTCCAACACCGCCAAGAAGGTGGCGGGTCGTGCGACAGCGCGCGGTTGGCGGCCATGATCAGCGCCGCCTTCTGGGCTCGTCCCGAAAGGGTGCTGCTGAGGCTGACCGGGGCCAGATGGGCCAACTCGCGTACGAAGTTGAGGCTTTCAAGGGTGGCCTGTGCATACGCCGGTGAGGGTCGCCCCGCTGCACAGGCGTCGGTGCTCCCCGACCAGTTCGGCCGCACTACGGCGTTGGCTGCGAAACGCGTTCGGTACGCGTTCTCGACTGCTACCAGGCGGGCAGGCCGGATAGCTGAGTACGCGACCGGTGCCACGTGTTCGTCGCTGGCACTCGGTGGTCGGATCACGCCGACTCGGGAGCCAGCCGGGACCAGGCTGCAAAGCCCCATGGCCACGGTCGTAGTGATCATCAGGACGACCGTGCGCCGTCCAGTCCTGGCCGCAGCTTCGCGGGCTGTGGCGACGACCGACCTCATGACGACGCCTGGATCGTGTACGCCATGCGAAGCGCGCGTCGCGCCCGCCAGGTCAGCGAGCTCACCGCGTCCAGACTGATTCCAAGTCGACGGGCAACGGTGGTGTTGTCGTATCCCTCGACAAGCGTCAAGGTGAGCGCCTGCTGGTGCGTCTCGGTGAGGTCAGCCCAAGCTCGCTCGAGCAGCGCCCGCTCAACGCAAGCTCCGGCGTGATCAGTGACGGTCAATGCGGGGTCGGCCAGTGCCCGGAAGCTCACCTCTTCGAGACTGTCCACGGGGCGACGACGTCGAACCTGGTCTAGGTGCAGATTGCGTATCGTGATCGTGAGGTAGGCAATGAAGATCGCCGGCCGGGTGCCCGACTTCATGCGAGACCACATGCGCGCGAAGCCTTCGGCCACGAGATCCTCGGCCGCATCTGGGCAACGCGTCAGCGATGTGGCGTACCGGAGAGCCTGCCCGCAGTGCTGGCGGTACAGCTCGGACATCTCGTCGGTGACCGCGGTACTGACTTGACTGACTAGCTCGTCATCGTCGACCTTGTGCATCTCGATCGCTCCAATCGGCAAGGTGTGTCCTTGCCGACCAAGCGTCCTGGCGGGGTTTGCCCGGCCGTACCGGTCGAACGGCGGGTATACCTACCTGTTTCTGGGCGTGCCGTCCGGCCGTGTCAGCGACAGGCGGAGGCGAGTTGGAAGATCTTCTGCCGGACAGCGGGGTCGCCGGCGCCGAACTTCGGGTCCGACAGCTGCTGGATGGTGAAGGCCTGGATCAGCCGGTCGGCGACGCAGCGCGCTGCCTTCTCGGGCGCCCCGGCACGCAGCAGGGCGATCGCGATGTTCGTGCGGCTCGCGGCGAGGGCCATGGCCTCTCCTGACACGTCTTTCCCGACCCGCGCCGAGGTGCCGGGGTCGCAGGACTCGAAGAGCAGCCGGGCGCCGGTCCGGGAGACCTTGGCGGGTGCGCCCGGAGCAGCCGCGATCCAGCGGCGCAGCGCACCGAGCATGGCGGTCGTGTCACGTGCGGAGTCACCGACGTAGGCAACGCGCGCACACTGCAGGCCGTCGCGCTCGAAGTCGACGTACGCGTCTCCGCCCCAGCCGTCCGCGACCGCGAGTGCCTCCAGCAGCGGAATGCGCTCGGCGAGCATGAAGTACCAGGTCAGGACACCGAACTCACCGGAGTCGTGCTTCTTCTCCCCGTCGGTGACCTCGGGGACGTCCACCTTCTTGGCGCCGAGCCGGCCGGCCAGGACCTGGAACGGGTCGAACAGTGAGGCTTCGTGCGTCGGGGTGTCCCGGAACAGTTCGTCGACCGCCTTGTTGCCACCGCTCGCCGCCACCGTCTGCACCATGGACTCGCCGAGCGTGTACGGCGAGGAGAAGATCGTCAGGATCACCTTCGGGACGCCCTTGAGCGCGTCGGTGCCCTTGTTGTTCTCAGCGCTCCGTCCGGCGTCGAGGGCCTTGCGCTGTTTCGCGTTCAGTGACGCGGTGTAGAGGCCTGCCACGCGCTCGGCGTCCCCCTCGATGATCGCGTCGAAGACGGTGCCCTCGGTCGTGGCGGCGGTGTCCTCCTCGGACTCCTTCGCGAGCGCCGCCATCCGGTTGCCGATCTGGAAGTGCTGGTCCTGCAGAGCGTGGGTCAGCTCGTGGACGAGGGTGGCCCGGATCGCCGGGGTGAGCCGGTCGCCGCGGATCGTGATCCGCTCGTCGGCGAAGGCGTAGTACGCCAGCGTCCCCGACGTCTGGGTCTGGTTGAAGGCAGCGAACAGGTCGACGTCGCCCTTGAGCAGGCCGAGCGCCCGGAGGAAGCCGGCGGCCTGGTCGATCTGGGCGCGCTCCTCCTTGTCGAGGTCCTTCTCGTCCGCGGTCACGGTCTTCTCGAACGCCGCGTCGGGCAGGAAGCGGACGGTCACCGGATGCAGGAAGGTGAGGCCGCGCTTGTTCTCGACCACCTTCACCAACGGAGCGACGCGGGAGTCCCACGCGGCGGGGTAGGCGATCTTCTTCTCCTCCTCATCGCCTCCGGTGAGCAGGGCGAGGGCGAGCACCGCCCCGCCGATCAGCGCGACCCCGACGGCGACCAGGATCACCCAGGTCGGGATCTCGGGACCCGGCTCCTCCACGGGCGGCGGCACGTACGACGGTACGGACGGATACCCGGAGTCGGTCATGACCACGACGCTACCGAGCGATGACCGCGGGAATCGTCGAATGCGAACAGTGCGGGGATAACCTGCCCGCGTGAAGGTCGTCGTACTCACCGGTGCCGGTATCTCTGCGGAGAGCGGGCTGGCGACGTTCCGCGATGCCGACGGGTTGTGGGAGGGCCATCGTCCCGAGGACGTCGCCACTCCCGAAGCGTTCGACGCCGACCGGGCGCTGGTGCAGCGCTTCTACGACGAACGCCGGGCAGCCTTGCCGCGGGTCCGGCCGAACGCCGCCCACCACGCGCTGGCGCGGCTCGAGGAGACACTAGGCGACGACCTGTTCCTGGTCACCCAGAACATCGACGACCTGCACGAGCGCGGCGGATCCCGCCGGGTGCACCACATGCACGGCGAGATCGCTGTCGCCCGGTGCGTCGCCTGTGACCGGAGGATGCCGTGGGCCGGCACCCTGCAGGACGAACCGGAGTGCCCCGGCTGCGGCACCCCCGCCCTGCGCCCGGACGTCGTCTGGTTCGGGGAGATGCCTTACGGGATGGATGACATCCACCAGGCCCTCTTCGACTGCGACCTGTTCGTCTCGATCGGCACCTCCGGCGTCGTCTACCCGGCAGCCGGGTTCGTCGACTACGCGCTCGCCGGCGGAAGCCAGACCCTCGAGCTGAACCTCGAACGCGCCGCGAACAGCGACTTCCACGTCTCGCGGCAGGGTCCGGCGACGGCGCTGGTGCCGGCCTGGGTCGACGAGGTCGTCGACCGTGCCGGCTCCGCCGAGGTGCAGTGAGGCCGGATGGGACCCGCGCGGCCATGAGCGTTCCGCTCACCGTCTTCCTGGCCGGGATCGTCGCCCTGGTCACGATCGTGGGGTGTGGCGAGGCCGAGACCGGACCGGCGACGATGCCCGGGGAACGGGTCGCCCGGATGGCTGAGGAGCAGTTGGAGGCCGATCACCCCGGGATGGCTCCGGGCATCCTCAGCTGCCCGGACCTCGCGTTCGAGATCGGCGCGACCACCCGTTGCACCCGGATCGCCGAGCTCAGCCGCGGTCGCCGGGTCCGGGTGCTGGGCACCGTCGAGGTGACGAGCGTGGCCGGCGGGGGAGCCCTGCACGTCCGCCTCGACGACGCGGCGAAGGAGTTCGGCCTGGACGGCGAGTTCCTCGCGAGCCGGCTCGGCGACCGGCTCGACAAGCTCGGCCGGACCGCACCCGACTCGATCGACTGTCCCTACCTGGTCGGGCGGATCGGCGCCTCGGTCGTCTGCACAGTGTCGTTCCCGGCGGGCTCGACGAGGGCCCGGATCAGGGTCACCTCCGTCGACCCGTCGTCGTACGAGGTCGGGTACAGCATCGACCCGGAGGACCCGGTGCTCTGAACGCAGCCTTGCCTTCGTTGCGGCGACGCTTCGCACGTGGTGGATTGAGGGCATGACCGCCGAAGCCGAGCTTCCCTTGGACGCCGAGATCGGCCCGCACCCGGGCGAGCCGCACCACACGAGCGTCTCCGGACTGCTCAACTGGTTGCGTGCCGCCGTCCTCGGCGCCAACGACGGCATCGTCTCGGTGGCCGGCCTGGTGATGGGCGTCGCCGGGGCCACGACCAGCCGGGAGGCGATCTTCATCGCCGGGACGGCAGGGCTGGCGTCCGGTGCGCTCAGCATGGCGGCCGGGGAGTACGTCTCGGTCAGCACCCAGCGCGACACCGAGAAGGCCTTGCTCGCCAAGGAGCAGCGCGAGCTCGAGGAGGATCCCGAGGACGAGCTGGCCGAGCTCGCCGGCATCTACCAGGGCAAGGGGCTCTCGGAGGATCTCGCCATCCAGGTGGCCCAGGAACTGACCGCTCACGACGCGCTCGGCGCGCACGCCGAAGCCGAACTCGGCATCGATCCCGACGCGCTGACCAGTCCGTGGCAGGCCGCGACCGCTTCCATGCTGGCGTTCACCGTCGGAGGCGCGCTGCCGCTGCTCACGATCCTCGTGTTCGGGCAGGACGTCAGGGTCATGGCCACGGTCGTCGCCGTCGTCGTCGCTCTCGCCCTGACCGGCTTCGCTGCTGCCCGCTTCGCCGAGGCCGACGTGCGCCGGGCGGTCATCCGCAACATCTGCGGCGGCCTGCTCGCGATGGTCGTCACCTATGCCATCGGCAGTCTGGTCGGACACAGCCTCAACTGATCCGCCCGGTCCGCCGCGGCGACTAGGTTGCACGCATGAGGATCGCTGTCGTCGCCGAGACGCGCACCGGCGAGACCCGGGTCGCCCTGACTCCGGACGTGGTGCCGCGGGTCGTCGCGCTCGGCGCCGAGGTCGTCGTCGAGCCGGGAGCAGGCACCGCTGCGGGCTTCGCCGACGAGGAGTACGTCGAAGCCGGCGCCCGGACCGCTGCCGACGTGCTCGACGCGGCCGACGTCGTCCTGGCGGTGCACCCTCCCGACCTCCTCGCCGTACGGCGGATCCGCCCGGGCTCGACGCTGATCTCGTTCCTGCCGGTCGGCGACGAGACCACGCTGGTGGCCGCGTTGCGCGACGGCCGGGTCGACGCGTTCGCGATGGAGCAGGTGCCCCGGATCTCCCGCGCGCAGTCGATGGACGCGCTCACCTCGCAGGCGCTGATCACGGGGTACCGCGGCGCTGTCGTCGCGACCGGGCTGTTGCGCCGCCTCCTCCCGGCGACCCACGTCGTCGGCCGGTCGTTGCCGGCCGCGCAGGTGCTCGTCCTGGGCTCCGGGGTGGCCGGTCTGGAGGCGATCGCGACCCTGGTCCGGGCCGGCGCCCGGGTCAGCGGGTACGACGTACGGCCGTCCTCCGCCGAGGAGATCTCCTCGCTGGGTGCGGAGGCTCTCGACCTGGGCATCGAGCCGCTCCAGGGCGAGGCGGCGTACACCCGCGCGATGTCGGAGGACCGGGCCGCCCAGGTGCGGGCCGGACTGGCGCCGTACGTCGCCGCGGCCGATGCCGTCATCACCACCGCCGCCGTACCGGGACACCGGCCACCGCTGCTGGTCACCACGTCGATGCTCACCGCGATGCGCGCCGGTGCCGTGGTCGTCGACCTGGCCGCGGACCTCGGCGGCAACGTCGAGGGTGTGCAGCCCGGCCGGATGGTCCGGGTCGGCGACGCCCAGCTCTGGGGCGGCGACAACGTCCCGGCACAACTGCCCGGACCGGCGTCCGCGCTCTACGCGGCCAACGTGGTCAGCCTGCTGGAACTGATGGTCGAGCCCGCGGACGGCGCGCGCGGAGCGCGGATCCGGCCGGACCTGACCGACGAGGTCCTGCTCGCCGCCGCTGTCACCTCGGCCGGCAATGTCGTGCACGCCACCACCCGGAGGCTGCTGGAACGGCCCTCCTGAGCCGTTCCCTGGGAGCCTGACCAGGCGTACCGTGGAGGTACTTCCCCGGAGTTCCGAGGGGAAGTCCTGGAGGCCACCATGGCACGCATCGACGACTTCAAGATCGCACCCACCGACGGCTACAAGTACGCGGCGCCGGAGCGCGACCGCGACCGCCAGGACCGCGAGGGCGGCTACATCGTCCTGGCCCTGGTCGTCATCTTCGTGATGCTCGCCGTGGCCAACGGCTGGGTCACCGTCTTCTACTACTGAGCGGCAACGGCTACTGGGCGCCTACTGGGCCAGGCCGTACAGCCGGTCGCCGGCGTCGCCGAGGCCGGGGACGATGTAGCCCTTGTCGTTGAGCTTCTCGTCGAGGGCCGCGGTCACCACGGTGATCGGGATCTCCAGGTGCGCGACCCCGGCCTCCAGGTTGGCGATGCCCTCGGGCGCCGCCAGCAGACAGATCGCGGTGATGTGGTCGGCGCCGCGGTCGACCAGGAACTCCAGCGCGGCGGCCAGGGTGCCGCCGGTCGCCAGCATCGGATCGAGGACGTAGCACTGCCGTCCGGACAGGTCGACCGGCAGGCGCTCGGCGTACGTCGAGGCCTCGAGCGTCTCCTCGTTGCGGACCATCCCGAGGAAGCCGACCTCGGCGGTCGGGACCAGTCGCATCATCCCGTCCAGCATGCCCAGACCGGCGCGCAGGATCGGCACCACCAGGGGTCGCGGCCGGCTCAGGGCGAGGCCGTGGGCCGGGCCGACCGGGGTCTGCACGTCCACTTCCTCGACGCGGACCTCGCGGGTCGCCTCGTAGGCCAGCAGCGTCACCAGTTCGTCGGTGAGCCGACGGAACTCGGGTGACGCCGTGCGCTCGTCACGCAGCGTGGTGAGCTTGGAGGAGACCAGCGGGTGATCGACGACGTGCAAGCGCATGAACCGAAGATTACGCACTCTCTACCCGGTTGGCGCAGCGCCTGGGTTCTGCCACCATCACAAGAGCAGGCAGCGAACGCGATGAGCAGACGGAAGGTGGTGCGCGATGTCGGACGTGTCGGACGCGGAAGTAGCAGCGATCGACCTGGCTGTCGTCGCGTACCGCGACGAGGGCGCCTGGAGCCTGTCCGAGCTGCCCGGCCGGGCCCTCGACGACGTCGAGACGATCTCCCGCGAGCTTCGCCGCTACCCCGGCGAGAGCGGCGCGCTGGCGTTGCTCTCGGTCGACGAGGACTTCGTCCTGCTGATCCGCGCCCAGGGCAGCCTGGTCCGGGTGCTGCTCTCCGACGCCACCGCCGCCACCGACTGGACGCTGGCCCGCTCGGCGGTCGACCACATCGGCATCCACGTCGAGGTCGACGAGGAGGAGGTCGCTCCGGCCGGCGACCTGGGGATCGTGGCCGACATGGGGTTCACCGCCGCCGAGATGGGCGCGCTGCTCGACGACCTCGATCTCTACCCGGACGAGGTGCTGGGCGAGATCGCCACCAAGCTCGGATTCGGCGACAAGTTCGACGAGCTCACCGACCTCACCGACTGAGGTGACCGTGCAGGACTGGACGACGCCCATGCGGGCTGCGCTGGAGCGTGCGAACGCGGCACGCGCGACCGGCGACGTCCCGATCGGCGCGGTCGTGCTGGACGAGTCCGGCGCGGTGATCGCGAGCGGTGTGAACGTGCGCGAGCGCGACCACGACCCGACCGGTCACGCCGAGGTCGTGGCGCTGCGCGCAGCGGCACAGCAACGCGGCGAATGGCGGCTCACCGGCTGCACCCTGGTGGTGACCCTGGAGCCGTGCACGATGTGTGCCGGCGCGCTCGTGCTCTCCCGGATCGACCGCGTCGTCTTCGGTGCGTACGACGAGAAGGCCGGTGCCGTCGGCAGTCTGTGGGACGTGGTCCGCGACCGCCGCCTCAACCACCGCCCCGAGGTCATCGGCGGTGTCCTGGCCGCCGACTCGACGGCCCTGCTCGACGCGTTCTTCGCCGAGCACCGGGGCTGAGGGTTCGACAGGCTCAACCCCCGTTGGATGAGCCTGTCGAGACCACGTCCGTCAATCCGGCCGCTTCTTCGTCGCTGAACAGCCGCGACCGGATCAGGAATCGGACGCCCTCGGGTGCCTCGACCGAGAAGCCGGAGCCGCGGCCCGGTACGACGTCCACAGTCAGGTGGGTGTGCGACCAGTAGGCGAACTGGGACTTCGACATCCAGAACGGGATCGGGCGGTCCAGGCCGATGTCGAGCGCGGCGAGGTGGACGTCGGCGTCGCTGGTGATGAAGTCGCCCGCCGGGAAGCACATCGGTGACGACCCGTCGCAGCAGCCGCCGGACTGGTGGAACATCAGCGGGCCGTACTGGCCGACCAGGCGACGGAGGAGCTCCGCCGCCTGGTCGGTCACGTCGACCCGCCGGGTGTCGACGCTCATCCCGCGACTCAGAAGAATCCGAGTGCGTCGGGTGAGTACGAGACGAGGAGGTTCTTCGTCTGCTGGTAGTGGTCGAGCATCATCTTGTGGTTCTCGCGTCCGATGCCGGACTGCTTGTAGCCGCCGAACGCGGCGTGCGCCGGGTAGGCGTGGTAGCAGTTCGTCCAGACCCGCCCGGCCTGGATCCCGCGACCCATCCGGAAGGCGAGGCCCGCGTCGCGCGCCCACACCCCGGCGCCGAGGCCGTAGAGAGTGTCGTTGGCGATCGCGAGTGCGTCGGCCTCGGTGGCGAAGGAGGTGAGCGCGACGACCGGCCCGAAGATCTCCTCCTGGAAGATCCGCATCGAGTTGTCGCCCTCGAAGATGGTGGGGCGCACGTAGTACCCCTCGGCCAGATCGCCCTCGAGCACGTTGCGCTCACCGCCGGTCAGCACCTTCGCGCCTTCGGCGCGACCGATGTCGAGGTAGCTCAGGATCTTCTCGAGCTGGTCGTTGGAGGCCTGCGCGCCGATCATCGTGTTGTCGTCCAGCGGGTTGCCCTGGACGATCTTCTCGACCCGGGTCACCGCGTCGTGCACGAAGTCGGCGTAGATCCCGTCCTGGACGAGTGCCCGCGACGGACACGTGCAGACCTCGCCCTGGTTGAGCGCGAACATCGCGAAGCCCTCGAGGGCCTTGTCGTAGAACGCGTCCTGGGTGCTGGCGACGTCGTCGAAGAAGATGTTCGGGCTCTTGCCGCCGAGCTCCAGGGTCACCGGGATCAGGTTCTGGCTGGCGTACTGCATGATCAGCCGCCCGGTGGTGGTCTCACCGGTGAAGGCGACCTTGGCGATCCGGCTGCTCGAGGCGAGCGGCTTGCCGGCCTCGACACCGAACCCGTTCACGATGTTGACCACGCCGGCCGGGAGCAGGTCGCCGATCAGCTCGAAGAGCACCAGCAGGGACCACGGGGTCTGCTCGGCGGGCTTGATCACCACGGCGTTGCCGGCGGCCAGCGCGGGGGCGAGCTTCCAGGTCGCCATCAGGATCGGGAAGTTCCACGGGATGATCTGCGCGACCACGCCGAGCGGCTCGTGGAAGTGGTACGCGTAGGTCTCCGAGTCGATCTCGCTGATGCCGCCCTCCTGTGCACGGATCGCTCCGGCGAAGTAGCGGAAGTGATCGACCGCGAGCGGAAGGTCCGCGGCCTTGGTCTCGCGGACCGGCTTGCCGTTGTCCCAGCTCTCGGCGACCGCGAGCATCTCGAGGTTCTGCTCGATCCGGTCGGCGATCTTGTTCAGGATGATGCCGCGTTCTGCCGGCGACGTACGGCCCCAGGCGGGTGCTGCGGCATGGGCCGCGTCGAGCGCTGCCTCGATGTCGGCCTCGGTGCCGCGGGCGATCTCGGTGAACGGCTTCCCGTTCACGGGCGAGATGTCCTCGAAGTACTGGCCGGTGGCCGGCGCGACCCACTCGCCTCCGATGAAGTGGTCGTAGCGGGACTTGACGGGGACCAGCGAGTCCGCGGATCCGGGAGGTGCGTAGACGGTCATCGTCGACTCCAGACGGGTGAGGTTGTGGTGTGGCTCACACGTTAGGAATCAGCACGTTGCACCGACGTTGCGAGGCGAGCGACGCCGTGGCGTGCAGGATGAGCGCTATGGGACATCACGACGAACGCCCTCCGGTCCAGCGGGCCATCGAAGCCGCAGCAGGGCTCAAGGCCGGTACCTGGGAGGCCGTTGAGGCGCTCGCCTGGCTGGCCGTGGAGGCCGCCGGTACGCCGGCCTCGGCCGAGTTGCACCAGAAAGCCGCCACCGTCGCTGCCGGGCTCAAGGTCGGCACCTGGGAGAGCGTGCGCGCGCTGTCGCTGCTCGCGCGCGCCGACCGGATGCTCGGTCCGCGGTAGCGGTTCAGCCGAGCTCGCGGTCCAGCCGCGCGAGCTGCCCGTCGATCAGCGCCAGCATCGGCGAGGCGGCGCCGACCGCGGCGCGCTGGGCCTGCCACATCTCGTAGTCGTCGCATCCCCAGCTGGACCGGGTCCAGGTGGAGAGCAGGTCGGCCTGACCGCTGCGGCGGACCGCTTCGCGCAGGCTCATGTGCAGTTGCTCGCGCAGCCGGGTCACCCCGGGGGCGGTCGAGCGCGGCAGGATCGGGCCGCGGTAGCTGCGCATCGCCGTACGTAGGTCGCCCGCGGCGAGCTGGGCCTCGAGCGCCAGCCAGTCCGCCGTGATCGAACCGGTGAGCCGGTACGGACGGGACGCCAGGACGTCGTCGCCGAGCAGGCCGCGCAGCCGGTTGAGCTCGGCGCGCAACGTCGAGGAGGCGCCGTCGTCCTCGTAGACCAGGACGGCCAGCTCGTCGCCGGAGAGGCCGCGGGGCGCGGAAGCGAGCAGCAGCAGGATCTCGCTGTGCCGCGGCGAGAGCCGGAGCTGCTGCCGGTGGCCGCGGCCGTCGTCGACGGAGAGCAGTGAGTCGTTGCGCCCCAGCGACTCGATCAGCAGGTGCATCGCGCCCGGTGCCGTCTCTGAGGGCTGCGCGCGGGTGAGCTTCTCGCGAGCCAGTTCGGACTCCGCCATCCGCGCCGCGGCGCGGACCATCGCCATCGTCTGCGGGACGGCGATGTCGTCGTTCCCGGTGATGTCGAGGACCCCGAGCAGGGTCGCCGAGCTCGGGTCGTGGATCGGGGTCGCCGCGCAGGACCACTGCTGGACCGAGTGCCGGAAGTGCTCGGCGCGGCGGACCTGGGCCGGCCGGTCCAGGCGCAGGGCGAGGCCGGGGGCGTTCGTTCCGGCCAGACGCTCGTCCCAGTTGCTGCCCTCGACAAACCCGATCGCCTCGGCCTTGCGCAGCGTCGCCGGGGTCCCGCAGACCCAGAGCAGCTGTCCCTCGTGGTCCGAGACGGCCATGATCGCGTCGCAGTCGCGGGCCGCCTGCCCGAGGACGTCGTCGAGCAGCGGGAAGACCTGCGCGAGCGGGTGCGCGGCGCGATGGTCGTGAAGGTCGCCCTCGGCGAGCGTGATCGGCGCTTCCACCTCCTCGGCGGAGACGCCTGAAGCGGCGGACAGGTGCCAGGAGTCCGCGACCTCGGCACGCATGTGCAGGCCGGGAGTCATGCTTCCAGTAGACAGGGTCATAGGTGAGCGCACCAGGGTCGAAGGTCATGCCAGCGTGGGCGGACGAACGTTGCAACGACGTTGCACCACCCCCGAGACCCACGTCCGCCCGGCCGATGCCCGATTTCTGCCGGACCGGCCACCTCCGGTAACCTCTTCCGCGGTGGCGTGTCCGAGCGGCCGAAGGTGCATCACTCGAAATGATGTGTGGGGTCAAACCCACCGTGGGTTCAAATCCCACCGCCACCGCCATCCGATGTCCCGGGACAGCGGAATGACCCGGACCCACACGCGTGGGTCCGGGTCACTGCATGTCGGGATCGGTCGTCGACGTCAGAGCGTCAGCACAGGGCCTCCGAACCTTCAGTTCTGTGCGACGAGCCTCGGAAAGAGCCGCCTGAGTGCCGCCACGGTCTGACTGCGGTCACCGCCGGCCGGGCGTGAGGTCAGTCGACAGGACCTTGGAGGGTGAAGACCTCCTTGGCGTGGCCCTCGGTGTTGCTGCTCACGACGAGCTGCGTGTAGTAACGCGATGCCTCGCCGTCCTTGATCGCGCTCGCGGTGACCGTGACCGGGTAGGTGACCAGCTTTCCTTCGCCGTCCATGCGAGAGTCGGCGACCATCGTGCCGGTGGCCGTGGCGCTGGGCTTGCCCCAGTTCGACCAGGTCAGGTTCTTCAAGGTGCGGACGAAGTCGCTGTTGTCGACCTTCATCCTCCGGGGCGCGGCCTCCACGTCGGCGTCGCGGGCCCCGGTCTTGATCCAGACGTTGGCTTCGAGGTCATTGGTCGACGCGTCGGACCCCTGCGCAGCGGAACCGGTGCCGGAAGCGACAGCGCCCTGGGCGTTCGATTTGCTGGACGCGCGGTCGATGTCGTCGGCGCCGTTGCCGCACGCGGCGACACCTCCGACGGTCAGGACCGCCCCGGCAGCGAGAGCGACGATCTGCTTGGTACGGCTGTTGATGATCATGGGAGTTCCTCGTTCCTGTGTGCGAGCCGTCGGCCCGCATGGGGGTGATGTCGCGACAAACACTCCTGAACCGCGCATTTGGTTTACCTCCGTTCCTCGGTCCACCGAGTGAGATCCCATGAACGACTGCGTGATGGCGAGGGCCGGCAACCTCGGCCGGACGGCTGGACTGGTGCGCGGTTCGCGAACCGATCCCGCCCGATCCGACGGAGTCCTGTTTCCCGGGTGCGGTCAGGTCCACGACCGTGGCACGATCTCGAAGTGACCAGCCGTCCCACCGATGACCAGTACCTGCGCGACCTCGTGCTGCTGCGCAAGGTCCGGGACCGGATGGACCGGGAGTACGCGCAACCGCTGGACGTGGAGGCACTCGCGCGGGGAGTGCACGTGTCCGCGGGGCACCTGTCGCGGCAGTTCAAGCTCGCGTACGGCGAGTCGCCGTACCAGTACCTGATGACGCGGCGCATCGAACGCGCGATGGCGCTGCTGCGCCGCGGCGACCTGTCCGTCACCGACGTCTGCTTCGAGGTCGGCTGCTCCTCCCTCGGCACCTTCAGCACCCGGTTCACCGAACTGGTCGGCGTCCCGCCGAGCGTCTACCGGGAACAGCACGCCCAGGGAGCGACGGAGTCGTCGGGGATCCCGCCCTGCGTGTCCAAGCAGGTCACCAGACCGATCAGGAATCAAGAAGCGCCTGTCCCGACCTCGCCCCTAGCGTGAGCGTCATGGACATCAACATTCACTCCGCTTTCCTTCCACACACCGACCGGGACGCCGCCGTGGAGTTCTACTGCGACAAGCTCGGCATGGAGCTGCGCAACGACGTCGGCTACAACGGCATGCACTGGCTCACCGTCGGGCCCGCCGACCAGCCGACCATGAACCTCGTCCTGACGCCGCCCGCCGCGGACCCCGGCGTCACCGAGGACGAGCGCCGGACCATCACCGAGATGATGGCCAAGGGCACCTACGCCATCCTGACGCTCGCCAGCCCGGACCTGGACACGACCTTCGAGAAGCTGCAGGCCGCCGACGTCGACATCGTCCAGGAGCCCATCGACCAGCCCTACGGCATCCGCGACTGCGCTGTGCGCGACCCGTTCGGCAACCTGATCCGCATCAACGAGGTGAAATGACATGACGATCAACAAGCTCATCCTCGAAGTCGCTGACACAGCTTCTGCCGAGGTCTTCCACAAGGCTCTGGGTGTCGACGAGTACGTCGAGGTGCGCCAGGCCACCGGTCCGAGCGAGGGCTTCCGCGGCTACTCCCTGTCGCTGATCTGCTCGCAGCCCGCCAACGTCACCGCGATCGTCGACGCCGCCGTCCTCGCCGGCGCGACACCGCTCAAGCCCGCCGAGAAGAGCTTCTGGGGCTTCGGCGGTGTGGTGCAGGCACCCGACGGCACGATCTGGAAGGTCGCGTCGTCGTCGAAGAAGGACAAGGCTCCGGCCGCGCAGGAGTTCGACGACCTGGTGCTGCTCCTCGGTGTCGAGGACGTGAAGGCGAGCAAGCAGTTCTACGTCGACCAGGGACTGACGGTCCAGAAGAGCTACGGCGGCAAGTACGTCGAGCTCGAGAGCGCCCCGATCAACTTCTCGCTCTACCCGCGCAAGGCAGCGGCCAAGGACGCCGGCATGAAGCCCGAGGGGTCCGGATCGCACCGGCTCGCGATCGTCTCGGACCTGGACGGCTTCACCGACCCGGACGGCTACGTCTGGGAGCGCCGGTGACCGAACCGGCTCGGGACGCTCTCACCCGCAAGGCGGACACCCTGGCGATGCTGGCCACACCGGAGATCGACGTGTGGGTCGCGACGGCGTCCGCCGCCGGCGGCCCGCACCTGGTCCCGGTCTCGCTCGCCTGGGTCGACGACCACGCGGTGATCGCGGTCGCCGCCGGGTCCGTCACCGCTGAGAACCTCGTCGCCTCCGGATCGGCCCGGCTCGCTGTCGGGCCGACCCGGGACGTGGTGATGATCGACGCCGAGCTGGAGCGCACGCTCGACGTGGCCGAGGACGACGTGCTCGGGGCGGCGTACGCGAGCCAGGCCGACTGGGACCCGCGGACCAGCCCCGGCTACCTGTTCCTGGTCCTGCGCCCGGTCCGGATCCAGGCCTGGCGCGAGGCGAACGAGATCCCGGGCCGAACCCTGATGCGCGACGGAACCTGGCTGGTCTGATGAGCGTTCTTCGCAACAAGCCGAACCTGACGAGAGCGAGACGATGAGCAAGGCCACGACGAAGAAGACGACCACCCAGGCCCACGCCGCCGACAGCCACGACCTGATCCGGGTGACCGGCGCACGGGTGAACAACCTCAAGGACGTCAGCGTCGAGCTGCCGAAGCGCCGGTTGACCGCCTTCACCGGCATCTCCGGCTCCGGGAAGAGCTCACTGGTCTTCGGCACGATCGCCGCCGAGTCGCAGCGGCTGATCAACGAGACCTACAGCAGTTTCGTCCAGGGCTTCATGCCGACGCTGTCCCGCCCTGAGGTCGACATGCTCGACGGGCTGACCACGGCGATCCTCGTCGACCAGGAGCGGATGGGGGCGAACCCGCGCTCGACCGTCGGCACCGCCACCGACGCCAACGCGATGCTCCGGATCCTGTTCAGCCGCCTCGGGGAGCCGCACATCGGCTCGCCCACCGCGTTCTCGTTCAACGTGCCCACCCGCAAGGCCAGCGGTGTGATGAGCACCGAGAAGGCGGGCGGCCGGGTCGAGAAGAACGTCGTCAAGGAGGCCGTCTACCTCGGCGGCATGTGCCCGCGCTGCGAAGGCATGGGCAACGTCAGCGACATCGAACTCTCCGCGCTGTACGACGACGAGAAGTCGCTCAACGAGGGCGCGATCACGATCCCGGGCTACAGCATGGAGGGCTGGTACGGCCGGATCTTCCGCGGCTGCGGCTGGTTCGACCCGGACAAGCCGATCAAGAAGTTCACCAAGAAGGAACTCAACGACCTGCTCTACAAGGAAGCGACCAAGATCAAGGTCGAAGGGATCAACCTGACCTATCTCGGCCTGATCCCGCAGATGCAGAAGTCGATGCTCTCCAAGGACGTCGAGGCGATGCAGCCGCACATCCGCGCGTTCGTGGAGCGGGCGGTGACCTTCCAGACCTGCCCGGAGTGCGACGGCACCCGGCTGAGCAAGGAAGCCCGCGCGGTCACGATCAACGGCAAGAACATCGCCGACCTGTGCTCGATGCAGATCACCGACCTGGCGGTCTGGCTCCGCAAGCTCAAGGAGCCCTCGGTGGCGCCGCTGCTCAAGGGGCTCCAGCACCTGCTCGACTCGTTCGCCGAGATCGGTCTGGGCTACCTGAGCCTGGACCGGCCGGCCGGCACACTCTCGGGAGGCGAGGCGCAGCGCACCAAGATGATCCGGCACCTCGGGTCCTCGCTGACCGACGTCACCTACGTCTTCGACGAGCCGACGATCGGGCTGCACCCGCACGACATCCAGCGGATGAACGAGCTGCTGCTGCAACTGCGCGACAAGGGCAACACGGTGCTCGTGGTCGAGCACAAGCCGGAGATGATCGCGATCGCCGATCACGTCGTCGACCTCGGCCCCGGTGCGGGGACGGCCGGCGGGACGGTCTGCTTCGAGGGCACCGTCGAAGGCCTGCGCGCCAGCGACACCGTGACCGGTCGTCACCTCGACGACCGCGCCTCGCTCAAGGAGTCCGTGCGCGCCGCCACCGGTGCGCTCGAGGTCCGCAGGGCGTCGACGCACAACCTGCAGGACGTCGACGTGGACATCCCGCTCGGCGTCCTGTGCGTCGTGACCGGCGTCGCCGGCTCGGGCAAGAGCTCGCTGATCCACGGGTCGGTCGAGGGTCGCGAAGGCGTGGTGGTGATCGACCAGGGTGCGATCAAGGGTTCGCGGCGCAGCAACCCGGCGACGTACACGGGCCTGCTCGAACCGATCCGCAAGGCCTTCGCCAAGGCCAACGGGGTGAAGCCCGCGCTGTTCAGCGCCAACTCCGAGGGCGCCTGTCCGGCCTGCAACGGCGCCGGTGTCATCTTCACCGAGCTCGGTGTGATGGCCACCGTCGAGTCGACCTGTGAGGAGTGCGAGGGCAAGCGGTTCCAGGCCGCCGTCCTGGAGTACACCTTCGGCGGCCGGAACATCGCCGAGGTGCTCGCGATGCCGGCGAGCGAGGCTGCGGCCTTCTTCGCCGACGGTGACGCCGCGGTGCCGGCGGCCCAGAAGATCCTGGGCCGGCTCACCGACGTGGGCCTCGGGTACATCAGCCTGGGCCAGCCGCTGACCACCCTGTCGGGCGGCGAGCGGCAGCGGCTGAAGCTCGCCACCCAGATGGCCGAGAAGGGCGACGTCTACGTCCTCGACGAGCCGACCACCGGGCTGCACCTGGCCGACGTCGAGAACCTGCTCGGGCTCCTGGACCGGTTGGTCGACGCGGGCAAGTCAGTGATCGTCATCGAGCACCACCAGGCCGTGATGGCGCACGCCGACTGGATCATCGACCTCGGACCGGGGGCCGGCCACGACGGCGGCAAGGTCGTCTTCGAGGGCACGCCGTCGGCGCTGACCGGCGCCAAGAAGAAGACGGTCACCGGGAAGCACCTCGCGGAGTACGTCGGCGCCTGAACGAGCCCGTCGGAGTCCGCGGCCGCCTGGCACATGAGAGGCTCGGGCCTGTTCGATCTCGGGAGGGAAGCCATGGAGGACGGCGAGCAGCCGGAGAGGCCGGCGCGCGTCTGGCGCGAGACAGCGATCCTGGTGATCGCGGCCGCGCTGGCTGCGCTGCTGATCAAGACCTTCCTGGTGCAGGCGTTCTACATCCCGTCGGAGTCGATGGAGCCGGGCCTGATCAGGAACGACCGGATCATGGTCCAGAAGGTCTCCTACTGGGGCGGTGACGGGCCCAGTCGCGGCGACGTCGTGGTCTTCGACGATCCCGGCGGCTGGCTGTCGCCCGGAGACAGTGCCGAGGCGTCGAACGCGGTGACCAAGGTGCTGTCCCGGATCGGTCTCTACCCGACCGGTGGTCACCTGGTGAAGCGCGTGATCGGGGTCGCCGGTGACACGATCGTGTGCTGCGACAAGCAGGGCCGGATCTCGGTCAACGGTGAGCCGTTGGACGAGGACTCGTTCATCGCGCACCAGGACGGTTGCGACGGTCCCATGCCGGGCACGTGCGACTGGAAGGCCGGCCCGGTGCCCGACCGGGCCGTGTTCGTGATGGGGGACAACCGGGCGCACTCCAGCGACTCCTCGGTGCACCTGTGCCCGCCGACCAGAGCCGGCTGCGAATCCGGCGAGGAGTTCGTGCCGGTCGACCTGATCGTCGGCAAGGTCGGGCTGCTCTTCTGGCCGCTCGACCGTTTCGGGCTGCTGCGCCGGCCGAAGACCTTCGACACCGTCCCCGACCCCTGAGACCCCTCACCTCCGTCGGGAAGGACTGAGCGACCTCAGTCGAGGTCGGCGAGCTCGCGCAGACCGGTGCGCAGCACCTGCGTCATCGGCACGTGGGTGTGCTCCCCGGCGGCAGCCTGCCCGGCAGTGCGAGCGCAGTAGATCGGTCCCTCGGGGCCCAGGCCGATGCCGACGCCGGTGGCGCCGCACCCGGGCTCGAGCGAGGCCTCGTCGATCCAGCTGAACTGCGTCCAGTGCGTCGCGGAGCACTTGCGCTCGTGCTTGCGCAGCCAGCGCGGAGCCTGCCTGTCCGCGTGTTCCGACCCGTGGACCTGACCGAACCAACCGCCGTCGACCAGGGCGAACGGCCCGAGGATCCAGACGTCGTGGCGGTGCGCCGCGGACCCCTTGCGCTCGATGACGATGTGACCGGAGTAGGGCAGGGCGTCCCGGCGGGCGAGCTTGTGAGCCTCGGTGATCAGGTCGCCGAGCGACGGCCATCCAGCGGGCTGGTCGGCGGGCGTCCGCTGCGCCGGGGTGTGCGGAGCGCCGCCGGCGTTGCGGCGGTGCTGGGGGGTGGTCTCAAGGGCATCGACCATGGGGGAACGGTACGACGATCCGAAACGTCGCGGAGCCGAATCATCAAGGATTCATCTTCACGCAACATCCGGACCGTGCGGCGGTCCTCCCGGGGCGTGTGCTAATCTCATTAAGTCCAGTGAGTTACTACACAATGAGAGGAGGCTGAGTCACATGCCCATCGACAACAACGCAATCCGGCACCACGCGGCGATCGACGTCCATCAACATCTCTGGACCGACGAGTTCCTCGATCGTCTGCGTGCGCGCACCCAGGTCCCGTACGTCCGCGGTTGGACGCTGCACACCGCAGCGGAGCCGCCGTTCGAGATCGATCCCCAGGGCCACGACGTCACGCGGCGCATCGCCGCGGACCACGAATCGGAGGTCGGCACCGCGTGCCTCAGCCTCTCCGCGCCGCTCGGGATCGAGGCCCTGCCCCGTCCGCAGGCGAGCCTGTTGATCGACGCCTGGCACCGCGGGGTGAGCGCGCTGCCGGCGCACTTCCGGGCCTGGGCCTCGGTCCCGAGCTTCGAACCGTCCGAACTCGTCGAGACCAGTGCGGCTGTGCACCGGCTGCTCGCCGACGACCGGTTCGTCGGACTGCAGCTGCCGGCGAACCAGGTGGACACCCCGGGAGCCTGGGAGCGCCACGGCGCCCTGCTGCTCGCGGCGGAGACCGCGGGCAAACCGGTCTTCATCCACCCGGGCGCCGTGCCCGCGACGGCGTTGCGCGGTCGGGTCCCCGGCTGGTGGGACCCGGTGGTCAGCTACGTCGGGCAGCTCAGTGCCGCCTGGTGGGGCTGGCACGCCTTCGACGGGCGGGCGCTCTTCCCCGAGCTGCGACTGGTCTTCGCTGCCGGCGCAGGGCTCGCCCCCACCCAGGTCGAGCGTCAGCTCCTGCGCGGGGGCACGTCGGTGCCGGTCGATCCGAACCTCTTCGTGGACACCTCCTGCTACGGCCCGCGTGCCCTCGACTCGCTGGTCCGGCATCTCGGCATCGACGCCCTCGTGCTCGGCAGCGACCGTCCCTACGGGGAGCCGGCCCGCACCCTGTTCGGCCCGGCGGCCACGCACGCGATCCGGGTCGCGAACCCGGCCCGGCTGCTCGACGCCGCACGCCAGGGAGGTGAGGTCGAATGGGCGATCGCCAGCTGACCCTGGAACCTGCCGCAGCGCTCCCGTCCCAGGCGACCCGGGCCGTTCCGGCCGAACGTGCCGCCGACCTGGCCTCCTACCCGGCCGGCGTCACCCTCGACGAGCTCCCCGGTCGCGACCTCACGCAGGCCGAACTGGAGGAGCTCGTCGTCGCGGTGACCCGCGACCGGGACCGGTGGGCCGACCGGGTCGCGTTCGACGCGGATGAACGGGTCTACGTCTCGTTGCACCGTGACGAGCACGTCGACGTCTGGCTGCTGTGCTGGACACCGGAGAACGACACCGGCTGGCACGACCACGACATCTCCGCCGGAGCGGTGGCCGTCGTCGCCGGCGAACTCGTCGAGAACAACCTGACTCTCCTGCACGGATCGCGGGAGACGCGGGTCGGTGCCGGGAAGGTCTTCTCCTTCGGCGGGGACCACATCCACCGGCTCAACGGGGCTACCGACCGCTCGGTCTCCGTGCACGCCTACAGCCCGCCGCTGTGGCGGATGGGCCAGTACGCCGTCAACGACGCCGGCGTACTGAGGCGGGTGTCGTTGTCCTACGCCGACGAGTTGCGTCCGATCGACTGAGCCGGGCGACGGGTCAGCGACGTGCGGTGACGAGCAGCGCGCTCCGGTCGACGGAGCTCGGCACGCCCACGGAGCTGGCCCGCAGGACGACGTCACGCTGCGCGCCGTACGCGGTGCCGGCACGCTTGGTCACCACGACCCGGACCCGGACAGTCGCACCAGGAGCCAGCGAAGCGCTCCGGTAGGTTCCGCCCACGATCGCCGTGGTCCGGTCGACACCGTCGATCAAGTAGCGGACGGTGAAGCCGTTGCCGGTCCCGATCCCGGTGAGGGCGAGCCTGTCGGCCTGCGTCCCGGCGTTGCGGACCAGGAACGTCCCGGCGACGGAGCCGGTGCGGCCGCGCGTGGCCAGCCGGGTCGTCTGCCCGTCCTTGCTGCCCAGGATGCCGACGCCCTTGAAGGTCGACGACCCCGCGGCCGCGCTGGCCGCGTCCCAGCGCCACAACTTCGGCCGGACGGTGTAGGTGCGTTCGAGGGTGGTCAGGTTGCCCGCGCCGTCGACGGCGGACGCCGAGAGGGTGTGGGTGCCCGGGGTGCTGGTGTCCACCATTGCCGGCGAGCTGCAGGACTGGAGGTTCGAGCCGCCCCGGTCGGAGCAGCGGACGCCGGGCTCGACGACCGTGCCTTGGAGGTAGGAGAGAGTTCCGCTCGGCAGCGTCGTCGTGATCACCGGGTCGATGGCGTCGTCGAGTCCGGTGATCGGCTCGGCGCGGTAGGTCACGTAGTTCTTGTGCCCGCCGGTGCCGGCCGGGGTCTTGACCTCCCAGAGGACCTCCTTGTCCGCGTTGACCTCGGTGGCCAGCGCGTCCCGCTCGTCGGCCCAGCCGATCAGGGTGTTCCCGTTCGCGACGCGGCGGGCGCCGCCGGCGAAGAGCGCGTACGTCGACGGCGGGGCGTAGCTCCAGACCAGGGTCGCGGTGCCGGCCACCGTGTCGAGGGCGTACTCGGTGACCCGGGTCTGGCCGCGGGCGACGGTCGGGCCGGTCGGGTCCGCCGGGTCGACGCAGAGGCCGCTGCTGCCGTTGTCGAAGATCAGGATGTTCCCGTTGGGCAGTTCGCTCGCGGTGTGCTGGGCGCAGGGGCCGCCCGGGAACGGGTCGTCCACGAAGGTGAAGTCGCTGTTGCGACCGCCGAGCCGCCAGATGATGTCGCCGGCCTCGTACCCGTCGTGGGGGACGGTGGCGATCCGCAGCACCGACGACAGGTGCCGGAACGATGCGATCACGTCCCCGTCCTCGACCGGGACGACCGAGTTGATGTGCGCGTAATCGCCCGGGGCCAGCGGGCTCTGGTTCTGGACCTGGGGGCTCGCGGTGGTCTCGTCCACGATGTCCGCCGAGCTCCAGGTGAACGTCTCGACGCCGTTCGCGTCGAGCTTCTGGATGGTGGCGTCGGTCTTGCCGGTGACCGCGTTCGGCTCGTACCCGATCAGGATCGTCGAACCGTCGGCGAGCCTGGTCCCGTCGTGGTTGTCGGTGTTCACCAGCGGGTCGGCGACGTCGCGGCTGGCGACCGGCAGGAACTGGTCGTCGAGAGTGACCAGCGCGGTCCCGGTCTTGCCGGGGGCGGTCGTCGGTCGCGAGACCGTCAGCTCGCCGTTGGGCTGCTGCTTCAGGTCGAGGGTCTGCGCCGAGGTCGGGGCCGCGTAGACCGGCACCCCGTCGCGGTTCACGATCGCCTCGAACGAGGGCAGCGGCGCCACGCCCGGCGGGAGCGGTTCGAAGGCGTGCAGGGTCAGGGCGACCAGGCCCGGCGCGGTGCCGGGGAGGTTCGTGGTGACGTCGAGCCGCGGGAACCCGGCGGGCAGGTACATCAGCGAGTACGCCGTCGTGCCGCCCTCGTCGGTGATGATCACCGAGACCTCGTCGCCGGCGGCCAGGCCGGTGACCGTGGTCGGGCCGGAGACCGGACGGCCCGCGACCAGGACGGTGCCCTCGGGGTCGGCGGTCGTCGCGGTCACGTCGAGACTGCCACCGGTGGCGGACGTCGTGGTGACGCCGTACCGCTCGGTCCCGGCGGCGAACGCCGGGTACATCTCGACCGCGGTGCCGGCGACCGAGATGCTCCGTGCCGGCGTCGGCACTGCCTGCGCAGAGGGGGCAAACAGTCCCATAACGGACACGCTCATGACGAGCACGAGCATGCAAAGGCGCTTCATGTTCCCTCCCCAGGAAACCCGGCACGGCGCGGGCCCTCCCCGTCGGCGCGTGCTCGGTAACCCCTGGAGGGTATCTGACCACCCCGAGGACGCGGGTCAGAAGGCCGGGATCGGTCAGGGCATGATGACCGCGTGACCTGGTTCGACTCCGCGGCCGACGCCGCCAAGCGCCTCGCCGAGAGTGGCTATCTCGCCGATTCCCCGACCGCCACCACCACCTACCTCGCCGGCGCGCTCCAGAAGCCGCTGCTCGTCGAGGGCCCGGCCGGTGTCGGGAAGACCGAGCTCGCCAAGGCGATCGCCCGCGCGACGGGGGCCGAACTGGTCCGGTTGCAGTGCTACGAGGGTCTCGACGAGGCCCGCGCGCTCTACGAGTGGAACTACAAGAAGCAGCTGCTCCGGATCCAGGCGGCCGGTGACGGCCAGGACTGGGACCAGACCCACGACGACATCTTCACCGAGGAGTTCCTGCTCACCCGGCCGCTGTTGACCGCCATCCGCCGCGAAGAGCCGACGGTGCTGCTCGTCGACGAGGTCGACAAGACCGACGTCGAGGTCGAGGGCCTGCTGCTTGAGGTGCTCTCCGACTTCCAGGTCACCATCCCCGAGCTCGGCACCATCTCCGCCGTACGCCGCCCGCTGGTGATCCTCACCTCGAACGCCACCCGCGAGCTCTCCGAAGCTGTCCGGCGCCGCTGTCTCTACCTGCACATCGACTACCCCGACTCCGAGCGCGAGCTCGCGATCGTCACCTCCCAGGTCGAGGACATCGAGGACAAGCTGGCCCGCCAGGTCGTCGAGACGGTCACGAAGATCCGCGCCCTCGAACTGCGCAAGGCGCCCTCCATCGCCGAGACCATCGACTGGGCCCGCACCCTGGTCGCGCTCGGCACCGGGACCCTCGACCCCGCCACGATCGACGCCACCCTCGGCGTCATCCTCAAGCACAGCAGCGACGTCGACCGCGCGGTCCGCGAGCTCAAGCTGCGCCAGGGCTGACAGGCTCGCCATGACTCTCCTGGACCGGCACATCGCCTTCGTGGAAGCGTTGCGCTCCGCGGGGCTGCCGGTCTCGCTGTCCGAGGGCCTGGACGCGGTCGAGGCGATCGGCGCCCTCGGGCTCTCCGACCGTGAGGTGCTGCGGGCGGCGTACGCCGCGACGCTGGTCAAGCGACAGCCGCACCGGGTCGGCTTCGACCATGTCTTCGACCTCTACTTCCCGCCGCTGGTGGGCGATCCGCGTCGCCCGGACGCGACCTCGGACGCCGAGTCTGACGAGACGCCCGAGGGCATCTCGACAAGTTCGATGTCCGGAGGCGACGGACCGGCCGACCTGGCCGACTTCCGCGACACCCTGGTCGACGCGCTCGGCATGGGTGATCCGGATGCGCTGGCGATGCTGGCCAGGGACGCCGTGCAGCGGTTCGGGCTGATCCGCGGCCGCGGTCCGGGCGAGCAGCGCTGGTCGTCGTACAACGTGATGAACCGGGTGTCGCCGGCACAACTCGTCGAGCGGGTGATGCAGGGACTGCTCGGCTCGCTCGACGACGATCCCGCGATCCGGCGGCTGGTCGAGGCCCAGGTGGCCGTCTTCGAAGGGATGGTCGACGCCGAGGTGCGCCGCCGGGCCGCCGAGGTCCGCGGGCCCGAGCACGTCGCCCGGTACACGGTCCGCAAGAGCATCGACCAGATCGACTTCACCTCTGCCCGCAAGGCCGACCTGGAGGAGATGCGCCGTGAGCTGGGACCGCTGACCCGCCGGCTGGCCACCCGGATGAACCGGCACAAGGCGTCGCGGCAACGGGGCCCGCTGGACTTCCGTCGTACGGTCCGGGCCTCGGTCTCCTCCGGCGGGGTCCCGCTGGAGACCCATCACCGTCCGCGTCGCGCCAGCCGGACCGATCTTGTCGTCCTCTGCGACGTCAGCGGCTCGGTCGCCAACTTCGCCAACTTCACCCTGATGCTGGTCTTCGCGCTGCGCGAGCAGTTCAACCGGGTCCGGGCGTTCACGTTCGTCGACGAGATCCACGAGGTCACCGACCGGTTCGTCACCGGGGCCGACCCGATCGAGACGATGGCCTCGCTCGCCGCGAGCGCGCAGCACGCGAGCCTGTGGGGGCGGACGAACTACGGCCGGGCCTTCACCCGGTTCGCCGAGGCGCACCCCGACGCGCTCGGCCCGAAGACGAACCTGCTCATCCTCGGCGACGCGCGGTCGAACTACTCCGAGCTCGCCCTGCCCGTCCTCACCCAGATGGTCAAGGACGCGCGGCACGCCTGGTGGCTCAACCCCGAGTCGACCCGGCACTGGAACACCGGCGACTCCGCGGCGCGCGACTACGCGAAGGTGCTGCCGATGGTCGAGTGTCGCAACCTGGTCCAGCTCGGCGAGTTCGTCCACGACCTCGCCTGAGCTGGGGAGGGCTTGGCTTCATCGCGCATGGGTACGGTGAGCCGCATGGTCAGGATCCTCGGTCCGCTCGCAGCGCTCGCCCTCCTCGTCGGCCTCGGCGCCTCCGCGCCGGTGACGGCGGCCCGCTCCGCGGAACCCCGGTCCGCGGCGGTCCCGTCAGCGGTGATCGTGGCCGCCGGTGACATCGCCTGCCGGCCGCAGGCGTACGTGACGCCGAGCCGGTGCCGGCACGCCGCGACCGCTCAGGTCGCGGTGTCGCTGAAGCCGGACCGCGTCCTCGCTCTGGGCGACCTGCAGTACGAGATCGGCAACTTCGACGCCTTCCGGAGCGTGTACGGCGAGACCTGGGGTGTGCTGAAGCCGAAGACCTGGCCGGTGGTCGGCAACCACGAGTACCGGACGCCGGGTGCGCGCGGCTACTACCGCTACTTCAGCAACGCGACCACGGCGCCGGGCTACTACCGGCGCGAGATCAACGGCTGGCAGATCTTCGTCCTCAACAGCAACTGCGACCAGGTCGACTGCCTCGCCGAGCGGAACTGGCTGCGCAACCGGCTGATCGCGAACCCGTCGAGGTGCGCGCTGATCGCGATGCACCACCCCCGCTTCTCCTCCGGCCTGGAGCACGGCAGCACCGCCGCGATGCGCCCGTTCTGGGCGGTGGCGCAGCGGCACGGCGTCGACCTGGCCCTGTCGGGCCACGATCACGACTACGAACGCTTCCGGGTGCAGGACACGACCGGTCACGCCGACCCCGAGGGCATCCAGCAGATCGTGGTCGGGACCGGAGGCAAGAGCCTCTACCCGAAGGGAGCGCCCGCGCCCGGGTCGGTGAAGTTCCTCAACGGGTACTTCGGCGTCCTCAAGCTGACCCTGCGACCGGCCGGCTGGTCGTGGCAGTTCCGCGACACCGGGCTCACCCTGCGCGATTCCGGGAGCCTCGCCTGTCGTTGATCGGGGTATCGGCAACGACGTGCTCCGCCCGCGGGTAAAGTAGTCGACTCCCCGCTACCCGCCTGAAGGACCCGCACCCAGTGAACGATGACGTCGCCGCCCGCGAGATCGCGCGGGAGCAGGAGTTCGTCGACACGGTCTACCGGCAGCTGATCTCCTCCGCCCGTGCCGCCGAGCAGCTCGCCGCGGAAGGCCGCGCCCGCGGGCAGCTCGGACACGAGGGCGGGCTGGTCGAGCGTGACGCGATGGTCTACCAGGCCGCGAAGCAGCTGGCCACGCTCGACGCCGCCCACGAAGGCCTCGTCTTCGGCCGCCTCGACATGCGTGAGGACGTCGACTCCGAGCCGCGGTACGTCGGCCGGATCGGCCTGCGCGACGACGACCGCGACGTCCTGCTGATCGACTGGCGGGCCCCCGCGGCAGCGGTCTTCTACCAGGCGACGCACGCCGAACCGCACGGCGTGATCCGGCGCCGGATCCTGCGCAGCGTGGCCGAGACCGTGATCGGCGTCGAGGACGACCTGCTCGACGCGACGGTCGAGACCGACCTCCCGATCGTCGGCGAGGGCGCGCTGATGGCGCAGCTCTCCCGCGCCCGGGACCGGTCGATGCACTCGATCGTCGCGACCATCCAGGCCGAGCAGGACCGCGCGATCCGGGCCCCCAACAAGGGCGTGGTCACGATCAGCGGCGGGCCGGGCACCGGCAAGACCGTGGTCGCG
>JAKFBZ010000084.1:0-44566 GCA_036676945.1 Marmoricola sp.
GGTCCTTGGCCGAGCGGGGTGCTCGGGGTCAGGGTCCAGGTGCCGCCGCCGGTGACCGTGGTGGTGCCGATCGGGGCGCCGTCGACCGAGACGGTGACGGTGGCGCCCGATTCGCCGGTCCCGGTGATAGCCGGAGTGGTGTCGTTGGTGACCGAGCCGTCGGCGGGGGTCTGGACGACGGGAGCCGCCGGCGCGGTGGAGTCGACAGTGAAGGTGTTGGTGTTCGACACCACGCTGGTGTTGCCGGCCGGATCGGTCTGGGTGGCGTTCACCGTGTGCGGTCCGTCGGCGAGCGGGGTCAGCGGCTGGAAGGTCCAGTTGCCGGAACCGTCGGCAGTCGTGGTGCCGACGACGACGCCGTCGACCGAGACGGTGACGGTGGCGCCCGATTCGCCGGTCCCGGTGATCGCCGGAGTGGCGTCGTTGGTGACCGACCCGTTCGCGGGAGTCACCACGACCGGAGCTGCGGGCGCCGTCTGGTCCTCCACGGTGAACGTCACCACGTTCGACGCGCCCGACACCGGGGTGCCCAGCTGTTGGGTCGCCGAGATCGTGTGGCTGCCGAGGCTCAGCGGACTCGACGGGACCAGGCTCCAGGTCCCGTCCGGTGCGACGACCGCGGTGCCGACGGTGGTCGCGCCCTCGGTGACGGTCACCGTCGCCCCGGGGATGCCGGTGCCGGAGATGGTCGGGGTCTCGCCGGTGGTCGCCCCGTTGGTCGGCGCCTGGATCACCGGGGGGTCCAGAGCGTCACACTCGACGCCACCGGTCGGGGCAGTCGCGCTCACGCTCAACGGGAGGATCCCGACGTCCACGTTCGCGAGGGTCGCCCCGCCGAGCAGCACAGTGATGGCGCCGGTGATCCGGAGGAACGTGGCGCTTCCCGAGCCGGTGGCGCCGGAGGACGTGTCGGTCAGGCTGCCCACGCTGAGGGTCAGGTTGACGGAGGTGACCCCTCCGACATTCAGGTTGATCGGGACCGATCCGCCGGCGGTGACCCGGGTCGGGGGGCCGCCGAGGATCGACACGTCGACCGCATAGGCGTTCGCGGTGACGCTGCCGGTGGTGCCGTCGGAGGTCGCGGTCAGTTGCGGCTGGGTGACGACGTCGACGTCGACCAGACCGTTGACGAGGCTGAGCGAGGTGATGTTCCCGGCGCTGGTCGACCGCACCGAACCGTTGTCGAGCGTGGTGGACCCGGTGGTGGTGGCGACGCCGAGGTCGAGGATCTCGACGGCGGTGATCCCGAGTGTCGCGCCTGCGACCTGGGTGGTCGACTGCGCGATCGGAGTGCCGTCGGGAACGCAGGCCGCGTCCCCGTCCCACCGGGTGGTGCCGTTGCCGGTGATCAGGCCGGTGTCGAGCACACCGGTGACGTCCACCTCGCCGAGAGCGGCGGCGTACGAATCGTTCTGCGTGCTCGTGGTGGAGTTCGCAGAGTCGGAGACGACCCCGACGCCCAGGCCGAGAGCACCGGCGTGGATGTTGGCGGACTCGGCGTGCGCCCGGTTGGCGGTGCTGCTGTCGGTCGTCGTGCTGGAGTGCGCGATCACGGCGGTGACCGGGATCGCGGTGGCGGTGAGGCCCACGTCCAGGATGTCGCCGTGGGTGGCTCCGCTGTACGTCGCCGGCAGTGGATCGGCATCGGCTGTTCCGACCGGGCTCAGCGAGGCGACGGCGACGGTGATGGCGAACGCCGCAGCGAGCCGGCGGAAAGACCGTGCTTCCGGCACCCTGTGCCCCCTCAGTCGAGGCCGCCGCGTGCGCGACCGTTCAGGAGAAACGCGTGATCAATGCCATTTCACTCCGGATGTGACAAATCGTCCATAGCACGCGGCGGCCCGGTCAGGTGTTTCCTGACCGGGCCGCGTGCCCCCACTGACCCGCCCAGGGCCAGACTCATCAACGCTGGCTGTTCGCCATGCACCCGGCCGCGCGGCCGACCCGGTACAGGCGCCGCAGGTCTCCACCGCCGAAGTTGTGGTTGCTCGAACCGACGACCGGGTACATGATCTGGCGCCGGTCGTCCACGTGGGACAGGCCCATGACGTGCCCGATCTCGTGGCGGATGACCTGGCCCCAGTCCGTGTTGCCGGACCCGGTGAAGCCGCGCTTGAGCCGCTCGGTGCGGTCCAATGCGATCTGGCCCTTGATGTTCTCGTGGCCGCCGACGTGCGAAGCGATCCGGGTGCTGGCCAGCCCCGCGACGCGACCGCCGAGCTTCGGGACCTGGCGAGGGGTCGCCCAGGACACGGTCACATCGGAGCGCGGGTCCGGGCCGTTGCGGAACGAGACGTAGTTCGTGGAGCCTCGGTAGATGAAGCGGACCCCGGTGGCGGCACCGACCTCGCGGAAGGCGCGGCGGATGTGGTCCAGGGACCCGGGGTAGCCGCCACGCGAGTTGACGCGGTAGGTGATCGCCTTGCACGGGTTCCAGCGCACCCCGTAGAGCCCGGTCGAGCTCCTCAGCGGGGGGATGACTCCCGTCGTCGCCGCATCCGGGTCTGAGTCGACCGCCATCTGAACGACGGAGGACTGTGCCTCGGCGGACCGGGTCACAGGGGGCCTGGCCGTCGCGCTCGGCTGGATCGCCGGGGTGAGGCTAAGCGGGACTGCCACAACGGCGGCCCCGAGGAGAAGGGCTCTGAGCTTTGCGTTCATCGGGGTGTCGACTCCTGTGCCGGAGGGTGGACCAGGCAGCCGGTTCGCTGCCCTTACCCCGAGGGAAATGCAGCCCGGCACCCCACTCCGTCGCGATCAGGGCGTGCGTAGGTGGCGTTCCCGCACGCCGGACCGCGGAGACGGTCGGCGTTGAGTGGACCCGGGCCTCCTGAGGAGGACTACTCACTGAGGAGCGTCGGGGTCCCAATCAGTGACGAGTTCGGCGCGGCTGGCGATGCCGAGCTTGCGCAGCGTCCGGTACATGTGGTTCTCGACCGTCCGGACGCTCAGGTACAGCCTGTTCGCGATCTCGCGGTTCGTCAGCCCGGATCGCGCCAGCAACGCGACCTCGAGCTCCCGGTCGCTCAACGGCTCGGCGGCCTCGGAGACCATGCCCACGGCGGCAGCCTCCTCCGTCACCCACGCACCGGCACGCTGGAGCAGCTCCTGCGGGGTGAACGGCTCCAACCCGGCCTCCTTGCGGCCCTGGGCTGCCAGCTCGAGCGCCTTGACTGTCAGCCACTTCCCGGCGACCGGGCCGACCGCTGCCAGGGCGTCGAGGATCTCGTCGGGCCCGCCTTCGACCAGCTGGGTGTGCAGTTCGACCAGGCCCGCGAAGACCGGGACCGGCGCATCGCTCCACACTTTTTTCATCTCGTCCAGCTCCGCTGCCGTGCACTGCTCCGCGCGCAACAGCCAACACAGCAGTGCGGAGCCGGGGAAGCCGAGGTCCCGTCGCTCGAGCCCCGCCTCCCACATCAGCGTGGTGGCCTCCTCGGACTGTCCCTGACTGCAGAGCAGCTCGGCACGAGCCCACGGCGCCATCGCGTCGAGGACCGGGGGGTACGTCCGGGGCATGCTCTCGAGCTGCTGGAGGAGCGACGCGCTGAGATGCACGTCGCCCTGACGGGCTCGCAGGACCGAGGCCATCGCCAGGATCCGCTGGTAGTAGGGCACGTTCACCGGACCGGGTGGCCCGAGACGGAGCACCGTGCTCAGCACCTTCCAGGCGGCCTCGCTGTCACCGGAGAACAGCAGCGCAGTGGCGACGCCGCGCGAGTGCATCCTGATGCCCAGCGGGTCCAGCCGGTCGTAGGCCAGCGCGAGGCACTCCTGTGAGTACTGCAGCGCCTCGGCGACCTGCCCGTCGAGCAGCAGGCTGTCAGCACGCAGCGCCCGCAACTGGTCGGTGACGGAGCCCGCGGCCGATTCCGGCTCCAGGTCCCACTCGTGCAGCAGTTCCAGGGCCAGGTCCGGGCGGCCGGTCTCCATCAGCAAGCCGGCGCGGAGCGCGGCGTACCAGGCGTTCTCCGGTTCGGGAGCCGCCGGGAAGCCTGCCGATGCCTCGAGCAGCTCGGCCGAGCCCTTCCGGGAAGACTCGAAGGCCATCACCTGCGCCCGGAGGAGCGGCGCGAGCGGCCCGGCGTGCTCGAGGTGACCTTCGAGGATCGCAACTCCCGCGGCGACGTCCGCCTCCCGGAACGCGACCCATTGCGCCTGCATCATGACGAAGCCGATCGTCGCGAGCCGGTCTTTGCCCGGCTCGATCGGAGTCTCTGCGAAGACCTCGTCCATCTCGACGACCGGAGGCGCACTGTTCATCAACGACTCGAGCAGCGGCGTCGCCGTCGCGACGCTCGGCGCCGAGCGCCAGGCATCTCTGCGGAGCACGGTCTGGGCAGCGAGTCGCTCAGCCACCACCGGCAAGGGCTCAGTGCCGACCAGGCTCCGATCGCGGTCCCCGTCCGCGCCCCACCAGGGCGTCGACGCGCTGGTCCCCTGCAATTGATCCGCCGCCAGGGTGCCGTCGAAAGTCTGGTCGAACCTCTCCATCAGCTCGTCGCGCCGGACGACGTTGATGCCGAGGCGGACCGCATGCGCCAGGCAGGGCGGGGAGACCGCCACCAGCACCGACTGCCCGCCCTGGGTGCGGAAGCTCGAGAGACGCTCCAGGGTCATCAACCGCTGCACAGCCGCGGTCCCGGCCAGACGGACCGCGTGCTGCAGCTCGAGCGGACCGAACCAGGCGAGCATCTCCAACGCGGCCAGTTCCGCCGCGTCCAGGGACGGGCGGAACGCGTCGGCGACCATACCGTGTGGCACGTCCTCGAGCGAGGTGAGCTCGGCCCACCGTCCGTCGACCCGGCCGACGGCTCCGGACCACACGCCGGCATCGACGAGCGCCAAGGCGGCGCGCGCGTTGCCCCCGGACCAGGCCGTGACCGCGGCGATCAGCGACATGTCGACCGCGCCTTCGAGGTGGTCCTCCAGGATGCGCGCCGCCCCGCGGATCCCGATCGTGTCCACCGGCACCCGCGCCAGCGGCTGTCCGCCGGTCCCGAATGTCAGCCACGGCCCTGGGGCGACCCCGGTCCGAACCGAGAACAGCACTCCGCAGCCGGACAACGCGACCAGGCTCTCCACGACCGCGAGCGAGGCGCTGTCGAGGAGGTCGACATCGTCGACGATCAGCAGGTTGCGCCGACCCTGGAGCTCCTCGAGGAAGTGGTTGCGCACCTCGCCGGCTGTGACCCGCTCACCGGCACGTGGCTTGACCCACTGGGGGTGCAGCGCGAACGCCGCCAGCGGCACGTCCTGGGTGGTCCGGGCTCCCTGCAACGACAGGACGTGCACTCCCCGACCGAGCGCTTGCCGGCCGAGCTCGGCCAGCACGACGCTCTTGCCGGAGCCGATGTCGCCGGTCACCAGGACGCCGATGTCAGCGGCCAGCCACTTCTCGGCTGCCGTCAGGCACTGCGGGTGCTCGACCCTCACTGCGCCTGCCAAGCCGATGGCCCAGCAGCCGACGAGGTCACTCCCGAGACGGGAGCAGCGCACCCATGCACGCGATCAGTATGCCCGAGCCGGATGTGGAACGGGGGCCGCGCAACGCGATCACTCAGCGGGTACTCAACCTGCCGTCAGCATCGCCGCACCACCCACCGTGCTGCCTACTCAGGCGACCGACGCCGCGGCTGGGTAGCGCTTCGCGGCGGTTGCCTTGCGTCATCGCACTTCTCGACGTGAGCAAGGAGCCACACATTGCCGAACCATGACGCACTCTCCGAACTGATCAGCCACGAAGTCTCCATGACCTGCGTCGGCGACGATCCGACCGACATGCCCGAGCTCCCGGTCACGATGGGCTACGACCCGCAGGACCCGTACGCCGTCTCGTTCGGCTTCGGTCCGGCCCTGGGCGATGGAGAACACGCTGCGACCTGGACGTTCGGACGCGACCTGCTCCTGGAGGGCATCACCGCCCCCACCGGCATCGGGGATGTGTACGTGTGGCCGTGCCTGGACGTCAAGGGCTGTGCCACGGTCGTCATCGAACTGCGCTCGCCGAGCGGCGAGGTATCCCTGCAGGCGAGCACCGTCGAACTCAACGAGTTCCTGCATCGCACGCTGGACGCGGTCGCGGCCGGGACCGAGACCGATCACCTCGACCTCGACGACGCGGACAACTGGCTCGCCGGCCTGGCCGCGTGCGCTACGGAGCAGGAGAAGGACAAGGCGGACGACTGATCCCGCTCGCAGGCCTCAGCTCACCGGACGGAGCGGAAGGGTCAGCTCGAAGCAGGCCCCACCGATGGGTCCGTCGGTCACCGTGAGAGTCCCGTCGTGTCGGGCGACGACCCGCCTGGCGAAGGCGAGACCGATCCCGGATCCTGCGACCTCGCCGGCGGACGAGCCCCGCTTGAACATGTCGAAGATGGATTCCCGCTCGTCCTGAGGGACTCCGCCACCATTGTCCGAGACTCGCAAGGTCACGGCGTCGGCGCTGGCGAGTGCGTCGATGACCACCCGCGGGCGCTCCGGGTGCCCGTAGTTGACCGCGTTGGCGATCAGGTTCTGCAGGACTCGTTCGAGCAGCACCCGCGACCCGCGGCCGACCGGCAGTGCCTCGACCTCGACGCTGGCTCCGCGTCGGTCGATGAGCGCAGTCAGGTCGGTCCGCACGTCGGCGACCAGAGCGTTGAAGTCGACCCGCTCCGGTTCGATGTCCGTCGTCGCGGCCTGACTGTAGGCGAGCAGGACGTCGATCAGAGTCGCCATCCGGCCGGCCTGTCGCTGCACCGCAGCCAGGCTCGTCGAGGCCCGATCACTGAGATGATCAGTCTCCAGGTCCTGCACCAGTTCCGCATGTCCCTGGATCGTGGTCAGCGGTTCCTTCAGGTCATGGGCAGCGACGTACGCGAACGCGGCGAGGTCCCTGTTGTTCGCCTCGAGCTCCGCAGTCCGCTCCGCGATCCTGCTTTCCAGGCCGTTCATCACCGCGATGCTCTCGATCGCCGTCGCGGTGCTGTCCGCGAGCGTCTGCAGCGCTTCCAGCTCCGCCTTCGACGGCCGGTGACGTCCTGCCCAGTAGGTTCCGATCGCCGCGATCGGCTCGAGGGCGCGGACCGGGGTCATCACGAGGCTGTGCACGAACGTGGGCCGGTAGGCCTCGTGGGGGATGCGGTCGTCGAGGTAGATGTCTTCGATGACGACCTGCTCGCTGTGCATCATCGACCAGCCGCTGATGCACGCACCGAGCGGGAACCGCTGGCCACGCCAGAGCGGTTCGATCGCATCCTCGTCGACGTAGAAGCACATCCCCTCGTCGCGCAGCACGAAGGTCGCTCCGTCAGCACGGACCATTTCTCGTGCGGCGTGACGCACCACCTCGACCACCGAGCCCAGGTCGCGTGCGGTGGCAAGGTCGCGCACAGCAAGGACCAGACGCTGCACGATGTCGTAGTCGAGCTGGTGGGTTGACTGCTCCACAAGGGAACCCATTGCCGCTGCTCCTCCCAGGCAGGCAACACAACCTTCGCGCCCGGACGCGCAGGGATCTCGAGGGTAGCCCGAATCGGACAAAACCATCAATGAAACCGGAATCCTTGACGCGCCTATCACTGATAGTTAATCTGCCTATCACTGATAGGCACTAAGTCGGAGGGCAGGACCATGACCGACAAGGTCGCGCAGCGGCGGGCAGCCAGGATCGACTCGATCGTCGAGACCGCGTGGGGACTGGCGCGGGAGCACGGCATCCAGCTCGTCTCGTTGCACGCCCTCGCCAAGGAAGTGGGGATGCGACAGCCGTCGCTGTACGCGTACTTCGACTCCAAGAACGCCCTGTACGACGCGATGTTCGCCGACGGCAACCGTCAGCTGCTGTCCCGTCTCTCCGCAGTGGAGCTCCCCGACGACCCGCGAGCCGCCCTGAAGGTCTTCCTCCGCGCGTTCGCCGGCTTCGCCACCGAGGACCACGCCCGGAACTCGCTGCTGTTCCGCCGGGTCATCCCGGGCTTCGAGCCGAGTCCCGCGTCGTACGCGCTCGCGGGGGATGTGCTCGGACGGGGTGTTGCCGTGATGAACGCCGCCGGCGTCACCGACCCGGGTGACGTCGACTGCCTGGTCGCGATGGTCGCCGGGTTGATCGAGGCCCAATTGAGCAACGAACCGGGCGGCGATCGCTGGCTGCAGCACCTGGACCGCATGGTCGACCTCCACGTCGACGACTCCACCTCCCGCAGCACCCGACGAAAGGCATCCCGATGAGCGACTACCGCATCACCCGTGACGAGGCTCGGGTCCTCGCCACGGACGAGTTCGAGAAGTTCGCGGCGCTCGTCGCCTCGCTCTCCCCCGAGGAGTGGGCGACCGACACCGACTGCGTCGGGTGGGACGTGCGCAAGATGACCCTGCACGTGCTCGGCTCCGCCGATGCCCAGGTCTCGCCCCTGGTGTTCCTGCACCAGTTGCGGCACGGACTGAAGCTGAACAAGGAGATCGAGGCGCACCACTGGGTCGACGGCCTCAACGAGTTGCAGATCCGGGAGCGCTCAGGACTGACGAACGCTGAGGTGATCGACCAGCTCCGAGCCGTCGGACCGAAGGCCGTGAAGGGCCGGTTCGGCACCCCGCTCCCCCTGCGTTACACCCCGATCCCGTTCGGCGACCCGATCGGCTGGAAGCCGATCAACTACCTGCTCGAGGTCGGCTTCACCCGCGACGCGTGGGCGCACCGGATCGACATCCACGCGGTGATCGGCCGGCCGATGGAGCTCGACCCGGCACACGACGGACCGTTGGTCGCCGACATCGTGTCGGAATGGGCCGACCTGCATGGAGAGCCGTTCGAGCTCGTCCTCACCGGACCGGCCGGCGGCACGTTCAGCAGGGGCAGCGGCGGTGATGCGGTCGAGATGGACGCGCTGGACTTCGTCCGCACGCTGGCCGGGAGACTCCCGGGCACCGGGGTGATGCGGCATCTGCTCCCGCTCTGAGGCGGGTGGGTCGGCGTCCGCGCCGGACGTCGTCAGGCAGACGCGCTGACCTGGACGGCGACCTTGCCGGCGACGTGGCCGGCCTGGAGCTCCTCCATCGCCCGGTCCGCCTCGGCGAGCGGGTAGATGCCGCCGAGTGCGGAGCGGAGCAGTCCGCGGTCGACGTACGAGGTGAGCACCTCCATGTCGGCGCCCTTCTCGGCCGCGACCACGGCAGTGAGCCGCTGCTTGGTCCAGGGCGAGAGCAGGATCGCGCCGAGGTTGCGCTCGAGTCCACCGAGGATGCGGCCGCCGCCCTCACTGCCGACGATGACCAGGGTGCCGCGCGGCGCCAGAGCCCGGCGCAGAAGGCGCAGCGGACGGTGTCCGGCGATGTCGATGATCACGTCGTACCCGGCCGGCGCCGCGTCGATCTCCTCGGCCTCGTAGTCCAGGACGCGGGTGGCCCCGAGCTCTTTGACGAGCACCGCCTTGGCGGCGCTGCAGACCGCGGTCACCTCAGCGCCTTCGGCGACGGCGAGCTGTACGGCGAAGCTGCCGACGCCACCGGAGGCCCCGATGACCAGCACGCGTTGCCCGGCCTTCACCCGGCCGGCGTCGCGGACGGCTCTGAGTGCGGTGAGCCCGGAGACCGGCAGGACGGCGGCCTCGGTGAACGACAGATCTTCCGGCTTGCGAGCCAGCCTTCGCACCGGGACGATCGCGAACTCCGCCAAGGATCCCGACGCGGTGCCGATCACCTCGTCACCGACCGCGAACCCTTCGACCTCGGGGCCGCACTGCTCGATGACACCGGCCAGATCGCGCCCCGGGACCGGGTTGCGCGGCCCCTTGAACCCGACGAACGGGCGCATCAGCAGCGGAGTCCCGGTCATCAGGTGCCAGGTCCCCCGGTCCAGCCCCGCCGCGTGCACCCGGACGAGCACCTCACCCTTGCCCGGCACCGGATCTGCGACCTCGGCGACCTGCCACTGCTCGGGTCCGCCGTAGCGGTGCTGCACGACTGCCTTCATACCAATCACCCTTACGTTGTAAGTCTGAGCTGCTACGCTAGCCTTACGTTGTAAGTTCCGTCAACCCGGGAGGCACAGTGGCAGGGACCACACGAGCGGCCCTGACCCGTGACGCCGTGGTGGTCGCCGCTGTCGGGATCGCCGACACCGAGGGCCTGGCCGGGCTGTCGATGCGAGCGGTCGCGCGCAGCCTCGGGGTCGAGGCGATGTCGCTCTACCACCACGTGGCGAACAAGGACGCGCTCCTCGACGGCATGGTCGACGCGGCGTTCGCCGAGTTCCACCTGCCCGTGATCGGCGCGGACTGGCGCGACCAGATGCGCGCCCGTTCGGTCTCGGGGCGCGAGGTGCTGCGCCGGCACCCGTGGGCGGTCGGCCTGATGGACTCGCGCCGCGGAGCAGGGTTCGAGACCCTCCGGCACCACGACGCGGTCCTCGGCTGCCTTCGCGAGGCGGGCTTCTCCTGGCTGCTCGCCGGCCACGCGTTCGCCGTACTGGACGCGCACCTGTACGGGTTCCTGGTCCAGGAACTGGCGCTGCCGTTCGAGAGCCCCGAAGGCGCCGGCGAACTAGCCGCGGAGATGTTCGACGCCCTCGAGGCGGCGGACCTTCACTACCTGCGCGACTTCGCGGTCGAGCGCGTGCTGCAGCCGGGCTACGACTTCGGCGACGAGTTCGAGGTCGGCCTCGACCTCATCCTGGACGCGCTGGCCGGCGAACTGGCCCGCTGACCGTCGACTCAGGACGTGGTCACGGCGTAACAGGTGATCACACGATTGCCGTGGCGCCAGCTGTACCGGGAGGGCCGGGTGCTGCGCTTGCCCGGACAGCGCGCGTCCGTGGCTGCCTTGAGAACCGACGGCGAGGGGTAGGTCGCAGTACTCGGGAACCTGAAGATCTGGTTGGCTCGCGCGACGTGCTGACGAGAGCAGATCGTCCAGTAGTCGTTGTTCGTGTTGACCAGGCAGCGCCGGTTCCGCTCCGTGATCGACCGTCCTTCGAGCACCGGGAACGTGAGGTTCGGCAACGCCGCCAGCGTGCTGTTGGCAAGCAACACGAGGTCGCAGCGCATCCAGCGGGCGCCGCGCTGGCGATCCGCGTAGCTCGGACCGAAGAAGAAGAACGTGTACGCCGTCTGCTCCCGCCGAGCGTGACCGCCACCGACCGCCTTCTCGAACTTCGCCGAGCAAAGAGACATCGCAAGGTTGACGATCTGCGCGGAGGTCCAGTTCAGGTAGTTGAAGCTCCGGGGCACGTCGACCACGGCGAAGGTGCGCATCCGGTGCAGCGTGGAGCACCTGACCGGCCTCCGATTGTCGGTGAAGTACCCGCCCTGGTCGAAGGTCGTCGTACGGCACTGGCCGACCTGGGGCCGCGGCGCGAGGGTCGACTCGTACTCGGCACGTGCGTTCGACGGTGCAGCGAGCGCGACCACGGTCAGCGCGAGCGTCAGTACCGCGGCAGCGGCGGACAGGATCCGGGTGCGGGACATGCAGACCTCCGAGTCGGTGTGTCGGGCGAACCTACCGCCTACCGAACAGTGCCCGGCGCAGAACGGTGACGAGCTCGTCGGTCATCCGCTTCACCACAGCGGCACCCGGCACCAGCGAGGCGCCGTGGAACGTGCCCGGGAACTGGTGCAGCTCGACCGAGACCCCGGCCTGGAGCAGTCGCATCGCGTAGATGAGGCCCTCGTCGCGCAGTGGGTCCAGCTCACACGTCACGACGTACGCCGGCGGCAGACCGGCGAGGTCGTCGGTGCGGGCCGGTGCCGCGTAGCCGTCGGCTTCGCGACCACCGAGGTACAGCTCCCAGGACTTCTCGGCCTGCGGGCGGCTCCACAACGGCGTGTCGACGAACGCGCGCATCGACGGGGAGTCCAGGCGGTCGTCGAGCACCGGGATGCCGAGGGACTGGAAGCAGACGGCCGGTCCCCCGCGATCACGCGCGAGCAGTGCCACGCCCGCGGCCAGCGCGCCACCGGCGCTCTGCCCGTGTACGGCGATGCGGGTGTCGTCGACCCCGTCCGTCTTCGCCAGGTGTTCGAGCGCCGCGTAGCAGTCGTCGAGGCCGGCGGGGTACGTGTGCTCCGGAGCGAGCCGGTAGTCGACGCTGGCCAGGACCACCCCGAGCTCGTCGGCGAGCCAGGCCGCGGCGAGATGTTCGGTCTCGACGTCGCCGAGGCAGAACCCGCCACCGTGGATGTAGAGCAGCCCGGGAAGGTCGCCGGCCACGTCGCGCGGCCGGTAGACCCGGACCGATGCGTCCCCGACGGCCACGTCCGTGATCTCCAGCCGGTCCGCGGCTTCCGGCTCGGTCACCGGGATCAGAGTCTTGATCATCGCCCGGCTGGCCGGGACGTCGTCGAGCCCGGCCAGGTCGTCGGGGAGCATCCTGACGAGGTCGACGAGGTCAGGGTCCAGCGTCGGGAAACGGTCGGCGTCCATACGAGTCTCCTAGCGGATGGTGCCGACGCCCGGGATCAACGGAAGGTCGAGCGCGGTGACCCAGCCGGCCGGGAGGTCGTTGAGCGCCGGGACGGCGTTCAGCGCACGCAGGCCGGTGGCCAGGCACCCGGCCACCGCCGGCGCGCGGCCCGAGCCGTCGGTGAACCGGAACGCGGTCTCCTGGCTGATCGACGGCGACCCGTCGATGTCGACGCGGTAGACGTCGTCGCCGGATCCCGTCGGCCACTCCGGAGCGGCGTCCAGTCCGATCCGGTTGACGTGCTCGAGGGTGATCACCTCGCGGCCCTGGTAGACGCCGTTGATGGTGAACCGGATCGCGGCGACGTCACCCGCCTTGACGATGCCTTTGGCGGACTTGCGGTCCTCCGGGGTCACCCACTTCTCCCACGTGGTGGTGATGTCGTCGAGCTCGATCCCGGCGGCGTGCGCGATCATCGGCACGGTCGCACCCCAGGCCATGATCAGGATGTCGGGGATCTCCAGGAGCGGGGTGAACTCGGGCGGACGGCCGATCCCCATCTCGTCCTCGTAGTCGCCCTCGTAGTCCGTGTAGTCGAGAAGCTCGGAGGCGCGCACCGACTTCACCTCGCCGCACAGCCCCATCAGGGTCAGCGGGAACAGGTCGTTGGCGAAGCCCGGGTCGATGCCGGTGGTGAAGCAGGACGATCCTCCGGCCTCGCAGGCCTCGGTGATCGGGTCGATCCAGGTGGCCGGGTTCTGCTTCATCGCCGGCCACACCCACGGCGTCATCGCGGTCGACGCGACGTCGATGCCGGCGCGCAGGAAGCGGGAGATCAACTCGATGTTCGCCTCGGCCTGGGCGGCCGTCGGGCCGTAGTGCACCAAGGCGTCCGGCTTCAGCGCGATCAGCGCGTCCACGTCGTCGGTCGCCAGGATCCCGGTGCTCTCGATCCCGCAGATCTCGCCTGCGTCCTTGCCGACCTTGTCGGCGTTGCTCACCCCGACACCGACCAGTTCGAACGCCGGACTCTTCACGATCTCGGCGATCACCATCTTGCCGACGACTCCGGTGCCCCACACCACAACGCGCTTTGTCATGCACGCATCAGACCATCGGTCGGATTGAAAAACAAGAACACGTTCTACTTCTGAAGACGACTTCAGACGTCTCGACGAACGGGGCGCTCAGCGCGCGAGGTCCGGATGCGCGCGCCCAGTCACCAGCGGCATGTCGACGAAGGTGAGGATCCCCGGGGCCGCGGCGCAGACGTTGGGGATCGAATTCACGCAGTGAGCCGCGGTCACGACGATGCCCGGGTTCCGCTCCAATCCGGCCGCGACCGTCGTCGGGTGCCAGCCGTGGATCGTCACGTGGCAGTCGGGGTCGCCCTTCACCTCGACCTCGAAGCGCACGCCGTCCGGGCCGTACTTCCACGGCGGGTCCAGGTGCTCGTCGCCCATCAGCCAGTTCACCGCGACCCGCACCACCTTGGTCTCGCCCACGAACGCCTCCCAGGCGAACCGCTGTGCGGCCACCTGTCCGGGCTCGATGGTCCCGATCGGCGAGTCGATCGGCGCGGTGGCGACCGCGACCTCGCGTGAGGACCGGATCTCCGCGTCGGCGAAGCCGAGCGTGTCCAGGCACATCTGGACCGACTGCTCGAAGCCGTTCGCGAGCAGCGCCAGCATCGGGCCGTCCAACGCCTCTTCCGGCGTCTGGCCGAAGCCCATGATGTGGCGGACGACGTCCGGGGCGTTGTAGGTGCGGATGTCGGAGTACTCCTCACCGCGCACGTAGGTGATCGCCGAGGAGAGCCCGGCGAAGAACAACGGCTGCTGCTCGGTGGCGCCTCCCGGGTCGATGCCGGTCCCGTGCAGGGTGACGCCACCCTCGAGACAGTGCGGCTCCATCCGCGACCGCTCCTGCTCGGTCGGCCAGAACCAGCCGAGCGGGGTGACCACGTTCTTCCCGGACTTCAGGATCGCCGCGACCTCTTTGGGGTTCGGCATCAGCGGCGAGTAGAGGACGCAGTCGGCCTCCATCGCGAGGATGTCGTCGATGCTGTTGGTGGCGACGACGCCGATCGGGTCGGCGCCGATGAGCTCGCCGACGTCCTTGCCGGCCTTGGACTCCGAGTGCACCCAGCACCCGACGAGTTCGAGGTCCGGGTGCTGCAGGATCTGCCCGATCGCGGCCTGGCCGACGCCACCGGTCGCCCACTGGATCACGCGCAACGTCATGCCGTCTCCTTGAACTGTCGAAGGTAGAACACGTTCTAGCAAAGGACGACCGCGGTCAACCCCTCAACGCGCCGCGACCAGTTCCGCGGCGGCGTCCACGAACCGCAGGTCCACCGTTGCGGGCACCAGGATGAACTCGTCGCAACCGGCTGCCTCCGCTCCGTCCAGGACCGACGAGAGCGCGTCAGGACCGGCGGTCCGAGCCGTGGCGGCGATCGCGTCGGCAAGTTCGGTGCCGAGGAAGCCGAGGTAGCGAGCGGTGAACCCGTGCAGCACCGACGCCGCGTCGTCGACCCCGAGCGCGACGAAGCACCCACTGACCTTGCGCGGCTTCTCGGCACGGCCTGCCGCCGCCCAGCACTCGTCGGCGAGCCGGTTCGCCTCCTCGATCTCGCGGGCCTTCCCGCTGATGCTGAAGCCGCTGATGCCGTCGGCCCAGACCGCCGCGCGAGCCATCGCCTTGGGACCCATCGCCCCGGCGAGGAGCTGCGGTCCCCCGGGTTGGACGCAGGTCGGGCCGACCGGGTCGGCACCCTCGAACGGCGGCTCGCCCGCGAGCAGGCTGCGGAGCTCAGCGACCTTCTGGTCGAGACTCTGGTGACGTCCCTTGAACGGCGCGTCCAGCGCGAGGTAGTCGTGTTCACGGCCGCCGACGCCGACCGCCACCTGCAGGCGCCCCTGCGCGAGCTGGTCCAGCGTGCCGATCTGCTGGGCGACCATCGGCATCGGATGCTGCGGAAGCACCCAGAGGTTCGCGAGGACGGCGACCCGTTCGGTCACCGCGGCGCACGCTCCGAGCGTGGCCACCATCTCCGGGTTCGGGAAGGTCACCCGCTCGCCTGCCGAGATGCTCGAGAACGGGCCGGCGTCAACGGCCCGGGCCCAGTCCACGGTCGTCGTCGGACCGTAGCCCGGAGCCATCTGGGGAAGCGCGATACCGATATCCATGGGCGAGAGCCTCCCAGACGCCCGCCCCAGCCCGTAGCGTTCAGCCATGATTCCCGACTGGGTCAGCTCCGCGCCGACGTTGATCGCAGTCGCGGTCGTCCTCGCCGGGCTCTCGCTCCGCATCGCGGCACTCGGCATCATCCCGGGAGGCCGCCGTCCGGCGACCGGGATGGCCTGGTTGCTCGTGATCCTGTTCACGCCGATCTTCGGCTTCCTGATGTTCCTGCTGTTCGGGAGCACCACCGTCGGACGGAAGCGCAGCGCCCAGCAGCGCCGGGCCAACGAGATGATCGCCGCCGCGGCCGAGGACGTGCCCGAATTACGTGAGGGCTCGGCCCTGCCGGCGTACGTGCACTCGGTGGCAGCGCTCAACCGCAACCTCGGCGCCCTGCCGATCACCGACGACAACCAGGTCGACTTCCTCCCGGACTACAGCGCCTCGATCAACGCGATGGCCGACGCCGTCGCGGAGGCGCACGACTACGTCTACTTCGAGTTCTACATCACCGCCTGGGACGACGTGACCGCGCCGTTGTTCGACGCCCTGGTCGCGGCCACCGAACGCGGCGTCAGCGTCCGGATGCTCTTCGACCACCTCGGCTCGCGCGGCATCCCGGGGTACAAGGAGATGACCAAGAAGCTCGACGCCACCGCAATCCAGTGGCATCCGATGCTTCCGATCCAGCCGCTCAAGCGCCGGTTCCGTCGCCCGGACCTGCGCAACCACCGCAAGCTCCTCGTCGTCGACGGCGAGATCGGGTTCATGGGCTCGCAGAACATCACCGAGCCCGGCTACAACAAGCCGAAGAACCACGCCCTGGGCCGCGAATGGGTCGAGCTGATGTGCCGGCTGCGCGGCCCGGTGGTCACGTCGCTGGAAGCCGTCTTCGCCACCGACTGGTACACCGAGGCGGGCGAGGTGCTCTCCGCGCACTTCGTCGCGGCGCCCGAACACACTCCCGCCGGCGTGGTCACCGGGGTCCCCGGCCAGATCGTCCCCAGCGGCCCGGGCTTCGTCACCGAGAACAACCTGCGGATGTTCACCAGCCTGATCTACTCCGCCCGGGAGCGGATCTCGCTGACCAGCCCGTACTTCGTGCCGGACGAGTCACTGCTGTACGCCGTCACGACGGCCGCCCAACGCGGCATCGACATCGAGCTCTTCGTCAGCGAACTCTCCGACCAGTTCATGGTCGGGCACGCGCAGGCCTCCTACTACCGGGCGCTGCTCGAGGCCGGCGTGAAGATCTACCTCTACCCGGCGCCGTACATCCTGCACAGCAAGCACTTCTCGATCGACGACGACGTCGCGGTGATCGGCTCCAGCAACATGGACATGCGTTCGTTCGCGCTGAACTACGAGATCTCGCTGATGCTCGCCGGTCCCGAGGTCGTCGCCGCGATCCGCGCGATCGAGGACAGCTACCGGGCGAAGTCGCGCGAGCTCACCCTCGAGGAGTGGGCCGGTCGTCCGGCCGGGAAGAAGTACGTCGACAACGTCATGCGTCTGACCGCTGCGCTCCAGTGAACCGCCCGGCGAAGCTGCCATGCTGTAGGCACCACGCGCACGGAGAAGGGTGAGGCACATGCGACGGTTCCTCGTGCACCTCGGCGCCACCGCCGCAGCCCTCCTCATCGCCGCCTGGTTGTTGCCGGACATCGAGATCGAGGGCGGTTTCTTCAGCCTGATCGGCCTGACCCTGGTGTTCGCGGTCGTCAACGCGGTCATCGGTCCGCTGTTGCGGTTGCTGTCCTTGCCGTTGACCGTGATCACCTTCGGTCTCTTCTCGTTGGTGGTCAACGGGATCCTGTTGATGATCACCGCCGGTTTCAGCGACGCGCTCAGTGTCGGCGGGCCGGTGCGGACGATCCTGGCGGCCGTGGTCATCTCCCTGCTGAGCACCTTCTTCCACTTCGTCACCCGGCCGCTGGCCCCCAAGAAGGAGGACTGACCGCGCCGATGTCCGTCCAGTCCGAGGGGCCCGAGGAAGCCGAGGAGCCAGATCCGCCCGAGCTGTTCTCACTCGAACGCCTGTCACCCCGGATGCGCGCCCTCGTCGAGAAGATGACCCGGCGCTGGCCCGGTCGGATCGGCCTCGCTTCAGCACGGGCGTTCGCGCGGCTCGAGATCTTCGACCGTTCGATGACGATCGCCGCGCAGTTCTTCACTTCCGTCTTTCCGCTGCTGATCATCTTGAGCGTGAGCTTGAGCGAGGAGAACTCGGATCACCTCGCGGATTGGCTCAACCTGCCTGCGGAAACGAAGGGGCTGGTCGACGATGCCGTCACCAGCGCCGCCTCTACCTCGCCGTACTGGTTCCTGAGCCTGCTGATCGTGCTCGCTTCCGGCACGAGTCTTTCCCGTGCCCTCACCCGGGCGTTCGCGAAGATCTGGAACGTCCCCAAGCCGAAGAGCAAGGTCCGCTCCGCCTGGCGGTGGCTGGCGGTGCTGGCCATCTTCTCGAGCTTCCTGGTGTTCAGCCCGTTGATCCCCACGATCACCACCGGCATCCCGCCATCCCCGACGGTCTGGCGAGTGGTGTTGTCGAGCCTGTCGTTCCTCGCGATCAGCGGCGTGGTGCCCTGGATCCTGCTCGAACATCGGGTCACCCTGCGGATGCTGGCGCCGGGCGCTCTTCTGTTCGCGATCCTGCTGGTGTCCTGCCGCCCTCTGATCCACGCCTACCTGCCGCGTGCACTGGAGAGCAGCGCCGACCACTACGGCACGATCGGCGTCGCCTTCGCGTTCATCACGTTTCTCTACATGGTGTTCTTCGGCTATCTCGGGTGCGCGACCCTCGGCAGCGTCCTCGCGCGCGACGACGGATGGCTCGGCCGCCTGATCCGGGGCGAGAAGCTACGCCGACCCACGGTGGCCGAACCCGCCTAGAACCCGCGCGTCGACCCCTCCCGTGACCGTCGCACCGGTGCGATACTGACGCGCACCGAGAAGCCCGGTACCGGCAGCGTCGCCGGCCCAGTTGCGGGGGTTTGAATGGCACAGTCCGAGCGCACCCGGTTCCTCCGGTGGGGCGACGTGGTCAGACTGCTCGTCGCCTGGGTGGTCTCGGCGGCCGCTCTCGGCCTGGCGGCGTGGCTGCTCGACGACCTGTCTGTCTCCGACCCCTGGGCGATTGTCGTGGCCGCCGCGGTTGTCGGCCTGTTCGGCTTGTTCGTCCGGCCGGCTTTGATCGCGGTGACCGCCAGGATCGGCTGGATCGCCGTCGTGCTCGGGGGTCTTCTCAGCCAGGCCATCGTCGTCTACCTGGCCCTGGACACGGTGCCAGGCATCGAGACCACCTTCTGGGCTGCCTTCTGGGCCAGCTGGATCGCGGCCGCGTTCGGCACCGCCGCCGCCTGGCTCGGTACGTCGGGCACCGACGACGCCTTCACGTCGTCGCTGATCCGGCGCCGGGTCCCGAAGTCGACGATCACCGACCCCGAGGTCGACGGAGTCGTCTTCGTCCAGATCGACGGCGTCCCGTTCCCGGTGCTGCGCTGGGCGATCCAGGCCGGCGCCGTCCCGACCATCCGCAAGTGGGTCAGCAACGGCGACTACCACTTGCGCGAGTGGACGCCGCAGATGCCGTGCACCACACCGGCCAGCCAGCTCGGCATCCTGCACGGGACGGTCGACCGGGTGCCGGCGTTCCGCTGGTACGACCGCGAACTGGGCCGGATGCTGGTGGCGAACAAGCCGGCCGACGCCGCGGTCATCGAGGAGCGCGCCACGAACGGCCGCGGACTCCTGGCCGACGACGGGCTCTCGCTCTCCAACCTGTTCACCGGCGACGCGGAGCGATCGATCCTGACGATGAGCCGGGTCAAGTACTCCCGCGGCACCACCCAGCTGCGCACCACGTTCGGCTGGTTCCTCAGCAACCCGCAGGGCTTCGCCCGCGGCTTCGTGCGGACGGTCGCCGAGATCGTCAAAGAGCGCTGGCAGGCCGCCCGCCAGAACCGACGCGACCTGATGCCGCGCATCGAACGCAGCTGGACCTTCGCCGCCCTGCGCGCCGTCACCAACGTGCTCCTGCGTGACCTGAACACGGCGGTGATCTCCGAGGAGATGCGCAAGGGCACCAAGGCGATCTACGTCGACTACCTCGACTACGACGAGATCGCGCACCACGCCGGGATGTTCCGGCCGGAGACCCTCGGCGCGCTCGACGGTGTCGACCGGGTCCTCGCCACCCTGCACCGCCTGGCCTCGCAGGGCGCGGCACGCCGCTACCACTTCGTGATCCTCTCCGATCACGGTCAGTCCCAGGGGCAGTCGTTCGAAGACCGGTACGGCTTGGAGCTCGGCGAACTCTGCTCGGAGTTGATCCACGCCCCGGTCGAGTCGATCACTGCGCCTGTCGAGGGCTGGGGGCATGCCGAGGCGATCGCCGAGGACGCCACCGGGACCGGCGCCCTGGCCAGCAAAGTCGCCGATCGCGCCGCCAAGACGGTCCAGAAGCAGGTCGCCGCGGGGGCCGGTTCCGGGGAGTCCGAGATCACCGTGCTCGGCTCGGGCAACCTCGGCCTCCTCTACGCGCACCGGCCGGTCCGGATGACCCTCGAGACGATCCGGGCGGAGTGGCCGTCCATCATCGACGGACTGCGCTTCCACCCGGGGATCGGGTTCGTCGCCTGCATCGATGACGCCGGACAGGCCTGGGCGTTCGGCGACCAGGGCAGCATCTGCCTCGACACCGGCGTCGTGGAGGGCGTCGACCCGCTGCTCCCGTTCGGGGACCACGCGGCGCGGGTGCTGATCCGGGCCGTGAAGATGGCCGAGTCGCCTGACCTCTACATCAACAGCCTGGTCGACCCGACCACGCTGGATGTCGCCGCCTTCGAGCACCTGGTCGGCGCTCACGGGGGTCTCGGCGGCTGGCAGGACCGGGCCGTCCTGCTGGTCCCCGACGAGCTCATCCATCTCGTGCCCGACGAGCAGATCGAGGGTGGCGACCAGCTGCACAACCTCTTCGTCTCGATGCTCGAGTCGCTCGGCCACCGCCGCAACCTCCCGTGACGCCGTCCCTGTCCTGACTCCCGGTCGACCGAACCGCTCAGCTCCGCCGGAACACGGCCGAAATGGCCTGTGACGGACTGCGTTCTCATCGGCGCAGGGAGACGGAGTGCCATGGAGGGCGACCGCGAGCAGCGTGAGCTGCGCGGGACGACCACCCTGTCCCGGCGCGCACTGACCCGGAGCGCCGGAGCGGCCGCCGGCGCCGTACTGCTGGGCACCGGCGTCGCCGCCCCGGCCGAGGCGTCCGACGAGACCGGCGTCCGGCTCGCCGGCTACCGGCCGCGCCCGTACCGGCGTACCCCGGTGGTGGACGGCCGGACGCTGCACATCATCAACAGGTTCACGGGCGGCTGGACCCCGGCGCTGCGCGCACAGATCAGCCGCGCCGGCGGCGTGGACCGATGGTTCGCCCGCCAGCTCTCCCCGGCAGGGATCGCCGACACCTTCTACTCCGCGTCGGCTGCCTGGTGGACCTCGAACAACCTGAACGCCCAGCAGCTGTGGGCGCGGGACAAGAACGGCACCGAGGGCGTCTGGGAGGCGAACGCCAACTACCAGCGCTGGTCGCTCGTGCGCCGGATCCACAGCGAACGCCAGGTGCAGGAGACGATGGCCGCGTTCTGGGAGCACCACTTCCACGTCCCGGCGAACGGCGATGCCGCCGGCCTGTTCCGGGCCCAGTACGGACGCACGATCCGGGGCCTGGCGCTCGGGCGGTTCGACACCCTGCTCAACGCCGTGACGACGCACCCGGCGATGGGGTGCTACCTCGGCAACGCACAGTCGACGCGGAGGGCACCGAACGAGAACCTCGGTCGGGAGCTGCTCGAGCTGCACACCGTCGGCCGTGCCGCCGGCTACACCGAGGACGACGTGAAGTCCTCGGCGCGGATCCTGACCGGCTGGCGGGTCGACGTCTGGAACACCTGGAACGCGGCGTACGACCCGGCCTCGCACTGGACCGGCCCGGTGCGGGTCCTGGGCTTCACCCACGCGAATGCTGAGGCCGACGGGCGGGCCGTCTGCCGTGCGTACCTCGACTACCTGGCTCACCACCCGGCCACGGCGCGGCACATCGCCCGCAAGCTCGCGGTGCACTTCGTCTCCGACCAGCCGTCCTCGGCGCTGGTCGAACACCTCGCCCAGGTCTACCTGGCCAACGGCACCGCGATCGCTCCGGTGCTGCGCGCCCTGGTCGCGTCGTACGAGTTCCGGGCCCGGGTCCGGCAGAAGGCCAGGACCCCCGAGCAGGACGTGATCGCCTCCTACCGCGCCCTCGGCGCTCGGGTCCTGCGACCGGGCAGCGGCAGCGCTGCCGCGAACGCGATGCTCTGGCAGACCTCGAACATCGGCCTGACTCCGTTCGGCTGGCCCCGGCCGGACGGCCGGCCCGACACTGCCGACGCGTGGAGTTCGGTCTCGCGGATGCTCGGCTCGTTCGCCGTGCACTACAACATGGCCGGGGGCTGGTGGCCGAGGCTCGGCGTGGCCTACCGCCGACCGGCGCAGTGGTTGCCGCAGCGCCGGATCCGCTTCGACCAGTTCGTCGACCACCTGTCGCGCAGCATCCTCGGCAAGCGGTCGACCGCCCGCCTGCTCAAGGCCGCCTGCCAGGCCACCGGCGCCAGGCCGGGGACCGTGATCACCCGTAGCCACGGCGTCATCAAGTGGGAGATGCCGCGGCTGCTGACCGTCTTCCTCGACAACCCCGATCACCTGTCGCGATGAACGACTGCTGCGAAGAGTTCTCCGGACTGAGCCGGCGCGGGCTGCTGCGCGGGACCCTCGGCGCGCTCGGTGTGGGAGCGACGACCGCGGTCTTCGGCGGGACCTTCCTGCAGACCTCGTACGCCGCGACCCGGCCGGCCGACCGGATCATCGTCCTGCTGTCGCTGCGCGGTGCCGCCGACGGACTGTCGCTGGTGGTCCCGTACGCCGACCCGGCCTACTACGCAGCCCGGCCCCGGATCGCGATCCCGTCGGGTTCACTGCTCGCGAAGGACTCCTTCTTCGGGTTGCACCCGTCGCTGGCCCCGTTGCTCCCGCTCTGGAACGCGGGCAAGGTCGCGGCCGTGCACGCAACCGGGATGCCGGTCGCCAACCGATCGCATTTCGCCGCGATGGAGGCCCTCGAAGACGCCGACCCCGGATCTGCCGCACGGGTCGGCTGGATCAACCGGTTGATCGGCCGGGACGGCTACACCAATCCCCTGCAGGCGATCGGGATGGGGATGTCCTCGCCGATCACCGCCCTCTACGGGCCGCAGGGCACTGTCACCGCGACGTCGGTCGACGACCTCACGCTCGCCGGGGTCGACCGGTGGGACCACGGCCGCCGGCGGGCGTCGATGACGACGTTGTGGGGTAGCGCAGGCGGACCCGTGGGACGAGGCGCACGTGCGGCCCTGAACACGGTGACCGACTTCGCCCCGGCTCGGCGGGTAGCGGACGAGCCGGCCAACGGCGCGAGGTACTCGGCCGACGACCTCGGCGCAGCACTCTCCTCGGCGGCCCGGACGATCAAGGGCAACATCGGCGCCGAGGTGATCGCGGTCGACCACGACGGCGGCTGGGACATGCACACCGGCCTCGGGACCCTGGAGTGGGGCGACATGCTGGGTGCGGCACGCGCGCTCGCGACGTCGCTCGCAGCGTTCTTCACCGACCTCGGACCGTGGGCAGACAAGGTCACCGTGGTGACCCTCTCGGAGTTCGGGCGCCGGGTGAAGGAGAACGCCAACTACGGCCTCGACCACGGCCACGGGAATGTGATGTTCCTGCTCGGCGCAGGTGTCAACGGCGGGTACCACGGCACCTGGCCGGGCCTGGTCAACAGCCTGGACGCCGACCTGAGCGTGACCACCGACTACCGCAGCGTCCTGGCGGAGGTCGTCACCAAGCGCCTCGGCGCCTCCGCGGCCACGGTGTTCCCCGGGTTCACGCCCGAGACCGTCGGGGCACTCTCCTGAGCCCCGTGCCCAGCATCACGTCGCCTGGAATTGGAACTCGTTCTACTCTGCAGGTATGACACGCGCGCCTTTCGAGTACCGGACCGTCGACATGACCGACGAGGAGTTCGCGCAGGAGCAGGCCGTCTACGGCGATCTGACCGGTGCGCTGCGACGTCTGGGCGAGGCAAGTCTGCGGACCACCGTCGACCACGACGTCATCCGTGAGGTGCGGGCCCAGATCGACCAGATCACCGCCCGGCTCGAAGCCGAGATGATCCCGGCCAACTTCGGCGTCGTCGTCACCAACAACGGCCGCGTCCGCGGCTACGGCAACGCGGTCGTCGGCCTGCGCAACCCGATCGCGCCGCCGCTGACGATCGTCCAGGACAAGGTGGAGGGCAGCGCCTCCTCGGAGTTCTTCCTCAACGCCCTCTACGAGGGCCCTCCGGGGAAGGTGCACGGTGGTGTCGCCGCCCTGGTGCTCGACCAGATCTTCGGCGAAGCGGCCGCAGCCGGTGGCACCCCGGGCATGACCGGCACGTTGACCCTGCGCTACCGCAAGCCCACCGCGCTCGGCGCGATGAGCGCGAAGGCGTGGGTCTCTTCGGCTGCCGGCATCAAGACGATCGTGAAGGGCTGGCTCAAGGACGCCGACGGCGAGATCACCGTCGAGGCCGAGGGCCTCTTCATCCTGCCGCGCTGGGCCCGGGAGCAACTCGCCGCGAGCGGGGACACCCCGCCGCAGTACGAATGATCAGCTGACGCGACCGCGAGCACCCGAGTCGGTCAGCCGTGCCTCTTCGAGCGCCTTCGCCTCCAGGTCCTCGCGGGTGGGCACCGTCGACGGCGCGCTGACGAGCTCCTGGGCTCCGCCGCTGAGCCGCTTGAGGGCTGCCCGGGCGAAGATCTGCTGCTCGGTCGCGGTGCGCTCCGACCGGTCGTTGGCCACGAAGGTGACCAGCCAGTGCAGCAGCGCGGTGACCTGGTTCTTGAAGCCGGTGATGTAGAAGAGGTGGACGGCCAGCCACATCAGCCAGGCGACGAAGCCGGACAGGCGAAGCCGGCCGACGGTCGCGACCGCGCTGAACCGCGAGATCGTGGCCATGCTGCCCTTGTCGAAGTACCGGAAAGCGGCCTGCGGCGCCTTGCCGCGCAGACGGCCGTCGATCTCGCGGGCGGCGTACCGCGCGCCCTGGATCGCCACCTGGGCGACACCGGGCAGGTTGTCGAGAGAGATCATGTCGCCGACGACGAAGACCTCGGGGTGGCCGGGCAGGGTGAGGTCCGGGTTGACCGAGATCCGGCCGGCCCGGTCGAGCGCGGCACCGGTCTGCTCGGCGAGCTGGCGTCCCAGCGGGCTCGCCTGCACCCCGGCCGCCCAGACCTTGGTGACGGCGTCGATGCGGCGGCGGTTGCCGTCCTTGTCCTGGACCTCGAGGCCGCGCTCGTCGACAGCGACCACCATCGCGCCGAGCTGGACCTCGACGCCGATCTTCTCCAGCTTCTTCTGGGTCCAGCGACCGAGCTTCGCGCCGAACGGCGGCAGCACCTGACCGGCGGCGTCCAGGAGGATCACCCGGGCCTGCCGGGTGTTGATCGCCCGGAAGTCGCGTTTGAGGGTCTTGTGCGCGAGCTCGGCGATCTGACCGGCCATCTCCACGCCGGTCGGGCCCGCACCGACCACGACGAAGGTGAGCAGGTGGTCGACGTCCTTGCCACGGGTCGCCATCACCTCGGCGAGCTCGAAAGCGCCGAAGATCCGGCCGCGCAGCTCGAGTGCGTCGTCGATGCTCTTCATGCCCGGGGCGAACTCGGCGAAATGGTTGTTGCCGAAGTAGGACTGGCCGGCGCCGGCCGCGACGATCAGTGAGTCGTACGGCGTCACCAGCTCACGCCCCAGGACGTGCGAGGTGACCGTCCTGGCGGTCAGGTCGATCCCGGTGACGTCACCGAGCAGGACCCGCGCGTTCTTCTGCTTCGCCAGGACCTCACGGGTAGGCGGCGCGATCTCTCCCTCGGAGAGGATGCCGGTCGCGACCTGGTAGAGCAGCGGCTGGAACAGGTGATGGGTGGTCTTGGCGACCATGGTGACCTCGACGTCCGAGCGCCGAAGTGCCTTGGTGCCGAAGAGCCCGCCGAAGCCGGATCCCACGACGACCACGCGATGGCGCTGGGCACCCGTCGCGTCGCTCCCCCGGAGCTCTGCCTGTCGTGTCTTGTCAGCCATGCCTCCATTGTCCCGAATCGCCGCTCAGACCAACAATCGAGAGGGCGTCTGCTGCATCACATGTCACCATCCGGCTGCCGGGATTCCCGGTTCGGATGTGATTTGATCGGGATCGTGGGAGGGAGCCCTTCGCCTCCTGCCGACCACCCGACCAGGAGAACGCAACAGTGCCCTGGAGCAAGCAGACGCTGGCGTTGCCCGCGAACCCGTCATCGGTGCGGCGCGCACGCGACTGGGCGACCCGCGTGCTGAACGCGATCGGGCGGCCGGAGCTGGCCGAGAACGCCCGGCTCGCAGTCTCCGAACTCGTCACCAACGCACTGATGCACGGCGAACCACCGATAACCGTGCACGTGCGCGGGACCACCGAGCACCCGAGGGTCGAAGTCTCCGACCAGTCCCTCGTCCCGCCCGCATCGCCGCGGCTCTTCCAGACGGACGTCGACGACGAGCTGACCTGGACCACCGGCGGCCGCGGGCTCGGCCTGGTCGCCACCCACTCCATCGCCTGGGGCGCCGACATCGACCCCCGGGGGCTGGGCAAGATCGTCTGGTTCGAACCGAGCGCCGAGGCGCACGACGAACCCGCCCCCGGTGCGATCTTCCACCTCGACGAGGCGATCGAAGCCCGTGGAGGACCGCTGGCCGACCCGGCGTCGCTGGTCGATCTGGTGCTGCTGAATTTCCCCGTCGAGCTGTTCTCGCACCTGCGACTGCACTTCAACGAGGTCGGCCGCGAACTCCGGTTGCTGTCTCTCACCAACCCGGAGCGCTACCCGCTCGCCGTCGAGTTCAGCGAGATCTACCTCCAGGTCGAGCACGAACGCCGTCAGGTCCGCGGCCTGGACGCGCTGGACCGGGCGCTGGCAGCCGGCCTGGAGACGATCGACCTGCACTACGCGATGCCGGCGAGCGCCCCGGCCACGATGGCCCGGCTCTCGGACCTGCTCGACGAGATCTACTGGAAGTTCGCCGAGGACACACTCCTGGCCGTGATGCCGCACGGCGAACTGCTCGACCTGCAGCACTGGTACCTGGGCGAGTTCGCTGCCCAGGCCGCCGGCAGGGCGCCGACCCCGTGGCGCGGCCCCAGCCGACTGGGCCGCCGCCAGGACGTTTCGTGACGGTCGCTCCCCTGCCTTCGGCCCTCGCGGCCGCGGCCGTGGGAGGCGTGCTCGGTTCGCTCGCCCGGTACGGGCTGAGCGAGGAGTTCGGGGTCACCCTGGGGTTCCCGTGGGCGACCTTCTGCATCAACGTCGTCGGGTCCGGCCTGCTCGCGGCACTGCCGCTCCTCGCCGTCGTACGGCGCACGCCGTGGTTGGCGGTGTTCCTCGGCACCGGGGTCCTCGGCGGCTTCACCACGATGTCGACCGCCTCCGCGCAGACGGTGGTGCTGTTCGAGCACGACCGGGCGGCGACCGCGTTCGCCTACGCCGGCGGAACCCTGCTCGCCGCGGTCGGCGCGGTCATGATCGTGTCGTCGTTCACGGCGGCACGGGACCGGGTCGCGCTCGAAGAGGCCGGGGCCGACGAATGAGCGCCCTCCTGGTCGCTCTCGGCGCAGCGGTCGGCGCCCCGTTGCGCCTGCTCGCCGGCCGCCTGCTCGACGGGACCACGCACTGGGGCACGCTGCTGGTGAACCTGCTCGGCTCGGCGTTCCTGGGCTGGCTGGTCGGCCACGGCGTCGACGGTCACCCGATGGCACTGCTCGGCACCGGCTTCTGCGGTGCGTTCACCACGTACTCCGCACTGGCGGTGCAGTCGGTCAACCGTGGCGGGCTCGCCGGAGCGGCGTACGCCGTCGGCACCGTCCTCGGCTGTCTCGGCGCGGCCTGGGCGGGCTACCTGCTCGGCTGAGGTTCATCCCCAACCCCACGCGTGCAACTGGTCGTCGTCGATCCCGAAGTGATGCGCGATCTCGTGCACGACGGTGATCTCGACCTCCTCGGCCAACTCGTCGAGATCCGTGCACATCCGCAGCAGCGGACCCCGGAAGACGAAGACCTGGTCCGGGCCCAGGAAGGTGTAGTTGCTGTCCCGCTCGGTCAGCGGCGTCCCGACGTACAGGCCGAGGAGGTCGGGGTCCTCCGCCGGGGGCTCCTCCTCGACCAGGACGACGACGTTGTCCATCATCGCGGCGAGCGGAGCAGGGACGGCGTCGAGGGCGTCGAGCACGAGCTCGTCGAAGGCCGCGTCGGAGAGCTCCACGCCGCCCAGCCTAGGGCCGGTCGAAAGGGTGGAACCGATTTTGCCGGCCCCGGGCCCACCCCTATGATTGGGCGGTCGCAGCGCGTCCCGGAGTTCGGCTCCGGGTGCCGGGCTGCGAGGGCCCCCATCGTCTAGCGGCCTAGGACTCCGCCCTTTCACGGCGGCAGCACGGGTTCGAATCCCGTTGGGGGTGCGATCGGATTGTTGTCCGAGGGCCGATTGTGAGTCGGTGCCCCGGATGCGTTAACATTCCGTGGCTTCGCAAAACGAGCAACACCATGTGGAGCACAACCAGGCCCCGTAGCGCAGTTGGTTAGCGCGCCGCCCTGTCACGGCGGAGGCCGCGGGTTCGAGTCCCGTCGGGGTCGCAGGAACGAGAAGCCCGGACCATCAGGTCCGGGCTTCCGTCGTTTCGTCGGCGGGTTCTGGCATCGTGCGCGAGGTGGACGACCCGGACCGGAGGACGACGTACGCCGCCGAGGACATGCTGCTCGGGTGGCTCGACGCGGGCGACGAGGAGACCGGGCAGGTCCGTGTCACCCTCGACCGCGGTGGCAGCCGGCACACGATCACCTACACCCCGGAGCCCGAACCACGCTTCAGCCGGCCCGCCGAGGTCACCCGCTTCGTCGACCTGGTCCTTGCCCGGCTGCAGCAACAGGCCCGTGACTACGGATCGCGCTACCGGGGCCGGGAGCAGCGTGCCGTCGAGGTCCTCGCCCACACGGGGTGGAAGAAGGCGACCTACCGCGACGACCGGATATACCTGCCGACGCGCGAGCGAGGCGGAGCCTGGGCCCTGCGCGCCCTGGTGATACTCCACGAGCTCGCCCACCACCTCAACACCGGTGTCGACGGTGCGATCATCGACGCCCACGGGGAGGGTTTCCGGTCGACCTTCGTCCGCCTGCTCGAAGACCTCGGCTGGACCGAGACGGCTGCGATGCTCCGGGAGGCCTACGAGCAGGTCGGCCTCGACCGGCGGGCCGGCCGCGACGACGGCATGCTCGCCAAGGTCGGGAAGCTGCTCCGGCACGCCGAGGGGGCCGCCACCGAGGCCGAGCGCGAGACCTTCTTCGCCAAGGCCCAGGAGCTCGCCGCCACCCACTCGATCGAGCTGGCGGTTGCCCGGGCCGCCCAGGAGAAGAGCGAAGCCGGACGCGCGGTCCCGACCTTCGAAGGGCTCCGGCTCGGGCACCGGCGCCAGCGCTCCAACGTGCGCTACATCGAGCTCATGCTGGCGGTCAGCCGCGCCAACGACCTCAAGTGCAGCATCCGCGGGGACAACACCGGAGTCACGTTGTACGGGTTCCTCGGCGACATCGACGTCGCCAAGGCGCTGTACGCCTCCTTGGTCGTGCAGATGGTCGCCGACGCGGACGCCTACCTCCGGTCCGGAGCGCATCGCCCCGTGCACGGGCAGACGGCGCGGGCCGCCTTCTATGAGGGCTGGACCGACCGGATCGGCGAAAGGCTCGCCGACGCCCGGCGCGCCGCCCAGGTCTCCTCGGGCGCGGTCGAGGAGCCGGCGGCAGCCGTCCCGCACGACGGGTCGAAGGTCCTCGCACTGGCAGCCAAGGAGGTCGAGGTCACCGACTACTTCGACCAGATGAGAGCCGAGCACGGGATCCGGGGCACCTGGCGCGGGAGCGGCGGCACCGACGACGTCCGCTCGCTTGCACGCGGACAGGCGGCCGCCGACCGGGCGCGGCTCGGGCGGGAGAAGGAGCTCTCCGCCTGAGAAGGGTGGCGCGGAGGCCGTCTCAGGGATTTACCCGATGGCGCGGCAGGCCCCGCCTTGGCAGTCTGGCCCCATGACATCCCCCGCCGTGACCACCTCCGCCACCTCCCCGGGCAGCGCCGCAGCGCGTGCCATCGGCCTGACCAAGGTCTACGGGTCCGGCGAGTCGGAGGTGCACGCCCTGGCCGGCGTCACCCTCGACCTCCGCGCCGGCGAGTTCACCGCGATCATGGGCCCGTCCGGCTCGGGCAAGTCCACGCTGATGCACTGCCTCGCGGCGCTGGACACACCGACCTCCGGCGAGGTGATCGTCGACGGCACCGAACTGGGCAGCCTCGGCGACAAGGAACTGACCGTTCTGCGCCGTACCCGGATCGGCTTCATCTTCCAGGCGTTCAACCTGATCCCGACGCTCACCGCCAAGGAGAACATCCTGCTGCCGCTCTCGCTGGCGGGCAGTTCAGCGGACCCGGAGTGGTTCGACGCCGTGATCGGCACCCTCGGACTCGGGGACCGGCTCGGCCACCGGCCCAGCGAGATGTCCGGCGGTCAGCAGCAGCGGGTCGCCTGCGCCCGCGCCCTGGTGAGCAAGCCGTCGATCATCTTCGCCGACGAGCCGACCGGAAACCTGGACTCGACCTCCGGCGCCGACGTGCTGGCGTTCCTGCGCCGCTCCGTCGACGAGTTCGGCCAGACCATCGTGATGGTCACCCACGACGCCGTGGCCGCCTCGCACTGCGACCGGGTGATCTTCCTCGCCGACGGGGCCGTGGTCGACGAGCTCGCCCGCCCCGACCGCGAGCAGATCCTCGAACACATCACCGCGCTCCAGGCCGCAGCGGCCGCCCGGCAAGGAGCCTGAGCCTTGTTCAAGCTGATCCTGCGCAACGTCGGCGCCCGCAAGATGCGCCTGGCGATGAGCGCACTCGCCATCGTGCTGGGCGTCGCGTTCCTCTCCGGCGTCCTGGTCTTCTCCAACGGGTTGAGCAAGACCTTCGACGGCATCATCCAGGGCACCACCCCCGACGGCCTGGTCCGGGTCGAAGGAGCCGAGTCGTTCAGCGGCGGCGCCACCGGCGTCTCGGCCGCGACCGTGTCCCCCGAGGTCGTGCAGAAGCTCGACGACCTGCCCGAGGTGGACATCGCCGAGGGCAACGTCGACGGCTACGGCATGTACGTCATCGACGCGGACGGCGACCTGCTCGGCGGAACGGGGGCGCCGACACTGGCCTTCAACCGCACCGAGGCGCCGAACATGGACGGCGGCAAGATCCTGCAGCTCCTGCACGGCCGCTGGGGCACCGGAGCCGACGAGATCGTCCTCGACGAGGGCTCGGCGAAGAAGGCCGGCTACGAGATCGGCGACACGGTCAAGCTGATCACGCCGATCGGCGAGCTGGAGCGGACCGCCACCCTGGTCGGCACCGCCGAGTTCAACCAGGGCGGCACCGCCGGCGCGACCCTGATCATCTTCGACACCCCCGGCGCCCAGGAGGTCTTCCTCAACGGACGGGACGCGTTCACCACGATCGGACTGACCGCGGCCGACGGCGTCTCCCAGGCCGAGCTGGTCAAGGCCGCGAAGACAGTGCTGCCGCCGGGGTTCGAGGCGGTCAAGGGCGACGTCGTGGTCGAGGAGTCGCAGGACGCGATGGCGCAGTTCCTCGACGTGATCAAGACCTTCCTGCTGGTCTTCGCGCTGATCGCGGTCATCGTCGGCGCCTTCATCATCGTGAACACTTTCTCCATCCTGGTCGCCCAGCGGTCCCGGGAGTCGGCGCTGCTGCGCGCGCTCGGAGCGAGCAAGCGTCAGGTGACCGCGTCGGTGCTCGCCGAGGCCTTCGTGATGGCGCTGTTCGCCTCGACGGTCGGCATCGGCCTGGGCTGGGCGCTGGCGCGCGGTCTCGCCGCGATGTTCAGCGCCGTCGGCCTCGACATCGAGGGCACCTTCCTCAACCTGTCCACGTCCACGGTGGTGATCAGCTACCTGGTCGGCATCGTGGTCACCCTGGTCGCGGCGTTGATGCCCGCGCGCCGGGCCGGCAAGGTCGCTCCGGTGGCCGCGATGCGCGCCGACAACGTCGTCGACAAGGGGTCGTTGCGCCGTCGGACGCTGATCGGCAGTGTCGTGCTCGTCGCCGCCGCCCTGGCGGCGATAGCAGGTCTGGCCGGTGTGGACGGGATGCCGGCGGCCGCCTGGCTCGGCATCGGCGCCTTCACCTCCCTGCTCACCGTGGCGGTGCTCAGCCCGGTGATCGGCGCCCCGGTGCTCCGGGCCTGCCGGTTGGTGTTCGGCCGCCTGTTCGGTACGCCGGGCAGGCTCGCCGGTGAGAACGCGATGCGTGACCCGCGTCGTACCGGGGCGACCGCGTCGGCCCTGATGATCGGGCTGGCGCTGGTCTCCACGATCGCGGTGATGGCCGGGTCGATGAAGGCCTCGGTCGACCACGTCGTCGACGAGGAGTTCCGGCCGGACTTCATCGCCCAGTCGGTGATCTTCGCGCCGTTCTCCACCACGGTCGGCGACCGGATGGAGGAGGTCGACGGCGTGGCCACGGTCAGCCGGCAGCAGATGTTCGACGCCCGGATCGATGACAAGAAGGACAGCGACACCATCGGAGCCGCGGACGCGTCGTACGACGACGTGGCCCACCTCGAGGCGCTGCACGGTTCGGTCGACTTCGGCGCCGGGAAGGCGGTCATCAACGAGGACGAGGCCGAGAAGAAGGGCTACGAGGTCGGCGACACGCTGACCCTCCACGTCCAGGGAGACAAGAAGATCACGGTCGAGGTCGGCGGGATCGCCAAGGAGAACGTGACCATCTTCCCGGTCAACGTCCCCCTCGACGTGGTCGAGAAGGCCGGCCTCCAGCGTCAGGACAACTCACTGAGCATCGTGCTCGCCGACGGCGCGGACTCGGCGACGGTGAAGAAGGCTCTCGACAAGGTCGCCGAGCCGATCCCGCTCGTCGAGGTCAACGACAAGGAAGGGTTCGCGGAGACCATCCGCGGCCAGGTCAACCAGCTGCTCTTCATGATCTACGGCCTGCTCGCGCTGGCGATCATCATCGCGATCATCGGCATCGTGAACACGCTCGGCCTCTCCGTGCTCGAACGCACCCGGGAGATCGGCCTGCTCCGCTCGATCGGGATGACCCGGCGGCAGCTCCGGCGCACGATCACGCTGGAGTCGGTGGCGATCGCCGTCCTGGGAGCCGTCCTGGGAATGGCGCTCGGGCTGATCTACGGCGTGCTGCTGCAGCGGGTGCTCAAGGAGGACCTGACCGTCCTCTTCGTCCCGTTCGGGCAGCTCCTCGTCTTCGGGGTGATCGCGGTGATCGTCGGCGTCCTGGCCGCGGTGATCCCGGCGATCCGGGCGTCCCGGCTCAACGTGCTGGCGGCGATCAGCACGGAGTAGCCCCTCTCGGCGTGCTTGCACGGTCCGGCGATTGGCCCTAGCTTCACACTCACGACGAGCAGAGTGCTGGACGGAGCCGCGCTATGACTGCCCATGCTGCGGTGTTCGGCAGTCCTGCGTTCTTCTTCACGTTCGCGGTCATCCAGGCCGCCGTACTGCTCGTCGGGATCCGGTACCTGGACTACTACGGACGCCAGCCGTTCGGAGTGGTCGCGGCGGTCGCCGCCTGGGGGGCGACCTTCGCCGCGGCGATCTCCGTCGCCGGGAACGCGTTCGTGAAGAGCCTGCTGTCGGGCGACGTCGCGGTCGTGTTCGGCGACGCGATCTCCGCACCGCTCGTCGAGGAGACGGCCAAGGGTCTCGCCCTGCTCGCGGCGGTCGGCCCGGTACGGATGGTCCTGCGCCGCGCCGGGATCAGCGTCTTCGAAGGACCCGGCGCCGGACTCGTCTACGGTGCCGCGGTCGGCGTCGGCTTCGGCTTCACCGAGGACATCTACTACCTCGTCGACACCGCCCGCGCCGTCGGCTTCGAGGCGGGTCTGGACACCTTCCTCTACCGGCGCGACTTCTTCGGTCCGGCGACGCTGCACCATGCGATCTTCACGGCGGCGTTCGGCGCCGGTCTCGGCATGGCCATCTGGTCCACCAGCCGTATCCGCAAGGTCCTGCTGCCGGTGGCGGGCTTCGCGGTCGCGGTGTTGATGCACGCGGTCAACAACGGGCTCGTCGAGTTCGTCCTGGCGAACAAGTACGGGATCAGTCAGACCGCGGCCTGGGTGCAGGACCCCAGCGCGCTTCCCGTCCTCGGCGACACCGCAGGCACGGTGCGGCGCTTCATGCGGGTGATCGACTTCTGGTACCTGGCAGGTTTCCTCGCGGTGATCATCGGCTGGACGATGCGTCAGCGCACGATGATCCGGGCCGAACTCGAGGAAGAGGTCGAGCGCGGCAACCTGCAGAGCACGGATCTGGCGCTGATGTTCGAACCGTCACAGCGCCTCAGGTCGGACTGGCGGCTGCTCCGGACCGGACAGCTCGAGCGCCTGCGCCATCAACGCCGGTTGCGGGTCCAGCTCGGACAGCTCGGTCTGCTGAAGAGCCGGGTCAGCCGGTTCGGCGGGGATCCTGAGCAGGTGAACCGGGCCCGGCGTGAGATCGCCACGTTGTCCACCTACGAAGTGGTCCCGGTCGCCCTTCCGGTGCCCGCGTCCGCGCTGATCGGACGGGAGGACGAGCTGGCGGCGATCGGTGTCGCCCTGCGGGACCGGGCCGCGCCCGTCGTGACCCTTCTCGGGCCCGGAGGCACCGGTAAGACCCGGCTCGCGATCGAAGCGGCATCCCGGCAACGGAACCAGTTCTCGAGCGGCGTGTACTTCGTCGACCTCGCCCCGCTGACCGAGCCGGACCTCGTTCCCGAGGCGATCGCCGACGTGTTGCAGCTGCAGGTCGCGCCCGGACAGTCGGTGGTGGCCGCGCTCGGCGACCATCTGCGCGACAAGCACCTTCTTCTGGTCCTCGACAATTTCGAACAGGTCACCGACGCGGCCGGAACGGTGGCGGAGGTCCTCCGTACGGCGAGCCGGGTCAAGATCCTCGTCACCAGCCGCCAATTGCTGGGGATCTCGGGCGAGCACGAGTTCCCCGTTCCACCGCTGGGCCTTCCCGAAGCCGGCGAGGGCACCCGCGCTGATTCCCTGAGGGGCAACGCGGCGGTTGCCCTCTTCGTCGAGAGGGCCCGGGCGGTCGACCCCGGTTTCGACCTGACCGACGCCAACGCGACCGCTGTCGCCGGGACCTGCATCGCCCTGGACGGCCTGCCGCTGGCGATCGAACTGGCCGCAGCACGGGTCAACGTCCTGACGCCGGCGGCGATCCTCGACCAGCTCGGCAGTCCTGCCCCGGTGCTCAGCGGCGGCCGCCGTGACCTGCCGGCCCGCCACCAGGCACTGCGCAGCACCATCGACTGGAGCTACGACATGCTCACGGCCGCGGAGCAGACGCTGTTCAAGCGGCTCGGGGTGTTCGTCGACGGAGCCGGGCTCGCGGCGGTGCAGGCCGTCTGCCCGTCCGACGACACGCTCGACGGGCTCTCCTCGCTGCGTGACAAGAGCCTCCTGCGGCGGGCCGACGGGACCGGGGACGAGCCTCGCTTCGCGATGCTCCAGACGATCCGCGAGTACGCCGCGGAGCGCCTCGAGGCCGACGGTGAGCGGGCGCAGGCGCGCGAACGGCACGCCCGGTACTTCACCGGTCTCGCCGAACACGCCGGGCCTCATCTCACCGGAGCGGACCAGGCGACCTGGGTCGCGCGGCTCGGCCGCGAGATCGGCAACCTCCGCGCGGTGCTGCAGTGGTCGCAGGAGTCCGCCCAGCTCGAGCTCGGGATGCGCACCGTCGCTGCGGTCCCCCGCTTCTGGAGCATGCACGGGCTGACGGATCCGGCGCACTGGTTGTCGGCCGCCCTCGCGAGCGGGGCCTCTGTCCCGCCCGCTGTGCGTGCCAAGGCCCTCTTCGCCGACGGGTACGCCGCCCTCGACCACGGCGACCTGGCGCGCGCCGAGACCCGCTTCGAGGCGAGCGCGGCCGCCTACCGCGGACTCGACGACGCGCACGGGACCGCCACCAGCCTCGCTCAGCTCGCCTTCCTGCTGACCAGTCGCGGTGAGCTCGATCGCGCCACGGCCCTGGCCGACGAGAGCGCCACCACCGCCCGCCGCCTCGGCGACGCGAACCTCGAATCCTTGGCGCTGAGCACGCTGGCCGACGGCGCGGCGCGGGGACGGGACTTCGACCGCGCCCGCGACCTCTACGAGCAGAGCCTGGCGCTCCGGCGGCAGGCCGGCGACCGTCGCAACATCGCCAACGCGCTGCTGGACCTCGGGCGGGTGGCCCTGGTCAGCGGCGATCACGCCGGCGCGCGCACGCTGCTCGACGAAGGACTCGCCTCGGCCCGCGAGGTCGCCGACAGCTGGAGCATCTCCGTCGGGCTGGCCAGCCTCGGCCGTCTCGACCTCGCGGAGGGACGGCAGCAGGACGGGACCGCGCTCCTCGGACAAGCGCTCGACCTGGCGGTGGACCGTGGCGGCCAGCGTCTCGCCGTGGAGTGCCTGACCGCCCTGGCGGTGGCCGGCGTCACTGACGATGCCCGCAGGTCGGCCCTGCTCCTCGGTGCGGCCGAGTCGCTCCGCCAGGACATCGGCGTGACGCTGTCGCCGGTCGAGGTCTCCGACACCCGCGAGGCCGTGGATGAGGTGCACGCGGCGCTGGGTGACCAGCAGTTCACCACCGCGTGGAACGCCGGACTCGCCCTCGGGCTCCGGGAGGTGGCCGCGCTGACGCGGTCCGCGCCCGTGGTGCGGCAGGAGCTGCTGACGCACCGGCACGCCCGGAAGATCGCCGAGGTGCTCCTCGACGCGATCAGTGCGACGTCCTCGACCAAGCTCGCGTTCGTCGGCAAGCCGGTGGAGTTCGACGGCGGCTGGCTGTTCGACTACGAGCCGGCGGGAGGCGCCGCGGACCACGCCGTCAGCACCGGACCGATCGCCGTGTTCGCCACCGGGCGTGTCGAGATCCAGGAGGCCGGTGCCCGCGCGGACGCCAGCCGTGCCCGGCTCGCCGGACGGGACTGACGACCCGTGGCACAGTGAAGGCGGAGGAGATCAGATGGCAGTCGAGTTCAATCACACCATCGTCCCGGCCCGCGACCGGTTCGCCGCGGCCCGGGAAGTCGCCGAGATCCTCGGCGTGTCCGAGCCGGCCGGCTACGGCCCGTTCGCCGTGCTCGAGCTGGCCAACGGCGCCAGCCTGGACTTCATGGACGACAGTTCCGACTTCCCGCCCATGCACTACGCGTTCCTGGTCGACGAGGAGTCCTTCGACGCCATCCACGCGCGTCTGCGCGAGCGGGGGCGGCAGTGGTGGGCGGACCCGTTCGGCAACCATCCGGGCGAGATCAACCACGGCGACGGCGGGCGCGGGCTCTACTGGGACGGCCCGGACGGGCACAAGCTGGAGATCATCACCCGGCCTTACGGCAGCGGGTCCTGACCGGCGTCAGAGGACGGTGAGCGGGAGTGCCTTCCGGTGCTCGAACTCGAACGCAGCGCCGGTGCTGAACTTCGTCACCGCGACCTCTCCGGCTTCCGCAGCCGGCTCGTCACGTCGTACGACGTGCGCGGTCCACTCCTCCTCCGAACCGGTGACCTCGACGTCCAGGTACGGATCGACAGCCCGGACCGCGGCCTGGAGCGGCGCGATCCGTCCCGGGCCCACGATGGTGATCCAGGCTCCGTCGTGGTGGGCAGGGCCGTGCTCGACGCTGATCCCGCCCTCGACGCTCGCGGTCACGTAGGCGGCCGGGTTCAGCAGGGGGTGCAACTCCAGCGCCCGCAGCGCCCCGGCCTCGTCGGCGGGAAGATCCAGCGCCGCACGGATCCGTCCGGCTGCCACCCCCGCGATGCCGGTCAGCTGCTTGGTGGCGATCTCCAGGTACTGATCGGCCTCGGTACGCCGGTCGATCGCGCGCAGGAATCCCAGGTTGAGCAGGTGCATCTGCAGGCAGACCTCGTCGGCCATCCGCACCAGCGCGGAGTGCGAGAAAGCGGAGAAGTCCAGGTCTGAGAGCAGCGGACCCGCGTAGTCGGCCATGCCTTCGTCGTCGGGGTCGATCGCCCCGAGTTCGGTCAGCGCGGCCTTCGACGACCGCAGCGCCGTACAGTCGGCGGACTCGGTCACCGGGGGGTACGACTCGTCGATGATCACGGTCCAGGCGCAGTGCGGACTGCGGTCCGCGGGCATCCGCGGCGGGCGGTGCACCGGCCGCACCTGCGCCTTCGGGTTGGTCGCCACCGCGGTCGCGTCGAAGGTCGGGTCCTCGATGTCGTGGCACATGCTGCGCACGTACTCGGGTCCCATCGGCTCGACGTCCATCAGCGCGCCGCAGTGGTCGAGGTGGAACTCACCGTGCCAGCGGTCGTGCACGGCGTAACGGAAGTCCATGAACTGCGGAGGCGCACCGATGTCGAGCTGGAGGCCCTTGAAGATCGTGACGACGTCGTCACCCTCGTAGCGCAGTGCTTTCTGCATCCGGGAGGTGTAGATCGGGCTGGCCGCCATCCACTCCTCGATCGCCACCTGCGCCATGCCTTCGCGCCCGAAGGCGCTGATGCACCAGGCCATGCCGGACCGGTCGATGAGCTGGCCGATCAGCAGCAGCTCGGGGACCAGCGTGGCCAGTTCCTCGCGGGACAGCGACGCGTAGCGACTGGTCTCGGTCATCGCGGCTTGACCGTGACCGGCAGCGAGGCGTAGCCGCGCACGTTGGCCGAGTACATCCGGACCGGCTCGCCGGTGACCTCGATCGAGCTGACCCGCTCGACCAGCTGCTTCAGCGCGATCTGCGCCTCCAGGCGGGCCAGGTTCGCACCGAGGCAGAAGTGCCGTCCGCCGCCGAACGCGATGTGCTTGGCGAGCTCCGCCTTGTCCCGGTGGATGTCGAACTCCTCCGCGTTGGTGAAGACGGTCTCGTCGTGGTTCGCGGACCCGACGTTGAACAGGAGCTGCGCACCGGCCGGGCAGGTGATCCCGTCGATGGTCACGTCCTGCAGGGTCTGCCGGGCGAGCAGCTGGCTGGACGCCTCGTAGCGCAGCGTCTCCTCGATCCACGGCGCGATCAGCTCGGGGTCGGCGAAGACGTCGTCACGCTGGTCGGGGTGCTTGGACAGGTTGCACACCGCGTTGCCGAGCAGCTTGGTGGTGGTCTCGTTGCCGGCCACCACCATCAGGAAGAGGAACGCGGTCAGTTCGCCGTCGCTCATCCGGTCGCCCTCGTCCTCGGCGAGCAGCAGCGTCGTCACCAGGTCGTCGGCCGGTTCCTTCTTGCGGGCCGCGAGCAGGTCGGCGAAGTAGCTGAACATCTGCATCGACGCGTCCATGCCGGCCTGCGGCACGTCACGAAGGCCGTCCTCACGGACGACGAGCAGGTCGGCCAGGCGACGCACCTCGTCCCGGTCCGCCTGCGGGACGCCGAGCAGCTCGGAGATCACGTCCATCGGGTACTTGCCGGCGAAGTCGACGATCCAGTCGAAGCTGCCCTCGGCCTCACCCTTGGCCAGCGCGGCCTCCAGATGCTGCAGGCTGATCTCGGCGATCCGGGGCTCCATCTCCGCGACCCGCTTGGGCGTGAAGCCGCGGGAGACGAGCTTGCGCAACCGGGTCTGCTCCGGCGGGTCCATGCCGAGGAAGGACATCACGATGTGCGCGTTCTCGTTCCACGCCGACTTGTCGAGCGTCACGCCCATCTTGTTGGAGTAGACGTCGTCGGTGCGCCAGGCCTTGTGCAGGTCCGCGTGCCGCGACATCACCCAGAAGTCGTGCTCCTCGTTGTGGTACAGCGGCGCCTCGGCACGCATCCGCGCGTACGTCGGGTACGGGTCGTCCTGGAGCGCGTGGTCGTAGTGGTCGAAGTGCAGCGGGCAGCCGCTCGTCGGTTCGGCGCTCATCTCAATGCCCTTTCATGATCACGGCAACGACGTCATCGAGACGCCGGCTCAGTTCGTCGTACGTCATCAGGCCCATACCGGCCTGGAGAAGTGCCCCGGAGAACGCGAGCGTGATCGCCTCGACGACCCGCGGGTCGGCGCCCTCACCGATCGCGGCCTCGAATCGGGACACGAACTCGGCGCCGATGACCAGCCGCAGCCGCTCGACCTCCGGGTCGGTGCCGAGCAGGGCGATGTTGGCCGCGGTCGCCAGGTGCTGCGAGCGCCCGAGCAGCTCGGACATGTGCCGGGTGACCGCACGGATCCGGTCCACCGCGGTGTCGCCGTTCGGCGCCGGCGGCGGGTCGGTCACGATCGCGCGCCAGAACAGCTCGGCGAACAGGTGGTTCTTGGAGGCGAGGTAGGTGTACGCGGTCGCCGGGGAGACCCCGGCCCGCTGCGCGACCGTGCGGATGGTCAGCGCCTCGGGACCGACCTCCTCCAACTCCGCCTCACCCGCCGTGAGCAGCTTCTCCACCGTCTCGGCCTGACGCGGGTTGAGGCCCTGGCGCAGGTGCGGGGTGAACCCGGCGACGGTCTCGGCGGTCTCGGACATCTCAACGCCCCCGTGCGATGGTCTCTTCGACCAGGCTGTTCAGCCGGGCACCGACCGGCCAACCGGCGTAGTGACAGGCCATGATCACGATCTCGCGCAGGTTGTCCTCGTCCAGCTCGCCGGCCTTGTAGGCCGCCGGGATCTGGATGGAGAGCACGTCCTGGGCTCCGTGGCTGCAGAGCATCCCGATCAGCAGCAGCCGGCGGTCACGGTCGGAGAGACCGGGGCGCTGCCAGATGTCGCCGAAGAGGTGGTCGGCGGTGTAGCGGAAGAAGTCGCCGTCCATGTCGTTCATCTCGAAGCCGTAGACCTGCTCCATCTTCTCCAGGCCGCGGCGACGCGCGTCCGGCAGTCCCTCGAACTTGTCACTCATTCGCTGGTCACCTCTTTCTGGATCCCCTGCTTCGCCTCGGGGGCGCGGTAGCCGGTCGGGTAGCCGAGCGCCGCACCGAGGTTCTCCTGCGCGTAGCGCGCCATCGGTACGTCGACACCGAGCCGTTCGGCCATATCGAGCGCGTGACCGAGGTCCTTCGCGCCCAGTCCGAGCGGGAGCTGGAAGATCCCCCACCACGGGTCTTCCTCGGTCATCGTGCGGGCGTTGTCGCGATGCATGATCGCGCCGGCACCGCCGGTGATGGCGTCGGTGTGCCGGACCACCCGGCCGAGGTCCTGAAGGTCCAGGCCCGCAGCCTCCGCCAGCCGGAGCGCCTCCCCGGTCGCCGTGTAGGAGATGAAGTGCAGCATGTTCCGCGCCAGCTTGAACGCCGTGCCCTTGCCCACCGGACCGCAGTGGACGACCTCGGTCGCCATCAGAGCGAACGGCTTCTCGACAGCGGCGAAAGCCTCGTCACTGCCACCGAAGAGAATGGCCAGCGTCCCGGCGTCGGCGCCCATCGCACCACCGCTCACCGGAGCGTCGGCGAAGAGCAGGTCGTGACGGCCTGCCATGTCCTCGAGCCTGGCCGGCAGATCGAGGGAGATCGTCGAGTGCACCACGATCACCGTGCCCGGCCTGGCGGCGCCGAGGAGCTGGCCCATCACGTCCCGGACCTGGTCGTCGGTGTTGACCATCACGCAGATGACCCCGCACTCGGCGGCGAGCTCTGCCACCGAGGGCGCCACCTTCGCGCCGGCCGCCTCGAGCTCGGCCAGCGGCTGCGGAGCGAGGTCGAAGACCGTGAGGCCGTCCTCCCAGCCGACCAGGCGCTTGGCCATCGGCTTGCCGATGTCACCGAGTCCGATGAACCCGACCCTGGTCATGCGCGGAACACCTGACCACCGTCGACGTCGAGGATCTGAGCGGTGATCCAGGAGGCCTCGTCGCTGAGCAGGAACAGGCAGGCGCCGACCATGTCCTCGGGCTGGCCGATCCGCTTGATCGCCAGGCTGTTCTTGACGATGTCGTGGGCGGCACTCCCGGCCTGGGTGCGCGTCGCCTGGGTGTCCACCGGGCCCGGGGCGATCGCGTTGACCCGGATGTTCATCCCGCCGACCTCGTGCGCGAGCTGCTGGGTCAGGCCGTTGATGCCGACCTTGGCGAGGCCGTAGAAGCCGGAGTACAGCCAGGCCGCGGTGGAGGACTGGTTGACGATCGAGCCGCCGCCGCGCTTCTGCATGTGACCGAAGACCGCCCGGGTCATCACCAGCGCGCCGTCGAAGTTCACGCTCATGAACTTCTTGTAGTAGTCCCAGTCGACGGTGATCAGCAGGTCGAAGGCCATGTCGCCGTAGATCGCGGCGTTGTTGACCAGGTGGTCGATGCCGCCGAAGGCCTCGACGGCCGCGTCGGCGCACGCCTGGGCGGAGGCGGCGTCGGAGACGTCGGTACGGACGAAGATCGCCGTGCCTCCGTCAGCCTCGATCTCCTTGACGACCCGTTCGCCGCTGTCCTCGTTGAGGTCGGCGACCACGACGGAGGCTCCTTCGGCAGCCAGCGCCTTCGCGTAGGCCTCGCCGATGCCCTGGGCGGCGCCGGTGACGATGGCGACCTTGTTCTCGAAACGCATTCTGTCTTCCTTCGGTGGTTGAGGTGCGAGCGCTCTGCGCGAGCCGCGAAACCTGGTGGGTACTAGGCGGGTTCCGCGATGGTCTTGGTCTCCAGGTACTCCTCGAACCCGGCGACCCCCATCTCGCGGCCGATGCCGGACTGCTTGTAGCCGCCGAACGGGGCGTCCGGGCTGAACCAGACCCCGCCGTTGACCGCGAGGGTGCCGGTGCGGATCCGGGCGGCGACGGCCTTGGCCCGTTCGAGGTCGGCGGAGTCGACCGAGCCGGAGAGCCCGTACGCCGAGTCGTTGGCGATCCGGACCGCGTCGTCGTCCCCGTCGTGCGGGATGACCACCAGCACCGGGCCGAAGATCTCCTCCTGCGCCAGGCGCGAGGAGTTGTCGAGTCCGGCGACGACGGTCGGCTCGATCCAGTAGCCGTCCTGGTCGATCACCTTGCCGCCGGTGGCGAAGGTGCCGCCCTCGGCGACCGCGATCTTCAGGTACTCCTCGACGCGGTCGCGCTGGACGGCCGAGATGACCGGGCCACAGATGGCGCCGGGGTCGGTCGGGTCCTTGGCCCCGATGGACTCCATCGTCGCGGCGGCCACCTGGACGGCCTCGTCGTACTTCTCCCGCGGGACCACCAGCCGGGTGGTGATCGCGCAGCCCTGGCCGGCGTGAATACAGGCAGCGAACGCGGTCGCGCCGGCGACCGCGGCCACATCGGCGTCGTCGAGCGCGATCGCCGCCGACTTGCCGCCGAGCTCGAGGAAGACCTTCTTCAGGGTCGGCGCGGCCGCGGCCATGATCGCCTTGCCGGTCGCGGTCGAGCCGGTGAAGGAGACCATGTCGACCCGCGGGTCGACCGTCAGCTGAGCGGCGACCTCGTTGGAGCGCGGCGTGACCACGTTGAAGACACCGGCCGGGAGGTCGGTGTGCTCGGCCACCAGGCGGCCCAGCTCCGCGGCCAGCCACGGGGTGTCCGGAGCCGGCTTGAGGACGACCGTGCAGCCGGCTGCGAGAGCAGGGGCGACTTTCGCGAGGTTGATCTGGGTCGGCACGTTCCACGGCGTGATCGCGGCGACGACCCCGACCGGCTCACGTCGTACGGTCCGCCGGCTCGGGATGCCCATCGGGGAGGCGATGCCGAGGTCGGTCTCGAACTCGTAGGACTCGGCCAGGTCCGCGACGAAGGTCAGGCCGTCCACAGGTCCGTCGAATCCCGCCGCCCCGATCATGAAGCCGGGCATGCCCACCTCGGCCGTGGTCAGCGCCTTGAAGTCGTCGGCGTGGTCGTAGAGCGCCTTCTGCAGCTGGCGGATGCAGCGCACCCGCAGCTCGAGGTTGGTCGACCAGTCGGTCTCGTCGAAGGCGCGGCGGGCCGCGGCGATCGCCGCTTCCATGTCGGCCGCGGTGCCGTCGGGAGCCTGTCCGATCTCCTGGCCGGTGGCCGGGTTCAGGATCGGGTACGTCGCACCGTCGCTGGCACCGACGAGCTTGCCGTCGATGAGCTGCTGGGCTGCGGGGGTGGTCACTTCTCGACCTCCGTCGGGGTCTGGGTCAGGTACTTCCCGGCTTCGACCGGCGGGGGCCAGACCGGCGAGGGGATGTCCTCGTACTTGTAGTGGCCCGGTACGCCGAGGCCGCTCACCGACATCCGCTTCAGCAGCGTCTCCGGCGCCTTGTCCGCCTTGATGATCTCCAGGAAGGTGTGCGCGGTCGACGGCATGTCGAACCAGTCGCGCTGCCACGCGAACTTCAGCAGGCCCTCGTCAGGGCCGGACGTCTGTCGCTCGATGCCGAACCAGGAGCCGCCGATGCCGAGGATCTCGAACTCCTTGCCGGCGTCGTCGAGGATCCCGGACTTCTGCTTCCAGAACCCGACCACCATGCCCTTCTTCTCGTCGATCAGTGAGGCCTGGTAGTCGTAGTGCCAGCCGTCGAGGCCGTCCATCTCGATGCCGATGGCCCAGTCCCGGATCTGGTCGCGGCCGACCGCCATGAAGTGCTCGTCCGGCGCGTACATCCAGCCGTACGTCGCATCGATCGCGTAGTGCTCGGCCATGATCCGCCAGTCGCCGATCCGCTCGGCCTCGCGGTTGACGGCGAGCCAGGAGTCCCAGAACTCCTCGATCTCGGCGCGGGTGAAGTCGGTGCTCATGTTCTGTGGTCCGTTCTCTTCGGCGAGTCAGTCGGTGACGGCGAGAGCCATCGCGGGGCAGTACTTCACGGCGCGCTGCACGTTCTCGCGCTCGGTCTCGGGCGGGTGCTCGTCCAGGACGAGGACCTTGTCGGCGGCCTCGTCGAAGCCGAAGACGTCCGGGGCCTCGAACTGGCACATCTGGTGC
>JAKFBZ010000085.1:0-24719 GCA_036676945.1 Marmoricola sp.
GTGGACGGCGAGGAGATCGAGGACGCCCGCTGGTTCAGCCGGGAGCAGATGAAGGCCGAGGCCGAAGCGGGCACGCTGGTGCTGCCCGGAGGCATCTCGATCTCCCGCTCGCTGATCGAGCACTGGTACGGCGACACCCTGCCCGGGCAGTGGTGATTGCTGAGGTCGAGCGCAGCCAGGTGCCGCGCATGGCCGCGCTCAGGCGGCGAGTTCGGCGAGCTTGCCCTTGACCTGGGCCAGCGAGGGGTTCGTCTGGGCGGAGCCGTCGGCGTACACGAGCGTCGGGACGGTCTGGTTGCCGCCGTTGGCGGTCATCACGAGTTCGGCCGCAGCCGGGTCCTGCTCGATGTCGACGACGTCGAACACGATGCCTTCCCGTTCCAGCTGTCCCTTCAGGCGGTGGCAGTAGCCGCACCACGGGGTGCTGTACATCGTGAACTGGCCGGACATCGAGATGTCCCTCCTCGCAACTAGGCTTCGACCCATCGGACATGGGCAGCTGAGACAACCTAAGCAGAGGGTGAAACATTCCTTGGAGACACCGTCGTGAGCCTCCCCGGCAACCCTGACAGCCCGCTGACCGAGCGGCTGCTCGAAGGGCTCGATCCCGAGCAGCGCCAAGTCGCCGAGGCGCTGCGTGGCCCGGTGAGGGTGCTGGCGGGCGCCGGCACCGGCAAGACCCGGGCGATCACCCACCGGATCGCGTACGGGGTCGCCTGCGGTGTCTACAACCCGAGCGAGGTCCTGGCCGTCACCTTCACCACCCGCGCGGCCGGCGAGATGCGCACCAGGCTGCGGGCGCTGGGGGCTCCGGGCGTCCAGGCGCGCACGTTCCACTCGGCCGCGCTGCGCCAGCTCCGCTATTTCTGGCCGCGCGTGTACGGCGGTGAGCCGCCGCAGCTGACCGAGTCCAAGATCCCGATCATCGCCGGGGCCGCCCGCCGCAACCGGCTCGAGTTCGACCAGGCCAGGCTCCGCGACCTGGCCAGCGAGATCGAGTGGTCCAAGGTCAGCAACGTCCGGCCCGAGGACTACGAGCGGCTCGCCCCGGCGCACAGCCGCGAGGTCAACGGTCTGGACGCGGCCACGGTGGCGCACGTCTTCGGCACCTACGAGGAGCTGAAGCGCGAGCAGGGCCGGATGGACATGGAGGACGTGCTCCTCATCGGCGCGGCACTCCTCGCCGAGGACAACCGGGTCGCGGCGTCGGTGCGCCAGCAGTACAAGTGGTTCGTCGTCGACGAGTACCAGGACGTGAGCCCGATCCAGGCGGCGCTGCTCGGCCTCTGGCTCGGTGGCCGCGACGAGCTCTGCGTGGTCGGCGACCCGGCCCAGACGATCTACTCGTTCGCCGGTGCCCGCGCGGACTACCTGACCAACTTCATGGCCGCGCACCCCGGGGCGACCGGGGTCGAGCTGGTCCGCAACTACCGCTCCACCCCGCAGGTGATCGCCGCGGCCAACGGCCTCCTGCAGGGCACTCCGACCGGGTCGGTCCTGCTGCGCGCGCAGCAGCCCGCGGGCGACGAGATCCGCTGGCACGAGGCGACCGACGAGGTGGCCGAGGCCGAGGCGGTCGCGACCGAGGTCCAGCGGCTCCAGGCTGCCGGGGTTCCGCTGCGGGAGATGGCGGTGCTGTTCCGGATCAACGCGCAGTCGGAGACGTTCGAGGAGGCGCTCACCGCGCGTTCCATCCCGTACGTCGTCCGCGGTGCCGCCCGCTTCTTCGAGCGGCCCGAGGTGCGTCAGGCGCTCGCCCTGCTCCGTGCCAGCCTCCGCGCCGGGGAGGCCGCGAACGACGGCCTGGTCGACCAGACCCGCGGCGTGCTGGCCGGCATGGGCTGGAGTCCGGAGGCCCCGACCGGGCGCGGCCAGGCCCGCGACCGGTGGGAGTCGCTGATGGCGCTGATCTCCCAGGCCGAGGAGTACGCCGCCGCCGAGCTGGCGCCCACGCTGCAGGGCTTCGTCGCCGAGCTCGACCGCCGCGCGGCCGAGCAGCACGCGCCGGTCGCCGAGGGCGTCACCCTCGCGACCCTGCACACGGCCAAGGGACTGGAGTGGGACGCGGTCTTCCTGGCCGGCATGCAGGAAGGCACCATGCCGATCACGTACGCCGACACCCCGCACGCGGTCGAGGAGGAGCGGCGCCTGCTGTACGTCGGGATCACCCGCTCCCGGAAGCACCTGATGATCTCCTGGTCGCTGGCCCGCAACCCGGGCGGCCAGGCCCGCCGCAAGCCGTCGCGCTTCCTGGCCAGGCTCCGCCCGGAGTCGGTGATGGACAAGCCGGCCGCGGCCGCAGCCTCGGGCGGCGGCAAGCGCAGCAGCCGCAAGGCCTCCACCTGCAAGATGTGCCGCCGGCCCCTGGCAACGGCCAAGGAACGCAACCGGGGCTTCTGCTCCGACTGCCCGATCCCGTACGACGAGGACCTGTTCGCGGCGCTCAAGGTCTGGCGCAAGGAGCGGGCCGATTCCGAGAGCGTCCCGGCCTTCGTCGTCTTCTCCGACGCCACCCTGGAGGCGCTCGCGGAGGTCAAGCCGACCGACCACCACGGCCTGATGCAGATCAACGGCATCGGCAAGGCGAAACTCGAGAAGTACGCCGACGACGTGCTGGCCGTGCTCAAACAGGCCTGATTTCCGGATCGATTCCGGGCGTCCGAGGATCGTTTCCCCACTGTTCGGCAACGATTCGAGAACGTGTCCCATAAATGATTTGCGCGCCCTGTTACGCAGCGCGTACTTTTCTCTCACCTGAACAGCGCGCACTCACAGCCCTGACAAAGCTGGCGCCCGAAGCAAGACGAGGAGGTGCACGTCCCATGAGCAACATCAACTGGCTCAACTCCACGACCGTGACGCGGTCGGCTTCCGTCGTGCGCGTCCACGGTTTCGGCATGGGTGATGTGTGCCCGATGGCCGCCGGCTTTGCAGCCGGCACGGTCAAGCGCCACGCCACGAACGCCGTCAAGGCCACCACCCCGGGTTCGGGTCAGCCTTGGAGTCCACCTGTCACATGAGTCTCACTCAATGACCGGCACCTCCAAGGCCGCGGAACCCGATACGGGATCCGCGGCCTTCGTGTTTCTCAAGAACTTTCCCAGTCATGTACAGCGATCGAACAGCAATGAGAAGGAGGTGGCACATGAGCATCAGCGTTCTCGACCCGAAGGGTGTGGAGGCGGAGCTGCTTCCGTGTCGAACCAATGACGCGGAGCTCTTCTTCGCGGAATCACCCACCGACGTGGAGCTCGCCAAGGCTTTGTGCCTGAGCTGCCCGGTGGTCGCCGAGTGCCTCGCAGGAGCGCTCGAACGCCGGGAGCCCTGGGGCGTCTGGGGCGGTCAACTCTTCCAAGCCGGAGTGGTGATCCCCCGCAAGCGTCCGCGCGGCCGTCCGCGCAAGAACGAGGTCGCCGCATGAGCACGGTGACCGACGTACGAACCCTTTCCCTGAACAGCTTTCCCGAACGGAGCACGAAAATGAGTCTCATCCACGAAGACCTGGCGCGAGCGCATAGTCACGCGCGCCTGTCCGAGGCGCGCGTCACCCGGCGGGGGTACTCCCTCGCTGCCGCACGGCGCCTCTCCCTCAAGGCTGAGCGCGCCGCTGCACAGGCGCGACTGGCCATGGCCCGCGTCATCTGAGCTCCCCGGAGCCAGACTGAACTTCTCGTTCGATCGCGGGAAGAACCGCCGTCCGACCCTCCGGGGTCGGGCGGCGGTTTTGCGTTCCAGGGGGTTCGGGGCGGCGGTTCGCGCCCGACCCGGAACCCGTCGTTCTACCGTGGACCCATGACCACGTGCTCCTTCTGCGGCAGGGTCGACGAGGGCGATCAGCCGCCGCTGACCTGGACCTCCGCCGTCGAGCGTGGCCGGACCCAGTGGTTCTGCGACGAGTGCTCGCGCGAGCATCTCCGCTCGATGGAGTCCAAGCTCGACTCCGAGTGGTGGTGAGCGTTCGGAGGTTGAGCCTGTCGAAACCGCTCAGGCCTCGGCGAACCCCGGCAGCGAGTCCAGCAGTACGTCGCGGAAGCGCACCGTGGCCCCGAGCTGGCTGAGCACCCCGACGCCCCCGACCCAGGTCCGGTGGATGAGCAGGTACGACGGCGGCAGGTTCAGCCGCAGCATCACGGCGTACGCGTCGCCCTTCGGGTCGTTGACCCGCTTGAACTGCTCCTGCATCCAGGCGCGGGAGAAGCTGAACTGCTCCGCGCTCGCCGGTTCGACGAACGGACCGAGGTAGGCGCGCAGCTTGCCGGCGTCGATCTGGATCTTCTCGCGGATGAACCCCTCGTCCCGCAGCGCCGTGACGAGCTGGTCGTAGTCGTCCATGCAGGCGATCCGGATCAACGCGCCGAGAGTGCGAGGGAGGGCCTTCTCGCCGAACCTGGCCACCGCGCCGTAGTCGAGGACCCCGAGCCGCCCGGGGGACCCGTCGGCGTTCGGGATCAGCCGGTAGTTGCCCGGGTGCGGATCCGCGTGCAGCATGCCTGTGCGGGCGGGGGCGCCGAAGATGAACCGGATGAACTGTTCGCCGTAGTGGTCGCGCTCGGCCTGCGTCCCGTCCCGGATCACCCGCGCGAGCGACGCACTGCTCTCCAGCCAGTCGCTGACCAGGACCGTCTCGGTGCCGGCGCGCACGCCCGGGACGGAGATGACCGGGTCGTCGGCGTACTCCGCGGCGAACACCCGCTGGGCGTCGGCCTCGAGGCGGTAGTCGAGCTCCTCCTCGGCCCGGGCCTGCAACTCGGTGACCAGTGGCTTCACGTCGATGCCGGGGAAGACCGGGCCGAGGCTACGGGCCACCCGGGCCAGCTGCTTCAGGTCGCTGCGCAACGCGTCGCCGGCGCCCGGGTACTGCACCTTCACCGCGACGTCGTGCCCGTCCCAGCGTGCCCGGTGCACCTGCCCGATGGAGGCGGCCGCAGCCGGGTCGCCCTGCAGGTCGGTCAGGCGGCCCACGTCGTCCCCGAGCTGTTCGGCGAGGATCTGGCGCACGGTGATCGTCGGCATCGGAGGCGCCGAGTCCTGGAGCCGGGTGAGCTGCTCGCGGTACGGCGCGGCCAGGTCCTCGGGGAGCGCGGCCTCGAAGATCGACATCGCCTGGCCGAACTTCATCGCGCCGCCCTTGAGCTCGCCCAGGGTCTTGAAGAGCTGCTCCGCGGTCCGCTGCTGGAGCTCGGTCATCACCGCGTCCGCGGGTGCGCCGCCCATCCGCTTGCCGAACCCGAGAGCGCTTCGCCCGGCGTACCCCAGCGGGAGCGCGGCCAGGCGCGCTGTTCGCGCTGCTGCCTTGCGGGGCAGGTCGGTCACGCGGAAGCTCCGCGGGGAGGGGTGCTCATGCCCCCATTGTCGCCGATCCGGCCGCCGTGTCTGCCCAAGCGCAACTACAGGCCTGGTCACGCAGCCAGGAGACGACGCTGAGCGAGCCGAGGTCCGGGCCGATCCGCACGGTCGCCGACCAGCTCGCCGCCGGCTCGCCGTCGAGGTGAGCGATCAGATCGCGGACCGCCCAGCCGGTCGCGAGGGCGGCCAGCGCCGAGTCGATCGGCTCCGCGACGGCGTCGTGCCGGGCCGCACGGTGGTGGGTGCCGACCAGGACGGGGTGCATCGGATCGTCGACGCTGTGGTGCGCGTCCAGGCAGCGCAGGCAGGCCGTCCGCCCGGGGACGACCAGCGGCCCGATCACGAACTCGCCCTCGACGCTGCGCACCAGCTGGTGCGGCGTCCCGTCCCGGACCCAGGGGTCGAACACGGTCCGGTCGGGCTCCCCGTTGCAGAGGAGCAGGGTGGCCGCGGGTGCGGGGTGGTCCTCGGCCACGGTGAACCCAGCCGCCCGCAGGATCAGGGCCGGGTCAGGACCGGGTGCGGCATGCCCCGAGGTGGCGAGTGCGTTGCGCACCACGACCGTCGACTGGGACCGCCGGCGCAGGCGGGAGGCGAACACTCCGGGCGTTCGCAGCGCGACGGCGGCCGCGTCCGTCGGCGAGACGCCGACGGGAGCGAGCCGGTCGGCGTCGACCAGGACCGGCGCGAGCAGCGCGAGAGCCCGCCGCGACGCCGGGTCCACGGGGGCGGCCTCGCCGCGGTCGAGTGCCGAGAGCACCCGGCGGAGAGCGGGACTGTCCGGGAGCCGGAGGGTGCGCAGCGAGCCGAGGCCGATCTGGACCTCGTCGCGACCGCGACTGAGGACCCGGAGGCCGGGAGCGAGGACGAGACGGGAACTCATGGGCCGACGCTAGGCGCGCTCAGCGAGGCGCCGGCGGGGCAATCCACAGACCGCGATCGCACGGTCCGGAAATGCACAGCGGCGGGGTGCCCACCCGAAGGTGGGCCTCCCGCCGCGTGGCAGTTCGATCGTTCAGCGATTCAACTGTGAACTGTGCCGATCGGTGGTGCCTGAGCGTGGCTCAGGCGCGACCGAGGATGCGGTTCAGCTTGGTGCCACACACCGGGCAGACGGCCTTGGCCATCTTCGTGCCCTTGTCGTTCACCTCGATGTGGCCTTCGGCCTCACGCTTTTCCTTGCACTTCACGCAGTAGAACTCGCCGCTCCAGGTCTCCGCCATGACGGCCTCCTTGATCTCTGTGTTGCTGTGGTCGTCGCGGCGGGAGTCTGGGGGAAGACCCGCCGGGGGCCATTTCTGGTCCGATTTGACCCTAGACCACGTACGCGTGGTTTCCGCGTAAGGGGGGCCTCTCCGCGCCGGTGTGTCCCCGTGGGAGATTAGTCCGTTTCGGCCCGTCCAGGACCCCTCACGAGGCCCGGTGTGAGATGCGTCCCGAGGTCGTTGCTCAGCGCACCGGCGGCGGTAACGTCCGGGCCATGCCCGCCGAGAGCACAGCCCCGGACCTCGCCCTGACCGACCTGCGCCTGGAGCGCCCTTCCCCGGGGGTGGTCCGTCTCGTGCTGGACAACCCCGCCCAGCGCAACGCGATGTCCGACGGCATGACCGAGTCGTGGGGGCGCGCGATCGACGCTCTCGCGGCGGACCGCGACGTGCGGGTGGTGGTCGTCACCGGTGAGGGCAGCGCCTTCTGCTCCGGCGGGAACCCGGCCTGGATCGCGAGCGAGCCCGAGGCGGAGGTCGACTACCTGCGCACCCGGATGATCGCGTTCTACCGGGCGTGGCTGGCGATCAGGCGCCTCGAGGTGCCGACGATCGCCGCGGTCAACGGCCACGCCGTCGGCGCCGGCCTGTGCCTCGCGCTCGCCTGCGACATCCGCTACGCGGCGGCCGGGGCGAAGCTGAGCGCGCCCTTCGTGAAACTCGGGATGAACCCCGGGATGGGTGCGACGTACCTGCTCCCGAACGCCGTCGGGGAGGCGAACGCACGGGAGCTGCTGCTGACCGGCCGGGCCGTCGACGCCGAGGAGGCCCGGCAGCTCGGCCTGGTCACCCGCGTCTTCGCCGACGAGGTCTTCGCCGAGGAGGTGCAGCAGATCGCCGAGGGCATCGCCCTCACCGCGCCGATCGCGAGCCGCTACACGAAGGTCGCGCTCCGCGACGGCGGTCATGCCGACTTCGAGTCGGCGATCCAGTGGGAGGCGCTCGCCCAGCCGATCACGCTGGCCACCGCCGACCTGCAGGAAGGCGTCCGGGCCGCGCGCGAGAAGCGCACTGCGGAGTTCAAGGGCGTCTGACCGGCGCTCGGACGGCCACGACGGCGCGGACATGAAGAAGCCCCCGACCTCCGCTGTGGCGTGTTTGCCTTCCCCTTGCGAACACGTTCCGGCGAGGACCGGGGGCCTCATCTGGGCGTCACGCTAGGGGAGCGCAGGGGCCCGGTCAATGCGGGAATCGGGCAGATTCTCCCCAGCCTGTGGATAACCCTGTGGATAGTGTGTGGACATCCCCCGATGTGCTGTGGATCACGTTCCTGGCGACAGAATGAGGCCCATGGTGCCGCCCCCTGAAACCACCGCCGACGAGCCGTACGACGACGGCCCGGTCGCGGCGCTGCGACGGATCGCGTTCCTGCTCGAACGCAGCCGCGCGGAGACGTACAAGGTCAAGGCGTTCCGGTCCGCGGCGGCGACGATCCTGCCGCTCGATCCCGACGAGGTCGCAGCGCGGTCGGCCGCCGGCACCCTGCGTGAGCTCCCCGGGATCGGGGCGTCGACCGCCGAGGTGATCGCCGAGGCGGCCACCGGCCGGAGGCCGACCCGCCTCGTCAAGCTGGAGCGAGAAGCCGGCGGGCCGCTGGTCGAGGGCGGTACGGCGGTGCGCGCGGCCCTCCGTGGTGACCTGCACTCGCACAGCGACTGGTCCGACGGCGGCTCGCCGATCGAGGAGATGGCCTTCACCGCCATCGAGCTCGGCCACGAGTACCTGGTGCTCACCGACCACTCGCCGCGGCTCAAGGTCGCCAACGGTCTCTCGGTCGCGCGGCTCAACCGTCAGCTCGGGATCGTCGAGGCGATCAACGAGCACCTGGTTCCGGCCGGCTCGACCGGCGCCGGGTTCCGCCTGCTGAAGGGGATCGAGGTCGACATCCTCGACGACGGCGCGCTCGACCAGACCGACGAGATGCTCGCGAAGCTGGACCTGCGGGTCGCCTCGGTGCACTCCAAGCTGGCGATGGACCGCACGCCGATGACGCGGCGGATGGTCGCGGCGGTGCAGAACCCGTTCACCAACGTGCTCGGGCACTGCACCGGCCGGCTGGTCACCGGCAGTCGCGGCAAGCGCGGCCAGTCGGAGTTCGACGCGAAGGCCGTCTTCGAGGCCTGCGTCGAGAACGACGTGGCCGTGGAGATCAACGCCCGGCCCGAACGCCGGGACCCGCCCACGAAGCTCCTCGAGCTCGCGATCGCGACCGGGTGCCTGTTCTCCATCGACTCGGACGCGCACGCGCCCGGACAGCTCGACTTCCAGGCCTACGGCTGCGCCCGGGCCGAGGACCTGGGCCTCGACCCGGAGCGGATCGTGAACACGTGGCCGGCGGAGCGGTTGCTCGCCTGGGCGGGGTCGAAGGTCTAGGCACGCTCAGGGCCCGATCGGGCCGTGGAATTCTGGCCGGGACACGACCGAACGAGCGGCGAAGAGCCTCGGACGCGAGTATTTTCTGGGCATGAGGCCCGAGGTCGAGGTGCGGCGATCAGCCAAGCGGACCCGCACCGTGTCGGCGTACCGCAAGGACGGCAAGGTGATCGTGATGATCCCGGCGCGGTTCACGCGCGCCGAGGAGAGCGAGTGGGTGGACACGATGCTCGACAAGCTCGAGCGGTCCGACCAGCGCACGCGTCGTACCGACGAGCAGTTGATGCGCCGCGCCAAGGAACTGAGCCGGGACTACCTGTCCGGGAAGGCCAAGCCGGCCTCGATCCGCTGGGTCGACAACATGACCACCCGCTGGGGTTCCTGCACCATCGGTGACGCGACGATCAGGCTCTCCGACCGGTTGCAGACGATGCCCGTCTGGGTGATCGACTACGTGCTCCTGCACGAGCTCGCGCACCTGCTCGAGCCGAGCCACAACCAGCGCTTCTGGCACTGGGTGGACAAGTACCCCAAGTCCGAGCGGGCGAAGGGTTACCTCGAAGGGGTCGCCGCAGCGGCCGCCTTCGGCATCGAAGCCTGCGACTGAGGTCAGCCGAGCCGTTCGCGCGCCAGCCGGATCAGGTCGAGCATGTCCGGCTCGTCGGTCGGGACGTCGTCCACGCCGAACCAGCGCACGTCCAGCGACTCGTCGCTCACCACCGGGTCTGCGTCAGCGCCGAGCCGGGCCAGGAAGCGGACGTCGCAGTGCCGCACCTGCCCGCGCGGGTCGCAGAAGTCGACGGTGTGCAGGGACAGGTGCACCGGGACCGGATCCACCACGAGGCCGGTCAGGCCAGACTCCTCGGTGCCCTCCCGCCACGCCGCGGCCGCCAGCGACTGGTCGTCGGGCTCGAGGTGACCGCCGAAGGCGAACCAGCGCCGTGCCTTGCGATGCAGGTTCAGCAGGACCCGGCTGCCGTCGTTGCTGAGCACCAGCGCGCCGGCGGTCAGGTGGGTCGGGAAGCAGGACTTGAAGACGCCGTCGGCCTCCGCGCGCAGATGGTCGGCGTACTCGCGCCGCCATGCCTCCTGGGCGGGGTCGGGCGCGTTCCACTGCTCCAGGACGGCCAGCGCGTCGGCGTGCAGTACGCCGTGCTGCCCGCCCGCCGGCTCACTCAGCGGAGCCGTCCTTGTCGCCGGGCTCCTCGCCGTCGAGGAGGTCGGCCAGCGCCTTGTCGAAGTCCTCGTCGCTGAGCTCGGGGACCTGCGGCATGTCCTCGCGGAAGCCGAGCGGGTCGTCGAGGTCGGCGGCGCTCGGCAGCAGGTCCGGGTGCGCCCAGACGGCGTCGCGGGCCTCGTGGCCCTGCCGGGAACGCAGCGAGCCCCAGAGGGCGGACGCGTCGCGGAGCCGGCGCGGACGCAGCTCCAGGCCCACCAGTGCGGCGAAAGTCTCCTCGGCAGGTCCGCCGGCGGCCCGGCGGCGCCGGATCGCCTCCTGCAGCTTCGCAGCGGACGGCATCCGGGTCCCCGTGGCCTGTCCGACGACCTCGTCGACCCAGCCCTCGACCAGCGCCAGGGTCGTCTCCAGCCGCGCCAGGGCGGCCTCCTGGGCGGGGGTCTGCTTCGGCTCGAAGAGCCCGCCGTTGATCGCGTCCTGGATCGCGCCGGGGTTGGTCGGGTCCAGCTCGCCCAGCGACTGCTCGATCCCGGAGATGTCGATGGTGACGCCGCGGCCGAAGTCCTCGACGGCTGAGATCAGGTGCGCCCGCAGCCACGGGACGTGCGCGAAGAGCCGCTGGTGCGCGGCCTCGCGCAGGGCCAGGTAGAGCAGCACGTCGTCCTCGGACACGTCGAGCCCGGCCGCGAACGCCGCGACGTTGTGCGGCAGCAGGGCAGCCTTGCCGGCCGGGCCGAGCGGGAGCCCGATGTCCGAGGCGGTGAGTACGTCGCCCGCCAGGCCGCCGAGCGCCTGGCCGACCTGGGAGCCGAACATCGCGCCGCCGGCCTTGCCGATCATGCCGATCAGGGGTCCGGCCATCGCGCGTGCCTCCTCGGGCAGCGCGTTCCCCATCGCACCGACGACGTGCTCGGCGACAGGTTCGACCAGGACCTTCCACACGGCAGTGGTCTGCTCGATCCACTCGGCGCGGCTCCAGGCCGCGGTCGTGGAGATGCCCGAGGGCAACGAGGTGGTCTCGTCGAGCCAGTGGTCGGCGAGCCGGAGGGCGTCGGCGACCCGGGTCTGCGCGGCGTGGTCCTGGCTCGGGTCGGGCTCGGCCGCGGAGGTCTTGCGCGCCGTGTCCAGGGCCAGGTCCCAGTTCACCGGGCCGTCGTACGGCTGCATCAGCGACTGCATCTGGCTCATGATCGCGCCGAGGTCGATGCCGTTGAGGTCCGGGACGCCGCCAGCGCCGAAGGAGGCGAAGATCTGCTCGAACGGCGTGCCCCGGAAGGGGTTCTGGTCCTGCGGGTCGTTCCCGTCCTGGGCGCCCGCGTCGTCGTCGGGGCCGTTGCCGCCGTCGTTGCTCATGTCACCAAAGCTACCGCTCGCTCCCAGGCCGGCCCTAGGCTTGCGGATGTGACGTCTCTATCGGCCCGGACGGGAACTGTTCGCCTGGTAGGCGTGCGTTCGGAGGCTCTGAAGCTGGACGAGGTGCTGGCAGCGATCGCCGATCCGGCGGCAGGGGGACTCGATGTCTTCCTCGGGGTCGTCCGCGACCACGATCACGGCCGCGACGTCGCCGGTCTCGAGTACGTCGCACATCCGAGCGCCGCTCAGCGCCTCGCCGACGTGGCTGCCGAGGTCGCCGCCGAGTTCGATGTCATCGCCGTCGCCGCCGTGCACCGGGTCGGGACGCTCGCGATCGGGGACACCGCGGTGATCTGCGCGGTCTCGGCGGTGCACCGTCCGCAGGCGTTCGAGGCGACCCGGGCCCTGATCGACCGGCTCAAGGAGCAGGTGCCGATCTGGAAGCACCAGCGTTACTCGGACGGCGCCGAGGACTGGGTCGAGCCCGGCACCTGCTGAGCTGAGGAAGGCGCTCTGCGTCCGTCTCGACGCGGCTGATCAGGCCTGCAGATCGAGGTACACCGGTTCGGCGCTCGGCCGACCGGTGATCTCGGCGACGCGGTCGGCGTACGCGGCCTGCCGCTGTGCTTCGGCGAGCGCCAGCACCAGTGCCTGCTGCGCGAGCTCCTGGCGCTCCATCAGCTCGTTCGCGCGGGGGACCAGGTCGTGCGGCATCGGGCCGGGCACCGCCGGTGGGCGCCACGGCTCGTCCGGAGCCGAGACGAGTCCCCGGACAAGACGTTCGACCCGGATCACCTCCAGCTCGAGGCGGTCGATCTCGGTCTCCCAGATCGCGCGGATGCGGTCGTGGTTCATGGCTCAGGCGCTCTGCTGTCCGGGCGTCGTCGCGGCGGCGCCGGCGGATTCGAGGGCGGCCTGGCGCCAGGTCTCGCACAGGTCGGTGACCAGGCGCAGGCACTCGTCGGTGATCGTCGCGTCCTTGCGGATGTTCGCCATCACCAGCTGGCGGTGGAGGAACCCGTAGAGCGCCGACAGGTCGTAGCCGCCCTTGAACTGGTCGGCACGCAGGCTGCTCTGCAGCTCCATCACGATGTCCTGGGCGTGGGTCAGCTGCTTGTGCGTCTCCTGGAAGTCGCCGCGCCGCTGTGCCTCCAGCCCGCGCTGGACGTCGAGCACCAACCGCTCGTACAGCATCACCAGCAGCCGGGACGGGCTGGCCGTGGCGATCGATGCGTCCATGTAGGTCGCACGGGCATTGCTGTTCATGAGGCGCCTTCCTTGTCAGACACGGTGTTAGCTTCCCGATGAGAGCTGGCTGACCTGCGAGGACAACCACGACGACTGGCTGTTCATCCGGCTGAGTGCCGTCTCCAGTGCCGAGAACTGGCGGGTGAGGGTCTCCCGGCGCAGCGAGAGCCGGTTGTCCCAGTCCTCGATGCTGTCCTGCATCCGCTTGATGCCGGTGTTGCGGCCGTTGATCGAGGTCGTCAGGGTGCCGTCGATCGAGTCGCTGGCGTCCTTGGCGACCGCCTGCACCCGCGCGGCGAATCCGGTCGTGGCGCCGGTGGTGAACCGTGCGGCGACGGCCGTCGGGTCCGCGGTGTACGCCTCCGTGAACTTCTTCTCGTCGAAGGTGAGCTTGCCGTAGCGGTCCATCTGTACGCCGACCTCGGCCAGCGAGCTGCCGTCACCGGGGTAGATGCTGGTGAGCAGGCTGTTGCGCAGCGAGCGGACGGCGCTGTCGCCGGCCAGCGGGCCGGAGGTCTTCGTGGTGCTGTTGTACGCCGTGAGGCTGTCGATCTTCGCCAGCGCTTCGTTGATCGAGGTGATGATCGCCTTGACCGAGGCGGTCATCGCGGCGGCGTCCTGGGTGACGCCGACCTCGACCGCGGTCCCGTCGGCGACACCGGGCTTGAGGGTGACGGTGAGCCCGTTGGCGATGTCGGTGAACGTGTTGGTCGCCGAGTGCAGCGTGTCGGCGCCGATGGTGATCTCGGCGTCGCGGCCGGCGACCACGGCGGCACCGCCGAGCAGGGCGGAGCCGTCGAGGTTGGTGAGGGTGAAGTCGGAAGCGGCACCCGTCGCGGTCGAGGTGACCTGCAGGCGGTAGCTGCCGTCGTCGAGGCGGACGGTGCTCGCCTTCACCCCGGTGCCGACGGCGTTGAGCCCGGCGACCAGGCCGCCGAGCGTGCCGTCGCCGGTGTTGATGTCCTTGGTGGTGCCGTCGAGGAGATCGAGGCGGACGAGGTTGGAGCCGGTGGTGACGACGGTGGCCGTCGAGGCGGTGTTCGCGAAGCTCAGCTGGTGGGCGCGGGCGGTGTGGCCGACGGTGAAGCTGAGCGGGCCGGTGACGGCGCCGGGTCCGGCGGTCACGCTGACCTTGTCGCTGGTGCTGGTCACAGCGACGGGGTTCCAGGCGGTGGCCTTGGCGAGGTCGCCGGCGCTGGTGGCCAGGGCGGCGAGCTTGGCGTTCAGGTCCTGGAGGGACTTGACGTTGGTCTGTTCGGCGGTGAGCCGGGACTTGATCCGGGTCTGGGTCTGGGACTCGACCTGCATCAGCTGGGAGATGATCGAGGCGGTGTCGAGTCCGCTCATGAGCCCGCTGACGCTGGTGGTTCCGGCCATCTCTCCCGCTTCCCTTCTCTGTCGAAACTCTCGAAAACTCAGCGATCCGGACGGGGAACGAGTCGGGACTCGCTCCCCGCCCGGATCAATAGCTGTGCGTTACGCCTGGTGGGGCGATCAGCGGAGCAGCTGCAGGACGCTCTGCGGGGCCTGGTTGGCCTGCGCCAGCATCGCCGTGCCCGCCTGCGACAGGATGTTCGCGCGGGTGAAGTTCACCATCTCCGAAGCCATGTCGGTGTCACGGATCCGGCTCTCCGAAGCGGACAGGTTCTCGACCGCGACGTTGAGGTTGTTGATGGTGTGCTCGAACCGGTTCTGCACCGCACCGAGCGAGCCACGCAGGGTCGAGGTCGCCGTGATGGCGTCCGTGACCGTGGTGGAGTCGGTGATGTCCAGCGCCGCGGTGGAGACGGAGCCCGACAGGTCGACCGACAGGACGTCGGTCGGGGCGGTGCCCACCTGGAAGTCCACGGTGGCGTTGTTGAACAGCGCGACACCGTTGAACTGCGTGCTGGTCTGGATCCGGTCGATCTCAGAGGTCAGCGCGTCGAACTCGGCCTGCAGAGCAGCCTGCGAGTCGACGTTCTGGGTGCCGTTGTTGTACTGGACGGCGAGGTCGTTCATGCGGTTGAGCATGGAGTGGACCTCGGTCAGTGCACCTTCAGCGGTCTGCGCGACGGAGATACCGTCCTGGGCGTTCCGCACGGCGACCTTGAGACCACCGACCTGCGAACGCAGGCCCTCGGAGATCGCGAGGCCGGCGGCGTCGTCGGCAGCGCGGTTGATCCGGAAGCCGGACGACAGCTTCTCCAGCGACTTGGAGAGCTGGCCCTGGGTGACCGACAGGTTGCGGTAGGCGTTGAAAGCGTCGGTGTTCTGGTTGATACGAAGACTCATGATGGTTCCCTCCTGGAATAGTGAGTCAGGTGCTGCAGGCCGTCCTTGGCCTTGCGCCGGTTCAATCGGCGCCCGCGAGGTGAGGTTGAGAGGTTCCTCGAGGTTTTTTGCCGGATCTGCCGGACCGGAGGCGTACGCCGACCACGCCGACCATCCGCTGCTGAGTCCGCCAGTCGACAGGCTCAGCGTGGCGACGGGTGCCGTCGAGTACTCCGCCACGCGCGCCGGTTGCCGACGTCCGGTGGGATCAGGCGGTCGCGTCCAGGGCAGTGATTCCCTGGGGACGCCGGACCGTCGCGGCGTGCCGGCTGGCCACCGCTGCGAAGTACGCCTCACGACGGCGCGCTGCGGAGCCGTTCGGCCGCGGGTGCGCCGTGAGCATCGCCGGGTCGAGCTCGTGGTTGAGGGCGTCGCGCAGCAGGACGAGGGCCTCGGCCCGCATCTGCGAGACCCGCGACTCGGTGACACCGAGCTCGGCGGCGATCTCCGCCATCGGACGCTCGGCCAGGAAGTAGTCGGAGATCACGATGCGCAGCCGCTCGGGGAGCTCGTCGACGGCTTCGACCAGGTAGGCCAGGCGCTCACGGTGCTCGACGAGCTGTTCCGGCGTCGGCGCGTGCGAGGGCAGCAGGTCGTCCAGGGACGCGTCCTGGGCACCCTGCAAGGAGAGCACCTGGGCGCGGGCGATGTCGTCCTCGTTCTGGGCGATCTCGGCCAGGGACATCCCGACGGCGTCGGCGATCTCCTTCTGGGTCGGGGTGCGGCCCAGGATCCCGGCGAGGCGGGACCGGGTGGCATCGAGGTCGCGGGCCCGGCGTCGTACGGAGCGGGAGGCCCAGTCGATGCCGCGCAGCTCGTCGAGGATGGCGCCACGGACACGGGTTGCGGCGTACCGTGCGAAGGGAACCCCGCGCTCGGCGTCGAAGGACTTGCTCGCCTGGACGAGTGCGGCCAGGCCGGCGGACGTGAGATCGTCGCGGCTGACGTGGCTCGGGACCCGGCTCATGGTCTCGCGGACGATGTGGCTCACAACGGGGATGTTGCTGGTGATCATCTCGTCCCGCGCGGTGGTGTCTTCGATCTCGCTCATGGCCACGAGTTTGGTCCCAAATGTCCGTTTTCGGTAGGAAAGACGCCCGTAATGTCCGCTTGGTCCGGGTAGTCGGGACCATTGGCCTACCGCGCAATGACCCATTGGGACCACGGACGGACCAGTTTCCTGGCCAAAACCCCTCAACTCGTCGTTCGGCGGCCGATGAGAGCGGCGAGGTCCCATCAGGGGGACCCGGCGACGAAGGGTCGACATGGAAAAGCTGTCACAGATCCTGTGGCGCGAACGCGAGCTGCTCGACACCTTGCTGTTCAAGCTGGAGCAGGAGCAGCTGGTGCTCGCCAGTGGGCGCAACCGCTGGCTGATGCGCGCTGCCCGCGAGGTCGAGAACGTGCTCGACACGATCCGGCAGACCGAGATCCTGCGATCGGTCGCTGCCGACGAGGCTGCGGCGATGCTCGGCCTGGAGCACAACCCGAGCCTGCGGGTGCTGGCCGAGGCGTCCGATGAGCCGTGGCGCACCATCCTCCTCGACCACCACGAGGCGTTCCTCACCGTCACCCGCGAGATCGCGGCGCTGGCCGAGGCCAACCGTGACCTGATCACCGCCGGCTACCGCTCGGCCCGCGAGACCCTGATGAGCATCGGCGACGGTGCCGAGGGATACAACGCGGACGGCGACGCGGTCAGCGTCTCCGGCAACCGGCAACGACTCGTCGACTGGAGCTTGTGAGATGTCGACATTCGCCTCGCTCAACACAGCGCTCTCCGCCCTTCGCTACAACCGGGTCGCGATGGATGTGGCCAGCGGCAACATCGCCAACGTCGCCACCGACGGCTACGCCCGTCGCCGGGTCAACGCCGAGTCCGTGGGCGGCCCCGATCACGCGGCGATGTGGTCGCGCTACGTCGGCGCCGGCGACGGTGTCGCGGTCGCGAGCATCGACCGGATGGTCGACCCGCTGCTCGACATCCGGGCCCGCCGCGAGCACGGTAACCAGGCTTACCTCGACGTCCGGCAGAGTGCCCTGGAACGGGTCGAAGCCGGTATCGGTGAACCGGGGGACTCCGGGGTCGCCGCCGCGATGGCCGAGTTCCGCACCGCCTGGCACGACCTGGCCAACAACCCGGGCAGCGACGCCGCCCGCGCCCAGGTCCTCGGTCGTGCGGCCACCCTGGCCGACGCACTGCGGATCCAGGCGCGCAACATCGACACCGAGGCCGGCGACCAGCGGCTGCGGATCCAGGCCAACGTCGCCGAGGTCAACACCGTGGCCGCCGACCTGGCTGCGACCAACAAGAGCATCGCGATCGCGAACCTGAACGGCACCGACGCCGGCGTCCTCCTCGACAAGCGCGACCAGCTCGCGCTGCGGCTCTCCGAACTGACCGGAGCCAGCGCGACGGCCCGCCCCGACGGAGGCTTCGACGTCAGCGTGAACGGCGTCCCGCTGGTCGCCGGCAGCCAGGCCGGCATCCTCTCCGTCGCCAGCGGCATCAACCCCGACGGCACCAGCGACGGTCTTCCGATCACCTACGCGATCACCGACGGCGCCGGCACCACCGCGCTGCCGTCCGGGATGACCGGCGAGATCGGCGGAGTCACCGACCTGCTCACCACCACGCTCCCGGCGTACGCCTCGGGGCTGGACGCGGTGGCCCAGGAACTGGCCGACCAGGTCAACGCCCAGCACGCGCTCGGGTTCGACGCGGCCGGCAACCCCGGTGGCGTCTTCTTCAGCTACAACCCCGCCGACCCTGCCGGTTCGCTGGCCGTGGCGATCACCCTGCCGGGTGAGGTGGCCGCGTCGTCGGTGCCGGGTGGCGGACTCGACGCGGGCAACGCAACGGCGCTGGCCGGGCTCGCCGGTTTCGAGAGCTCCTACCAGCGGCTCGTGAACGGCTTCGGCACCGAGGTCGCCTCGGTGAAGCGGCTGGCCGCCAACCAGCAGGTGCTCACCAGCCAGGTCGACGCGTCCCGGGAGCAGCTTTCCGGCGTGAGCCTCGACGAGGAGATGGTGTCGATGCTGGCCAGCCAGCACGCCTACGAGGCGGCGGCCCGCGTGATGACCACCCTGGACTCGGTGCTCGACACCCTGATCAACCGGACGGGGCTGACCCGCTGATGGCCATCCAGCGCGTGACCCAGAACATGCTGAGCCAGCGGTCGCTGTTCTCGCTGCAGAACGGGCTGGGCAAGATGTCCCGGCTCCAGGAGCAGCTCTCCACCGGCCGGGTGCTCAACCGCCCGTCGGACTCGCCGACCGACACGACCTCCGCCATGCGGATCCGGTCGACGCTGGCCGACGTGCGGCAGTACGGGCGCAACGCCAACGACGGCAACGGCTGGCTCTCGCAGATCGACGCCGCCCTGACCAGCGCCAACGACCAGGTGCTCCGGGCGCGCGACCTCGCGCTCCAGGGCGCCAACGAGGGTGTCGCCGGCCCCACCGCACGCGAGGCGCTGGCGGCCGAGGTCGACCAGATCCGGGCCGGGATGATCGACACCGCGAACTCCAGCTACCTGGGCCGACCCGTCTTCGGCGGGGTCACCGCCGGTGCCAAGGCGTACGACGCCACCGGGACCTTCGTCGGCACTCCCGGCGCGGTCAACCGGACCGTCAACGTCGGCTCCACGATCCGGGTCGACGTCGAGGGGACCACGGCGTTCGGACCTACCGGCAACTCGGTCTTCGACCACCTCGACGCGCTCTCCGTCGCGCTCCGGGCCGGCAACCAGGCCGGGATCAGTGCCTCGATCACGGCGCTGAACGCCGACCGGGACCAGATCACCACCACCCAGACCGAGGTCGGCAGTCGCCAGCTCCGCGTGGAGAAGGCGATCCAGGCATCTCAGGACGAGGACCTGCGGTTGAGCTCGTCGCTCTCCGAGGTCGAGAACGCCGACCTGCCCAAGGTGATCGTCGATCTCCAGCTCCAGCAGACCGCGTACCAGGCCTCGCTGGCCGCGACCGCACGCGTGATGCAGCCCAGCCTGTTGGATTTCCTTCGGTGACCGCGGCTGCGATGATGCCAGTCATGCTAGAGATTCCGGCGATCGAACTGGTGCACCCGATGCCCGGCTTCCCCGAGCAGACGCGGTTCGCTCTCGTCCAGCTCGACGAGGACGGCCTGCTCTGCCAGCTCCGTTCGCTCGAGGATCCCGCGCTGCGTTTCCTCGTGGTCCCGCCGTCGCCGTTCTTCCCGGACTACGCGCCCGAGGTCTCCGACGAGGTCGTCGCCGACCTGCAGATCGCCGAGGCGGACGACGTCATCGTGCTGCTCGTCCTGAACGCGGGGGACTCCCTCGAAGCAACCACGGCGAACCTGATGGCGCCGGTACTCGTCAACACCGTCACTCTGCGTGCGAGCCAGGTCATCCTCGACGACCCGAGCCTTCCCCTCGCCGCACCCCTCGTGGCGTAGTCTCCGTCCATGCTCGTCCTGAGTCGCCGCGTCGGCGAGAGCGTCGTCATCGGCGACGACGTCACGATCACGATCCTCGAGGTCCGTGGTGACGTCGTCCGGGTCGGCATCGACGCACCGCGTTCCGTGGCGGTGCACCGCGCCGAGCTCCTCGAGCAGCTGGAGAGCAGCAACCGCGAGGCCGCGTCGCCGAGCGACGACGCCGTCGCCACCCTGAGCCAGGCTCTGAAGCGCCGGCCCGACTAGGGACCGTCCCGGCCCTCCCGACCTTCCGAAGTACTTCGGTGAGGTTCCTCATCTCCCTCCTCGGCGTGCCGAATGGCACGTCGTCAGAGGGAGGACAATGTGGACGACGATGCCGAGATCATCGCCGAGTTCCTCGTGGAGAGTCACGAGAATCTGGACCAGCTCGATCGCGACCTGGTCGAGCTCGAGCAGCAGCCGGATTCCCGGGACCTGCTGTCGAGCGTCTTCCGGACGATCCACACGATCAAGGGCACCAGTGGCTTCCTCGCGTTCAACCGCCTCGAAGCCCTGACCCACGTCGGAGAGAACCTGCTCTCCCGTCTGCGCGACGGTGAGATGGCGCTGGACGCCGAGATCACCGAAGCACTGCTCGCCATGGTCGACACCGTGCGGGCACTCCTGAACAGCGTCGAGGAGACCGGCGGCGACACTGCCGGCGACGTCGACGTCGAATCCGTCGTGGCGGTGCTCAAGGCACTCCTCGAAGGGACGGCGAGGACCGGGGAGGACCCCGCCGTCGATTCGGAGGAACCGCCGGGCACCGCCACGACTGTCATCCCCGCCGCTGAGGTCGAGGCACCGTCGCCGGCGATCGAGCCCGTCGAGATCCCCGTAGCCGACGAGCCCGCGGACGCATCGTTCGTCGAGCTCGTCGAGACGCCCGCAGCCGACGACGTGATCGACGCCAAGCGCGGCATCGTCGACGCCTCGGTCCGCGTCGACGTCGACCTGCTCGACAGTCTCGTCCAGCTCGTCGGCGAACTGGTGCTCACCCGCAACCAGGTGCTGCAGCGCACGGAGGGCGACGAGGACATCGAACTCGTCCGCGCCGCCCAGCGTCTCGACCTGGTCGCCAGCGAGCTCCAGGAAGGCATCATGAAGACGCGGATGCAGCCGATCGGCCAGGTCTGGTCGAAAATGCCGCGCATCGTCCGCGATCTCGCCGTCCAGCTGGGTCGCGACGTCAACCTGGTCATGGAGGGCCACGACACCGAGCTGGACCGCTCGCTCCTCGAGGCGCTCAAGGGCCCGTTGACGCACCTGGTCCGCAACGCCCTGGACCACGGGATCGAGACGCCCGAGGACCGGATCGCCGCGGGCAAGCCCGGACAGGGCCGGCTGCAGCTGCGCGCGTTCCACGAGAGCGGCCAGGTCGTCGTCGAGATCACCGACGACGGCGCCGGCATCGACCCGCAGACGATCACCAGGGTGGCCATCCAGCGCGGCGTCATCACCCGGGAGCAGGCGTCCCGGATGGAGCCGCGCGAGATCCTCAACCTGATCTTCCAGCCCGGCTTCTCCACGGCCACCGAGGTCACCAACGTCTCCGGCCGCGGCGTCGGCATGGACGTGGTCCGTACGAACATCGAGCGGATCGGCGGCACCGTCGACATGCAGAGCCAGGTCGGCATCGGCACCACCTGCCGGGTGCGGATCCCGCTGACGCTCGCCATCATCCCGGCGCTCGTCGTCGGCGAGGGAGACGAGACCTACGCGATCCCGCAGGCCAACCTGGTCGAGCTCGTCCGCCTCGAGGCCGAGGACCGGGAGCGCAGCGTCGAGGTGCTCGCGGGCGCCCCGTTGCTCCGGCTCCGTGGTCACCTGCTGCCGCTGGTCTCGCTCGCCGAGGTGCTCGGCCGTGAACGCCCCGAGTCCGACGCCTTGACGGTCGTGGTCGTGCAGGCCGACGACCTCCGCTTCGGGCTCTGCGTCGACGTCGTGCACGACACCCAGGAGATCGTCGTCAAGCCGATCGGCCGCCAGCTCAAGACGCTGCCGACGTACGCCGGCGCCACGATCATGGGTGACGGCCGGGTGGCCCTCATCCTCGACATCCCGGGGATCGCGCACTCGCGCGACGTCGGCCAGCACGTCGCGAACGCGGCCCGTACCGAGACGCGCGCGGCCGAGTCCGAGGACACCACGGCCCTGTTGGTCCTCGAGGTCGGCGGCGGCCGCCGCGCGGCGATGCCGCTGCGCGACGTCTCCCGGCTCGAGGAGTTCTCGATCTCGAAGATCGAACGCTCCGGCGGAGCCGAGGCGGTCCAGTACCGCGAAGGCATCCTCCCGCTGGTGCGGCTCGCGCCGGCGATCGGGCTGGTCGAATCGGTCCGTGAGGATGACCAGGTCTCCGTCGTCGTCCACGAGTCCGAGTCGCGGCTCGTCGGCATCGTCATCGACCGGGTACTCGACGTCGTCGACGCGACCGTCGTGCGCAGCGAGGTGGGTCGACGCAGCGGCGTCCTCGGCTCGGCAGTGATCCAGGACCGGGTCACCGACCTGGTCGACCTCGACGCCGTCGTCAGTCTCTCCGGGTTGGGGGCGTGATGGACCACTCCGCTCAGTACTGCACCTTCTGGGTCGACGGCCTGTTCTTCGGCGTCGCTGTCTCGGAGGTCCAGGAAGTGCTGCGCTACCAGCAGCTCACCGCGGTCCCGGCGGCGCCCGAAGCCATCCAGGGCCTGATCAACCTGCGCGGCCAGATCGTCACCGCGCTCGACCTGCGCTGTCGCCTGGGCCTCGCTGCCCGGCCGGCGGACGCGCTTCCCATGAACGTGATCGTCCGCAGTCGCGGCGAGGTGGTCAGCCTCCTCGTCGACGACATCGGGGATGTGATCACGGTCGACACCACCACTGGCGGCGGCCTCGAACTCGAGCCCGCGCCCGCAAACGTGCCGTCGATCGTGCAGGACGTGCTCGTCGGAGTGATCCCGCTCCCCGACGCGATCCTGCTCGTACTCGACGCCGATCGTGCAGCCGACGTCACGGCTGTGCCTGAAACCACCGGAGGAACCGCATGACCGAGCTCGACACCGCCCCCGTCAACGGGTCCACGGCATCGACACGCACCCGCAAGACCACGGCGACCAAGGCCGCCACCGCCACCGACCTCACCAAGCTGATCTCGGTGCTCGACGGTCTGCCCACCCGGGTGATGCTCGCCGACCGCGACTTCGTGATCACCTACGCCAACCCGGCGACGGTCGAGGGTCTGCGTGCGCTGGCCGACTGGATCCCGGTGAGCCCCGACGAGCTCGTCGGCGCCAGCCTGGACATCTTCCACAAGGACCCGTCGTACCAGCGCGACATGCTGGCCGACGTCTCCAACCTGCCCCGCCGTGCGCTGATCAGCGTCGGACCGGAGACCCTGGACCTCAGCGTCACCGCCGTGCTCGACGAGGCCGGCGAGTACGTCGGCGCGATGGCGACGTGGGAGAACGTGACCGAGAAGCTCGCTCTCGAGAAGCAGGTCGCCCGGGTCACCTCGATGATGGAGAACTCGCCGACGAACATGATGTTCGCCGACCGCGACTTCGTCATCACCTACATGAACCCGGCCTCGCTCGAGACGCTCACCAAGCTCGAGGAGCACCTGCCGGTCAAGGCGGCCGAGGTCGTCGGCTCCAGCCTGGACATCTTCCACAAGTCCCCGGCGTACCAGCGCGGGATCCTCGCGGCCGCAGCCAACCTGCCGCGTCGCGCCGACATCAACGTCGGCCCTGAGGTGCTCGACCTGCTGGTCTCGGCGATCACCGACGACTCCGGTGAGTACATCGGCGCCATGGCCACGTGGGACGTCATCACCGACCGCCTCCGCGGCGAGCGCGAGGTCGCCGAGGCGACCGCCGACACCGCCGCGGTGAACAACGTGCTGGCCAACCTGGCCTCCGCATCCACGGTCGAGGACGCCGTGCAGACGGCGCTCGACACGGTCCGCAACGACTTCGGCTGGGCCTACGGTTCGTTCTGGCGCATCGACGAAGCGGACGCGAAGCTGAAGTTCGTCCAGGAGTCCGGCGACGCCGGCGAGGAGTTCCGCAAGGTCACCCTGGCGGCCTCGTTCGCCGAGGGTGTCGGTCTGTCGGGCCGGGCATGGAAGACACGGGACCTGTTCTTCACCCAGGACATCGGCGAGATGACCGACTGCGTCCGGGCGCCGGTCGCTCAGAAGGTCGGCGTGAAGTCCGGGGTCTGCTTCCCGATCATGGTCAACGGCGATGTCGTCGGCACGATGGACTTCTTCGCCACCGAGACCCTGCACCCCTCCGAGCAGCGGCTCGAGGCCCTGCGCAACGTCGGGCGACTGGTCTCGCAGGCGGTCGAGCGTCTCGACAAGGAGACCGCGGTCCGCGAAGCCGGCGAGGAGCTCTCCCGCAAGGTCGACCTCGTCCTCGAGGTCGTCCGGGCCGCGGCCGACGGCGACCTGACCCGGGACATCCCGGTCGAGGGTGACGACGCGATCGGCCAGCTCGCGGCCGGGCTCGGCTCGCTGCTCGGCACGCTGCGCGGTTCGATGACCAACATCGGCTCGACGGCTGACACCCTCGCGGTGGCGTCCGAGCAGCTGACGATCCTCTCCCAGGGCATGGGTGACGGCGCGACCGCGACGTCCGAGCGTGCGGCCAGTGCGTCCAGCGCCTCGGTGCAGGTCTCGGCGAGCATCCAGACCGTGGCCACGGCCGCGGAGGAGATGACCGCGAGCATCCGCGAGATCGCCAAGAACGCCACCGAGGCGGCTTCGGTCGCCACCGGTGCCGTGGGTGTCGCCAGCTCCGCGCAGAGCACCGTCGCGAGCCTGGGTGAGTCCAGCGCCGAGATCGGTCAGGTCATCAAGGTGATCACCTCGATCGCCCAGCAGACGAACCTGCTGGCCCTCAACGCCACCATCGAGGCTGCTCGGGCCGGCGATGCCGGCAAGGGCTTCGCGGTGGTCGCCAACGAGGTCAAGGAGCTCGCCAAGGAGACCGCCCGTGCGACCGAGGACATCGGTCAGAAGATCGAGGCGATCCAGTCCGACACCCAGGGCGCCGTGACCGCGATCAGTGAGATCGCCGAGGTGATCGGCCGGATCAACGACATCCAGACCACGATCGCCAGTGCGGTCGAGGAGCAGACGGCGACCACCAACGAGATCGCTCGCAGCGTGACCGAGGCCGCAGCCGGAGCCAACGGGATCGCC
>JAKFBZ010000086.1:0-18475 GCA_036676945.1 Marmoricola sp.
CCCGACGGGACCCGGAACGATGTCACGCTGGCCGGCCTGAACCACAAGATGGGCTACCGCGGTACGACGAACACGCTGCTCAATTTCGGCGAGAAGGACGGCGCCGTGGGGGATCTGATCGGCGAGGAGGGGCGCGGCCTGTCCTACATGTTCCACATGATGAACGAGGCCCGGATCGGTGTCGGTGTCGGCGCGATGTCGCTCGGCTACACCGGGTACCTGAAGTCCTTGCGGTACGCCAAGGAACGCGTGCAGGGCCGCCCGCCGGTCGCCGGAGCGACACCGGTCGCGATCGCCGAGCACGCGGACGTGAAGCGGATGCTGCTCGCGCAGAAGTCGTACGTCGAAGGTGCCCTCGGCCTGCTGCTCTACTGCAGCCGACTGGTGGATGAGGAGAAGACGGCCGAGACCCAGGAGGCGCGTGACGCCGCACATCTGCTCCTCGACGTACTCACCCCGGTCGCCAAGAGCTGGCCGTCACAATGGTGCCTGGCCGCCAACGACCTGGCCATCCAGGTGCACGGCGGCTACGGCTACACCCGCGACTACGACGTCGAACAGCACTACCGCGACAACCGGTTGAACCCGATCCACGAGGGCACCCACGGGATCCAAGGACAGGACCTGCTCGGCCGCAAGGTGACCATGCAGTCAGGCGCCGGTCTGATCGCGCTGACCGAGGCCATGAAGGCCACCGTCGCGCGCACCGGCGACAACCCGTACGCAGCCGCGCTGGATGCGAACATCGACCGGATCCTCGAGGTGACCACCACGATCTGGAGCCAGGAGGACCCGGTTCTTGCGTTGGCCAACGCATCGACCTACCTCGAAGCGGTCGGGCACACGGTGATCGCCTGGATCTGGCTCGAGCAGCTGCTGGCGGTCGGCGACACCCAGGGCGATTTCTACGACGGCAAGCGCGCGGCGGCCGCGTACTTCTTCCGTTACGAGCTCCCCCGCACCGGACCGCAGTTCGACCTGCTGATGCAGCTGGACCGGACCACGCTCGACACACAGACGTCCTGGCTGTAGGCGGGCGTCAGGAGAAGTCGGGAGGGGTCCCGAGCTGCTGCACCTGCATCGGCCACCCGCACCCGACGGCGATCTTCGCGGCCCAGTAGCGCGCCTGCTCGTCGTCCGGTACGTCGACGACGGAGAAGCCGCCGAAGTGCTCCTTGGTCTCGACGAACGGGCCGTCGGTGAACTTGGGCTTGCCGCCGTTCGGGTCGACGCTGAACACCGCGGTCTTGTCGTCCAGGCCGCCGCCGAACACCCAGACGCCCGCTGCGATGGCCTCTTCGATCACGGGGTCGACGGACCTCGCACGGTCCATGATCTGCTCGTCGGTCAGGTCCGGGACCCACTCTGCGTTGAAGCTGATCAAGTACTGGGGCATGGCTCCTCCTAGGTCGGGACGGCCCGGTGTGGCCATCCTTCACCTTCGCTACGAACGGGGACAGGCCGTTACGACATCCACGGCACCATGACCGCAGCCGGACGGTCGTTACACGGGTAGGACGGCCGGCCGGGGCTGGAGCATCGGGACGAGGAACTGTTCGGCGACCTGGGTCAGCGCCTCGCTGTCGTCGAGGTCGATCAGGTGACTAGGGGTCACCAGGAACGACGTGGTGATCCGCACCATCATCTCGGCGACCAGGTCCACGTCGAGCTGCTGGTCGACGTTCCCGGCGGCCTGCTCCCGGCGCAGCTGACCGGCGATGAACTCGCGGACGGCTGCGACCGTTCGGCCCTCGTCCCGGACCAGCGAGGGCACCAGGGTGTCGGGCTCCTGGGCGAGCAGCCCGCCGATCAAGGGGTTCCGGCGGATGGTGCGCAACGAGCTGACGAAACCGATGACGACCCTCTCCTCGGCTGTTCTCGCCAGTCGGATGTCGTCGAGGAACTGGTCGAAGTACCGCTTGAACTCCCGCCGTACCACCTGCTCGACCAATGCGTCCTTCGTGGCGAACCGACGGTAGATCGTGACGCGCGAGACTCCCGCGTGCTTGGCGACCTCCTCCATCGGGGTCCGCTGGATTCCGTTGCGGCAGTACAGGTCATAGGCCGCGTCGAGGATGCGGACCGCGAACTCCTCGGTGTCGTCGACTCCGTCGACGGAGTCAGCGAGGGCGAGCGCCAGCAGGGAGTCGTCGGTCTGCCTGCCGGCTTCCATCGGATTCCCTCACTGCCTCGTCGTCGTCCTCCGAAGTATCCCGCACCCAGTCCAGGCTCTTGTGACGGGCACCACACTTATGATGTGATGAAGATACAAAGAGACAAGAATTGTATCTCTGTATCTGTGCCGGCAGATCCTATAAGGAGCGAGCGATGTCCGAACTCACCAGGCGGAACGTCCTACGAGCAGGTGGGGCGCTCGGCGCTCTCGGCGCTCTGACCTTGGCGACGCCGGGCCAGGCCTGGGGGTGGGCCCCGTCGGGGTCTGTCGCGGGCAGTGGTCCCGGGGCAGATCCGCGCTGGGTGTGGGACGAGGTTGCCGACCCGCTGATCGCCGATGTGATCGACCGCGGAGACGTGCCTCTGGTCAACTCCCTGCTGCGCACCTGGACCAAGAACAGCCAACCCCTCCCGGCCGGCCTTCCCGCCGACGTTCGTGACTTCATCGAGCAGGCGCGCCAACTGCCCACCTGGGCCAGCCCTGCCAAGCTGTCGGCGTCCTACACCTTCACCACCAAGCGAGGCCTGTACCTGGGAGTCCTGTACGGGCTCGGCAGCGGGATGATGAGCACGGCGATCCCGCACGAGGCCCGAGCGGTCTACTACTCCAAGGGCGGCGCGGACCTCAAGGACCGCATCTCCAAGACCGCCAAGCTCGGCTATGACATCGGGACGCAGAATGCCTTCGCGCCCGACGGCGAGATGATCGTGACGTGCGTGAAGACCCGGATGGTGCACGCGGCTGTCCGGCACCTGCTCCCGCAGTCGGGCTTCTGGCAGCAGACTGCTGACCAGACGATCCCGATCAGCCAGCGCGACATGATGATCACCTGGCACAGCCTGGCCTCGTTCACGTGGCAGAAGCTCACCGCGTGGGGCATCCGCATTCCCACCGCCGAAGCCGAGGGCTTCCTGCACTCCTGGCAGCTCACGGCGCACATGCTCGGCATCCGCGACGAGTACATCCCCGCCACCTGGGGTGACTCGATCGCGCAGTCGCACGCCGTCCTCGACCCGGTCCTCGCCGCAACACCCGAGGGCATCGAGCTCGCTGACACGCTGCTCAACCTGGCCTCGGACTTCGACGGCGGCGCCGCGTCGTACCCGTTCCTCGCCGCGGCGACCCGCTACCAGCTCGGCGACGCGCTCACCGACTCCCTGCAGATCCCGCGCAACGCCTACTGGGACACGTTCTTCCACACCACTTGGCCGCCCTTCATCGCGTTCCGCGAAGCCGGGCTGGCCTTGCCGCTGGCGCCCGTCGGCTACTGGACCTTCGACGAGTTCCTACGCCGGGGTGCGCTGTTCTTCCTCTCGGACGGGAAGAAGATCAGTATCGAGATCCCGGACGCCAACCGTCCGGGCTGAGGGGCGCTGGGAACCTAGCTGTCGGCCCGCTGCGGCGGCACGCCCAGCCGGTGCACCTGCTGCGGCCAGCCGCACGCGACCGCGACCTTGGCGGCCCAACCGCGGGCCGTCTCGTCATCGGGCACGTCCACGACGCAGAAACCGCCGAGATGCTCCTTGGTCTCGGCGTACGGCCCGTCGAGCAGGACCGGCTTGCTGTCGACCAGGTCGACGCCGGCCACCAGCGAATCGGCATCGAGGCCGCCGCCGTACACCCACACTCCGGCGGCCTCCATCTCGGCGACCAACGCGGTGGTGGTGACAGCCCGCTCCTGGATCTCCGCCTCGGTGAGGTCCGGAACCCACTCGGCGTTGAACACGATCACGTACTCGGGCATGACTCCTCCTAGATCGGCGGCCGCCCTGACCACCCTCCACCTTCTCCACGAATGGAGGAAGGCCGGTACGACAGGTCAGGGCCTGAGCAGTTGCCCGACCAGTGCGTCGCCAAGCCACTCCTCGTACCGGACTCCGTCCCAGCCCGCCTCCCGCAAAGTGGCGTAGGCCGCGTCCACGCAGAGCGCCAGGGTGATGGCGAGGGCGTCCGGCAGGCGCAGGTCGTCGCGCAACTCCGGTTCCACCGACGCCAGCAGTTTGGTGATCTCGCGTTCGCGCGCCTTCATCATGGCGTCCAGGGCGACGGCCATCTGCGGATCGGAGCGCGCGGCTTCGCGGTAGATGGCGAGGATGTCGGCGCCGGCGTCGAGTTGGTGCCGGTTCAGCGAGGCGAAGAGTCGGAGCCGCCGGCCGGCGTCCGACTCCTGGAAGTACGCCTCGGCCAGCGCCCGCGTCTGGGTCTCGCGCATCCAGATCTCGGTGACCCGGGCCAGGATCCCGGCCTTGGTGCCGAACGCCGAGTAGATGGTCTGTGCCGGTACGCCGGCGGACTCGGAGATCGCGGCGATCGTCGTCCCGGCGAAGCCACGCGCGGAGAACAGGGCCCGTGCCGCGGCTGCCACCCGGTCCTTGGTCGCTTCTGCCTGCTGTTCGCGATATCCGCTCGACCCTTTGACCATGCGTCATAGTAGCGCTATGTTCATCATAGTGACGCTATGAGGAAAGGGGGCGGTCATGCGAGAGTCCGTGACCGTGTACTACAAGCCAGGCTGCCCGTTCGGCATCCGCCTGCGCGCGGCCCTACGGCTGCGCAGCATCCCGTTCGAGGCGGTCCGCTTCCGCGACGACGAGGCCGGCGCCGCCGAGGTGCGTGCGGTGAACGACGGCAACGAGATCAGCCCGACCGTGAAGGTCGGCGACCGGTGGTTGACCAATCCGCGGTGGCGCCAGGTGGCTGCTGCGCGTGGCGTTCCGTCAAGCGTCTCAGAAGGCTCGGTGGACGGCGGCCTGGCCTACGAAGGTTCCGAGTTCGTCGGCGTTCGACGGGTTGCTCTCGTCGAGCAAGGCGTGGACCGCGGACTCGCACGAAGCCATGAAGAGCTCGATCAGGACCGGCAACGTCCGCTCCAGGTCGGCTGTCTGCCACCAATGTTCCATGGCAGGCCCGATCGAGAGAGTTGATGGACCACCTGCTCAACGTGTGAACGGCGAGGCTGGCGGCCTCGAGCTCCGAAAGTGTGCTGCCGATCATCGAGCCGCACTGGCAGGGGATCGCGCCGCTGGGCCCGGTGGTCCTGACTCCCGTGGAGGTCAGGGACAGGCTCAACCTCCGGGGTTGAGCCTGTCTGCCGAGTCAGGTCCTCGGAACCTTGATTCCCGTCGCGCTGTGGCAGCGGTACCCGTGCGGGTTCTTGTTGAGCTACTGCTGGTGGTGGCGCGAGGCGGCACCTAATGCCGCCTCGCAGACCTTCACCAGGGACGCGGGGGCAACGGCTTGATCAGCGGCTCGAGCAGCTTGCCGGCCATGTCGGAGGTGAGCACTTCGGACGGATCGAGCGGGACGACTTCGCGCTTGGACTCGTCGATTTCCCACACGTCCTCGCCGACCAACCGGCCCTCGTCGTCGTAGGGCCAGATCATGTGCTCGCGGTTCTTGAGCAGGTACCAGGCGTCCGGATCGGCGGGGAAGCCGGCAGCGACGAGCGCAGAGCCCGGGGTCTGTTGGCAGATGGTCGCGCTCGAGCAGATCATGCTGTCGCCGACGGCGAGGTACTCGTCCTCGGCGTAGAAGATCGACTGGTCGTTCTCGGCCCACTCCTTGTACGTCGCTTTGACGTTCTCGGCGCCGTCGAGGACCGTGACCTGGCCCCAGAGGTTGAAGTTGTAGACCGGGTGCTCGACGGTCATCTCCGGGACGAAGATCTCCTCCCATCGACCGGCCATTTCCAGGTAGCGGTGCCGGTTGTAGGCGTGCAGCAGCCAGAGGTGGCGGGGGTTCGTGGTGACCTCGATCAGTCGCTCGACAGCGAGGTTGGTCTTCGTAATGTCATAGCGGGTCATGGCGGCTTCCTTCGACGAGGGACCATGTCGTCAGACCTTTTCTGACGGTTGTCCCGTGCCGCCAGTGTGGGCCGAAAAGTGCGGCCGAGACTTGACATCACACGACAATCTTTTAACCCTGGACGACATGTCCTATATCCGTGGAACTGCCCTGCTGGGCTTTCCCGAACTGGTTGCCGAACTGGGCGGTGACGCAGATCGCCTACTGGCGGTTGGCAACATCCCTCGTGCCGCGGTCGGAAACCAGGACAGCTTCATCAGCTACCGCAGCGGCATCGAGGTATTGCAGGCAGCGGCCCGACAGACTTCAACGCCGGACCTCGGTCGTCGTCTGGCGTTGCGGCAGGGAATCGAGATTCTTGGTCCAGTCGGCGTCGCAGTGCGTACCGCGCCGACGGTCGCCGCGGCCTTCCAGGCGCTCGACCAGTACCTCTCCGTCTATAGCCCCGCCATTAGTGCCGGCATCAGCCCGGGACCTACCGGCGAGGACGCCCGGTTCGAGTTCCGCATCCTGCTCGATAGGCTCGGTCCGCACCAGCAGGCAGTGGAACTGGCCCTCGGTGTCGTGATGCAGATGTTCCGACTGATCATCGGTCCGAACTTCCGGCCGGTCGCGACCGACCTGCCGCACGAGCCGTTGACCGCGGTCGAGGACTACGTGCGCTACTTCGGATGCACAACTCGGTTCTCGAGCGAGCGCAGCGGTTTCGTCATCCGGCGATCCGACCTCGCTCGCCCGCTGTCCTCGGACAGCGCAGTCCACGACATGGTCCGCGATTACCTGAACTCCGTCGCACTGCCGGCCGAGGGGCACACTCGTGAGGCGGTGCGGTTGATGATTCGCCAGATGCTTCCCACAGGTGGATTGGAGATGGCTCTGGTTGCGTCCCACCTCAACGTGCATCAGCGCACGTTGCAGCGGAAGCTGGCCGACCAGGGCACCTCCTTCCAGGGACTGGTCGACGAGGTGCGGCGTTCACAGGCCGAGCGTTACCTGCGCGAGACAGAAGTGCCTCTCACGCAGCTCGCTGGTCTGGTCGGATACACCGAGCAGAGTGCGCTGACGCGGTCCTGTCGCCGGTGGTTCGGAATGTCCCCGTCGTCGTACCGGAAGTCAACGCATCCACCCGGGTGAGTCAGGCTCGCGGCACCTTGATCCCGGTCGCCGAGTGGCAGCGGTACCCGTGCGGGTTCTTGTTCAGGTACTGCTGGTGGTAGTCCTCGGCGTAGTAGTACGTCGGGGCGGGCTTGATCTCGGTGGTGATGGCGTCGTACCCGCGCTTGGTCAACTCCGGCTGGTAACGCTCGGTGACTTCCTTGGCGATCCGGGCCTGCTCTTCGGTGAGGGTGTAGATCGCCGAGCGGTACTGGGTGCCGACGTCGTTGCCCTGGCGCATGCCCTGGGTCGGGTCGTGGAACTCGTAGAACGCGGCGACCAGGTCGGCGTACTCGATCTTGGTGGGGTCGAAGACGATCCGGACGGCCTCGGTGTGGCCGGTGCGGCCCGAGCAGACCTCTTCGTACGACGGGTTCGGCGTCGTCCCGCCGGCGTACCCGACCGAGGTCGACCAGACGCCCGGCAGCCGCCAGAAGACCTCTTCGGCACCCCAGAAGCAGCCGAGTCCGAACACTGCGACCTCGAGTCCCTCGGGGACCTCGTCGGTGACCAGGGGAGCGTCCAGCACCCGGTGCTTCTCAGCCAGGGTGAACGTGCGCGACGTACGACCGGCCAGTGCGTGCTCCGGGTCGACGATCTGGGTCTTGAACTTGCTGAACAGCATCGGGACTCCTTCGTCTGGTTGCACCTTCTGCAACCTCGACCGGGTTCGGGGTGTTCCCGTCGAACGGCCAGTTTGCCCGGTCCCAGGACCGCACACGAGGGGCCCGGTATGACGAAGTGGTGACCGCTGCGGATTCGCCCGAAACTTTTCGGCGCGGATCGGGTCGTTCGCTTGATTCGAACATCTGTTCGATTCGAGAATAGATGCATGACCTCGGGAGCAGCTCACCTCCTCGACCGGATCGCAGATCCGGCCGCGGAGCTGCACGCCTGCCTGGACCGGGTCAGCGCGGTGGACACCGCCAGGCTGGGGGTTGACGGTCAGGCCGAGTTGTTGCGGGCGTTGACCCGGGCCGAGGCTCGGCTGGCGGCGTTGAAGCTGCAGTTGCTCGCTGCTGCGGAGCGGTCCAAGACTGCGCTGCGGTGCGGAGCCGCCTCGACGGGTCAATGGGCCGCCTCGCTGGCCAACACCGACCAGGCGGTCGCGCACCGCCAGGTCGGGCTGGCTCAGATCCTCGAACGCCGCACCGCGACCCAGGCGGCACTGGCCTCCGGATCGATCACCATCGAGCACGCCGCGGTGATCGTGAACGCCGACCAGCAACTGCCCGACTCAGTTACCGCTGAACAACGCGAAACCATCGAGCAGGCGTTGGTCGCCAAGGCGCAGAGCCTCTCGCCGGGCGCACTACGCAAGGCAGCTCGGCGCGCATTGGCGGCGGTCGAGGACGACCTGGCGGTGGTCGATGCGCATGAGAACGGGATCGTCCGGGATCGTGAGGAGTTCGCGAGGTCGCGCACCCGGCTGACCTTGCACGACAACAACGACGGCACGGTCACCGGCCACTTCACGATCCCGGTGATGCAGGGCCACCTGCTCCGCAAGGTCCTCGAGACGATCACCGCGCCGCGCCGATACCGGCTGGGTGCCACCCATGCCCAGGCCGGTGAGCGGGAGTCGCGCACGGACTGGGACCGCGCCCGCGGGGAGGCTTTCTGCGAACTCCTCGAGCACCTGCCCACCGACCACCTGCACCCGAAGACCGCCGCGACTCTCGTGGTCACCCTGGAGCTGGGGACGTTGCGGGAGGCGCTCAAGGTCGCCCATCTCGACACCGGCGAGGCCCTCTCCGCCGGCGAGGTACGGCGTCTGGCCTGCAACGCCCGGCTCCTGCCCGCGGTCCTCGGCGGGCAGTCGCTCCCCCTCGACCTCGGTCGGTCAGCCCGGCTCTACAGCGACCCCCAACGCACCGCCCTGGGGATCAAACACAAGACCTGCGCCGCCGACGGGTGCGAACGACCGTTCGCCTGGTGCGAACTCCATCATCTGGTCGCCTGGGCACTCGGCGGGAAAACCGACCTCGCCGACGCGATCCCGCTCTGCCACTTCCACCACCAACGCATCCACGACCACCGCTACACGCACGCCCACCGACCAGACGGGTCGATCACCTTCCACCGAAGGACGTGAGGGTGATGGGTTCAGCCGTGATGGGTGGCGCAGAACGCGTCGCGCTTCGGGGACGAGGCGGCAATGAAGATCGGGACCAGCTTGATCAGCTCGGCCTGCGTGGCGGCGTACTCCTCGATCTCCTTCTGGACGACCGCGCGCAGCAGCGGGTTGCTGCGCGTCGCCGCGAGGGCTTCCGCGTGACGCCAGACCATCTCGCGCCAGCCGCGCATGATCGTGCTCACCACCAGTTCATCGACCGGGCCGATGTCGAACTTGTTGAACATCGGGTCGAACCGAGCGGCCATCTCGTCGAAGACCGGGTGGTAGAGCGAGTCGAGACGCTGGTTGTACGCGTTGTGGTCCGGCTTGTGGCTGGTCCCGTCGGCGGCGGTCAGGCCGACCTTCTCCAGCACGTACGGGAAGTCGTTGTTGATGTGCGCGTTCATGTTCAGCATGAAGTCGCCGAGTCCGGACATCGCCTTGGTGTCACTGGCCGTCAGTGCGATCCGCCAGCTGTGCGGGACTCCTCGCTTGTTGCCGGCGTTCCACTTGTCCATGGTGTCGAAGTACATCTCCGCGAACACGGCGTCGACCTGGGTCAGCCACTTCCGGTCGGCGAAGTAGCCGTTGTCGGCGGCGGCCTTCACGTTCTGGGTCACCCGCAGGTAGGCGAGACCGAAGATCGCGTCGTGGTCGCAGCTGGCTGCCTCGGGCGCCAGCCGGTGCTCCATCTCGGCGATCACGTCGACGATGCACTGCGGGTCACCGCTCGCGCAGATCGGGCCGGTGTAAGGCCGGTACGGCATCGGGAACGCGGCGAGCAGGGCGATCAACGGGTCGAGGATCGTCGGGGACAGCAGTGCGTTCAGCGGAGCGAGGGGGTCGGACTCGGCCGCCTTCGCGGGGGAGGTGACGGAGTTGAGGCCGAGCGCCAGGGAGAGAGCGGCGACGACGGCGGTGAGGCGGCGCATGTGTGGTCCAACGAGGCCGTCGACCTCCGGCTACGGACCCGCACCGCTGGACTAGGCTCGCTGACGTGACCCAAGAGCACCGAAGCAAGTCCGGGTTCGAGACGCGTGCGATCCACGCGGGCTACGAGCCCGACCCGATGACCGGAGCGGTGATCCCGCCCATCTATGCGACGAGCACCTACAAACAAGACGGTGTCGGCGGCCTGCGCGGCGGCTACGAGTACAGCCGCTCCGCCAATCCGACCCGGACCGCCCTGGAGGGCGCGCTGGCCGCGGTCGAGGACGGTGAGCGCGGCTTCGCGTTCGCCAGCGGACTCGCCGCCGAGGACACGATCCTGCGTTCGCTCACCAAACCGGGCGACCACGCCGTCATCCCCGACGATGCCTACGGCGGCACCTTCCGGCTCTTCGACAAGGTCGAGAAGCTCTGGGGGCTGGACCACAGCCCGGCAGCGGTCTCGGACGTCGACGCGGTACGCGCCGCGATCCGTCCCGGCCAGACCAAGATCGTCTGGGTCGAGACCCCGACGAACCCCCTGCTCAACATCGGCGACATCGAGGCCCTCGCCGCCGTCGCCCACGACGCCGGAGCGCTGCTCGTCGTCGACAACACCTTCGCCTCGCCGTACCTGCAGCAGCCGCTGACCCTCGGTGCCGACGTCGTCGTCCACTCCACCACCAAGTACGTCGGCGGCCACTCCGACGTCGTCGGCGGCGCGGTCGTCGTCCGGGACCTGGCCATCGCCGACGCGATCGGCTTCCATCAGAACGCGATGGGCGCGGTCGCCGGGCCGTTCGACTGCTTCCTGACCCACCGCGGGCTGAAGACCCTCGGCGTCCGGATGGACCGGCACTGCGACAACGCCGAGAAGGTCGTCGAGTTCCTGGTCGACCACCCGCAGGTCGCCGAGGTGATCTACCCCGGTCTCGAGCAGCATCCCGGGCACGCGATCGCCAGCCGGCAGATGAAGCGGTACGGCGGCATCGTCTCGTTCCGGGTCACCGGGGGAGAGCAGCACGCCCTCGACGTCTGCGACCGGGCCGAGGTGTTCACCCTCGGGGAGTCGCTCGGCGGAGTCGAGTCGCTGATCGAGCACCCCGGCCGGATGACGCACGCGAGCGTGGCCGGCACCGACCTGGAGGTCCCCGCCGACCTGATCCGGCTCTCGGTGGGCATCGAGACGGCCGATGACCTTCTCGCTGATCTCGAGCGGGCCCTGGAGCCGGGGCGATGAGCCAGGCGCCCGAGCCCGGGCACGAGCCCGATGTGCGGTTCAGCCTGGCCAACGAGCGCACCCTGCTCGCCTACCAGCGCACCACGATCGGCCTGATCGCCGCCGGGGTCGCGGTGACGCACTTCCTCGAGGACGACGCACTCGCCTACGTCCTGGCCGGACTGTTGATCGCCTGCGGTGCGGTCGCGGGAGTCGGCGGCTACAAGCGGTACGTCGACGCGGACCACGCGATCCGGGAAGGGCGCGCGCTCACTCCCGGGCCGACGCCGGTGATCCTGTCAGTCGGGCTCGTCCTCTGCGTCATCGTCGCGGCCGTGTACGTGTTCTCCTCGGCCGGTTGAGCATGCCCCGGCACCTGCCGAGCCAGCTCCTCTGCGTCGACTTCGGGTCGACCTTCACCAAGGTCGCTCTCGTCGACACCGGCACCGCTGAACTCCTCGCCACCGCTCAGCACCGGACCACGATCGACTCCGACGTGCTGGACGGGTTGGAGGCCTGCCGCTCCGAGCTCGCCGCGCAGCATCCGCACGCGGCCGATGCGCCGGTGCTGGCCTGCTCGTCCGCGGGCGGCGGGCTTCGGATCGCAGTCGTCGGCAACGAAGAACTCGTCACCGCCGAGGCGGGCCGACGGGTCGCACTGTCGAGCGGCGGGAAGGTCGTCGCCGTCCTCTTCGGCGGTCTCGACGAGACCCGGCTCGCGGAGCTGCACGCTGCCACCCCGGACGTCGTCCTCCTCGTCGGCGGGACCGACGGCGGGAATGCCGAGAGCCTGCTCAACGACGCCGACGTGCTCGCGTCGTCCGGATGGTCGCGGCCTGTCGTCGTCGCTGGTGACAGTTCTTCCCAGGACGAGGTCGCTCTCCGGCTCGCCAGGTCCGGGACGCCGTACGTCCTGGCGGCGAACGTCGTCCCGCGGATCGGGGTCCTGGCGCCGGACGCCGCCCGCCGCGCGATGCGCGAGGTCTTCCTCGAACACGTCATCGGGGGCAAACACCTCAGCGAGGGCCCGGAGTTCGCCGCGATGGTCCTCGGTCCGACACCGGACGTCGTCCTGCTCGGCGTCGAGGTGCTCGCGGATGCGCACGGCGGGACCGCGCCCGGAGCCGGGGTCCTCGTCGTCGACGTCGGCGGCGCCACCACTGATGTGCACTCGGTCCTCGTGCCCGACCCCGAGGAGAGCGAGCTCGCGCGCGAGGTGGTCGCCATCTCCCCGGTCACCCGCACCGTCGAGGGCGACCTCGGGATGCGCTGGAGCGCGGAGTCGACCGCGGCCGCTGCCGGGGAGTCCGGCATCGACCTCCAGGGCAGTGCTGAGACGTTGCTGGAGGGGGCGCGGCGCCGGTCACGGGAGCCGGGGCTGATCGCGTCGGACGAGGCCGAGGTCGCCATCGACCGCGTGCTGGCGGGCATCGCCGTACGGACGGCCGTCCGGCGGCACGCCGGCCGGTCCCGGGTCGTGCTCGGTCCGGAGGGCCGGGTCGTGGAGCGCTCGGGCCAGGATGTGCGCGCGGTCGATCTCCTCGTCGGGTCGGGCGGCATCCTCCGCTCGGCACCGGACGGAGTCGCCGAGCAGATCCTCGCCCTGGCGACCGGCGACGACCTCGACGGCTGGCAGGTCCCGACCGGGCCGGAGATCGTGGTGGACCGCTCGTCGGTCCTCGCCGCCGCCGGACTGCTGGTCCTGTACGGCGAGCGCGTCGGCCTGGCCGCCGAGGCGAGCGACGTAGCGCGCAGACTGATCTGCACTAGCGTGATCGGCACGGCACACGGGAGGAGCAAGTGGTGAGCAACCGAGGCAGGTTCGGGCGCTGGCGGTCGAGGGGAGCGGCGAGCGAGCAGGAGCCTGCCTCGTCGGAGCAGGCCGAGTCCACGACCGAGCAGATCCAGGACGCCGAGGAGCGTCTGCGGGCGCGCCTCGCCCAGCAGCTCACCCAGCAGTGGGGCTACGTCCGGGAGGCCCGCCGTCGTGAGGAGCCCGTCCTCGAGACCGGGCCGTCGAACTTCTCCCGCGCGCAGGTGCCCTGGGCCTACGACCTGGCCGCGGCCTGGGCGTGGCGCTTCATCGTGATCACGGTCGCGGTGCTGATGGTGCTCTACGCGATCAACTACCTCGCGGTGATCGTCTTCCCGGTCGTGATCGCGTTGTTCCTGGCGGCCCTCACCGCTCCGTTGGTGACCGGGATGCAACGGATCGGGATCCCGCGCAAGCTCGCGGCACTGCTCGTCGTCATCGGCGGCATCGGCGTGGTGGCGCTGATGATCACCTTCGTGACCCAGCAGATCGCCTCCGGCGCCGGCGACCTCTCCAAGCAGGTCTCCGACGGCCTGGGCGAGATCGAGGAGTGGCTGCGGACCGGGCCGCTGAACGCCAGCGACTCCCAGATCAACCAGTGGATCGCCGACGCCCAGGACTACGTGACGACCCACGGCCAGGACCTGGCCGGGCATGCGGGCGAGTTCGGGGTCGCGATCGGCCACATCCTCGCCGGCTTCTTCATCATCCTGTTCTCGACGTACTTCTTCCTCGCCGACGGTGGCCTGATCTGGTCGTGGCTGGTCCGGATCTTCCCGCGCGCGGCCCGCTCCCGCGCCGACTCCTCCGGCCGGGTCGCCTGGGTCTCCCTGACCCAGTTCGTCCGGGCAACGGTCCTGGTCGCACTGGTCGACGCGGTCGGGATCGTCATCGTCGCTGCGATCCTCGACGTGCCGTTCCTCGGCGCGATCGGCGTGCTGGTCTTCCTCGGTGCGTTCGTCCCGATGATCGGTGCGTTCGTCTCCGGGACGGTCGCGGTCCTGGTGGCCCTCGTCGCCCACGGGCCGATCGTGGCGCTGATCATGCTCGGTGGTGTGGTGCTGGTGCAGCAGATCGAGGCGCACGTCCTGCAGCCGTTCTTGATGGGCCGCTTCGTCGCGGTGCACCCGCTCGCCGTGATCCTCGCGATCGCCGCGGGTGTGCTGGTCGCCGGCATCGCCGGGGCGCTGGTCGCGGTCCCGCTCGCCGCAGCCCTGAACGCGGTCGTCCAGCACCTGGCGACCTATACCGACGTCGGGGAGTCGCCGGAGGAGGCTGCCCTCGACGATCCACCGGGTGAGCCGGATCCCGACGTGGAGGCCGTGATCGCGGGGGACGCCGAATGACGAGCCTCCTGGGATCGGACGAGATCGCCGCAGCGCGGGAACTGCTCGCCGGGGTCGTGGTCACCACCCCGATGGAGGAGTCCCGGTGGCTGTCGTCCCTGGTCGGTGGACCGGTGCTGCTCAAGTGCGAGAACCTGCAGCGCACCGGGTCGTTCAAGATCCGCGGCGCCTACGTCCGGATGGCCCGCCTCTCCGCGGAGGAGCGGGTTCGCGGCGTGGTCGCGGCCTCGGCCGGTAACCATGCGCAAGGTGTGGCGCTCGCCGCCCAGCTGCTCGGCATCCACGCCACCGTCTTCATGCCCGAAGGCGCTCCGATCCCCAAGGTGAACGCCACCCGCGGGTACGGCGCGGAGATCGTCTTCCACGGCGCCATCCTCGACGAGGCGCTGGTCCGGGCGATCCAGTACGCCGAGGAGACCGGCGCCGTGCTGATCCACCCGTTCGACCACACCGACATCGTGGTCGGGCAGGCCACCTGCGGGCTGGAGATCCTCGAGCAGACGCCGGAGGCGGCCACCGTGCTGGTCCCGACCGGGGGCGGCGGGCTGGTGGCCGGGATCGCGTTGGCGATCAAGCAGCTCCGTCCCGACGTACGCATGGTCGGCGTCCAGGCCGAAGGGGCCGCCGCCTACCCGGGCTCGCTCGAGGCCGGGGCCCCGGTCCCGCTGCCGGCGATGAGCACGATGGCCGACGGCATCGCCGTCGCGTGCCCCGGGGTGGTGCCCTTCGCCGCGATCGAGGAGTACGTCGACGAGGTCGTCACCGTCTCCGAGGAGTCGATCTCCACGGCGCTGGTGCTGCTGCTCGAGCGGGCCAAACTGGTCGTCGAACCGGCCGGCGCGGTCGCGGTCGCGGCGATCCTCGACCGGCCGGAGGAGTTCGCGACGCCGGCCGTCGCCGTGCTCTCCGGCGGGAACGTCGACCCGCTGCTGCTCGCCAAGCTGATCCGGCACGGCCTCGCGTCCTCGGGCCGCTACCTCAACGTCGGGGTGCGCATCCCGGACCGGCCCGGCGGGCTGGCCCGCCTGCTCACCGAGCTGGCGGAGCTGGGCGCGAACGTCCTCGAGGTCGTCCACGAGCGGACCTCCGGGTCACTGAGCGTCGACGAGGTCGAGGTGCACGTCCAGCTGGAGACGCGCGGGCCCGAACATGCCGAAGCCGTGCTGGCGCGACTGCGCGAGCACGGCTATCGGGTGCGGGTGACGGAGGACTGAGCCTCAGCCGCCTCAGCCGCTGTAGGGCTTGGCGTCGACGATCTCGACCGCGATCGTCTTGCCGCTGGGAGCGACGTAGCTGACCTTGTCGCCCTTCTTCTTGCCGCTGATCGCCTCGCCGAGCGGTGACTGGGGCGAGAAGACCTCGAGGTCGTCGTCGGCGCCCTTCATCTCGCGCGCGCCGAGCAGGAACTTCTCCTCGTCGGTCTCGCCGGCGAAGCGGTAGGTCACGACCATGCCCTCTTCGACGATGCCGTCATCGGCCGGGGTCTCGCCGACGCGGGCGTTCTTCAGCATGTCCTGGAGCTGCGCGATCCGGCCGTCCAGCTTGCCGAGCTCCTCGCGGGCGGCGTGGTAGCCGCCGTTCTCCTTGAGGTCACCCTCGTCGCGGGCCTGGCTCACCTTCTCGACGACGGCTGCGCGGCCGGGGCCGCGCAGGTCTTCGAGCTCCGCGGTCAGCTCGTCGTACTTGGCCTGCGTGAGCCAAACGCCGTCGTGCGCGTCTACCTGGGTCATGGGTAACTCCTGTACTGCTTGCTTGCGGTGTGGTTCATCGTCCAACGGGAAGTCCTCGACCACCGGACGGGGAAGGATCCAGCCTAGCAATGCCTCACGAACCGTGCTCGGTACATCGGACCAACTCGACCGCGGTGGCCTTGCGCTCGGTCCGCAGCGGGATCCAGCGGCCCTGCTGCTCGCGGAGGTCGGACACGCTCAGATTGAGCTCGCCGACGATGGTGTGGTCGCTCGCGGTGGCCCGCACGAGGCAGCTCCCGCGGACCTCGCCGTCCCGGATGCGCGCGGCGACCTGGACCCGAGCGTCGTGGACGCCGGTGATCTCGTACCTGGTCACCTCGGCCTCGATGGCCGGGTTGGAGTGGAACCAGACTGCCCACGCCAGCCAGCCGAGGAACACGGTCGCGAGGATCGTTGTTGCGACGATGAGCAGGGCCCGGCGCCGTGGTTTCGCGGCGCCGTACCGCTCCTGCATCAGCTCGCTCACGACGTCGATCCTAGGATGTCCCCCATGTCTGACTTCGGGCAGTCCGCCTCCGGCCTGCGCCTCATGCACGTCCACGCCCATCCCGACGACGAGTCGAGCAAGGGCGCGGCGTCGACGGCGCGCTATGTGGCCGAGGGCGTCGACGTCCACGTGGTCACCTGCACCGGCGGTGAGCGCGGATCGGTGCTGAACCCGAAGATGGACCGGCCGGACGTGCTGGAGAACATCACCGAGATCCGCCGCGCCGAGATGGAGGCCGCCCGGGAGATCCTCGGGGTGACCCAGGACTGGCTCGGCTTCATCGACTCGGGCTGGCCGGAGGGCGACCCGAAGCCGCCGCTGCCGGAGGGCTGCTTCGCGCTGGTTCCGCTCGAGGAGGCCACCGAGCGCCTGGTCCGGCTGATCCGTTCGTTCCGGCCGCACGTCCTGACGACGTACGACGAGAAGGGCGGCTACCCGCACCCCGACCACATCCGCTGCCACGAGGTCTCGATGGCCGCCTTCGAAGCGGCCTCGGACCCGGAGCGGTTCCCGGACGCCGGCGAGCCCTGGCAGGTGCTGAAGGTCTACTACCAGCACGGCTTCAACCGGCCCCGGACGCTGGCGCTCCACGAGGCGATGCTGGCCCGCGGCCTGGAGTCCCCGCTCGGCGAGCGCCTGGAGCAGTGGAAGCCGGACCCGAAGCACGACGCCCGGATCACCACCCGGGTCCCGTGCGCGGAGTACTTCCCGGTCCGCGACCAGGCTCTGATCGCGCACGCCACCCAGATCGACCCGGACGGGTTCTTCTTCATGATCCCGATGGACCTGCAGCAGGAGATCTGGCCGACCGAGGACTTCGAACTGGTCACGTCCCTGGTGGACAGCCCGGCGTCGCACACCGATCCCGAGGACGACCTGTTCGCGGGCATCCGCGGCACGGTGCAGCCGTAGCCTGCTGGGTGCATTCGTCCCTGTCATCGCCGCCTGAGACAATGGCGGCATGAACACCCTCGTCATCGCGCTGACCGGCTTCGTGGCCCTCGCCGACAAGACGCCGGCAGATGCCGACATCAAGGCCGGATGGGGCGCCTTCGCCATCTTCATCGGTATGGCGATCGCGGTCGGTCTGCTCGGCTGGAGCCTGATCCGGCACCTGAGGACGGCCAAGCTGAACGCCGAGGCCGGTGCCTTCGGGACCGACGAGCCGGAGTCCTCCGCACCGCAGTCCTGAGGCTCGGTCCGGTCCGCTTCAGACGAGCCCGTGCTCGTGGGCGAAGACCACGATCTGCACCCGGTCGCGCAGACCGAGCTTCCGTAGGATCGCCCCGACATGGGTCTTGACCGTCGACTCGCTGGCGAAGACCAGGCCGGCGGTCTCGGTGTTCGACAGGCCGCGGGCGACCGCCGTGAAGACCTCGCGCTCCTTCTCGGTCAGTGACCCGAAGCCGGCCGGCACCGGCTTGCGGGTGCGGAACTGGCCGTCGAGCAGGGTCGAGAGGTCCTGGGGTGCGAGCACCGCGTTGCCGGCGTACACGGTGCGGATCGCGTCGCGCAGCATCACCGGGGTGGTGTCCTTGAGGAGGAAGCCGCTGGCGCCGTACCGGATCGCGGTGGCTGCCCGGTCGTCGAGGTTGAAGGTCGTCAGGACCAGCACCCGCAGCGGCTTGGTACGCCGGCCGATCCGTTCGGGGGAGAACAGCTGCCGGGTGGCTTCGACGCC
>JAKFBZ010000087.1:0-3355 GCA_036676945.1 Marmoricola sp.
TACATCGAGGTGCGCAAGCCCGGCATCCCGGTGTGGCAGACCCTGCGGGCCGTCATGATCCGCAAGGGCGGCCGGTACGCCGCAGTGCTGCACCCGGGCCAGCCCGGGCTCTGGCGCTACCGGGTGATGAAGCCCGCCGGCGACGGCTACCGGCGCGGCGTCAGTCCGGTCCGCAAGGTGACGGTCCGGCAATGGCGGTCCCTGGAGTCGATGCTCGTCGAGTTCGACGAATCGGCCGGCACTACTCCTGTGCCGAACGTGAGCTTCGGCGGCCTGACGTTCAGCCCGGGCTACGTCCAGGAGCCCGCAGGCGCGCGATTCTTCGCGTTGAAGCGACGCTGTACCCGGGTCGATGTCTGGGTGGGCGCGGACCCGGCTTCGGCGACCGACGGCGACTCGCTGGCACAGATCAAGGGCTCGATCGCCGGATCGGTCTTCGTCCTTGACCAGTCGCTCGCGAGCGCGACGGTGCACCGGGACGGCGCACCGGTCCATCTCGTCCTCGGCCCGGACAAGGTCGCGAGCACGGTGCACCTGGAACTGCTGTTCGACCCGGGAGCCGAGGGCGACCGGCTGCTCTGGGGCAGACCGCTGGCGTACTGCAGCTTCTGAGCCTGCGGCTCAGATCCCCATCGGGTGCCAGACGGTCTTCGTCTCCAGGAACTTCGTCATCCGGTCCAGCGGCGGCGGAGCCAGCAGGTCCTCGAGGCCGGGGCGGCGGACCCGCTTCAGGTTCTCCGCGGCCGACTCCTCCAGGGTCCGGGCCAGGTCCGGGTCGGTGACCCCGGTGAGATCGATGCCGTTCACGTCGAGGTGCGAGGCCAGCCACGGTGCGATCTCCGCGACCGAGCCGGTCAGCACGTTCACGACACCGCCGGGCAGGTCGCTGGTGGCCATCACTTCGGCGAGGGTGATCGCGGTCAGCGGGTGCGGCTCGCTGGCGATCACTACCGCGGTGTTGCCGGTGACGATCACCGGCGCGACGACGCTGACCAGGCCGAGCAGCGGACCCTTCGGGGCCACCACGGCGATCACGCCGGACGGCTCCGGGGCGGAGTGGTTGAAGTACGGGCCGGCCACCGGGTTGGCGCCGCCGACGACCTGGGCGATCTTGTCGGCCCAGCCGGCGTACCAGACCAGGCGGTCGATGGCGGCGTCGACGTACGTCCGTGCCTTGGCGACGGTGACGCCCTCGGTGCTGCGCAGTTCGGCCTCGAACTGCTCGCGGCGCGACTCCAGGACCTCGGCGATCCGGTAGACGACCTGGCCGCGGTTGTACGCCGTACGCCCGGACCAGCCGGCGAACGCGGTGCGAGCAGCCCGTACGGCGTCGCGGGCGTCCTTGCGGGAGGCCTGGGCAGCGTTGGCCAGGAACTTGCCCTTCGCGTCCTCGACCACGTAGGAACGCCCGGACTCCGAGCGCGGGAAGTCGCCGCCGATGTAGAGCTTGTAGGTCTTCTTCACGTCGAGGCGCTGATTCGTGGGGGGTGTCATCGCAGGTACGCCTCCAGTCCGTGGCGGCCGCCTTCGCGGCCGTAGCCCGACTCCTTGTAGCCGCCGAACGGCGAGGCCGGGTCGAAGCGGTTGAACGTGTTGGACCAGACGACACCCGCGCGCAGCTGCGAGGCCACCCAGAGGATCCGTGATCCCTTGTCGGTCCAGATGCCCGCGGAGAGTCCGAACGGGCTGTTGTTCGCCTTCTCGACGGCTTCCTTCGGCGTCCGGAAGGTCAGCACGGAGAGGACCGGGCCGAAGATCTCCTCGCGCGCGATCCGGTGCGCCTGGCTGACGCCGGTGAAGATCGTCGGCGGGAACCAGAACCCGGTGGTGGGCAGGTCGCACTTCGGCGCCCAGCGCTCCGCGCCCTCGGCCTCGCCGATCTCGGAGAGCTCCCGGATCTTGGCGAGCTGCTCGGAGGAGTTGATCGCGCCGATGTCGGTGTTCTTGTCGAGCGGGTCGCCCACCCGCAGTGTCTTCATCCGGCGCTTCAGCTTCGCGAGCACCTCGTCGGCCACCGACTCCTGGACCAGCAGTCGCGAGCCGGCGCAGCAGACGTGACCCTGGTTGAAGAAGATGCCGTTGACGATCCCCTCGATGGCCTGGTCCAGCGGCGCGTCGTCGAAGACGATGTTGGCGGCCTTGCCGCCGAGCTCCAGGGTGGCCCGCTTGTCGGTGCCCGCGATCGCCTTGGCGATGGCCCGGCCGACCTCGGTGGAGCCGGTGAAGGCGACCTTGTCGACGTCCGGGTGGGCGATGATCGCCCGCCCGGTCTCACCGGCGCCGGTGAGGATGTTGACCACGCCCGGCGGCAGGTCGGCCTGCTGGCAGACCTCGGCGAAGAGCAGCGCCGTCAGCGGCGTCGTCTCGGCGGGCTTGAGCACGACCGTGTTGCCGCAGGCGAGCGCCGGGGCGATCTTCCAGGCCAGCATCAGCAGCGGGAAGTTCCACGGGATCACCTGGCCGGCGACACCGAGGGCCTGCGGGTTCGACCCGTAGCCGGCGTGCTCCAGCTTGTCGGCCCAGCCGGCGTAGTAGAAGAAGTGCGCCGCGACCGTCGGTACGTCGACGTCGCGGGTCTCCTTGATCGGCTTGCCGTTGTCGATCGACTCCAGCACCGCGAACTCGCGGGCCCGCTCCTGGATGATCCGGGCGATCCGGAACAGGTACTTGCCCCGCTCGGCGCCGGACATCTTCGACCACACCCGGGTGTAGGCGCGACGGGCGGCCTTCACGGCCAGGTCGACGTCGGCCTCGTCGGCCTCGGAGATCTCGGCGAGCACCTCCTCGGTGCTCGGGCTGATCGACTTGAACGAGGTCCCGTGGCCGTCGACGAACTCGCCGTTGATGAACAGGCCGTACGACGGCTTGATGTCGACGATGCTGCGCGACTCCGGGGCGGGCGCGTAGTCGAACGCGCCGTGGTGCTCGGACGGTGTGTGCTTCTTCTTTGCCATGGCGATCAGTCCAACGTGACGTAGTCGGGACCGGAGTAGGCGCCGGTCTTCAGTTTCGAGCGCTGCATCAGCAGGTCGTTCAGCAACGTCGAGGCGCCGAACCGGAACCAGTCCGGGTCGAGCCAGTCCTCGCCGGCGATCTCGTTGACCATCACCAGGTACTTGATGGCGTCCTTGCTGTGCCGGATGCCGCCGGCGGGCTTGACGCCGACCATCTGGCCGGTGGCCTCGCGGAAGTCGCGGACGGCCTCGAGCATGATCAGCGTGACCGGCAGCGTGGCGGCCGGTTGCACCTTGCCGGTGGAGGTCTTGATGAAGTGCGCCCCGGCCATCATCGCCAGCCAGCTGGCCCGGCGGACGTTGTCGTAGGTCTGCAGCTCGCCGGTCTCGAAGATCACCTT
>JAKFBZ010000088.1:0-14742 GCA_036676945.1 Marmoricola sp.
ACCGCGCCGTACCCGACGGCGAGGACGGTCACCAGCGCGAAGGCGATCAACTGGATCCTCGTTGTCCGGGAGGTCATGAGCCACCTCCCAGGAGTCCGTTGAGCAGATCGGCCAGCGTGCCGGTCACCGGTTCGAGCACCCCGGCCAGCGACGGCGCCGCCGGGGCTGCCGGCTTCACGGCCGGCTTCTCGGCCGCCGGCTCGGAGACCGGGTACTTCCCCGGGCCGCCGAGCAGCCGGTTGAGGAAGTCGACGTCGATGTCGAAGGTGGCGTACATGCCGGCGAAGTCGCCCTTGATCGTGGACAGTGCGGTGCTCGGGAACGGGAAGGTCGCGACCCGGCTCAAGGTGAGCGCCAGCTCGTCCCCGGCCTTGGTCAGCTGGGAGAGCACCGGCGCCAGGTGCCTCAGGTCGGCGACCGTGTTCTCCCGGGTGGCGTCGATCAGCGGGACCGCCACCCGCGACAACGCCGAGAGCTTGCGCAGCGTGGCGACCAGGCGGGTCCGCTGCCGGTCGAGGACGGCGAGGCCGCCCGGGATCGAGTCCAGCGCCTCGGCCAGCACCGTCCGCTGCCGGGCGAGCCGGCCGGCAAGGCGGTCGAGGGCGACCAGCGACGCGGTGATCTCGGAGCGGTGGTCGTTCAGTGATGCGACGACGTCGTCGAGTTCGCCGAGCGCTCCGCCGAGGTCCGCCCCGGTGAGCGCGGTGTTCAGCTCCCGGGTGATCGTCTCCAGCGAGCCCAGGCTGCCGCCGTTGAGGACCTGGGAGAGCGCCCCGAAGACCATCTCGACGTTGGGGTCCACCCGGGTGGTCGCGGCGGGCATCGTCGTACCGGGCTCCAGCGTGCCGACCGGGTCCACCCCGGGCGGCGGATCGAGAGCGATGAAGCGCTCGCCGAGCAGGCTGGTCTCGCTCAGCGTCGCCTGGGCGTTCGCCGGCAGCCGCACGGAGTCCTTGATCCGGCAGACCACCCGTGCGTTCAGGTCCTTGTCCAGCTCCACCGACTCGACGCTGCCGATCACGGTGTCGTTGCTCCGGCAGGTCTCCTTCGGCACGAGGTTCGTCGCATCCTCGAGGACCACCGTCACGGCGTAGGTGCCCTTGCCGCCGATCGCACCCGGCAGCGGCAGACTGCTGGCGCCTTCGTACCCGCAGCCGGCCAGGAGGGCACCGACCAGGGCGAGAGGAGCGACGCTCAGCGGCTTCACGGCGTGGCTCCCATCATCCCGCTCAGCGAGGTCGCTCCGTTGAGCGGACCGCCGCCGTTGGTCTCGATGGCCTTGCTGAGCAGCGCACCCAGGTTGCCCCCGACCGCGGTCAGCGTGCTGCAGAACGACGCGAGCTGGATCTGCTGGGCCGCGGGCAGTTGCGCACACACGGCACCGAGCGTGAACCCGAGCTGGGTGTCGAGGTCCGCGAAGAGTGCTGCCCTCAGGTTCGCCGATCCGGTCCGGCCGGCGATCACCGACTCCCAGGGCTTGCTCGGATCCCAGTTCTTCGGGATGTAGATGTTCGCCAGGTTGGTCAGTCCGACCGGGGCGAGGTCGAGCAGGGAGGAGAGTTCCTTGGTACGCCGGGCGAGGACCGCGCTCACGTCGCGGGTCCCGTTGACCGTCTGGCGCAGCGCACTGCGGTTCTCCCTGGTGAACCGGGCCACGTCACCGAGCGCCCCCTGGAGGGCGACGATCGACGTACTGATGTCGTCGCGCTGGCCGTTGAGCTGAGCGCCGACCCTGGCCAGGTTGGTCACCAGTGCCCGGAGCTCGGCGTCCTTGCCGGCCAGGGTCCCGGTCAGGGTGGCGAGGTTCCGGACGGTCTCGCTGATGTCCCCGCTGCTGGCCGCCAGGGTGCTGATCGCGTTGGCGAACTCACGGACGGTCTCGTTGAAGGCGGCCCCGTGGCCGGTGATGTTCTGGGCGGTCGCGGTGACCAGACGACTCAGCGAGCCGTCCTTGTTGGCCCCGTTCGGACCGAGGCCGGCCGCGAGCTCGTCGAGCGCGCCGTAGGTCTCGTCGAGCTCGACCGGCACCCCCGTGCGATCCAGCCCGAGGTGCGCGTCGTCGGGCAACGTCGCGCCGTCCTCGTACGCCGGAGCCAGCTGCACGAACCGGTCGCCCACGATCGACGGCGGCACGATCAGCGCGTGCACGTCGCGGGGCAGCTCCACGTCCGCGTCATAGGTGATCTGCACCTCGACGCTGGTCCCCTTGACCTTGATCGAGTCCACGGTGCCGACCGGGACGCCGAGGACCTTCACCTTCGCGCCGGCGTACAGGCTGGTGGTGCGCTCGAACGTCGCGGTCAGGGTCCGTTCGCCCGAGCCCGAGCCGGTGAACGCGACCAGGCCCGCCACGACCAGCAGGGTGACCGTCAGCGCGGTCAGGATCCGGCGCGTCATGGCGTCACCGCAGCAGGGCCGAGAGGCAGGCAGGGCTTGTCGCTGCCGTTGACGGTCTGGTTGAGCTGACCCAGGATGCCGCCGATCAACGAGGAGATCGGTCCGGGCAGGCCCGGGGTGGTGCACACGCCGATGCCCTGCGGGACCTTGATGCTGGCATCGAACCAGCGGCCGCTGCCACCCACGTTGGAGAACTCCCGGCCGTAGACGGCGCCGACCCTGATCGCCTCGTCGAGGTTGGCGCGGTTCTTCCGGAGCACCGCGAGGACCCGGTTGAGCGTGGTGAGCGTCGGCCCGAGCTGACCCTCGTTGTCGTGGACCAGGCCGGTCAGCTGGCGGGAGAGGGCCCCGGTGCCGTCGATGATCCGGGTGATCGTGTCGCGTCGGCGGTCGAGTTCGGCGAGCACCGTGCTGGTGTCGGTGAGCAGCCGGGCGATGTCCTGGTCGCGCTCGGCCACGACGCCCGAGACGAAGCTGGTCCGGTCGAAGAGGGCCCGGATCTGCGCGTCACGCGTGGTGACCGCACGCGAGATCCGGGAGAGACCTCGCAGTGTCTGGGTCATCTCGGGGGCCGTCGTGGACAGCGTCTCGGAGAGCGCGTCGAAGGCCGCCGCGACCTGCTCGGTGTCGATCTCGCCGGCCTGGGTCGCGAGCTGCTGGAACGCCGGCACGATGTTGACCGGCGTCGAGGTGCGCTCCAGCGGGATCACCGCGCCTTCGTCGAGCTTGCCGCCACCCGCGGGGGTCACGCTCAGGTAGTGCTGGCCGAGCAGGGTCTTGACCTCGATGCCGGCGGTGGTCGACGTGCCGAGGTCGACGCCCTTGACGGTGAACGAGACCACGGCCCGGGCGTGCCCCAGCTCGATGTCGGTCACGGTGCCGACCTTGATCCCCGCGACCCGGACCTCCTCACCCGGGACCAGGCCGGAGGCGTCGGTGAACTCGGCCTGGTAGCCGGCACCGCCGCCGACGAGCGGCAGCCGCTGGAAGTTGATCGCCAGGGTGAAGGCGATCGCCATCAGCGCCAGGCCGATCACGGCGATCCTGACGAGTTGGCTGTCGGTACGGGCGACGCTCATTCGACACCCCCCGCGCAGACGGTGCCGCGTTCGTTGGCCGACAGACCGACGCCGCTGAGCTTCACGGTGCCGTCGAGGAGGGTCAGGTTGAGGTCCATCCCGCAGACGTAGAAGTTGAACCAGGACCCGTAGGAACCCGTGCGCGCCAGGGTGCGCAGGGCGAACGGAAGCTTCTGCAAGGACGCGTCCAGCGTGGCCCGGTCCTTGTCGAGCTGGCCCGCGACGGTGCGCAACGAGCCGACGCTGGAGGCCAGGGGCGCCCGGATCTCGGCCAGGGTCCCCGAGGTGGCCGCGAGCAGCCGGTCCAGCGAGGGCAGGCTCGCGCCGATGACGTCGCTCTGGCCGGCCAGGCCGGCCATCAGGTTGCGGAACTGCACGATCAACCCGGTGAGCTTCTCGTCGCGCTCGCCCACCGTGGCGAGCACGGTGTTGAGGTTGGTCACGACCCCGCCGATCACGGCGTCACGGTCGGCGAGCGTGTTGGTCAGCTGGGCGGTGTTCCGCATCAGACTCTGCAGCGTCCCTGCCTCCCCCTGCAGCGCGCGGACGAGCTCGAAGCTGAAGGTGTTCAGCCGCTCGGGGTCGAGCGCCCGGAACAACGGCTGGAACCCGTTGAACAACTCGGTCAGGTTCAGGGCCGGCGTCGTCTGGGCCACACCGAAGGTGGTCCCGGAAGGAGCCGAGCTCCCGGCCTGCGGCTCCTCGACGATGTTGAGGTAGCGCTGGCCGACGATGTTCTCGTAGCGCAGTTGCAGTTCGGCGTCGGCGTACACCGGCACCGACTCGTCGACGGTGAACTCCACCTTGGCGACCTTGCCGTCCCCGGAGCTCACCAGCTCCAGGCCCTTCACCGCGCCGACCTCGACGCCGGAGAGGCGCACCCGGTCGCCGGAGAAGACGCCGGTGGCGTCGGTGAAGAGCGCGTAGTAGGTGCGCGCGGGCTTGAAGCTGATGTTCCCGATCAGGGTGCCGAGGATCCCGATCAGCACGACCGTGATGACCGCGAACACGGAGACCTTGTACACCGAGGCCGGGATCCTGGACTGCATCTTCGTCACGGGACGTTCACCTCCCCGTCGGTGAGCATCGGCGCGACCAGGAGTCCGGCGTACCCGGGGACTTCGCTCTGCGGCACTCCCAGTGCCTGCGCGGCCAGGGCTCGGGCGAGCGCGGCGCGCGCCTCCTGCACGGCCGCGGCCGAGGGCCGGGTGGTGTTCGGCGGGTCGATGGCGGTCCCCTGGAGGACTTGTGAGTTCGGCACCGCTGCCTTGAGCGCCAGGACCTCGGCGGAGAACTCCGGGCAGTGCGGTTTCCAGCTCGGGATCGCGCTCGGCACGTTGGCGTTGTTGCCGTCGCTCCTGGGGTTGCTCGGCGAATCGATCGGGTAGGTGTACGGCTTGTTCTGGACCGCGACCTCGAGGACCAGGTTGGTGAACGGCCCGACGGCGCCGATCGCCTGGGTGCCCAGGTTGTCGAAGGTGTGCAGTCCCTTCAGGAAGCAGGGCAGCGCGCTCGAGTACTCGTCGAGCAGCGCCAGCACCGGACGACTGCGACCGGACAGCCGGATCAGGTTGTCGGCGTTCCGGGCCAGGACTTCCTCGGTGTCGCCGCCGGTGTCGATCACCTGGTCGAGGAAGGAGCCGAACTCCTGCTCCTTCGGGATCAGCAGTTCCCGGCTGATCCCGGCGGCCGACGAGAGGATCCGCACCAGGTCCGGCGCGCCGTCGGCGTACAGGTCGGCGGTCTTCGCGAACTGGTCGATGTCATGGGTGAACGTTTCCAGGTGCGGGTCGAGCCTGACCAGGAACGACTGCAGCTGGTTCAGGCTCCGGGCCAGGGTCTCGCCACGGCCGTCGAGAGCCTGGGCGAGCGAGTTCAGGATCACCGAGAGCTGGTCCGGCCGGAGCGCCTCCAGCACCGGGACCAGACGGCGGAACAGCGCGCCGATCTCGACCGAGGTCTCCGACTGCTCGATCTCGCCGCCGTCGGCGAGCCGCGCAGTGGCCGGGGCCGGCGGCTGGCGCAGGTCGACGTACTTCTCACCGAACAGCGTCTTCGGCACGATCGCGGCGTCGACGTTCGCCGGGATCAGGTGCAGGCTGCCCTCGTCGAGCGCCAGCTCGATCGTGGCGGTGCGGCCGTCGGAGGTGATCCCGCGGACCTCGCCGACCCGCAGTCCCTGGAACTTCACGTCCGAGTGCGGGTTGAGCTCCAGCCCCGGCGTCGCCGTGCTGAGCGTGACCGTGGCAGCGCTCTGCCAGGGCAGCTTCTTCTCGAACGCCATCACGCTGAGCATCACCAGCATCACCAGGATCGCGATGTAGGCCAGGCCGGCGAGAGGCTTCGAGTGCTGTCGCAGCATGGATCAGCCCGCGATCCGCACGGTGGTCGTCGAGCCCCACAGCGCGAGGCTGAGGAAGAAGTCGGCGATCACGATGATCACCAGGGAGAGCCGGACGGCTCGCCCGACGGCGACGCCGACCCCGGCCGGGCCGCCCTTGGCGTTGAAGCCGTAGTAGCAGCAGATCATCGTCAGGATCACCGCGAAGACCAGGACCTTGGCGAAGGAGTAGAGCACGTCTATCGGTGGCAGGAACAGGTTGAAATAGTGGTCGTAGGTGCCGCCGGTCAGCCCGTAGTAATGGATCGAGACAGCCTGGGTCGCGGCGTAGGTGCCGATCAGGCCGACGAAGTAGAGCGGGATCACCGCGATGAACGACGCGACCACCCGGGTGCTGACCAGGAACGGGATCGACGGGATCGCCATCACCTCGACGGCGTCGATCTCCTCGGAGATCCGCATCGCGCCGAGCTGGGCGGTGAAGCCGGCGCCGACGGTCGCGACCAGCGCGTTCGCCGCGATCAGGGGCGCGACCTCGCGGGTGTTGAAGTACGCCGAGAGGAAGCCGACGTACGGCTGGATGCCGACCTGCTTCAGCCCCTGATAACCCACGAGGCCGACGACCGACCCCACGGCCAGCACCTCGAAGACGATGATGCCGAGCGTCCCGGCGACCAGCACCAGGGCGCCGCGACCGAGCGAGACCTCGGCGAGCAGCCGGAAGACCTCGCGCCGGTACCGGGTCAGCGACTTCGGGATCCCGGCCAGGCTCTTGCCGTAGAACTGGACCTGGTCTCCGAGCTCACTGAGCCCGTCATAGGTCCCACGCCAGGCCCGGGCCGGCAGGCTCGGCGCCGCCGGCGGCTCGGCCGGATTGCGAACGAGTGTCATCACAACCCCTTCGGCGGAACGATCTGGTAGTAGACGAGCGTCAGGATCGTGTTCACCACGAACAGCAGGACGAACGAGATGACGACCGACTGGTTGACGCCGTTGCCGACGCCCTGCGGACCGCCCTTGGCGTTGACGCCCTGATGGCAGGCGACGATGCCGGCGACCAGCCCGAAGACGAAGGCCTTGATCTCACCCACCCAGAGGTCCGGTAACTGCGCCAGCGCCGCGAAGGCATGCACGTACGCGCCGGGTGAACCGCCCTGGACCAGGACGTTGAAGCTGTACCCGCCCATCACGCCGACCATGGTGGCGACGCCGTTGAGAAGCACCGCGATGAACGCGATCGCCAGCACCCGGGGTACGACGAGGCGCTGGATCACCGAGATGCCGAGCACCTCCATCGCGTCGAGCTCCTCGCGGATCTTCCGCGCCCCGAGGTCAGCCGCGACGGCAGTGCCGGCAGCCCCGGCCACGATCGACACGGTCGCCACGGGTGCGGCCTGCTGCACGATGCCGACCACGGCGACAGCGCCGGTGAACGACCGCGCGCCGAGCTGGTTGAACAGCGACCCGATCTGCAGCGACAGCACGGCGCCGAACGGGATCGTGATCGCGCAGATCGGCAGCAGCGAGACCCGGGTGACGAACCAGGACTGGTCGAAGAACTCGCGCCACTGGAAGGGTCGCCGGAACATCTCCTTGAAGACGTCGAGGGCGAACGCGAACAGATCGCCGATGGGCAGGAGCGGGCGCGACAGGGTGCGCAGCACTGCCTGCTGAGTCGCCATCTGTACCCCACTTCCGACGTCCGGCTGAGCGTGCCACACTAAGTGAATCGTGGCTAGTACCGAGTCGGAAGTTCCTGCGCGCGGCACCCGGCCGCGCAACCGGCGCGCCCAGATCCGCACTGCGGCGGCCACGCTCTTCTACGAACGTGGCTACGAGCAGGTCTCGATCGCCGACGTCGCCGCATCGGTCAACGTCGGGCCCTCGGCGCTCTACCGGCACTTCACCGGCAAGGCCGAACTGCTCTTCGAGGCGATCGACCAGACGATCGTCGCCTTCGGCGACATGGTCGCGGAACTGCCGTCCCGTGACCTCGACGGCATCGCCCGGACGGCAGCGAGGACCGCGCTCGCCTACCGCCCGCTCGGCGTGCTCTGGCAGCGCGAGGCCCGCAACCTGCCCGACGCGCAGCACAACGTGCTCCGGCGCCACCTGCGCAACGCCGTACTGACCCTGGCTGCGACCCTGCGTGAGATCCGGCCCGAACTCAGCGCCGAGCAGTCCGAGTTCCTGGCCGCTGCGGGCGTCAACGCGATGAGCAGCATCTCCTTCCACCGGCTGACGCTGCCTGATGACGAGTTCGAGCAAGTCCTGGCCGACCTGGCGCTGCGGGTGCTGTCGTTCGGGTTCGACGCCCCGGCGCCGCGGGACTCGCCGGCACGCGCGCTCCCAGCCCCGGTCACCCGGCGCGAGGAGATCGCGGACGCGGCTGCAGCCCTGTTCGCCCAGCACGGCTTCGACGCGGTCGGGGTCGACGACATCGGCGCCGCGGTCGGTATGGCCGGCCCCAGCATCTACAACCACTTCGCCAGCAAGCAGGAGCTCCTCTTCTCCTCGCTGGGTCGCGGCTACGCCATGCTCCAGGGCTCCCTCGCCGACGCTCTTGAAACGGACGCGCCTGCGGAGCAGGTCCTGCGCCGGGTCTCCGACTCCTACGTCGAGCTCACCCACGACCACAGCGACCTGGTGAGCAACCTGATCGCGGAGTCCCGCAACCTGGGCGAGGAGTACCAGGACCTCGCGCAGCGCGCCCAGCTCGGCTACATCGGCCAGTGGGTGGAGCTGCTGCAGGAACTGCGGCCGGGCGAGGACGTCACCGTCTCCCGGCTCAAGGTGCAGGCCGCGCAGATGCTGGCCAACTCCATGTGCCGCACGCTCTACCTGCGCGGCCGGCCGGGCTTCCGCGAGGACCTGGCCGAGCTCTGCTGGCTGCTGCAGCAGTAGTCAGCTCGCGAGGCGGGTCCCTCCCGAGTAGTGGTCTCGACCCCACCAGGGACAAGGAGATCAGGGACCCCGACACATTGCGGACGGATGTCTACACGTCGGTGTTGAGGCAGAGATGCGCCGTCGGCGAAGGTCACACGCCGCGAAGTGCGCCGACCCGAAGCCGGGAACGCTGGTCAGCGAGCAACCCTGCTGACAACCTGGATCCGTGAGCGATTGGTTCCTTCCCGAGGACGACCGTCCGTGGACGGCCGGGAACCTGGTCGTGCCGCACGTCCACGGCGCCGCCTACTTCGCGCGCCTGCTCGAGGTCGTCGGCGCCACGGAATCCGGGGACCGGATCTACTTCACCGATTGGCGGGGCGACGCCGATGAGCGCCTGACTGAGGACGGCCCGACAGTCGGCGAACTGCTCGTCGGCGCCGCGCGTCGAGGAGTCGAGGTGCGGGGCCTTCTCTGGCGCTCGCACAGCGACAAGACCGAGCTCAGCGCGCAGGAGAACCGCCACCTGGGCGCCATCATCAACGAGGCCGGTGGCGAGACACTGTTCGACGAACGAGTGCGTCGCGGTGGCTCGCACCACCAGAAGATGTTCGTCGTGCGTCGGCGAGGCCGCCCGGAGGACGACGTGGCCTTCGTCGGCGGCATCGACCTGTGCCACGGGCGGCGCGATGACGCTGCGCACCACGGCGATCCGCAGGCGCCGCCTCTCGATGAGCGCTATGGGCCGACCCCACCGTGGCACGACGCCACCCTGGAGATTCGTGGTCCTGCTGTCAGCCACGTGCTCGACGTCTTCTCCGAACGATGGGACGACCCGACACCCCTTGACCACCGCAACCCGTACCGGGCGCTGGTCCACCGTGCGGCGCGGATGCCGAAGCACCCCGAACCCCTACCGAAGCGCTGGGATCCGCCTCCCGCGTGCGGGCCGCACCAGGTCCAGGTCCTGCGGACCTATCCGAAGAAGCGGCCGGCCTTCCCGTTCGCCCCCGAAGGGGAGAGGTCGATCGCTCACGCCTACACACGCGCGTTCGCGAAGGCCGAACAACTCATCTACATCGAGGACCAGTACTTCTGGTCGGAGATCGTGGCTGCGACCCTCGCGGACGCGCTCCGCCGGGAGCCCGCGCTGCAGGTCATCGCCGTGGTCCCCCGGTTTCCCGAGGAGGACACCATCCTCAGCGGAACCCCGATGCGGTGGGGGCAGCAGCAGGCAGTGGACCTGCTCCGCGAAGCAGGCGGGCAGCGCTTCGCGCTCTACGACCTCGCGAACGCCGCGGGCACGCCGGTCTACGTCCATGCGAAGGTCTGCGTCGTCGACGACGAGTGGATGACCTGCGGGTCCGACAACCTGAACCTGCGCTCCTGGACACACGACTCCGAACTCACCTGCGCCGTGGTCGACACGGAAGGTCGGCTTCCCCGCGACCTGCGAACCAGCCTCTGGTCAGAGCACCTCGGCCTCCCGCCGGACGATCCCCGGCTCGCCGATCTCGCACGAGCAACCTCCCTGTGGTCGGACCGTGCCCACGACCCGGACTCCCGGATCCGGCCGCACGCCGTCCCACGCGTTCGCCGTGCAACCCGGCTCTGGGCCGGCCCGGCGTACCGGACGATGTTCGACCCTGACGGGCGCCCGCGGAAACTGCGCCGCACCCATGAGTTCTGACGCTGGGAACCGCCGTCCATCTTGGGGGCGCTGAACGGCTCTGACGCACCTGATCGCCTACTGGCGCAGAACGATGAACAAGCCTTCGGCCGTGACCGTCGTCCCCTCCGCGTCGTCGATGTGTCCTGCGATGAAGACCTTGCGCCCTTCGGTCCGCTGGACCTCAGCCTCGACGTGCAGCTGACCGAGCCTTGTCGGACGCAGGTACCGGAGGTTCATCGTTGCTGTGGCGGCGATCCTCTGGATGCCGCCTTGGCTCGCCAAGCCTCCCAGGAGGTGGTCGAGCAAGAGTGCACAGTAGCCGCCGTGTAGGTGTCCGGGCGGGCCTTCGTAGGCAGCGCCCAACTCGACGTCCATGTGGGCGCCGGTGGGTCCGTCGTGCTCGACCCTCAGGGGCGGAGCCAGTGGGTTGCGCAGACCGTCGCCCATGTTCCCCCACGGGATGCTCTCGCCCTCAGGAGTCAGGGTCATACCGAGGAAGGAGCCACGAGGGTGTGCACGCAACCTGGCCGCCGCCGCGTCCACCTCGGCCTTGGCCAGGCGCACGACATCGTCTCCTGCATCGGTCCCGAGCGCAGCGTCGACAAGTTCCCGGATGGACTTGGTAAGCGGCTCATACCGCTCGCGCAGCAGCGCCACCTCGTCACGCGAAGTCTTGGTGATCTCCCACATGGAGTGACCCTAGACGTGATCCAGCCACAGGAGATGTTCACGCTAGACCGCCCTGGACGGCGAATCGAAATCCCGATCACGATGTCTGGTTCAGTACCGCGGTGTTGAACCGTCCCCGTCGCGCGCCTGCTGGCGAGCCAGCGCCGTCCGGCGCGCGAGCACCAGCCAGCACAGGATCGCGACCGACGAGAGCAGCGCCGGGGTCCACTCGGCCAGCATGGACGAGGCAGCCACAGCGCAGCAGAACGCCGTCAGGTTCGCCGCGACGTCGTAGACCGGGGCCACGAACTGCCGGTTGATGACGTGCGCGACCGCGATCAGGAGCCCGCAGGCGAAGGTGACGGACAGGAGAAAACTCACCACGCGCCTTAGTCTCCCCGGTCGTCCCAACCCGCGTTCAGCCGGGCGGCCTGGCGCGTCAGGTGATCGCGCTCGGCGAGGTTGGGGGCCCGGTGCGCCGCCTCGGCGTACAGCCGTGCCGCCGTCGTCAGGTCCCCGTCGCGTTCGTGCAGGTACGCCGCCACCGCGGTGTACCGGGGCAGAGAGTCGTCCAGCGTTGCGAGCGCGGCCAGTCCGGCACGTGGTCCGTCGGCCTCGCCGACAGCCACCGCGCGGTTGAGACGGACGACCGGGTTGTCGGTCAGGCGGACGAGCTCGTCGTACCACTCGACCACCTGCACCCAGTCGGTCTCCGCGGCGCTCTGCGCGTCGGCGTGGAGGGCGGCGATGGCGGCCTGGGCCTGGAACTCGCCCAGCTGGTCGCGGACCAGCGCCGCCTGCAGGATCTCGACGCCCTCGGCGATCGCCTCGGTGTCCCACCGGCTGCGGTCCTGGTCCGCGAGCGGCACCAGGCTGCCGTCGGGCGCGGTCCGGGCCGCGCGCCGGGCGTTGGTGAGCAGCATCAGCGCGAGCAGCCCCGCCACCTCCGGGTGGTCGATCCCGGCGGCGAGCTGCCGGGTGAGCCGGATCGCCTCGGCGGCGAGATCGACGTCGCCGGAGTATCCCTCGTTGAAGACCAGGTAGAGGACGCGCAGCACGGTGGCGACGTCGCCGGGCTGGTCGAACGTCACGGTGGAGACCGTCCGCTTGGCGCGGGTGATCCGCTGCCCCATGGTCGCCTCGGGCACCAGGTAGGCCTCGGCGATCTGGCGGGTGGTCAGCCCGCCGACGGCGCGCAGGGTGAGCGCGACCGCGGACGACGGGGTCAGCGACGGGTGCGCGCAGAGGAAGTAGAGCTGGAGCGTGTCGTCGACTGCGGAGGCCGGCTCGGGCGCCGGCTCGTCCTCGAGGAGGCTCTCGCGACGCCGGCGGGAGGTGTCCCGCCGCGTCACGTCGAGGAACTTGCGCCAGGCGACCGTGACCAGCCAGGCCTTGGGGTCCCGTGGCAGGTCGTCCGGCCAGACCCGCACCGCTTCGATCAGCGCCTCTTGTACGGCGTCCTCGGCCGCCGCGAAGTCGGCTCCGCGGCGGACGAGGATCCCGAGCACGCCCGGAGTCAGGCTCCGGAGCAGCGACTCGTCCACGGAAGGCGTCATCCAGGAATCATTCCGTGATGGTCGGCGGCTCGGACAGGAACGGACGGACCTCGAGCCACTCGTGGATCGGCTGCCCGCCTGCTCCCGGGGCGGCCGACAGATCGCCGGCGAGCTCGACGGCGCGTTCGTAGCTGTCCACGTCGATCACGTACCAGCCGGCGATCAGGTCCTTCGTCTCGGCGAACGGGCCGTCGGTGACCGGCGGACGACCCTCACCGTCGTACCGGACCCAGGCGCCTTCGGGGGCGAGCGCCTGGCCGTCGACGAACTCGCCGGTCACCTCGAGCCTGTCGGCGAAGTCGCGCATGAACTGCACGTGGTCCGAGATCTCCCCGGGCGTCCACCGGTCCATCGGGATGTCGTTCTCCGCGGCCGGCGCGCCGCGGTAGTGCTTCAGCAGCAGGTACTTGGCCATCGTGGTTCTCCTCAGTGCGGTGCGACCCGTTCTGGTCGCGTTCAGACCAGGGACGTAGCCGGTCGCGGGTTCTCGACATCGCACCACATACGGTTGCCCCATGAAGGCATTGCTCCTGGAGGGCATCCACCCCGCGGCCGTCGACCTGCTCGAACGACGAGGCTTCGAGATCGACCTGCGCACCGGTGCGCTCTCGGAAGAGGCGCTGACCGAGGAGTTGGCCGGCGTCGACATCCTCGGGATCCGCTCGAACACGAACGTCACCGAGAGCGTCCTCGAGGCGGCTCCCGGACTCCAGGCGATCGGCTGCTTCTGCATCGGCACGAACCAGGTCGACCTGAAGGCCGCGTCAGTGCGCGGCCTCGGCGTCTTCAACGCGCCGTACTCGAACACCCGCAGCGTCGTCGAACTGGTGATCGGCGAGATCATCGCGCTCGCGCGGCGGCTCACCGAGAAGACCCAGCGGATGCACGACGGCGTCTGGGACAAGTCCGCGCGCGGCAGCCACGAGGTCCGCGGCCGGACCCTCGGCATCGTCGGCTACGGCAACATCGGCACCCAGCTGTCCAACATGGCCGAGGCGATCGGCATGCGGGTCGTCTTCTACGACACCGCGGACCGGCCGGCGCACGGGAACGCGCGGCGGATGGAATCGCTGCACGACCTCCTCCGCGTCGCCGACGTGGTCAGCCTGCACGTCGACGGGCGCCCGGGGAACGCCGGGTTCTTCGGCGCCGAGGAGTTCGCCGCGATGAAGCCGAGGGCGCTGTTCATCAACGCCTCCCGCGGGATGGTCGTGGACTACGCCGAACTGCGCGACCGCCTCCTCTCCGGCGAGGTCGCCGGCGCCGCGGTCGACGTCTTCCCGGTCGAGCCGAAAGCCCAGGGAGACGCGTTCGAGTCGGTCCTGCGCGGGCTGGACAACGTCATCCTGACCCCGCACGTCGGTGGCTCGACCCAGGAGGCCCAGGAGGAGATCGGCGGTTTCGTGGCCGGCAAGCTCGCCGACTTCGTCCTCGAGGGCAACACCTCGTTGTCGGTCAACCTCCCCGCCGTCCGGACGCCCGCGCTCGGCGAGAGCCACCGGCTCGGCTTCCTGCACCGCAACGTCCCCGGCGTACTGGCCGAGTTCAACGCACTGGTCGCCACCCACGGGGAGAACGTCACCGGCCAGCAGCTGGCCACCCGCGACGACCTCGGCTACGTCGTCGCGGACACCACCGGCCCGCCGTCCGCCGATGCGGTCGAACGGCTGCGTGACTCCGAGCACTGCCTGTGGGTCCGGACCTGGTGAGACCGGCCTACCCGCGCAACAGCTCCTTGGCCACGTGGGTGATCTGGACCTCGTTGGACCCGGCGTAGATCATCAGCGACTTGGCGTCCCGGGCGAGCTGCTCGACGCGGTACTCGGCCATGTAGCCGTTGCCGCCGAAGAGCTGGACCGCGTCCATCGCGACGTCGGTGGCGGCCTCCGAGGAGTACCACTTCATCGCGCTCGCCTCCCCCAGCGTGGGGGTCCGGCCGGACTGAGCGAACTCCAGCGTGCGGAAGACCATGTTCTGCACGTTGATCCGGGCGACCTCCATCTTCGCGAGCTTCAGCTGGATCAGTTGCAGGTCGGCGATCGGCTTGCCCCAGAGCTCCCGGGACTTCGCGTAGTCGAGGCAGAGCCGCAGGCACTCGTTGATGATCCCGAGGGACAGGATCGCGACCCCGACCCGCTCGGC